>CAZPFB010000013.1:34202-72514 GCA_964585735.1 uncultured Leptospiraceae bacterium
GTGCCGGCCAACAACGGGTTGCTGCTCCAGCGTCCCGAATACTTGAAGTTTCTTAGGGAAATTACGCTGGCCGAAGGCGCGCTCCTTTTGTTCGACGAAGTCATCAGCGGCTTTCGCATCGCGCCGGGTGGCGCGGCCGAGCATTACGGGATCCGCGCGGACCTCTACACCTACGGCAAGATCATCGGCGGTGGAATGCCCGTGGGCGCCTTTGCGGGCCGCGCCGAGATCTTCGCACAACTTGCGCCGGAAGGTCCGGTGTATCAGGCGGGCACACTCTCCGGGAATCCGGTGGCCATGGCTGCGGGCCTCGCCCAACTCCAGCTTCTGGACGAAGGGACGTACCGACGCCTCGAATCTCTGGGCGCGCGCCTGGAAGCTCGCGTGAACGGCGCGTCGCTTGCGTGGCGCCTGGTGCGCCTGGGTTCCATCTTCTACTTCTATCGTGGCGCCCAGCCGCCGCGGAGGGCTGAGGCGATCGATCGCGCCAACATGCCCGAGTACGCAGGATTTCACGCGCACTGCCTCCGGAACGGCGTGTACCTGGCGCCGTCGGGATACGAAGTGGGATTCCTCAGTACGCCCATGACGGAGCGGGAAGTCGACGTGCTCGCGGATCTGGCCATCGCCTACTTCGGCCGCGGGTAGAGGACGGACCACGGGCGTGAAACCTTTGCCGATAGCGACGCCGGAGGCCTCCAGGTTTGCGATTTGACAGATTCCTCACGCCCCGCGGCCGCTTCACGCTGCGGATTGCCATCGTGATCGGGATGGTCGTTCTGTTGGCCGTCCAACTGGCGTGGTGGCTCATCTTCTTTCAGATCAACCAGGAAGCGGCCACCGTCATGGAGCAACGCGTGGAGCTTCTGGAAGAGTCCATGGCCAACCACGAAAGCGTTCCCTATGACCTGCTCGCCGGGATGGTGAAGCGGGACGGTCGCTTCCTCGTGGATCCCCATCGCCGTGAGGCACGAGCCGAAAGACATCGACGTCAGCTCGCGATGCTCCTGGCCGAAACCCTCTTCGTGTTGTGTGTGGTCGGGTATGGTTCCTATCGCGTCCTGCGCTCGTTGCAAAGCGAGATCGCGCTCGTGCGCGAACGCAATCTCTTCCTGGATTCGGTGAGTCACGAACTGAAGACTCCCATAGCAGGCGTGAAACTCGCTTTGCAGACCCTGCTCCGACGCGAGCTTCCTTCGGAGCAGCGGCAGGAAGTTCTGCACGCGGCTCTGCGCGATGCGGATCGTCTGGAAGAGCAGGTGAGCGGCCTGCTCACGGCGGCCGGCCTGCGCACGGACCGTGGTGAGTCGCCGTCCCTGGGCGGACCGTGCGATTTGGTTGCTGTGACCCGGGAAGTCGTGGCAGAGTTCTCGCGCGCTTCGCGACGACCGCGCGTGGAATGTCGCCTGGGCGAGCCGCCGGCGATGGTTTCCCTGCGCGCCGATCTGGCCGGGACGCTCGTCGCCAATTTGCTTCGCAACGCCGGTACCTATGCACCGGAATCGGAGGTTATCGAGGTCTCGGTGATGTTGGAGGGCAACGAGGTTGTGTTGCGCGTCATGGATCGCGGCGCCGGCATTCCGGCTGCCGAGCGCACGCGCGTTTTCGAACCACTCTACCGGGTCGGGGGAGCCGGACCACACCGGGGCACGGGCATGGGGCTGTACATCGTACACGAACTGTCCCGCAGCGCCGGCGGCTCGGCGCGGGCGCTCGAGCGCGAAGGCGGCGGCACCGCGATCGAGGTGCGACTGCCCGTTCTCAAATCGAAGGAGGTCGGATGAGCGCGAAGGGGAGCATTCTTGTCCTGGAAGACGAAGACTCCATTCGCCGCGGAATCCGCATCAACCTGGAATCGGAGGGCTTTCGCGTGCGCGAACATGCAGAGGCTCAGTCCGCGTACGCGGATGTTCACAACGCAGGCAACCCCGATCTGGCCATTTTCGACGTGATGCTGCCCGGTGAAATGGACGGCCTCGAGCTATGCCGTCGGCTGCGCGCGGAGGGCTTTCGGTTCCCGGTGATCTTTCTGTCGGCAAAGGGCGCGCTCACGGACCGGCTCTCCGGCTTCGAGTCGGGTGGAGACGACTACCTGACCAAGCCGTTTGACCTGGAGGAGTTGCTGGCACGCGTGGCAGCCCGCCTGCGGCGTGCCGAGTCACAGTCTTCCGTTCGCATCGGACGCTGGCTCTTGGACCTGAACGCAGGCACGGCCACCCGGGACTCTGAGGTGGTTCGATTCAACGCCCGCGAAACTGACATCCTGCGCCTGCTCGTGGAAGCCCGCGGACGCCCCGTTTCCCGCGACGAGATCCTCAATCGAGTCTGGGGCGAAGAAGCGTATCCGACGAACCGGACCATCGACAACTACGTCGTTCGCTTCCGCCGCGTCTTCGAAGAAGACCCGAACCAACCGGTTCTTTTCGTGACGCGCCACGGCACCGGGTACGAACTGGCGCGGCAATGAAAGACCACCGAGGCGGAATAGATCGCGACCTACACGGCACAATGGAGCACGACCATGACTAGTTCCAGTTCGGGCGAACCCATTCTCGTCAGGGCGCTCCGGGGAGAGCGTCCCTCCCGCATTCCGTTGTGGTTCATGCGCCAGGCCGGTCGCTACCTGCCCGAGTACCACGAGATTCGCAAGAAGTACGACTTCATGGAACTCTGCGCGGACGTTGACGCGGCTTACCGGATTTCCCTCCAACCTTTCGAGCGCTTCGAAACCGATGGCATCATCATGTTTCAGGACATCCTGACTCCGCTTTGGGCCGGTTCGGTCGATTTGCATTTCGAAGAGGGACGCGGCCCGATCATCAACACCGCGTTCGAAACCACGGGCGACCTGGAGTTGTTGAACCGATCCTCTACGGAACAAACCAAGTTCGTGGCCGAACTGGTGGGTCGTCTGTCTGATTTTGCGCGCGCCCACCCGGCCAGGCCGGCGGTGCTGGGTTTTGCCGGCGCGCCGTTCACTCTGGCGAGCTACCTGATCGAAGGTGGTTCCACGCGAACCTTCTCGAAAACCAAGGCAGTGCTTTTCGGGCGGGCCGAGTTCTATCACGAGATGGCCGAACGCCTTGCGGCCATGACGGTCGCCTACCTGAGGCAGCAGATTGCGGCGGGAGTCGACGCTGTGCAGATCTTCGACAGTTGGGCCGGCGTGCTTTCGCGCGAACATTACTTTGAGTTTGCGCGGCCCTACACGGAACGGGTCATTGCCGACCTGCGGCGCGAAAGCAACGTACCCATCATCCTTTTCGTGGGCGGTGGCGCTCACCTGATTTCGGAGATGGTCGAGCAGTCGCCGGCCGCCATCGGTCTGGACTGGCGTGTGGCCGCGGATTCAATCACGGTCCCGGCCCATGTGGCCGTGCAGGGGAACCTCGACCCGCTCGTCCTCTACGGCACGCCCGCGCGTACGCGCGCCGAAACGCGTGCGGTACTGGAGCGCTGGAGCAATCACCCGGGCGGCTATGTCTTCAACCTTGGGCACGGCATCCATCCCAAGACCCCCATCGCCTGCGTGGAAGCCATGATCGACACGGTGCGCAAGTTTCGCTAAGCCCGCGGCGACCGCGGGTCAGGCCACCGCGCCCGCGTCGCCCCAATTCCGTCCGCGGATCATGAAGTAGAGCACAGGGAATACGATGAGCGTGAGCGCCGAGGAGACACCGAGGCCCGTGATGAGCGCGTAGGCCAGACCGGCCCACACCGGGTCGCCGACGATGGTCAACGAGCCGAGCATGGTCGTGGCGGTCGTCAGCACGATGGGACGGAAGCGCGTGGCGCCTGCTTCGACCAGAGCCTCTTCCAAACCGCGGCCCGCTCGCCGAAGATCGTTTACGTACTCCAGAAGGATGATCGAGTTGTTCACGGCGATCCCCGCCAGCGCGATCACGCCGATCATCGAGGTGGCGTTGAAGTACAGACTCTGAAGCCAGCCCAGCACGAGAAAGCCGGGAAGCACTCCGATGAGGGACAGCGGGATGGTGGACATGATGATGATCGGCTCGCGGAAGGAGCCGAACTGGGCTGTGAGCACGGCGTAAATCAGGAAGATGGCCACGGCCATGGCCAGACCCAGATCCCGGAAGACTTCGAGCGTGAGTTCCCATTCTCCGCCGAGACTCACCTCCACCTCGCGCCCGTCTGCCGATCGATAGCGAAGCCCGAACAAGGAGCGCTCGACTACGCGCCCCCGGCCGTCCGCCAGTCCATAGTTCCATAACAAACCTAAAATGTCTATGGCGGCATAGGTAATGGAGCGCCCGGACATTTCGCCGTAGATGTAGACCGTATCGAGTCGGTTCTCGCGGCGGAGCGGCTCCACGGCGGGCTCCTCCACGAACGAAGCCAACTCGGAAAGGGGAATGCGAATACGGACGTCATTGAAAAGGTACACCCGGTTCAGATCCCGCGCAGTCATTCGGAACGGGCGGTCCATGCGCAGGTGCACGTACTCCTGCTCGATCTTGCCGCCGCCGTGGTGGATGCCGATGATTCGGCCACCATAGGCAACAGACAGGGCCTGGGCAATGTCTGCGGTGCTGATGCGACTGCGCGAAGCGCGCTCGTGGTTGACCCGCACGGTCATGGTGCGACGCGGAGCGGGGATGGAGTGGTCCAGGTCGGTGACGCCCGGCACGCGCGCTATCTTCGGAAACAGGTCGAGCGCCGTGGCCTTGAGCAACGTTTCGTCGTACCCGCGAACGCGAACCAGAAGCGTGGAGAGTACAGGCGGGCCCGGCGGATCTTCGACCAACTTGAGGCGCACGCGACGATCCGGCGAGATGCGAAGGGCCTCCTGCTCGAGAAGAGGCCTCAGACCGAGGACGACTTCCTCGGACTTGAGACCGCGTTCACTCGGTGGTACGAGGCCGACACGGATGGTAGCCTGGTGGCTTTCGGTGCGCGTGGCCGCCCCGCGAAACAGGCCGTTGAAGTCGATGATCGGTCCGTGGCCCACGAACGTCTGCGTCATGCGCACTTGTTCGTTGCGCAGAAGTAACGTGCGAATGCTCTCGCTGACGCGCAACGTCTCCTCGAGCGCGCTTCCCTCCGGCAGGTCCACGTAGACGAAGAACTGTTCGCGGTCCGCCTTGGGCAGCATGCGGAACTTGACCAGCCCGACAGCCGGCAGAACGAACGAAAGCAGCAGGAGCGCCCCGACCACCGAGAGCGCTCGAATCCGCTTGCTCTTCTCCAAGAGGAGCGAATGCAGGTAGTTTCGATACGAAGCAAACAGGCGACCTCCCACTTCCTGCATTCGGGTGAGCACCGCGGTCACGCGTCCCGGGAGCTTCCAGGAGGACGCTTCCCCCTCAGGATCGCGACTCAAAGCCACGGAAGCCATCCAGGGCGTGAGCGAGAAGGCCAGGAGCAACGAAACGATCAGAGCCGCCGGGACAAAGAAGGGTATCGGCCCCATGTACGGCCCCATCATTCCGGTGACGAACGCCATAGGCACGAAGGCGAGTACCGTCGTGACCGTGGACATGAAGAGTCCCGGCCCGACTTCGTTGGTGGCCGAGAGAATGACCGAAACGCGATCCGCCTGCGGTTCGGAGTGCAGTCGACGCACGATGTTTTCAATGACGACCGTGGCGTTGTCCACGAGCAGGCCCAGCGAAAGGATGAGCGCGAACAGGGTGATGCGGTTGATGTTTTGCCCAAAGAGGTGTGCCACCCCGAAGACGACGGCCAGTGTCAGTGGGATGGAAATGGCCGTGAGCAGCGCCGCGCGCCGATCGAGGAACAGAAGCAACACTCCCACCACGATGGCGATGGCCTGAAAGAGGTTCACCACCAGGCCCATGATCTCTTCGTGCGCCACGCGGCCCTCGTCGACGAGGACATCGAGGCTGGCTCCGGGCGGCAGGTTGTGCGCCCGCAGTTCGGTGAGTCGCTCCTTGACGGCATCGGTCACGTCGGAGATGTTCGTTCCCTTCTTCTTGGCAATGCTCAGGAGCACAACCTGGTCGGAGTCTTCCGCTGTCCGCTTGCGCGTGCGATGCCGAACGTGGCTTTCGATTTCCTGCGTACGCTCCTCAATTGTGGCCACGTCTCCCAGGCGGAGTTGGCCAAAGTCTCCGGTGACGACGGCCAGGTTGCGCAGGGCTGCCGCATCCACGATGGTGCCGTGAGTCTCGACGGAGACGTAGCTGTGCTCGCCCTTGATCCAGCCGGCCGGCGCGTAGATGTTGTTGCGACGGAGGGCCTGTTCGATGTCGCCGATGCCCACCCCGGACCGCGAGAGCCGATCGGGATCGAACGACACGGCCAGCTCCTGCCTGCGGCCGCCGACCACTTCGATGTTCGACGCGCCGGGCACCAGATGCAGGCGTTCGCGAAGCTGGAAGCCGAGCCTGCGCAGTTCGACCGCGGTCAGGCTCGGGCTGCGGAGCGCGAGGGCCATGACGGGTACGTCGTCGGGGTCGATGGAGCGAATCTGTGGCGGCGCAATGCCCAGCGGCGCCAGGTTCAGGTTGCTTGCGATCTTGTCGGAAAGCGTGATCTTCGCGGAGTCCGTATCCCGCCCGACTTCGAAGTTCACCGTAACGGCAACGCCGCCGCCGGTTTGCGTGACCGAGAAGATGTCTTCGACCCCCACGATGTCGGCGAGCACGCTTTCGAGGGGTTTGGTGACCTGTTCGAGTACTTCGGCTCGCGAGGCCCCCGGGAAATCGACGCGAATCAGAAAAGCCGGGGCCGTGATGCGCGGGTTGTACTGCTTGGGCGTCTGCCGAAAGGCCAAGATTCCCCAAGCGAAAAGGGTGAGGATGAGCAGGAGCGACAGTCGCCCGTTGCGTACGAAAATCTCAGCGATCCGCCCGGTCCAGTTCATGAGCCATTATACCCCATGGGGTATATGAGGGCGACTGCTTTTTGGGGTGCCGGGTGGGGGTCAGGGCAGCCCGAGCAGCCGCCCGCCCTGATAGACGGCCATCGCGCTTACATAGGCCAGTATCGTCATGTACGTGAACAAAAAGACGGCCCACTTCCAACTGCGGGTTTCGCGCTGTACCGTTACCACCGTGCTCAGGCACTGGCAGCACAACGCAAAGAAGACCATGATGGTGGTGGCCGTCAGCGGCGTGAACACCGGTCGACCGTCCGGCCGTTTCTCGCGGCGCATGGACTCGCGCAGGTCGGGTGAGGACTCATCCGCGTCGCCCACGCTGTAGATGATCCCCAGGGTGGCGATGATGACTTCGCGCGCGGGGAAGGCTCCGAGGACGCCGACCGTGATCTTCCAGTCGAAACCCAGCGGAGCAAAGAGCGGTTGCACGGCGCGACCGGCGCGGCCCAAGAGACTCTGTTCCAGGTACGCGGAGGCCACGTGGTTGTCCCGCTCCTTTTCGAGCGCACGCGCCTCCGCCGAAGCCGTGGGCAGCGCGGCCAGGCGCCCGGCGTAGGTCTGCTCCCACTGCGCGCGGACTTCGGGCGGTCTAGGGAAGTAGGTCAGCGCCCAGATCACAATCGAAAGAGCGAAGATGATCGTGCCGGACCGCACGAGGAAGCTGCGCGACGCGTCAATGACGCGGTAGAAGACGCTGCGCAGGTGCGGCCTGCGGTAGGGCGGCAGCTCCAACACGAAGGGCGTGGCGGGAGTGTCCAACACGCCGCGATTGAGCACGAAGGCCACGGGCAACGCCACAGCCGCGCCCACGCCGTGCATCAGGAAGAGCGCTGCCCCCGCGGCCGCAGGCCCAATGGTCGGTTCGATGAAGGCCCCTATCATAAGAACGTACACCGGGAGTCGCGCGCTGCAGGACATGAGCGGCGCGGTGAGTATCGTCACCAGGCGCGCCCGCGGATCGGACATGACGCGGGCCGACATCACGCCCGGCACCGCGCAGGCGAAGCTCGAAAGCATCGGAATGAAAGCCCGCCCGTTGAGTCCGCTCCACGCCAGCAGCCGGTCCATCATGAGCGCGGCTCGAGCCAAATAGCCGCTGTCTTCCAGCACGGCGATGAACAAAAACAGCACGGCGATTTGCGGCAGGAAGACGAGCACAGCACCGACCCCGCCGACCATGCCGTCCGCGACGAGGCTCTGGAGCATCGGCATCGACTGAAGGCCGGCTGAAGCCGAGCCGGCAACGAGGCGAAACGTCGCATCGATGCCTTCCATCAGGGGTTTGGCCCAGGTGTAGATGGACGCAAACACGACGTACATGATGAGCGCAAAGATCGGAGGACCCAACCAACGTCCGGTCAGCACCGCATCCATTCGGTTCGAGAGCGAAGGGCCGCGCTCTTCGCGCCTTTCCACGCGCGAGACGATCGAGCCTATCCAACGATACCTCGCTGCCGCGACCACGGCCGGAGCAGAAAGTCCGGACCTTGCCGCCTGAGCGCGGGCCTCCACCAGGGCAGCCCGGCCGTTCGTTTCGCCTTCGAGCCGTGTCAGAAGAGTGGTGTTGTCTTCGAGCACCAGGGTGCGCGCTTCGATGAGCGAAAGTCGCTCACCGGTGGCGGCCTGCAGCGCACGCGCGATCTCGTCGAGCCTGGTGGGGAAAGTCGGGCGGTTGGGCTCGCTGTGCTCTGCGCCGGCGCGCTCCGAGGTCAGGGCCTGTTCCAGAGCGGCGGTGAGTCGCGCTACGCCGTCTTTGCGTTCGCCGGAGACGTCCACGACGGGTACCGCGAGCTCGCGTGCCAGAGCCTGCGCATCCAGCGTGATCCCCGCCACGGCCAACGTATCGGTCATGGTGAGAGCGACGACCATCGGCAGGCCCAACTCGGCCACCTGGGTGTAGAGATAGAGGTTGCGCGTGAGGTTGCTGGCATCCAGAACGAGGACGACGAGGTCGGGCCGGTCGAGTCCCGGCGTACGACCGAGCAAAGAGTCGACCACGACCTGCTCGTCGAATGAGTCCGCCTTCAGGCTGTAGCTGCCGGGCAGGTCGATTACTTCGGCTTCGCCGTGCGCAAGTTGGATGGTGCCGGACTGTCGCTCCACGGTGACGCCGGGGTAATTGGCCGTCTTGCGCCGCAGCCGACAGAGCACGTTGAAGAGTGTTGTCTTGCCCGTGTTCGGGTTTCCGACGAGCGCAATCGTCGGGCGACGCACCGCCACCGCCGGCGTCACGGACTCGTGCTCCCGGCGGGCGAGGCCTCCACCTGGATGCACGCGGCTTCGCTCGCCCGGATGCAGAGCTCGTATCCGAGGATCCGGACCACCAGCGGGTCTCCGAAGGGGGCGCGCCGCACGAGCGTGATGGAGGTACCCTCTGTAAATCCCAACTCCGCCATTCGGCAGAGCGAATCGTTACCCGCCATTTCTCCGAGGTGGCGGATGGTCGCCCGTTGCCCCGGGGCCAGCGCGTTCAGTGTCATGCGTGACCGGTCCGAGATTGCCCGCAGTCGCAGTTGCCGCAGCTCTTATGCTGTGCGCCTCTCCAGAGCGGACGCAGCGCGCGACCGACCAGGAAGCCGACCGCGGACAGGACTATCCCGGCCACCGCGACAGTTTCGATTCCCACAAGGGCAGGTTCGCAAACGATACTCCCAGCGTCAACGATTTTGAGACTGATTCTCAAATTGATGCTGGCGGAGGACTCGGGCGGGTCGGTGGAAAAAAGAAGGGCCTCAGGGAGGCCCGGCAAGATTGGAGAAATGGAGTGAAATCCGGGGCCGGCGCGGCTCCGGACTCGCAACATTGGACGAATGGGGAGACGGTCGGGGCAACGGTCGGATTGGATTTTTCAGGTGGCCCGCGGAAAAAAATCACGCCCGCCCGCGGGCCTGTCAGCCAGCAGCGCTCGGTAGAATCGAAAGACGAAGATGACCGAACCCGCGGCCAATACGTGCCAGGTGGCGTGTCCCTGCAGCCAGTGATTGCTCGGTTCGCACCACCGTCGCGTGAGGTCCAGGTAGGAGGCCGTGGCGGCCCCAAAAAGGCACACCATGGCCAGGCCGTAGTCACGGTAGGGACCGAGGCCGTGCGCGCGAACCGTTCGGCTCAGAAGCACAACCTCGGACAGGATCAAGGCGATGGTCAGAACACCGATGATGAGCTGAATCGGCTGGCCCAGCAGCCAGGGAAATACCAAGAGCATGGCCATGTTCACGTAAACAATCCCGAAGTACGCGGCCGTGGCCAAGGGCGCGCGCTCCAAGAGGCCGAGTCGCCGGAGGTTCCAAACCCAAAGCAGGCTCAGGTACAGGAACATCCCCACGAAGTCGAGGACCTGGGTGGCGTACGTATTGGAAGCGTGGTACACCAGAGACAGGATCCCCATGACGATGGTGGCCGCGCCCAAGAGCCGAAGCGAAGGCCGGCCCCCGGAGGATCGATGAACCCACAGGCCCACGAGGATGAAAGCCAGGTTGCTCCAGGTGTTGGCGGGCTCCTGCACGTACGCGCAGAGGCTCTCTTCACACCACTTGATGTTGGGCGCGCCGAAAGCGGCGAGGAGCGATGAGTACGGGCACACCTCCGGTTGCGACCGTCAGGCGCCGACCGGGGCGTGCTCTTCAGCGAGCCACCGCTCCATGCCGCCCTTGAGGCTCTTCACGTTGGGCAGGCCGTGTCCTTTGAAGTAGGAGGCCGCTTCCAGCGAACGTTGCCCGTGGCTGCAGAAGAAGACAATACGGGTGTCCCGCGGCCACTTCTGCATCATCGTGTAGGCCAATTCCTGAGTGAGCATCTCCGAGCCGGGCATGGGTTGTTCTTCGGCCTCGTAGTCCTCCCGCACGTCGATGAGCTTCCACTCGATCCCACCCGCCATCTCCTGGCGGAGTTCTCCCGGGGCGATCTGCATCATTTCGTCCACGCGGGCGCTCTCGTAGATCTGTTCGATGGCCTGGTTCACGGCCTGAGCACGGTTGTGGTTCACGAGCACTTCCTCCAGGGTTTCGGAGAGGGAGTAGCCGCAGCTGGAGCAGCCGCCGATGTGGAACTTCTGGAACAAGGCGCGTTTGGCGCTCGGATAGTGGGTGAGGATATCCTGCATCGTCATGTCAGGGGTGATGGTCTTGATGGTAGCTTCGGACATGGGTCCTTCTCCGGGGACGCTTCGGGCGTCGGTATTCAGGTAGGGGGAAAGTAGCCAAGAAATCGGAGCGCGCAACCCTTTTTTTGATGTCGCCCGAACACCGCACAAGGACCCTTGGAGTATGCAGGCGAAGATGTCCCGAGCGTCGGTGGGGAGGTCGCGGATCCCCAGGTTGGTCGCCCTGCCGTTGGTGGTGGTGGGCCTGCTTCTGGGGGTCCCGGCTGGATGTGCTTTCGGGGAGCGGCTGCCATCGAAGCCGCTCGTCATCCTGGAGCACCAGGACCTCGCGCCACGCGTTGCCATTCTCGTGAAGGATCTGGACCTGGACGTGCGCATACGCCCGCCGGAGGCCATGCCCTACTCGGCCAACGCAAGCGCAGCCATCTGGCTGGGCGTCAAGTTTCCCCCGGAGAAGGCCATCGCCGCCATCGTTGCCGCGCGCTACTACTACAAGCAACTGCGGTACGTGGCGCTCTCGGATCGCCTGCCCAACGTTCCCGAACCCATCCACCACCAGATCTTCATCGGCGGGTCCACGGAGACGGCCCTTCGCCTGGGGCTGCTCGCCTGGCGAGATGAAGACTTCGCGGCACTCGAAAAAGCCAAGTCCTTCGATGAGATTGCCAAGGTCGTCCGTGGGCGTTACGGCAACAAGCCACTGCTCAAGCCCCTCGGGCCGGAGTGAACGCGCCGGGGGGCATCCGGAAGGACGTTCCTGTCCGTTTTCTTGGCGCGGTCGGCAAGTAGGTGGTCCTCCACGAATCGTGCTACCGGAAGGGTCGTGACGCTGTGGCCCTTGCGGTTGAAGTGCATGTCAAAGCCAAATACGATTCCGGAATTCCGGCGGCAGATCTCCGTCAGGTTCAAGAATGGAACCTGACGATTCTTGGCCCAGGCGTCCAGCTCCCGCTCCAGCCTGCTGGTTGTTGTCAGCCACTCGTCCCTGACCGTATAGCCGAGTTCGCGATTCATCTTCAACTTGCCCGCATCGTACTGGTTTTCGGAAGGGACATACGCCACAGCAAACCGCACGCCGTCCTTGAGCGCCTCTTCGCGCATGGCGTCCATCTGCTGTTTCAGCTCGGTGAGAAGCGCCTCTTTGTCCGGAGGGATGTCCAAGCAATTCGCGTAGAAGTCCGGCTTGAGGAGCGCGGCCATCAGGACCACCTGTGAGATCACTCCCCGGGCGGCGCGGCGGATCAGATCGGGCCGACTCTTCTTCCAAGCCTCGAAACGCGCGCGCGGCACATCGTATATCTCTGCCAGAAAACCCATTCCCCAAATGAACCTGATTTCATCTGCGTCGGCCTTCCGGCGGGCCGCCGCGGACGAATCGGCCATTGCGCGCCGGGCTGCGTCCGCCCGGTGAGCAGGAATCACCATCTCCTCGTTGGGCAATGCCTGCGCGACCTTCTTGCGAATCCACTGTGACATGAGGAAGTCCGTGGTTCGCGGAGCCAGAAAGCGGGCGATGCGCAGGGATCTCCGCCGGCGCAGCATGTACCGTTGAAGAGCCGACAGCTCTTCGGAGCGGTCCAAGTCCATGACATCATTTGTATGCATCACCAGCAGGATGGCGTCAGCCTTGAAGGCGGCCCGGATGCTCCGGTAGCGTTCCACGTAGGTTCGGGGGGATTGCATGACGTTCCCCAGGTTCACGAGGTCGACGTCGTGGCCGTTTCGGCGCAGGATGCCTTCGGCCCGGCGTGTAAAGGTTTCCTCCTCTTCGACTCCGGTTCCGAATACGAAGGAGTCTCCGATCACGAAGACCCGCTTCCGCCCACCTGCCTCTCTCGGAATCTCGGGGGAGCGAAGACTGAGGGAATTGATGATGACCCTGTGCTGATACTCGTCGGTGATGTGTTCGACATTGATAGAGGGCGGCGGCGGCTGATATTCCGATGCCTGCGGGGTCAGCCACCCGAAAGCCAAGTCCAGTATTCTCACGCCGGCCAGAAGCAAGAGCACAGTTAGTGCGTAGAATAGGACTCTCCTGTTGCGCGTCATGTCAGCGGATTCCCTCCTGGACCGGTGACCGTTCCCGTCCCTGTCCAGCCCCGTTCACCGGCCACGCGTTGGATGTGGGCCACTTCGCTCTGCAGCGCCTGGATTCGCCCGCTCAGTTCGTACAGGAGATGCTCCAGGCTGTGGCTGTCCAGTCCTCGTTCCGCCATGCGCTGCGTTTCCTTCTGCTCCTCCATCTCCGCGTGTGATTCCTCCATGCTGTTCATGATCACCCCGATGAAGAGGTTGAGGATCACCATGGTTCCAATCAGAATGAACGAGATGAAGAACAGGGGGGCTGCCAAACCGTGCCCCTGAGAGTGGGTGCAGAGTTTCTCCTGTCCGGCGCCCTTGTAGAATTCCACTGCCGCGCAGCCCTTCATGTTGATCTGCATCACGTCCACCCATCCTTCGAGAGTGACGATCTGGAAGAGCGTGAGCAGTGCTCGCGGGATGTCCTGGAAATGCAGCGGGTCGTTCTTCCCGAAGAGGAAGACGGCGGTCACGGCGTACAAATAGAAGAGCAGGGCCAGGAAGAGCGAGATGTAGCCCATGGACGGAATGCTCTTGAGCAGCGCAGATACGAGCACCTGGAGGCGGGGCAGCACATGCACCAGGCGCAGTACCCGAAGCAATCGGACGAGGCGGAGGATGAGCGCATACTGGCCCGCCAGAGGCAGAAAGCAGACCGCGACGATCACGAAATCGAAGACGTTCCACGGGTCCCGGAAGTAGTGGTGCGGCCGTGAGCCGAGCGCGCCCATCTTGAGCACGATCTCGGCCACGAAGATCCACAGCACGGCCGCGTCGAGCACGTGCAGCAGAGGGCCATGGCTCTGCACGATCGAAGGGTACGTCTCGAGGCCCACGAGCACACCGGCGAAAAGGATCACACCCGTGATGAAGTTCTGAAAGAGGGAAGAGTCTACGATTCGTGCGAGCAGGGCTTTCAATGGCGCTTCCTCCTTGACTGTGCACATTCGCGCGCGAGTGTGCGCAGTGTTTCGGAACGTGGCGCGCGGCACCGCTCTTTTTTTGGGTGCCTTTTCGCTTTTGAACAGCGTCGGCGGTCTGGTTGCCGATGGATTTGACGCCACGCTTTGGTGGTTGGACCTGCGCTTCCTGCCGCGGCCGGTCGCGCTCGGTTTTACGAGCCTCTTCGGCCTGCTCGCGGTGGCGTGGGGTCTGCGGCCTGCGTGTGCGCCCTGGCGTGCCAGAGCCACGGACCTGGCCCTGCTTGTGGCCGTATCCGTCGCCGTGGGCAACACCGTTTTCTACTACGCGGGTCTCCAGTCCGGGTTGTTCCGCCCGGGTATCGGCGTGCCGCTTTCGCTCGTGCTTGCTTTCTTTCTCGGCGCGCTCTATCTGCTGCGGCCCCGTCGCCCACCTGACACCGGGCGTTCGGCCGGAGTGCTCGGGGTCTGGGTCGCAGTCTGCGCCTGGTCGCTGTCGTTTCCGCTGCTCCAGATGATTTTGTTTGGAAAGACCAACTATGTGCGACCGGCCGACGTGGTGATCGTCTTCGGTGCGGGTGTTCACGTGGACGGGACGATGTCCCAGGCCCTTTTCGACCGTACGCGTACGGGTGTGTTGCTTGCCCGTGAGGGAGTGGCGCGCTGGCTTCTGTTTTCGGGCGGTCCTGGGCCGGGTCGTGTCCACGAAACGGAAGCCATGCGGCGCTACGCTCGGGCTCGAGGAATCGCCGCGGATAGGATCTTGCTCGACCCGAAGGGCTTGAGCACCAAGGACACGGTGGAAAACACGGTGAGACTCCTCCGAGCGTGGGAAGCACCCGGGAAATCCGCCCCACCGCGCGCCCACACGGTACTCGCCGTCAGTCATTTCTACCATCTGCCGCGGATCAAACTGACGTACGCGCGGGCGGGTCAGGAAGTGTACACGGTTCCCGCCGAAGAGACCGTGCCGCTCCGCAATCTCCCCTGGTACATGATGCGCGAAATCGCCGCCCTTTGGGCCTATTACCTCAGGCTCATTTGAACCGGGTCGGGTCCTGTGGCGCTCGAGTGTCCCGGGGCAATGCGGAAATTGTCGGCCCGCCACGCGCGCCCTCCGAGAATCAAATGTGATCTACTCACAGAACAGGCTGCGTGAGCGCGCCGCGAGCGAAAAGCAACTCCTGCGATCGCGCGGCAGGCAGGAGCCACAGCTGCCCGATGATGCGTGGCGCGTGCTGAGAATCCAATCCGAGATCGTGGAAGGCTTCGAGACCCTGCGAGACGTGGGGCCGGCCGTCTCCGTCTTCGGTTCCGCCCGAGCTCGACCGGGATCCAAGAGCTACGAGGCCGCCGTCGCCGTGGCCGCCAAGCTCGCGGATGCCGGCATCTCCGTGATCACCGGCGGCGGCCCTGGCATCATGGAGGCCGCCAACCAGGGCGCCCACACGCGAACGGCTCGCTCCATCGGACTCAACATCGAGCTGCCCGAAGAGCAGGTCCCCAACGATTTCCAGGACGTCGGGCTCGAGTTTCGGTACTTCTTCGTGCGCAAGCTGATGTTTGTGCGCTACAGCTTTGCGTTTCTCATGTTTCCGGGGGGCTTCGGAACGCTTGACGAACTCTTCACGGTCGTGACGCTCATGCAGACCAAGAAGATCGACCGCTACCCGATCGTCCTGTTCGACAGTGGGCACTGGCAGCCGTTCTTGGACTGGATCCGGACACAACTCGTGCCCGGCGGCTTCCTGAGTGAGGACGACGCGGGCCTCATTCGTGCCGTGGATACGGTCGAAGAGGCTGTGGGGGCGGTCCTCGAGTACGCCCAAGCGGGCCATTTCCTGGTCGCGTCCACGCCGCAGTGACCTGACGTGTCCACAAAGCGCTCGAAATTTCCATGGCTTCTGTGGGAGCTGGCCTATGAGCCCGCCGACCGCTGCCTCCTTGGAATCCGTCCCCGCCGAAGAAGCCGACGCGATTGCGCGCATCCAGAAGTTGCAACTGCTCTTCATGAAGCGGGACGAAACGCAGCGCGGCCAGCATCCGAAGTGTACGGGTTTCGTCCGGATGCGCTTCGCCGTTCGGTCCGATGTTCCCGACGCTCTGAAGTTGGGCGTTTTCTCCGAGGCGCGTGTTTTTGACGGGGTCATCCGCTTTTCGAACGGCGCTCTGTTCGACGATCGCGAAGCCGACGCCCGAGGAGCTGCGCTGAAGCTGATCGGAGCCGGCGGTCCGCGTGCCGTCCCGGAAGATCGCGGGAGCAGTCAGGACTTTCTCCTGGTGAACTGTCCGGTCTTCTTCTGTCGGGATGTCGTTTCGCTCCTGGAATTCATGCAGGCCCAACTCAAAGCCCGAGGCGAGCCGCCCACTGAGTGGCTGACCGCGCACCCGCACGAAGCCGCATGCCTGAAGCGATTCTTGGGTCCGCCGCCACCAAGTCTCCTGGCCACGGAGTTTCACAGCGCAACGCCGTACTCGCTTGGCAATCAGGCGGTGAAGTACTGCCTGCGTCCGGTCGCCGCGGGCGAAGTGGTGCAGATGAACAAAACCGCCGACGGCCTCTCCGAGTCTCTGTATGCGGAGCTGGGCAGAGGTCCCGCCCGCTTCGTCTTCGGGGTTCGTGTGCAGAGTTCGGCAGAGACGGAGCCGGTCGAAGATCCGACGCTCGAGTGGACCGGCGAGTTCGTGCCCCTGGCCGATGTGGAAGTGCCGGCCGGTCAGACAGACTCGGAGGCCCGTCGCGCCCTGGCCGAGCGGTTGTACTTCTCCCCGTGGAATGCCCGGGACGTTCACCGTCCGCTCGGAGGCATCAACCGGGCCAGGCGACCGGTCTACGCCGCGAGTTCGGAGAAGCGACACGCCAAGTCGGGAGTGGCTGCTTCGGAGTTGCTGCTCGAAGAGTTGCCCTGAGGCCATCGCGATTGACCGGCGTACCGGACCGGGACAGGGTGTTCTTTTGAAGGCAAAGCGGCGGCGGTTTTGTGGCGTTCGCAAGGAGTTGGAAGATGTACAAGAGCACATGGCAACAATACTCGGTGACCCTCGGGCTGCTTTTGACTTTGACCGCGCTGGTCGGCTGCGGCGGCGCGCAGGTCCAGACGGAGGGTAAGTCCGCTGTCGCGGTCAAACCCGACGTCGGCGGTGAGGCACGCGCCGAGAAGGCACCCACCGACATGAACAGCGCGGCCAGTGCCTTCATCTGTCGCGTGGCCCGCGAGAAGAACAAGAAGGTCGCGACCGTCTTTCAATTCACCGATGCCAGTGACGAGGAGACGCCGACCTCGAAGAAAGTGACGACGATCATCATTGCAGGGGTGAGCGGCTGCGGCCTGCGCATCGTCGACAACACGAAACTCAGCAAGGTACTCGACGAGCAGGCCAAAGGACGCACCGGGCTCTACGACGAGGAGACGACGCCCGAAGTCGGCAAGCTGCTCGGTGCCGACACACTCGTTTTCGGTTCGACGGACACGGTTTCCATTCAGGTGCGCCTGGTGGACCCGACCACCGGTGAAGTTCTCGGCGCCACCGTCCAGGAGAAGAAGGAATCGGGAGGCGCGCCTGCCGGCGTGCAGGTGAAGCAGCAATCGCCGGAAGAAGCAAAGCAGCAGTTTCAGAAAGCGCAACTCCGTCGGTGGATTCCTCGGGTCTACAAGCGCAACCCGCCCCTGTTCGTGTACGTCACTTCTACCGAGGAGGAGCTTGCTGATCTCAAGAAGCGTCATCCGGATCGGGTGGCCCAGATGGAGTCTCGCATTGCCTCCATGCCGGCCGAACGCCAGCAGAAGCTTACTTCCGTGCGCAACGAGATCCGGCAACTGCGCGCGGGAGATGCCGCGATGAACCGGAAGATCGTCTCGATGCGCGAAGAGGCCATGACGCGCAGCCGCAAAGGCGGCAAGCGTGGTTCGAAAAAGGGCAGGCGTTAAACCGGGACGAACGACCGGAGCGTCTGAAAAGGGTGGACGACATTCGGGCTGCGCAGACTTTGAAGGTCCACGGAGGTCGTCATGAAGCTCCATTCTTTGCGTCCGGTTGTGCTCGTCGTCTTGACCTTGGGTCTCTCCGGCGCGGGCCCGTACATCTTTGCCGAGGAGGATCAGGCCGCGCTGATCCGTCGCGGCGTCGAAGCCTGGAATCGTTGGCGAACCGCCAACCCGGACGAGATCATCATCCTGACCGGTCTCGAGTATCCGTACGCCAAGCTCCCGGGCGTCAACCTCCGCGAAGCGGCCATCGAGTTGGGGGATCTCAGCCATGCGGATCTGAGCGGCGCTAATCTTTCTAAAGCCGTCCTCAAACAGACGCGACTCGAGCGGACCAATCTCAGTCGCGCCGACCTGCGCGAGGCAGACCTCGACGGGGCCCGCCTCGAGGGAGCCAACCTCGCGGGCGCTCAGGTGACCGGTGCCAACTTTGCGGACGCTTACGTCGACCGGACTTGGACCAACCTCCTCAAGGGTACGCCCGGCTACGACAAGATCAAGTGGCGCGGTTCGGGCCCGTCTGCCTCAGACGCACCAATGCCTTCGGGTGTGGCCGAGACTATCGCCAGGATGAAGAAGGGGAATCGCGAGTGGAACCGCTGGCGCGACGCGAACAAGAAGGTGCGCCTCAACCTCAACGGCGCGGACCTGACCAAAGTGGATCTGTTCAACATGCGACTCAACAACACGGACTTGCGAAACGCGAATATGAGCGGCGCCAACCTCAAGTACTCCTGGTTCAGCGACTCCGACCTGCGCGGTGCCAATCTGACCAAGGCGTACCTTTCCGAGGTGTTGCTGGACAACGCCGATCTGAGCGGAGCCATCCTCACCGGGGCCAGCCTGCAACGGAGCCGCGTAGATGGTATCAAACTGGCGGGGGCCAATCTGGAAGGGGCCACGCTCGCGGGGCTTTCATTCAAGAAGACCGATCTCAGCGGCGCGAACCTGACGCGCGCGCGCCTCGCCTTCGTGAACTTCGAGGACAGTAACTTAAAGGACTCAAACTTTTCGTATGTGCACATGACGGGCGGCTTCCGGAATACGACCCTGACGGGCGCCGACTTTCGGTGCGCTTCCCTGGACCGCAAGTGGGAACCCCTGCTCCGAAGCGCAGGGGTTCGGAACTTCGACAGAATCCGTTGGCAGAATGTGTACTACAAAGGGGAGTGTCTGTGAACGGCGGCGCGTGCCATGCTGAGCGGCGTTACCTGCTTAGGGCCGCTGAAGCCGTACTATTCGAACCCGGCGATTTCGCACGCGCGGGCGGCTCGCGTCGGCCTCAGAACTTGTTGAGGTAGCCGGAAAGGGCGAGCGCGGGACAAAGGCTGCCGTTCGCCTTGGGATCGATTTCCAGGAACGTGGTGGCCCCCAAGGGAACCCCGTAGATCTTTCCGTTGAGCGCAAGCGCCCCTCCCTGGTAACTGCCGTTCGCACCCAGCGTGCCCACGCTTGTGGAAATTCGGTTTTTCGGGTCGACCTGGAGCACTGTGGTCGTAGTGTAGGGGATTCCGTAGATGAGGCCGTTGGCCGCCAGGGCGCCGCCCACCCACGAGGTCCCGCCGCCCGCCGAGTCGAATTTCGTTACGGTAAGCGCGTAAGGGTCGATGTCCACGTGCTTCGTTCCCCCTGCCGGAAGGCCCAAGATGTTGCCTCCCGGTCCGAGCATTCCGGTAAAGTACGTTTCCCCCGCAGTCGTGGCGCCAAAGCCGGTGACGGTTTCAGCGAACGGGTCCAGGATGCCGAAGTGCGGGGTGGGACCAACATTTGCGGGGAACCAGACGATGCGACCGGTGGGGGTGAGGACGGCGCCTTCGAAGATCTGTGCTACTGGCAGACCCGTGACCCTGTACGCCTCACGCGCCTGCGGGTCGATCACGAGAAACGTGCCGTCAAATCCTTGCGTTCCATATATTTTTCCGTTCGGGGCCAAGACGCCGCCCGCCCACTTCCCGCCGCCCGCGTTGAAGGAGCCAAACTGCGAAACGGTGTTCGTCTCCGGGTCGATCTCCAGCACTGTGGCGGCATTGTAGGGGATGGCATAGATTTTTCCGTTGGGCGCAAGTACCCCTCCCGCGAATTTGCCAGCGGCAGCCCCAAGAGATCCAAACCTGGTGATGGTCAACGTGTCTGGGTCGATCACGACCACGGACGGAGAATCGTATGGAATTCCATAGATCTTGCCGTTGGGGGCGAGCACGGCACCGATGTAGGTTTCACCGCCCGGGTTGGTCCCGAACTGCTGAAACGTGGGTGTGCCGGAACTGCCCATGGCGCCCTGCCGCTGCAACTCAGCAAGCACCGCGCCCGCTTCGCCGGGTTGGAGGATGCCCAACCTGTCGAGGCTGCAAACGCGGGCGGAAGCAAAGGCGATCCGGCCCAGCCAAGACCACGGACCACACGTGAGGTCTGTCTCATGACAGGGCGTGGAAACCAACTCGCAAGAAGTTACGCTGAGGCCCGCCAGGCAGGTGATAGCCAGAAGGGTACGTCCACCAGCCCAACGGTTGCGCAAACGAACTTGCCGAGCGCGGAGCAAACTGACTACGGGCGCCACGGCGGCCATCGCGGGATCGGGGGGGGCCATCCGGCCGAGTCAAACCTTTTTGTTGGCACTTTGCGTTCCGCGAGGATACTGCCCGCCCCTGCAGCCCAGGTATCAACGGAAGCACGGCCTGCGAGCGCACTTCTCAAGCAAACCCGGTCATCGGCGGGGCTTTTCAGCCGGGAAGGTGCATCGGCGCGGCCACGCGCTCCCTCGTTTCGCGTCCACAGAGTTGTTCCACCAAGTCCAAGGCGAACTCGAAAGCCGAACCCGGACCCACGCTGGTGGTGATGTTTCCCGACCGGACCACTCGCTCAGTCGGAACGTAGGTGCCGCCGTGACCCGTGTCGAGGGTAGCCGGGTGCAGGGTGAAGCGATCCGCCCCCGAAAGGAGGCCCTGATTGCGCAGGACGTTCGGTGCTGCGCAGATAGCGGCCAGCGGGCGACCGGCCTCTTTCATGCGACGCAGCACCCGTTCGAGGATGCGGTCTTCCTGGAGGCGTCTTGCGCCCTCGGCTCCGCCCGGCAGTACGACCATGTCGAAATCCTGATCGGCCACGTCGGCCAGCAGCGCGTCGGCAAGGTGCCGGGTTTTGCGCGAAGCAACCACTTCACCGGGTTCGAGCGCGGCGGTCACCACGTCCACGCCCGCGCGCCGCAGAACGTCCACAATGACGATGCCCTCCATCTCTTCGAAACCGTGAGCAAAGGGTACGAGTACGCGCGCCATGGCGACCTCCAACGGACTTCACTCAAAGGAGTGGTCCTCCCGTTTGTCCCCTGTCCACCAGAAAAGCGAGCGATTGGAGTTGCACGTCACGCGAAGTCTGCGCTCCTGGTGGCGGTCGATGCACAACCCCTACCAGCGACCGAACGGGCCACCCGAACTGTCCGCGCGCTCACCTCGCGGTGAGTCCGCGGCCCTTCCCGCCGATTTTTTCTCCGAGGAGACGCAGCTCGAACGCCGCTTGGGCCTGACCGAAGCGCTCTCCATCGTGTTTGGTCGCATCATCGGTTCGGGCATTTTCCGTACGCCCGGTCTCGTCATGGCAGCCGTGGGCGGCTACGTGGGATTCTTTTACGGCGGGTGGGTGATCGGCGGTGTTTCGACGCTCCTCGGGGCCGTCTGCTACGCGGAAATGGTGGCCATGATGCCGAGGTCGGGCGGGCCGTACGCCTATCTGAGAGCGGCCTATCCCCCGGTCTGGACGTTTCTGCGCGGCTGGGCCATGTTCTTCGTGTCGGAGACGGCCGTTATAGTTGTAGTTGCATTAGTATTTGCCGAATACGGCAACGTGCTGTACGCAAGCGCGTTCGGCGCTCCGTTCGGGCACGTGGCCAAGATCGCCATAACTTTTGGCATTGTGTGGGCCCTGACCATCGTCAACCTCTTCGGCGTACGTTTCAGCGGCCTCTTTCAGAATGCCTTCAGTGCGCTGAAACTGGCCGCGCTCCTTGCCATTGTCACGTTGGGCTTCCAGGGGCAGGGCAGTTTCACGCACTTCACCGAAAGGGTTTGGCCCGAGCGTTTCGGCTGGGACAGCGTCGTCATGATCGGCGCGTCGCTGCGCTACACGTTCTTCGCGTACAGCGGCTGGGAAGGCGCTACGTACGTGGCGGAGGAAGTGAAGAACCCGCGTCGCAATTTGCCCCTGTCGATTCTCTTGGGCATCGTGGCGGTCATGGTGCTCTACCTGGCCGTCAACAGCGCTTACCTCTTCCAACTGGCGGTGCCCGACTTCATCCAGGCCGAAAAGAAGATCTCGTCGGTGGCCATGGAGCGGTCGGTCGGCTCGTGGGGCGCCCTCTTCGTGGCCGCTTGCGTCATGCTTTCGGTTTTCGGGAACGTGGCGGCCCAGATTCTGGCCAAGGGCCGAACCTGGTTTTCCATGGCGCGCGATGGCCTCTTCCCCGAGTTCCTGGCCCGCATCCATCCCGTGCATCACACGCCGAACCGCGCACTGATCGCCCAAGCAGTCTGGGCGAGCGTCATTCTCTCCCTGGCCGCGCTTGCGGAGAACGCCTACAAGCAGCTCATCGACTTTTTCTCTTTCACCTCGGCCATCTTCAACGTGTCCACGTATCTGGCCGTGTGGCGCTTGCGCGTGAAATACCCCGATGTGCCGCGACCTTACCGTGCTTGGGGTTATCCGTACTCGATGATTGTCATTGTCCTGATTCAGGTTGCCTTTCTGGTGGTGACTCTCGTGGACGCTTTCTGGCCTTCGCTCCTTGGTGTTCTGCTCACGTTGACGGGTCTGCCGTACTACTACCGCCACCGGATCGCGGCATGGTTTCGCTCGCGGCACGGCTGAGGCCGTCAGCAAAACTGTTGGACACCAGATGCTGAGGCAGCAGGTTTCGCAGGAGCCAACTATGCTTACGTCTCTTTCGGCCCGGCTGCCGCGACATGCGGTGCCCGTCGCGGTGTTTGTGGCTTTTTGGGGCCTCACCGCGTTCTTTCGCCAGGAGCCCAGCGCCAACAGCATCCCCCGGGTGGCCACCGCTCTCAAGATCTGGGATCGGGGAGAGCTGCACATCGACGAGTATCAAAAACTAAGCGTGGACAAAATCTATATTGACAAACACTACTACAACGACAAAGCGCCTCTGACCTCTTTGGTCTTGCTTCCGCTGGTCGCCCTGGCGGATGTTGTGGGCTACCTTCCGGGTGGTGAGGACCTCTTTGCGCGTGGCAGGCGCGTGGTGAAGGCGCACGACCTCGGCGTCCTGCTTCTGGTGCAGGTCATGTTTGCCGCGTTTGCCGCCATGCTTTTTGGCGAACTGCGGCGCGGTGGTACTTCCTTCGCCCTGGCGTGGACGGGAAGTGCCGCGCTTTCATTCGGGACATTCCTGTTTCCGATGTCGAGCGCCTACTTCGGGCACATTCACGCAGGCTTCCTGCTCCTCCTGGCCCTGCTCGCCTGGAGGTCTGTTCCGTCGCGCCCCTTTCTCTCAGGGCTCTGCTGCGGTTTGGCCACCTCCGCGGAATACCCGGCCGCCCTCGTTGGCCTTGCCGCATTCGTCGATCTGTTGCTGCACGCCCGAGAGGACTTTCGTGGGGCCTTTCGCAAGGGTCTGTTCTTCGCCGGGGGGGTGCTCGTCTGCGGTTTCGGGATCGGCCTTCACAACCTGGCGGTTACGGGCAATGCTCTGATATTGCCGTACCAATTCGTCTCCGAGCAGACCTTCGTGGCCATGAGAACGAACTATGGTTTTCGGTCCTTTTCCTGGCAGGCGCTGTGGGAGCTTCTGTTCGGTCTGCACCGTGGGCTGTTCTTCTACGCGCCGGCTTTTGCCGTCGCCATCCTTGCGCTGGTGCTGGATTCCAAAGACAAGGCGGCCGTTCGCAGGGGCGCGCTGCCGTTCCTCCTCTTTTTTTCTTTTCTTGCACTCATCTCCTCGTACTACATGTGGAACGGTGGCTTCTCATACGGTCCGAGGCATCTGATTCCTCCGGTGATGCTGCTCTCCTTCCAGGCCGCGCGAGTTTTGGGAAGACGTCCGGTGCTGCTCCGCTGGGCCTCGGCGTTGGGCGCCGCAGGGCTATTCATGGCGCTCGCCGCCCAGATCGTACTGCCACTCCCTGACGACAAGACGGCCTGTCCCGTCTTCGAGGCCATCCTGCCTTCGCTTCGGTCGGGAAGCACGCTGCTCGGCACGCGTAATCCTGGCTCCACGCTTCTGCTGCACCCGCTGGGCACGCTTGGACTGTGGTTGGCTTTGTTTGCTGCGGCGGGAATCGGAATCTCCCGCCTCGACCGTGTCCAGGCGAAGGCAGGACAGGCCTTCAGGGCAGACTGAGGCCGGGGCTTATCAGCGCCGGTGCGCGATGCAGGGTCGCACCTCACGGATCTCGGGCAGGCACCGTTCTTGGTAGGTGGGCAGGGCGATGCGCCGCCGCAATCCCTGAAGTGCACGGAAGGGAGCGCTGGTCACCGCCGCCTCGGCAATCCAGTCCGGGATGGAGCCGCCCGGTTCGTTGTGTGTTTGCATCACGACCCGCACCCGTCCATCGCCGAGCGGACGAAACTCCCAGGACCCGCGCACCTGACGCAGCCGCACGATCCCCTCACGCACCGGGAGGTAATCCGGGAGGTTGCGCAGCCGCAACCGGACCCGACCGGTGCTCCGATCCTGCTCGAACGCGTAGCGCAGTACCATGTCCCGATTCGAGGCGGGCCAGGGAAAATCGACCTCGGCATAGACGATGAGGGTCGTGGGGCCAAGGCGACGGACCACCCGCGTATTGCGCAGGCTGTCGTACCACAGCGGATAGGCGGGCATGTCCTGAAAGAGGGCCACAAGAGCCGACAGGGAACTCTGCACAACGACTTCCCCCCGGAGTTCGCGGATGGAGGAACCGGGCACCTCGCGATTGTAGACGCGGATTCCTTCCGCCGCGCGCACCAGTTTCCAGGGTTCCGCAGCCAGCGGGGGCGGCGCGGTGAGTCCCGCAAACGCAAGGGCCAGAGCTAACCAGCGAGCGACAACCCGGCGCATCCTACCTTTCATGTCGGCAGACGTTCCCCGAAAGGGCCACGCATGGAAGATAGGAATCCGAGCGTGCTGCCGCCACTCCCGGGAGTCGGGATGGATCCCGCGGACGGTGCCCCCCCCCCGAAGTATTACTCGGACAGGGCCCTACCCGGAAGTCTCAATCTGCCTGCGACTGTTTGCCTTCGATCAGTTGCAGAAGGAGTACCGCCGACAACCCCAGCCTTCGATCCAGCAGGCGTGAGCTGTCCATGCCGAAATCGATGCGGAACTGGGGGAGGAAGGGGTTCCAGGTTTGCTTCAGGTCTCCCACGACTGTGTCCCCCACGCGCAATGCGTAGTGCTGCGGAATCAGGCTGGAGAGAAACCGCCGGAGGATGGCCATGAGCATGCTATCCTCGGTGACCGTTCCGATCTCTTTGTCCTGCGCATCGAGCAGGATCCAGGAGTCGCGCAGCAGGGACTTGAAGAACTTGCGGCGGATGGCGCCCACCTTCTGCCCGCTGCCCGAGTCGGTCACGTCGTACGTGGCGGCAAAGTCGATGATCGAACGGGCCTGAATACGCAGCAAGGCTCGGCTTTCACTCTCATCGGCGAAGACCGTGATGTCCTCTTTGAGTTTGAAGGCCTTCTGCTTTACGTAGAGCAGGAGTGTGTTCCCATCCTCGGTGAAAACGCGAACGGCTCCGCCGAAGATCTTGAAGAACTTCTTGCGGGCAAAATAGCGGGTTTGGGCAAAGGGATCCACGAACCAAGACCACCATACGCCCTGGCGGCGGATAGCGAAAAATGGCCGCCCGAATCCCGCGCGAATACCCGGGAATTCCTAAGCAGTTGACACAAAAACCTAACAACTGAAATCTCGCAGGCATGCGCCGACTCGCGTGCGTGCTCTGCGCACTGGGGACCCTCCCGGCATTCACCGGCTGCGTGGAAACGGATTGCGCGTCCACGGACCCTTTTTGTCAGCCCGCCCTGCTTCTTCTGCGCCGTCAGCCCGCCGAGGTGGCCTTCAGCCGCTTTGTCTTTACCGTGACCTCCGGGGACAACTTCATCCGCGGCTTCAGCATCGACCAGGACACGGGCACTCTGACGCAGGTTTCTACCCTGGCAACGAATCCGGCAACGGCGACGATTTCCATGAGCAGGCATCCGACCCTCCCGATTCTCCTGACACCGGAGAACAACCCAAACGACGGCGTCCGCAGCTTCCGGTATGATCCGGAAACGGCGGCGCTTACGTTCGTGAACAACCAAGCCACCGGAAACCTGAACTCCCACTACGCTTTCGCTATGCCGGATGGCCAACACGTGCTCTTCAACAGCGTGCAGGCAGTCCAGACTGGCTACTACTATGCCACCATCGACGCCGATGGTACCATCGGCGCGCCGGGCCTCGCCAAGAACCAGGACCTGCCGACCAACTGCCAGGCCCTGCGCGTGCATCCGTCCGGGAAGTTCTTTTACACGGACCACTGCCCCGGCGGCGGAATCCATCGCTTCAGCATCGATGCTTCCGGCAACGTGACCAACCTGGGCACAACCGTGTACAACGGTACGGACCTTCTGGGCCGCGCGCAGTTTGATGCCGCGGGCAGAATGTACGTCGTGTCGTCGAGCGGTCGCGTCGTGTCTTTCACGGTGGATACGAACACGGGCGACCTCAGCGTCGTCTCGAACATTGCGACGGGCCTCACAGGCGCCAATACCGTTCTCGTTCATCCTGCCGGGGACCGGCTGTACGCTCTTTTTCCCAATACCGGAACCGTGCACGAGTACCAGATTGCAGGGGACGCCACGCTCACATTCTCGCGCGAGGCGGTCGTATTCCCGGCGGCCCAATCGTACGATACCGCCTGCATGGAAGCGGGGGGGAGGTTCATCTTTGCCAACCGGTTGAACGCCTCGGGGGCCATTCAGACCATTCGGATAGCAGACGGGTCGCTCACTGCCGGATCCAACCTGGCAAGCGGAAACGCGATTCGGGACTGCGTGACCACGAGAGAGACGGAGATCAGGTAGCCGTGAAAGCGCGTAGAACGGCGAACCGGCTGTGCTTCGTTCTGTGTGCCTCGCTCTGGTTGAGTCTGACCGCGTGCACGCCGGATCAGAGGGCCCCCGCAGCCCTGACCTCCGCGGAACCTGTCTTCCTGCCCTTCGGGAAGGATTTCGCAGTCGTTGGGCGATCTCTCACCTATCTCTTGGACCCCGACCGGACCTTCACGCTTTCGCAAATACAGGCGCGCAGGTCCGAACTGCCTTTTCGCCAGAATCAGGGACAGTATGTATCTCTTGGGTTTCGGGACGGGGCCGTTTGGTTCGAGCTCGTCGTGCGCGCGCAGGACGCGGATCCGCGCAGGCTCCTCCTCGAAGTGCGCAACGCCACACTGCGTGAGGTCCACTTCCATCTGGTGCGGGCCGGTCGCCCAACGCAGGAACACCGCGCGAGCTTCGTGGATCCCGCGGCGCGCCGGGTCTTCGAGCACCGCTACCATTTGTTCCCGCTCGATCTGGATCCCGGCGAAACGGCCACCGTCTATTTGAAGGCTTCTTCGAGTGAATCGCTCTCCATCCCCATTTTGCTCTGGGATCGGGTGGACTACTTTCGACGCGAAACCGGGCGCAACTTCATGTACGGCATCTTCTTCGGGCTGATGCTCGTGATGGCGATCTACAACCTGTTCATCTTCCTTTCGGTTCGCGACCGCGCCTATCTGTACTACGTGCTCTATATCTGCCTGCTGGCCACGCTGCTCTCGCTCGTGTCCGGCTACTCGCACTTCTTCTTCCACGACCTCACTGTCCTGGTCCATAGGTGGATCGGCCCCATGTCGGCCCTTCTGGCTTCGCTCGCCGCGCTGGCTTTCGCCCGTCGGTTTCTGCTCTTGCGGGAAGAACTGCCGTCGGCTTATCGATTGCTTACAGCGTTCATGGTTCTGCACGCCGTCGTCATCGCCATCCTTCCCTGGCTGCCTTCGTACTACCCGGGACTCTTCGGCAACTCTGTTCCGCTCCTCGCCATCACCGCGATGCTGCCCATTGCCTACCTGCGCGCGCGGCGGGGATTTCGGCCGGCGCACTACTTTCTCATCGCCTGGAGTTTCATCATCGTCGGCGCTTTCGTGTTCATCTTGCAGAACCTCGGCCTCGTGCGGGCCAACTTCTTCACGAACAACTCGCTGCTCATTGGGGCTTCCGCCGAGGCGATGCTCCTGAGCTTCGCTCTGGGTTTTCGGATCAACGAGTTGACCCGTTCCGAACAGGAGGCTCGGCAGGCCGCCCTGCGCGAACAGCAGCGGGCCCTCGAACAGGAACTGCGCATGTCCGAGGCCTTCGCCCGCTTCGTTCCGCGCGAGTTCTTGAATCATCTGGGTCGCTCCAGTGTCCTGGAGATCGCCCAGGGCGACGCGGTTCAGCGCAGGATGTGCGTCCTGTTCACCGACATACGCGGCTTCACGGGGCTTTCCGAGAAGCTGGGGTCGGAGGCGATCTTCCGCCTGCTCAACGACTACCTCGCGCGCATGGCGCCCATCATCCAGAAGCGGGGCGGCTTCATCGACAAGTTCATCGGCGATGCGATCATGGCCTTGTTTCAGGACGCGGCCGCCGGAGTTCACGCCGCCGTGGACATGGCGCGCGCCATGGACGAGCTTTCTCGGGAGGGACGCGTGCCCTCCGGCCTGCGCACGGGGTACGGTCTGCACTACGGGGAGCTCATGCTCGGCACGGTCGGTTCGCCGGAGCGTCTGGATACGACGGTCATTGGCGACACGGTCAACCTTGCCTCACGGATCGAATCGGTTACCAAGCAGTACGGTGTTCGCATCATCGCCTCTGATACGGTCATTCGAGCATTGGGCGAAGGAGGACCGCCCTCTCGGGAGCTCGATACGGTCTTCGTGCGAGGGAAAGAGAAGCCGGTCGTTCTTTTTGAGGTGTACGCCGCCGAGCCTGAAGACGAGCTGGCCGCGCGCGAAAATTCGGCCTCCCTTTTTCTGGGGGGACTTGCCTACTTTCGCAGCGGGGAGTTCGCACTGGCGCGCGAGCGCTTCACACAGTACGGCAGCGCATGTCCGTTCGATCCGGTGCCGCGACTGTACCTCGAACGTATCGAGAAACTCCAATCCATGTCCTCGGCCCGGCAAGGCTGGACCGGCATCTACGAGACCTGGTGAAAAGTGCTGGTCGACTGCGCCTCCGGCTCGAAGCGTCGGCTCCTATGAAACGAAAGTTGCTCTATGCTGGCATCGGCCTGGTGGCCATTCTCGGTGTGGCGTGGGTGATTCTTTTTGAATGGTCGCCGCGGCCCCGCGGTGAGTTCTCCATCGAGCTTCCGGCCGTCCGCGCCTTGGCCGGCACCAAAGCTCTGCCGGTGCGCGTGAACGCTGTGCTCGTGGGGACCAGCCTTTTCCCGGCGAAGGCCGCCGTGGCGGGTGCGGGCATGTTCGACGAACGTCCGTTTTCCAACGCCGTATACCAGGTGGTGTACGCCAACGGAGAAACCGCCCTCATCGACACGGCAAACGATGAGTATTTACACAGGAAATGGTCGAATGGCCAGTTCTTTGCGGATGCCTACGCGAAGTTGGAGTCGGCCATGCTGCGGGCGCGCGCCATCGTGATCACGCACGAACACTTCGATCACATCGGAGGAATTTCACGGTCCAAGAACATCGACAGGCTGCGCGCCAACACCGTGCTCACGGCCGAGCAACTGACGGGACCCACCCTGCACTGGGCCGAATTCCCGCCCGGTGCAACGCAGAAGTTCCGCCCGCTTTCCTACGAGCGGTTCCATGCGCTTCTGCCCGGGATGGTCCTCATCAAGGCCCCGGGGCACACCACCGGCAGCCAGATCATCTACGTGCGGCTGGCGTCGGGCGCGGAGTTCCTCTTTGTCGGAGATATTGCGTGGCAGATGGAAAGCATCGAGAAGGAGCGCGGCAAGGCCCTATTTGCCGCGCTCATGTCCCGAGAGGTGCGCTCGCAGGTGCTGCCCCAGCTTGCCGCGCTCAACGCCATCCGCAAGAACACGAAGGTGAAGGTGATCGTCTCGCATGACATGGCCCAACTGCGCGCTCTGCACCAGGACGGTACGTTCGGGAAGGATTTCGAGGCGACCGCGCCTCGATGATCACGCTTCGATGCGAGCGGCCGTCAGCACATGGAACCTGAATACTGGGTGAAACGCTGGGACAAAGGCGAGATTGGCTTTCATGAAGGCCGTCCCAATCGCCTGCTCGTTACGCATTTCGAGCGGCTCGGTCTGAAACAGGGGGACCGAGTTTTCCTGCCGCTGTGCGGGAAGACCGTGGACATAGCGTGGCTCTTGGACCAGGGTATTGAGGTCGTCGGCATCGAACTCTCCGAGATGGCCGTAAAGGAGTTGTTCCTGGCCTTGAAGTCCAGTCCCGTCGTGGAGCAGGTCGGATCACTTGCCCGCTATTCGGCGCCCCGAATCGTCATCTACGTGGGCGACTTCTTTCACCTGACGCCCGGCGAACTGGGCACGGTCTCGGCCACCTACGATCGCGCGGCGTTGGTCGCACTTCCGGACGCAATGCGCAACGCGTACGCTGCGCATCTAACCGAAGTGACCGAGCGCGCTCGACAGTTGTTGATCACATTTCAATACGATCAAGCCCTGCAACCGGGGCCGCCCTTTTCGATCTCGAGCGAGGAAGTGCAGAGGCACTACGACCGGGCGTATGAGATCGCCCCCTGCGAATCGGCGGATGTGCCTGGCGGGCTCAAAGGGATCTGCCCGGCCACCGAAAACGCTTGGTTGCTCACGGCTCGCTGAGCTTCGCGCCAGGCTCCAGCCGCCGAGAACACAGCGGGGTCACACGCCCAAGATGCGGAAGCCCTCTCGCCCGGCCGCTTCGGCAAGGGCGCGGTCGAGACAAACGAACTCTATCCGTCCCGGGTCTCCCTCGGCCACAGGAAGGGCGGCTGCAAGTTGGGCCCTGTCGGCCGATTGCAGGGCGTGACGCGCTAACAGAGTCGTTGCCTGCGTTACTCCGCCTGCACATCCACGATTTCATCGAACACTTGGAAGAATTGGTGCACACGATGCAGCAATTCTTGGCGAAGGCGCAGGTCAATGGCGCCCTCGCGCGCCCGGCGCTCCACCGCTCCCACGACTTCGAGCCGACTCATGACCCAGGTGGAAGCCTCATCGTCCTCCTCCAAGAAGGTACGGATTCTGCGCGTCGACTTCTCTTCGACGATGACGGGAACGATTGCGGACGCATCCCAATACCGCATGATTCAAAGCCGTTCGGTGCGTTCGCTTTCGAGCGCTTCCAAAAGTTGGAGTCCGCGGACCGACAATGCGGGCGTCACGGCCAGCGCCTCGCTCGCCTTGACTTTGCGGGGGCGGAGCAAACCGGATCGAATCAAACGTTCCCGTCCGCCACGCGATTCATCGGCTTCGACGCGCGAGAGGACCGCCACCGGGCGCCCCCGGTGGAGGATTTGCACATCGGTCCCGCGCTGCACTGCCCGGACATACCGGGCGAGGTTCGCTTTGAGCTCCGAAATCGAGACAGCCTTCATATGACCCATTAGGTCACGAGAAGTGGACCCGTCGAGTCAGTTGCTGTCAGCAGGCGTACCCTGCGCCCGTTGGCCCGGCGGCACTGATTCACGCTGTCAGCTTCAGCTCCCGAAGTTCTGCACCCAGTAGATGCCGTATCCCTTTTCACCGCGCGCCACTCCGACGCCGATGGTTCTACGGTTCGAGAGAATGTTCCGCTTGTGACCGGGACTGTTCATCCAACTGCGCATGACATCGGCCGGTGTGCGCTGTCCAGCGGCTATGTTTTCCGCCGATCCGTTCGGGGCGAAGCGTCCGATGCGTTCGAACGTGCCGCAAGCAGAGACGAGGCGACCGCCTTCCCGATCCTGTGATGGATGGCTGAAATAGTCCTCGGTCACCATGTCGTTGGCGTGGTAGCGGGCAGCACGCGTCAGATTCGTATCGACGGTCAGCGCGGGCAGGCGGGCGCGCTTTCGTTCTTCGTTGACCAGTCGTACGACTTCGGCCTCGAACTCGGCGCTGGCCGTGGGCGCCGATTCTTCTCCGGTCGGACACTTCTTGTACGAGATGGGCATGTCGACTTTGACGCGGCGCTCGCCTCGCGGCGCGTGCGAACGAATTTCGCGGGGTCCCGCGACCGCGGGTTCACCGATAGATGTGCCGCCCTGTGCCGTGAGCGCCGCCGCACAGAAGATAACGACCGTGAGCGAGAGTCGGCGGGCGTTTGCAGATTTCATCATGAGTTATTTTGACGGGCCAAGAAGCCCGAGGCAAGCGAAAATCGGCTGCGCATTGGGTTGTCGCAACGTGCTCCCGTCGAACCCCGACTACTGCGTTGGGCTGACCACTACGGTTGTTCTGACTGTACTCGTTCTACTCGCTGCGGCATCGGCCGACCGGGCTCGAAAAGCATTGCCTTGACGATTCCCGCCAACTTGTGCGAAAGAAGAGTCGGATCGAGGAAGGTGTGGAAGCGAACCGATCGCGGCGGGCCGTCCGGCAGAGTCAGGGTGGCCGTCATATCGAGTCGCTGATGCCTCCCACTGGCCCCGACGGTGCCTTTCCGATGAACCAGCACCTCAAGGGGCCATCCCGAGTCGCCAACCTGCACACCTCGCCCCCGCAGCGCAGCTGCCAGAGGCTCGGAGACGATTTGCGAAAGGTCCTCGCCGCTCGCAGTGCGGAACGAAAGCAGTCGGACCATCGGGGTATCAGCGCGGCGGGCGCTTTGTTCCTGGAGGGCAACGATGGATGGAGAGCCGCGCGCCAGGTCGTACTCCAAGTTTGCCAGGAATCGCTCGAGGGCAAATTCACGCGTCAGGTCGTCCTCCCGAATGTAAACGCTGCGCAAAACGGGCGCCAGCAAAGCGCCGGGGAGGCTGGCCCAACCGAAGATGAGTTTGTCTCTGGCCTCATATCTCTCGCGACGAAGGATCTTACCGGTGGTCTTGTCGTACAACAGGAACACTGCGTCATGCTCGGTCGGCTGAATGATCGGGATAATGCCCAGCGTCAGGCAGACCGGCCAAAAGCCCGTGAGTGCCTTCGGGGTCCGTGTCTCGCTTTCTATGCGAAGCATGAGATTGGATTGGGGGTTCAATCGGAGGGCGCGGGAGGCGCGAAGCAGCGCAACGACCTGTCCCTCTCCCGAAATGGCGCGGAAGTGTTCGCCCGGATCGATGCGCTGAACGTCGACGGCGAGGGGCTGCACGACGGCTCCGCGGACAAAGCCCCGCTGATCGGCATGTTCTCCCCGGACGGACGTGTAGTGCAGATAGCATGAGAACGTGGGCTGAATGGCAAGGGCCAAAAGAGCAAAGACCGGGACTGTTCTGCGGCGGCGATGGTTCACGCGGGCCAGACGGATGGACAGCCGGGGTTTGTCCACAGGAAGTTGTCACCCGCGCTTCTCATGCCGCCGGCTCGAAGCCAAAAAGGGGTTGCCGCTCATACCCAATACCGGTATAGGGTATACAGAGGTCCGTCCATGCAGCATTCCGGCCACCAGCATCCAGGGCATGAGCCGGCGGGCGGCGCACAAGACCAGCACCAACACGACGAACGCGTTCCGGGTGCCTTTTCTTTCATCCCGCCCGGGATGTCCGCCGTTGACCCGGTGTGCGGGATGACCGTGGACATCAACACACCGCTCCGTACCGAATACAAAGGGACCACGTACTACTTCTGCAACCCGCGTTGCCGGGAGAGGTTTGCCGCCGAGCCGGAGCGCTTTCTTTCTCCCGCCCCCGAAACGCAGGCCGGTCCGTCGCCGGCCGAGGTCGGAATCGAATACACCTGCCCCATGCATCCGGAGGTCGTGCAGTTGGGCCCGGGAAGTTGTCCGAAATGCGGGATGGCGCTCGAACCCAAAGGTCCGCCGACTGCGGAGGCTCTGAGCGACCCGGAACTCGTCGACATGCGCCGGCGCTTCCGGTGGAGCGCGCTGTTCACGCTGCCCGTGTTCGTCATGGCCATGTCCGATGTCGTGCCGGGGAACCCGCTCGCCGCGCTCGTGCCGATGGCTACGCAACTGTGGTTGCAGATGATACTCTCCACGCCGGTTGTCGTCTGGGGCGGGTGGCCGCTCTTCGTCCGCGCGTGGCAATCGCTCCTTCATCGCAGTCCGAACATGTTCACGTTGATCGGCCTGGGGACGGGCGCCGCCTATCTGTACAGTGTGGTGGCCCTTCTGTTTCCCGGCGCCTTTCCCGCGGAGTTGCGCATGCACGGAGTCATCCCGGCGTATTTCGAGTCGGCGGCCGTCATCGTGACCCTGGTGCTTCTCGGACAGGTTCTGGAACTGCGCGCGCGCGAGCGCACAGGCGACGCCGTCCGGAACCTGCTGCGGCTGTCGCCCGAGGTGGCTCTGCGGATCGATCCGTCAGGTGTCACCGAAGTTCCGACCGCCAGCGTCCAGGTGGGCAATCTGCTGCGCGTGAAACCGGGCGCGCGGATTCCCGTCGACGGTGAGGTGGTTCGCGGTGAGAGTCACGTCGACGAGTCCATGGTCACCGGCGAATCCATTCCCGTGCGCAAGGGAGTCGGTGACGGCGTGATTGGTGGAACGGTGAATACGGCCGGCAGCTTCGATATGAAAGCCACACGCGTGGGTTCTGAGACGATGCTCTCGCGTATCGTTGGACTCGTCTCGGAAGCTCGGCGCACCCGTGCGCCCATCCAGCGTGTTGCCGATTCGGTTTCCGCGTACTTCGTTCCGGGCGTCGTTCTGTCGGCGGTGTTCGCTTTCGTTTTCTGGCTGGTACTCGGACCGACTCCGCGGCTCGCGTACGCCATCGTGGCGGCCGTTTCGGTTCTGATCATCGCCTGTCCGTGCGCGCTGGGATTGGCAACACCCATGTCGGTCATGGTCGGTGTCGGAAGGGCGGCGGCCGCGGGGGTTCTCTTCCGTCGCGCGGAGGCGATCGAGGTGCTCGCGAAGGTGGACACGCTGTTCGTGGACAAGACCGGGACTCTCACGGAAGGCAAACCGTCGCTGACCGGGTTCTTCCCGGCCGACAGGCTCGAAGCAGGCGAACTCCTGGCGCTTGCCGCGGGTGCGGAGGCCCGTAGCGAACACCCGATCGGCGCGGCGATCCTGCGCGGCGCAGAGGAACGCGGCGTCGCCATTCCCGAAGCGATCTCCTTCTCATCGGTCACGGCGCGCGGCGTGCGCGCGCGACTGCAAACAACGCAGGGGGCGGTCGACGTGCGCGTGGGAACGCGAGCGTTCGTTTCGGAACTGGGCGAACTTCCCGACCAACTGCTGGCCGAGGCCGACCACCGTGAGTCACGGGCTGAGACGGTCGTGTTCGTGGGCCGTGAAGGTGCGGGCGTCCTGGGGATTGTGAGTGTTGCCGATCCGATCCGCGCGTCGAGCAGATCGGCGCTGGCAGAGTTGCGCTCGCAGGGTGTGCGCGTCGTGATGCTGACCGGGGACAACGAACGCACGGCGCGGGCCGTCGCGGGGGAGTTGGAGATCGAAGAATTCCACGCCCAACTCCTGCCGGAAGACAAGGCCGCCTTTGTGCGCACGGCGCGCGAAGAGGGTCGCATCACGGCCGTGGCGGGAGACGGAATCAACGACGCCCCGGCGCTGGCGGTCGCGCACGTGGGAATGGCGCTGGGCAGCGGCACCGACGTGGCCATCGAGAGCGGCTCGGTCACTCTCCTGCGCGGGGACATGGCGGCCATCGTGGCGGCGCGCCGGGCCGGAGTGGCCGTGATGCGCAACATCCGCCAGAATCTCTTTCTTGCGTTTGCTTACAACTCGCTGGGCGTGCCGCTTGCGGCGGGAGTTCTGTACCCGTTCACGGGACTCCTGCTCAGCCCGATGATTGCGGCTGCTGCCATGAGCATGAGTTCGGTTTCGGTCATCGCCAACGCGCTGCGGTTGCGCCGCATGCGGCTGGCCTCCGAAAGTGAGTGAATCCGCCTGTCCCTCACCGCCGTCCCGCGGCCCTGAGGACTCCGGTTCCCGGAAAGAAACTATTGACCGCGAGTGACTGCGGGACTCTCTCTGCACCGCAATGGCCATTCGGGTCGCCGTAAATCACCGGACTGAGTACGAGTACGATCGTCCCGTGACGCTCTCCCCGCACGTGATCCGCCTGCGGCCCGCTCCGCACACGCGCACGCCCATAGTGAGCTACGCGCTGACCGTCGAGCCCAAGCAGCACTTCATCAACTGGCAGCAGGATCCGTTTGGGAACTTCCTGGCCCGTCTTGTGTTTCCGGAGCGCACCAGGCGGCTGTGCGTCGAGGTGGACCTGGTGGCAGACCTCGTCGTCATCAATCCATTCGACTTCTTCACCGAGGAGTACGCGCTGGAGTTTCCCTTCGAGTACGAACCCCTTCTCAAGAAGGAGTTGGGCCCCTACCTGGAAGTCACCGAGAGCGGTCGGTTGCTCGCCGGTTGGCTCTCCGGCGTCGAACGGAACAGGCGCAACTCCGTCGACTTCCTCGTGGACCTGAATCGCCGGTTGCAGAGCGATATCGAGTACATCGTGCGGATGGAACCCGGCGTGCAGACGTGTGAGGAAACGCTGAGTCTGGCGCGCGGTTCCTGTCGGGATTCGGCGCAGCTGCTCGTGCAGATTCTCCGCCACCTCGGGCTCGCGGCGCGTTTTGCCTCGGGTTACCTGCTGCAATTGCGTCCGGACGTGCGCCCGGTGGAAGGACCGGCCGGCGCCGAAAACGACTTCGTGGATCTGCACGCCTGGGCGGAAGTCTTTCTCCCTGGGGCGGGGTGGGTCGGGTTCGATCCCACTTCGGGCATGCTCGCGGGAGAAGGTCACATCCCTGTGGCCTGCACCCCCGCGCCTCAGAGTGCCGCACCCATCACGGGCCTGGCCGAAGTGGCCAAGACCGAGTTCAAGTTCTCCATGCAGATCACCCGCATCGACGAAAAGCGGCGGGTAACGCATCCCTATGACGACGCCGACTGGCGCAGCATCAACGCGCTCGGCCTTCAGGTGGATCGGGAGCTGCGCGAGCGCGACGTGCGGCTCACGTTGGGCGGAGAGCCGACGTTCGTGTCCGCTTCGGACATGGACAGCCCGCAGTGGACGACTGATGCTCTCGGGGAAGACAAACGCAGGCGCTCGGTGGCTCTGCTCTGGGAGCTGGGCAACGTGTTTGCGCCGGGCGGGCTGCCGCATTTCGGTCAGGGCAAATGGTATCCCGGCGAGGTGCTTCCGCGCTGGGCGCTTTCCTGGGTGTGGCGGGCGGATGGCGTTCCTGTTTGGGAACACCCGGAACTCGTCGGGGACGAAGAGAAGGACTATGGTTTTGACGCAAACGACGCGCAGGCTCTCATCGGGGAGCTCTGCGATCGCCTGCTTCTCACTGAGCAGGCCATCGTACCCGTATTCGAACAGGGAGAAGGGCGACCGGCCGGCTTCGTCCTGCCCCTTGCTTCGGCCGTGGACGAAGGCATCGCGCTTCCCCAGGGCAAAGACGATCTCGTTTCGGATTGGGTGACGTCCCTCTGGAAGCCACGCGGCGGTCGCCTGGAGCTTCTGCCGGGTGATTCTCCGCTGGGCTTCCGTCTGCCGCTTTCCACGCTGCCGCCGCCGGCCGAACGCGAGTACGCGCGGGAATACTCACCGCTCGAAGCGCGCGGCCCGCTGCCGGGGAAGGGCGCGGCCACGTTGACCGAAAAGCGGGCCGAATTCCGCAAACGCCGGGAACAGTTTGCCGCGCGCACATTGCACACGGCCCTCGCACTCCAGGCGCGCGGCGGTCGCCTGTATGTCTTCCTTCCGCCGCTGCAACGCGCGGAACCCTTCCTCACGCTGGTCCATCTATTGGAAGAAACCGCAGCGCAACTGAAGCGGCCCATCCTCCTCGAAGGGTACCTGCCGGCGTTCGACCCGCGCTTGAATCGCCTTTCGGTGACGCCCGACCCCGGAGTGATCGAGGTCAATATTCATCCGTCCGGCAACTGGGAGGAGATGGTTACGCGCACAACGGAGCTGTACGAGGCTGCCCGTCGCAAGGGGCTCTCCACCGAGAAGTTCATGCTGGACGGTCGCCATTCGGGAACGGGCGGGGGCAACCACGTCACGCTCGGTGGCGTGACGCCTGCCGACAGTCCCTTTCTCCGGAAGCCTTCGCTCTTGGCCAGCCTGCTCACCTACTGGCAGCACCATCCGGCTCTGTCGTTCCTGTTCTCGGGCCGTTTCATCGGACCCACGAGCCAGGCGCCGCGCGTCGACGAAGCGCGCCACGAGAGTCTGTACGAGTTGGAGATCGCTTTGGACCGTGTGTACGAAGGCGATT
>CAZPFB010000014.1:0-72098 GCA_964585735.1 uncultured Leptospiraceae bacterium
CGAAGAAAATCAGTACGGAACTGATGTGATAGATATCCGCTCCGGCCACGAACAGCATAGTCAACAGAATGGGCGCAAAAGTGAAGGCGCCTCCGAAGTCGGGCTGAATTACGATCAGCAGCATAGGAACGAGCGCGATGGCAAAAGCGAGAAGCAGAGTCGGAATCCTGTCGATCTCGCGCTCCTTGAGTTCCAGGTACTTGGCCAGGAGGATGATCGTGGCCAGCTTGGCGAGCTCGGAAGTCTGAATGCCGACCGGCCCGAGGCGGATCCAGGACCTGGCGCCCTTTGCCGTCGAACCAATGAACGGAATCAGTGTCACCAGAAGCAGAAGGAGCGCAAACAGATAAAGCGGAACGGCGTACCCGCCCAGAACCTGGTAGTTCATGCGCCTGAGCGCGAGACACGCGGGCAATGCCAGAAGTCCGAAGATCAGCAGTTGTTTGAACCAACGGCCCTCGTTGCCTTCCACGACGGTCTCCTGCGAGTAGAGCGTGAGGATGCTCGCGCCCACCAAGAGAATCGCCGTGCCCAGAAGCAGGATGTCGATGCGGTGTCGTCTTTCCATCTCTCACCGACCTCCCGTCGTGGGCGCGGCCGGAACGGGCGGGGCCACCGGCGCAGGCGACGCGGGGATTCCGCTGCCCGAAGACTTGACCGAGGTGGGCGGAGGCGTGCTTCCCGGTGCGGGAGGCGAGGCTTCCTTCTTGATTTGAGGCAGCTTGGCCGGCCCGGAATCAGGACCGGGCAGAACCCTCGGGACAGGGGGCCGCAGGAAGATGGGCCCCTGCTGAACAGGGTCCTGTCGCTTCCTCGCGTCGTAGTCGGGAAAGGCGGCTTTGAGAACATCCACGCCAACGGGTGCGGCCGTGGCCGAGCCGCCCCCACCGCCTTCGAGAAAAACCATCACGAGTACAGTATCCTCGGCCGGCGCGCCGTACGGAGCCCAACCCGCAAACCACGCGTGTGTTCGCGCGCCACGGCGACTCCTGGTTTGAGCCGTGCCTGTCTTGCCGGCCATCGGCAGCCGCGGGTCATTGAGAAAGCGTGTGGTGCCCCGTGTGAACACCGCGCGCATTCCGCGATGCACCACGTCCAGGCTGGCCCGCGAAACCGGCACTTCCGAGATCTTCTGGGGGTGCAGTTGCTCGATCAGTTCATTCGTGAGCGGATCCCGGACTTCGCGAACCACGTACGGCCTGTACACCTGTCCGCCGTTGACGAGCGCGCCGAACATCACGGCGTTCTCGATAGGAGTGATCTCCAGGAAGCCCTGTCCGATGGCCGTGTTCACCGTGTCCCCATCGTACCAACGACTCGATAGTCGGAGTTGTTTCCATCTCTGATCCGGAACGAAACCGCTGATCTCGCCGGGAAGGTCGATGCCGGTCTTGCGATTCAGCCCGAACGCGCGCGCGTACTCGATCATCGGGGTCGGACCAATCCGGTAGCCCAGTTGATAGAAGTACACACTGCAACTGTGCGCGAGCGCACCGATCAGGTCCTGGCGACCGTGGCCGCGGTGTTCCCAGCAGTAGAATTGCGAATCGGGAACGCCCGCGAGAGTCGACTTCAGGACCCAGCGACCGGGACATTGGTACTGGACGTGCTCGGTGACCGGCGAACCGGAAGGAGTTTCGAGCGCGGCCAGCGCAACGAGCGACTTGAACGTCGAGCCCGGCGGAAATTTGGTGTGGAGGGCCAGGTTCAAGAACGCTTCGTGTCTGACAACCTTCCGGTAGTGCTCGGCGCGCTCGGCGCGACTGCCGCTCGAGAGAATGTTGGGATCGAAAGCGGGCGTGGACACGAGGGCGATGACTTCGCCGGTCGTCGGCCGCAGAGCTACGACGGTTCCCCGCTTGCGGCTTTTCACCAAAGATCTGTACGCCGCGGCCTGCACGTTCCTGTCGATGGTGAGCACCAAATTGCTGCCGTGTTCGGACACCGCGATCTGCTCTTCGGAATCGATGATCTTGTGGCGAATGCGAACTCCGTCCGTCCCGCGCAAAATCTCGTCGTAGCGCTGCTCCAGCCCGCCCTTCCCGACCATCTGGTAGGCCAGAGCCCGCTTCTGATCGAGTTCGCGACGAGAAGGCAACCCGATGTAGCCCGACACGTGCGCCAGGGCCGGACCCATGGCGTAGTTGCGCAGGTTCTGAGTGATGAACTCGCCCTGATCGGCCAGACCGCGGAGTTCCGTCAGGCGCTCCTGTTCGCGCCTGCTCAGGCGCTCGATCAGGGTAAGCGAACGGTTCTTCTTGGTAAAATCCTTCCAGCCCTCTGCCGTCGCGTACTGCTCGAACTCTGATAGCGGGATGCCCGTAGCTTTGCTGAACTGGTTGAGGTAGCGCACGAACGCCGCGCGGTTTTCGAAGCGAGAAGGATGGACGACGAAGTCCACGTAGTTGATGTTGCGCACGACCAACGACTCCACGCCGTCCCGGCGGAAGTTGCGGTCGTACATCAATCCGCGCGGAGCCCGGGTGAACTCGCGTCGGCTCACGTAGCGCTGGGCGCGCACACGATTCTCGAAGCCGTAGACGAGTTGGAGACTGGCCAACTGGACGATCATGACGATGCCCGTAAGCACGATAAACCCAGCGAAAATGTAGAGTCGGTTCCGGAACTTCTGCTCCAGCCGGTACTGTGTCAGCGACTGACTCACGACTCTCCCTCCTCAGAAGTATATCGGTAGAGCCAGCTGAGCAGCCAGAACCAAACCGGAGCGAGGAGGGCCGTGTAAGCAGCCACGGCCAAAAAAGAGTAGTTCTTGTTGAATTCTTGCAAGAGGCCGTGGGCCAGCCAAATCTGGAAGCGAACCAGGAGGGTGGTCACAAAGACGACCACGACGACCGGCACCATGCTCCGGCGATCGATGATCCGGTTCAGCTTGCCCAAGATGAAGCCCGCCAGGGTGTAAAAGAACATGTGTGTACCGATCAGGGGAACGTACTGCCCGGCTCGCTGCGAAAACGTAAGTATGGACGAATCTTCCAGAAGGCCCGAAAAAAAGCCCAACCAGATGCCGCTGAACTCGCCGCGCCGCAGCGAAAAGTAGATCACGAACATGAGCAGGAAGTCCGGATATACACTACTTAACGCCAGGAAATTGACATCCTTTAGAAAAAAGGAGACGATGATCCCGACGCCAATGACGGCCGTTTCGATGAACAAGGTCAGGGTCCTTCCAGGTTTTTTAGCCGGCGCCTTCTCTGGGCGGGGTCTTCGGCCGCCTTTTTCTCGCCTTTGGCTCCCTTGGTGGAGGGTGCCTCTTTGATGGAGAGGTCTTCTTCAATGGGAACTTCCGGTTCCGTCTCTTGAGGCGCAGAACTCTCCTCGTCCCGACGCCGCACCGGCATATCCTTGAAATCTGCTTCCCCGAACGGAGTCACCAGGTGTTCGTCCCAACCCTTCTTCTTCTGCTGCACGCGCTCCGACCAAGGCTGAACGGGCTTGAGGATGACCGTTACGTAGTCGAGACGATCGATGGCAGCATACGGTTTCAGGATGGCAGTCCGGAACTGATCGAGTCGGCCTCCTTCCCTTACGACGGTGCCCACCGGGATACCCGGAGGAAACAGCCCGCTCCCACCGCTGGTGAGCACCGGTGTCCCCTCTTTGAGCAGTCCTTCGAAGCGGCTGATGGTGACCTTGTTTGCCTCCACTTCGTCGGCAATATAGGTCAGCTTGGCGTGTCCGATGAGACCGGAGTTTCCGCTGAGGATAGCCCACTGCCCGGTGGGCGCGAGACGCACGCCCATCCGGAAGGACGAGTGGGTCAGCGGCTGCACGACAGCGGTGCTCTCGTCGGAAGCGACGACGATTCCGACCGTAGCCCGGATGAGGTTCTGCTCGCGATCGTGCGCACGCGTAATGACCGGCATGTAGACCTGCACGCCATCGCGCCTGCCCTTCCCGATGATGATGCGCGGGCTGATCGAGTTCAGGCGCACGCCGAGAACTTCGGCTTCCAGCTCTTTGTAGTCCACGCGCGGCAGGAAGCCAGCCTGTTTGCGCAGCAGGTCGTTCTCCGCGCGCAGCGCATCGAACTTGTCTTTTTCGAGGCGATACTCTTCGAGCCGCTTCTGTGCGGCCGCGTGACGCCGCTCCAGTTCTCGGTAGCGATCGAGCTCGACGAAGATTGTGCCCGTGAAGCGCAGCGTGGAATTCAGCGCGCTCGAAAGGCGGTCCCCAACGCCGCCGAGCACACCCACGCCACGCGAAAGGAGATTCCCCTGCCATACCATGGAGAGAAACGAGATCCCGAGGCAGAAGCTGAGGCTGGTCGCGTTTCGGTTACGCCAGAAAATCTCCATGCGTGGTGGTCTCCGAACCGGGATGGGCGTTGCGGCCTGGCCGAGTTGCGCCGGCCTGGGCCCTTACTTGATACTCGGTCTGATGTAGCGCAATTCCTCGAGATATTTGCCGCAACCGAGCACGACACAAATGAGCGGGTTCTCGGCACGGAAAACCGGAACTCCCGTCTCTTTGCTCAGGAACTTGTCGAGCCCCTTCAGCAGACAGCCGCCACCGGTCATGACGATGCCACGTTCCACGATGTCGGCGGCCAGTTCGGGCGGAGTCCGTTCCAAGGTGCTCTTGACGGCTTCGAGAATGGCGTCGATGGGCTCCTTCAGGGCCTTGCGAATCTCGTTCGAGTCCAGTTCCAGAGTTCGCGGCAGCCCGCTGATGGCATCCCGACCGCGCAGTTCCATGACCTCGGTCTTCTTTTCCGGGTAGGCGTTGCCGATGGTCAGCTTCACGTCTTCGGCCATCCGCTCCCCGATGATGAGGTTGTACTGGGTACGCAGGTAGCGCATGATGGCTTCGTCGAACTCGTCCCCGCCTATGCGGATGGAATCGGCGATGACCATGCCGCCCAGCGAGATCACCGCGATCTCCGTGGTGCCCCCGCCGATGTCGACCACCATGGTCCCGGCCGGTTCGTGGATGGGAACGTTGGCGCCGATGGCGGCCGCCAGAGCTTCTTCGATGAGATAGATTTCACGCGCCCCCGCCTGTTCGGCTGATTCGCGCACGGCGCGCTTTTCGACTTCGGTGATTCCAGAAGGTACGCCGATCACCATGCGTGGTTTGACGAGCGTGGTACGCTTGTGCACCTTGGCGATGAAGTACCGAATCATCTTCTCCACGGTTTCGAAGTCGGCGATCACGCCGTCTTTCATCGGCCGAATGGCAACGATGTCACCGGGCGTGCGCCCGAGCATGCGTTTGGCTTCCTGCCCGACTGCGAGAACCTTGCCCGTGGACGATTGCACCGCCACGACGGAAGGCTCTGATAGGACGATCCCCTGACCCTTCACGTGAACGAGCGTGTTGGCCGTTCCGAGATCGATGCCCATGTCATTGGAGAACAGTCCGTAAACCTTATCTAGTAGGAACATGATGACGTAAGGTGGGGCCGCTCCTCCGATACGGCGTTATGACCTAGGCGATGCCGAAGCGCGCAGTGTCAATGAAATCCGACTGAAACGGTCGTTTTCCGACAAAGCGGGCGATTTCACGGTTCCGTGATCTGGCGGATGCGTCCGGCGAGGAACGGATCGTTGCCACCGGCTTTCCGAAGGGCCTGCTCGAAATAAGGACGGGCCGCGCGACCGCCGCGCTGCTTCCAGAAAACCTCTGCTTCCATCCGCAACGCCTCGACCTGCCGGAACAACTCGGGATTGCCCTGGAGGCCGCGGGCCAATCGAAGCGCGTCCAGGTAGCGGGCAGCCTGGAAGGCTGCGTAGCAGGAAAGCAGGGCTGCGTCCCCGGATTCCACGAGAAGCCCGCCTTTCTTTTGCGCGAGGCGTTTCTCCAATCGAGCCCCGTCGCCCGCGACCACGTCGAGGAGCAGCGCCATCCAATCATAGGCGCCGTGCAATTCCACCGGAAGGGCCTGGCGTTGGATGCGGGCCAGATGCTCCTGGAGAACCCGGTCCGTTCGGGCCGTGTAGAACAGGTCCCCGTACAGGAGGGCCAGATGGGCCACCGGCTCCCGACCGAAATCGGGCTTCAGGGCTACGGCCCGGCGCATCCGAACCGAAACCCTCCGGCCGAGCGCGCTGAGCGACCTCTTGCGCGGAACTCCCACATCCCGGGATACGGGCAGATACCCCCGGCCGGCCAGTTGCACCAACGTGCCGGCGGTAGGATCGGTGCGCACGAGGATTTCGAAGAACTCGAAGAAGCCAAAGTAGTACTGCATTAACGGTTCGGCGGCGTAGTCTTTTTCCAGAATCCCGAGCACCGTCAGGGACTCGTCGACCTGCTTCACCAGCACATCAGGCGAAGCGCCTTCCGCGTACAGCTTCAGGACTCCGGCCGCGCGCCGCTCCATGCGAGCCATCGGGTCGTCGGAATAGCGGTAGTACAGGCGTGGGCCGTAGAGATAAGCTGGGACCGAAAGGACGGCAAGCGCCATGGCCAACCAAATCAGGGGCCGCCGCGGCGACCGGTCCGTGGCCGAAATCGGGTCTCGGTAGAGCATGGGATCAGCGCGCGCCGGCGGCCGAATGCTTTCGGAGGTACTCGCGCAATTCGTCCGGACGCTCGGAAAGGAACACCGGGACAGGCCGCCCCCGGTCAACCGGAATAAAGCTGAAACCACCCTGCTCGAAAACCACCTCCTCGAGATCGTTGCCCGAGTAGGAAAAAGACGCATCACCCGCGCGAATCAGAAATCGCCCGGACTCCACAAAGAGCGTGGCTTCCCCGACGCGACGCACTCCGCCGAGGACACGCTCCCCCTCGCCGAAAAGTTCGGAACCCTCGGGCATCCCGCGATCGGGCTTCAGGAACAGTATGCCCTGGATGGCCAGAGGCGGCGGACCCTGGGGCTCCCGAACCGCTGCCGCGCCCCGCACGGCGGCCGCCAGCGTGTCCACATGAACGTGGCGCGCCTTCAGGCGGCCGGCCTCTGTCGAACCCGGCCCGGAGAAGTGCTCCCGGGGCTCGCCAGTCGACGGCCGAGGACCGGGCAGGCCCACCTCCTTCGCCTGCGTGGCAGCAGCTGCCTCCTGGGAAGCTGCGGGAGACGCAGCCTGCCCGCGGCCCGCGTCACCGAAGATGTAGACGAGGATCAGCACCAGGCCGACGAGAATCAGTGCGGTGGCGAGGTAGAACATCCCACAACCATTATCCGCTCCGGGCGAGGAAGTCTGAACCATTTTTCGGGTGGCCCGGCCGAAGGCCGCGCCGACTGTTGACTCCGTGGACAGTTTCGAAGGACTCAAGAAGATCGGGGCCGGTGTGCTCATCCTCCTCATCACCATCATGATGGGCATCATGTTCCTCCCGGGCGACATTCAGGATTTCACGGGCACCTTCACGAGTTCGGCGGTGGGGTCTTACCGCGGCAGGCCGATCAGCCAGATTGACTACGCTCTGATGTACCAAGCCTGCGCGCAGCAGAACCAGAGCTTTGGAGACGAGAAGTTCCGGGACATGGCGGTTCGCAACTGCACTTCGCGGGAGCTGCGCGGTTTCTACGTGCTGGCAGACATCGCCTCGGAGTTCGGTCTGACCGTCTCGGAGGGCCGCGTCCAGGAGGACGTGATCCGCATGGCGCGAGAGACTCATCGCATGCAGGACCTCTCGCCCAAAGATTCGGAAGACCGTCTTTCGTTGGACGAAATCTACAATCGCCAGATCCGCTCCATGCCGATTTCGTACCGCAAGCGGGGCATGGACGCCGAAATGGTGAGCCGAGTCCTCCGCCGCAATTTCCCGTTCCCGGACGCCCAGTTGGCCGCCGAGCGTGCCGCCCGTGTGGCCACATTGGACGCGCGTTTCGTACGCTACTCAGCCGCCCAGCTTTCGCGCAGCGTCGAACCCCGCGTTCGCGCCACCGAAGCCGAAGTTCGCAAAGCGTACGAAGAGGAGCAGGCCAAGCTCACGCCGGACAAACGCAAGCCCTACCAGGACGAGCGCCTGAACGTGGAACGCAGGGTGCTGGCGCAGAAGCGGGAAGCGGCCGTGAAGCAGTTGAAAGAACAGCTCTCGAAACTGGGAGACTCCTTCACCCTCGAGCAGGTCAGCACGCTGACGCGCGTGGCCCCCTCCGAGGTTCGCGGCGCGCCCCTGGGAAACCTGAGCGAAGCCAAGACCACCGCGGGCGGCACGGTCAACCTGGCCATACCCGAGCTGATCCTCAAGATTGCGCCCGATGCGGCCGCCGTTCGCGTGGGTCCTGTCACCCGCGATGAATTCACCTACTACATCGAACTGCGCAATGTCCGCGTGCCCGCCCTGCCTCCGGCCGACGCGAAGGCCGAGGACTCTCAGCGGGAAGCCCGCGAGCAGGGTCCGCGACTGGCTTCGTACATGCTCGTCGACATGATTGATCAGCAGGCGCAGCGCGGCGAGTTCAAGCTCAAGCGGGACATCTTCCAGCAGTAAGGCCACCATGAAGGTCGACGCCGAGATCATCAGCCCCTTTCTCGAAGCGGCGGCTCTGGTGTTCCGGCGAGTCTTGGGGCTTCAATTGATCCGCGGCAAAACCACCATCCGCGGCAAACCGGATCCCAGCCGCGAACTGGCCATAGTGATCGGCGTGAAGGGAAAGATCCAGGGCCAGGTCATCTACGCGATGAATCTGGAAACTGCGTACAAGATAGCCCGCAAGCTGCTGCCCAAGAGTTCCCCCACGGCCATCCGGACGGAGTATCGGGACGTCATCGGAGAACTCGCCAACATGATCACGGGAAACGCCCTCAACATGCTGACAGAGCGCAAAGCGGAGCTGGATCTCACGGTGCCGGTCGTGCTCAGTGCGGATTCGCCGGAGTTCAAGTTGCCCGAACGAACCACCCTCTCACTCAACCTCTATTCTCGCTTGGGCCTGGTCGAAGTCAACCTGGCGCTGGCGCCCGCGGCCTGACGGGCCTTCTGCCCCGCGCGCTGATCCTTGCCCGCGCGCTGATCCTTGACCGTGCGCCATGCCCCTCGCGCCGGTCGGGAAAAAAATCCTGCGCCGGATCCGAAGTTCCGCCGACCTGTGTAATGTCATTCGTGTAACTCCTGAAGCCGACCCTGGCAACAGGGTCGGTCCTTTTTTGGGAGGCACGGCCAACGACGCCGGCAATACCGTTGCGCCTAGGGCATTTGTCTCCTCGAAATCTTTTGCAGCCGGGTGCGCAATCGTTTGATGGCCCGCGAGAAGGCCCGTGGGTCGCCCATCGCCCTTGCCAGCACCAGCGCTCCCTCTATTGACCCGATGATCTCCTCGGCAATGGCCCAGGCTCGACCGCGACTGTAGCCCGCACGTCCGATGAGCCTGGCAAGCCCTATCGCCCATTCCCGGTGGTGACTACCAACCTCCTCGGGAAACATCTCGCGCGTCCCGTCGAGGGCGAAGAGCAATTCCAGGTAGCAGCCACCCACGAGGTCGACGCTGGAGGAAAGAGTCAAGACTGTATCAAACGATACAGACAATACCTGTTGATACAAACTATCTGTGACTCGCTAAACGAATCTGTTTGTCCTAATCTCGCCGCCTGCTTTCTGTCTCCACGGAGGAAACAAAAATGGAAAGCATGAATCATCTGGCGCGCCTGCGGGAGTCTTTCAAAGGTCTGGAGGCTGCCTGCGAGCCCATCGAAGATGGCAACTTCTTTGTTCGCCGGGGAGAAGGCTGGGCGGTTGCGGATGACGTTCTGCACCTGGCGCTCTGTATGGTGCCCATACACCGCAGCCTGCGTGTTCCCGCTCTGCTTGTGCGAAAGTGGGGTGAGGCTGGCGGCTCCCGCTCGGAAGAAGAATTCCTGAACTATTACCGGAAGGCCACGGCCACGCACCCCTGGAAGACCATCGCACCGTTCATCCCGCGTCGTGCTGCTGCACCGGACACCGTCACGCCCCATGCGGCCGAGGATCCGGATGTGGCCGATGCATTCTTCGCGTTTCTGGGCCGCCGCGACGAAGGCGTACCGCCAGAAGCGGTCATTGGACCGGACACGACGAAACAATCGGTGATGGCCTTCTTTGCCGCGCAAGCTGGCCATGCGATCGCGGCCCTGGAGAAACTGGAGATGGCCGACCTGGACCGCTATCGCCTGCCGATTCCGTACGCCGGGTTGATCACGCTGCGCGAACTTGTCTACTTCACGATGATGCACACCGAACACCACCGGGAACGGATTCTGACGAAGACCGGGCAACTCACCACTACGGGAAGGAAATAGCCGGCCTACCGAAACTGTGTCCGGGACCTCTCGTAGAGAAACTCCTCGAGGCGACGGAAATCTCCCGGTGCTGCTCCGAAGAAATTCACTCCGATGTGGAACCCATCATCGGTGGGGTAGTAGCGCGTGATCAACCCCGTAAACTCGAGATCGCGATTCTTGATCTCCAGGCTGATCTTCAATCGGTCGTGGAAGGTGAGATAGTCGAACAGGCGGACGTCGCTGAGCTCGAAGAGCAAACCCGTGAGGCTCAGGTTGACGATACGTGTGACGGCGTGGCGGTAGAACGACCGCGCGATCACGGCTTTGCTCATGCCGTAGCTCAGGAGCTGTGAGAGCAGGTCGACCCGATGGGCGTCCTCGTACGGGATGGTGCCTTTGTCCAGGTAGGTGGTATACACAAACAGCCTGCCCACGACGTCAGCGAAGACCTTGATCGGCGCGCATACATAGGAGTACAGAAACCGCCGCGCTTCCTCCTGACGGAGTTTCTCGAAGAACTCACCGGCCTCTTCTTCGGATTTCTGGCGCGCCAGGCTCATGTATTCCTTCTGGTAGTTGGCCAGCCCGAAGATGGTCTGTGGTTCGTAGTACGACTCCACGTCGATCGTATTGCGGATGAAGATGGTGCGACGCAGGTCGGCGAGCATCGAATCCATGAAACCTTCCGGTGGATGCGCATGGTACATGATCAGCTCGTTTTCCCGCGAAACCCGACCCACTTCCTCGGTGATCATCCGGTTGACCAGATACAGGTTGGGTTCGTCGCGGGCCACCTCGCGGACGATGTGCGGATAGCGCGTCTCCACCATCTGACCGGCGCCACGCCTTCCGAACATGGGCTGGTAAATGACGTTGAAGCGGATGAACAGATCATCGACCGGGACACGCGGATGCTTGCGGCGCTGCACGGACTGGATGTGCGCCGGGATGCGCACCACGATGCGGTCCTGGCCGATGCTGACGATGGGGACTTCGAACTGGTAGAGCTCGTTGAATGCTTCCAGCTTGAGTCGCGCCCGGCGCAGCGCACCTTCCTCGAAGCCCATGACCGAAAGCGTGGCGTTGTTCCCCTCGACCCCGATAACGTAGGCCCGATAGCTGTCGGCCATGTAGTTCAGCTGGAACTCGACCATCTCGCTGCGGAGGAAATAGAAGAGATGGCGAATGCGATTGATGTCCGAGCCGAGGATCGTCTCGTCTGTGTAGTCCTCGCCCCGGCGCTGCTCGCCGTACAGCCGGGCCACGGCTTCGGCAATCGGGAGATTCATGAGTGGGTTTTCTGCCATGGCCGTGGAAACAGGACTTCTCGCTTCTTGCTTCGTCCATACAGGCATGCTGTTCTGAGCGGCGGCCGCAGGAAAACGGCCCGGCCACTTCGAACCCCGGTCCCACTCGCGACATAATAGTGGGCCGTCGTGGGGTCACTTCTGCGCACGGACAGGATCGAAATCGCGCACCTTCTTTCCCCCGAAGGCGCACCTGGACGCCGCCAAACCCTACGCGCTCCCCCAAGATATTTGGAATTCTTGGACCGAGCTGGAGAAGATGATATTGGCCTGGTGACCTCGCATGCCTCCCCTCTCCTCCGGAGCAGAATCTTTTCTGCCACCATCCCCCACCGGCCGGGTGAGCGCCTTTTGCTCAATCAGCTCTGCGCGATGGCCTTGTCGAGGTCCTCGGAGATCTCGAAGAGCAGGTCGAGCTTGGAGAGCTTCAGCAGCGTGAGCAGCGAACGAGAGAGATTGCAGAGGATGAGGCGACCGCCGTAAGCTTTCACGTCCTTCATGAAAGCAACGAGCGCCCCCAAAGCCGAGCTGTCGAAGTACTCGGTCTGCTGCAGGTTGAGGATAATGACGCCCGGCTTGTTCTGGATGTGGCTGTTCAGGCTTTCGCGGAACTTCCTCGCGATGACCATGTCCACACGCGGTTCTTGGACGTGCAGGACGAGGGTCCCATTCCGTGATTCCGGGTTGATCATACTCTTGTGAGAAAGAGGGTGCGCCTGCACCCAGGGCGTCAAACAAAAAAGGTCGCCACGGGCCTCGGTCCCGGGCGAGTCCCAAAACTCTGTTGACATGGGCTGAGAACGAGGGCACAGGCGCTCATGGCATCCACCGATGCGGCAGCACGCGCGCGGATCTTGGATTGGGCGTCGCCGGCTTTCCCCCTCGAAGTAAGAGAGCGGGCGGCTCGCGTGTACGTGGAGTTCGCGGAAGGTCGTACGTCGGAGGACACGGAAGGCTACTCGACGGAGTTGCGCTTCGGCACCGGCGGGCTGCGCGGCGTCATCGGCAACGGCGCCGGTCGCATGAATCGATGGACCGTGGGTCGCACGACACTGGGGTTCTGTCGTTTTCTGGCATCCAAGAACAAGAAGCCTTCATTAGTAATCGCATACGATTCTCGCCGGCGCAGTGACGAGTTCGCGCAGGTGACTGCGGGCGTCGCCGCGGCGCTGGGCTTCGAAGTCTACCTCTTCGATCGTGTGACGTCCACACCCATCCTGTCGTACGCCATCCGCCACCTGCGCGCCAGCGGCGGGGTCGTGATTACGGCAAGCCACAACCCACCGGAATATAATGGGTACAAAGTATACCTGTCCGACGGCGGACAACTCGTCGGGCCGCCGCAGGCCGAAGTCGAGGCCAGCATCGATGCCATTCGGGAATGGGGTGAAATTCCCTTTCTGGAAACGACGGCCGAAGCGTACCGCAAGCATGTGCATCTGATCGGTGACGACATCAAGAAGGCCTACACCGCCGAGTACGAAAACGTTCGCTTCGTGAGCAGCCCACGCGCGGCCTCCAAGAAGAACTTTCGCATCGTCTATTCGCCGCTGCACGGGACCGGCGGCCTTTGGCTTCCGGATTTCCTGCGCCACTACGGATTCCGCGTGGACGAAGTGTCCGAACAGATGGAGCCGAACGGGGAGTTCCCGACTGTGAAACTCCCCAACCCGGAAGAGCGCGAGGCGTTGCGCATGGTGGAGGAGAAGGCCCGCGAACTGAACGCCGACATGTTTTTGGCCACCGACCCGGACGCCGATCGCTTGGGCGCCGGCTTTCGCGGTACTGAGGGATACACCTTTCTCAACGGTAACCAGATCGGAAGCATCATGTGCGCCTTTCTCTGCGAGCGGATCAACCAGGAGCGGCAACAGCGCAAGGACCGGTACACCTACTATGTCCTCAAGACAATCGTGACCACGGATCTGCAGAAGGCCATCGCCGATGCCAATGGCGTGCAGACGAAGGATGTGCTCACCGGGTTCAAGTACATCGCCGAGCAAATGTTGTGGATGGAAGAGGGCCGGTTTGGATTTGAAAAGGGCCGTTCCAAGTACCTCTTCGGGGGCGAAGAATCGTACGGTTACCTTCCGGTTGACTTCGTTCGGGACAAGGACTCCCTGGCTTCCGCTTTGCTCCTGTGCGAAATCGCGGTCGAAGTGGGGGATCTGGCCGCGTACCTGGATCAGGTCTACCTGAAGTACGGTTTGTACCTCGAGGACCTCAAGTCGGTCACCATGAAGGGTCTCTCCGGGCAGGAAAGGATCGCCCAGATCATCTCGGAGTTGCGGACCTCGGACCTGGTGGGGTGGGAGTTGGGCGGTCGGCGTGTTGCGGGCGTTCTGGATTTCGAAGCCCAAACGCGAAACGGAAAACCGGATCCGGCCACGTTCCAGGGACTGCCGCCCTCCAACGTCGTGCAGCTATTGCTCGAACCGGAAGGCAAGCTCACCATTCGCCCGTCGGGGACGGAGCCCAAAGTCAAACTGTACGCCAGCCTGAAGCATCCGGAGCATCCGCAGAGTCTCGACGAACTCCAACTGCGCAAGCACGAACTGCGCGACGAGTTGGCGTCCCTTTCGGGCGCTTTTTTCGCGCGCGCGGGTCTCGCGGGCTGACAGCGTGGCCCTCCGATCCCACCGGCGGGACAAGCAGATTCCGGATCGAGCGCGCCCGACCACTCCCCGAAAGATGTTCAGGAGGACCGGGCGCCACTTCTTGCCAGGTCCCCTTTCCCCTATCTTGATGAATTTTTTTTGTTTCTTCTGATCTTTTTCTGTTGCTGGTAAGGTTCTCCACCCGTCCGAATGGGGAAGCAAAGGGCGAAGGCAGAGAAGATGGGCTCAGCAACCGAACAAGAACGCGAGGCGGCAATTGAGAAGCTAAACCGTCTCACCTCCGATCTCGTTCAATCCCGTGGTACGCCATCTATTGTCGCGATAGTCGAAAGAACCATGGCTGACATTAGACAAATGGTGGCCCGAACTCTCCCTGGGATCGAAATGCGCGAATCAAGGCATGGCCGCGAACCGTTCATCCGAGAGACCCGCCTTGCGGTCAGACATGTTGGTGTCGAGTTCGATCGGGGCGGAATGCTCTCGGTTCTTCAAGCATACCCGCACGTGCCTCCTGTCGCGTTGATTGAGGCGGTCGGCTACTACGTGCGGCACCGCGAGGAAATGGAGCAGACCATCAAGGCCAATTCAGAAGTTCTGCCGGTTTGAAAAAGAGCGAAGGAGCGCACGTTCACTCCCTCCGCTTCTTCACCGATGAGGATGTGCCCCACTACTACGCAGCGGCCCTGTCAGGCAACGGGATCGACACAGTCACCTGTAGCGCTGCCAAAGTGCTTGGCCTCCAGGACGAGGACATTCTCCAGCATGCGACCGCTCTTGGTCGCGCCGTCATCACCAGAAACGTCCGCGACTTTGTTCTTCTGCACAAGAACTGGATGGCTACGAATAGAACGCATGGCGGGATCGTATTGGTGACCGAGCAACGGATCGGTGTGGACGATTTTGTTACCCTTGTGCAAGGCCTCATGCGCTGCCACACCGAAACGCTCACCAATCAGGCTCTATACCTCGCAAATTTCAAGGGGCCGTGAAGATCCCTCCTTTTTGGGCCGCGCGCCGAACCAACTCCGCGGGCCTATCGCTCCAAAGTCAGAGCTTGAGTCCGGCCTGCTTCAGAGGGCCGGAAATTGTGCCCGGAGACGTTTTCCGAGCCCTTGCCTGCGAGGGTGATGCCTGGTTTTTTCAGACCGGGGACTACGTAGCTGCAATGATCCGCGCGGGTTCGGTCAGGTCGGAGTTGGCATGACACGGCTCAAGATGCGCGGTGCTCGCAAATCGGGAGCACTCTGCGCTTCCCGACCCCGACCCCCGCCACCGCACTGCCCGCCCGCTGAGCCTTGGACAGTACGGGATGCCCGTACTTCCCACCTTCCAGAGCACCGACCTCGATCCCGAAAGCCGCCCGCGATTACTTTCGTGCCCCGGCTGCGCGTCTGCGCGCATTGCGCAGAAGCACACGGCTGGTTTCGGCCCACAGTTTCCGATGGAACTCTTGGGTGGCCTGCGGTTGTCGATCCAGCCGCTTCCAGGCGAACTCCCGTTCGGGGTGACCCTGCACGGCCAGCACATTGCGGTAGCGACGATGCACGGCGAGTTCGGGCACGCGTCCGTCGGTGCTCCAACCCACGATACGCAGATCTGCCGCGGGTCGCTTCACGGCCTGGACGTGATTGCTGAGTATATACACGCCTTCCGCGCGGTAGAAGAAGGGCGTACCGCTGTCCACCCGCAGGCGATGGAACCAGCCCCGATACACCTTGGCCGCGGACGGCGGGCGAACAGCGAGGTGGTAGTTGCGATGCATCCGGTCCGGATCTCCGCTCACCAGGTCTTCTGCGTGACGCACTCCGTACACCTCGTGCGGAATAGATTGCACGAGACTCCCGCCGAGCGCCACATTCAACGCCTGCATTCCGTAGCATAGACCGAGGACAAGGTACTGCCGACGTTCCCGTAGAAAGGCACCTTCGCCCTCCAGTAAGAAACGCAGGAAAGCCAACTCGTACAGGCTGCGCAGCGGCGTGCGCGAGGCCGCTTCCGCGAGCTGCTTTTCTCCATAAAGAGCGGCCGGAATGTTGCTGCCGCCCGGGATGAAAGCCCCGTCAGACCGCGCCGCCACATCCCGAAATGCAGCGAGCCAACCCTCAGGGACTCGGTAGGGAATTCGCGGCTCCAGGCGTCGCGAACGAAAACCCAGGCGACTGCGCTCGTCGGCATGCACGGGCGCAACCGTGTCTTTAGGCAACTTGCGCAGCGTGACGAACTCCACGTCCTCCCACCGGTGTCGCTTCTGCGCGCGCTCCACGCTCCGGCGCAGCCGTGTCTCCCGCTCGTGCAGCAGAAAGATCCAGCGCACTTCCGGAAGCTGCCCGCGGGTGCGCAGGCCTGTCGCGCTTTCCACGAAGGCCGCTGTGGGATGTGTTACGACGACGACCGGCTTCTCCGCGGCGCGCTCATTGCCGGGACCGCAGTAGCACAGGCCGGTGGCGAGCAGCACCGCAACGCAGAGACCCGGCCAGAAAGGCGGAAGCGGGCGCGAAGATGTTCGCGGCAGGGTGCGCGATGAGGGGCGCGGCGGGGTGCGCGACACCGTAGAAGGAGCCTGGTGTGCGGAGCCCATGACCGTTCGCCTCGGAACAACGAGATTGCCCGCGGCGTGTAAAGCACTATTTGGCATTAACCGTTTGACCCGGCGCTGCGCGAAACGAGTCCTGGCGCAAAGGGGTCGCAGCATGGCGGGCGAATCGTTTCAGGAACCATTGAGCTTCGCGGAAATCCGGGAGAAGACCGAGCGCTACGTGCTCGATACGTACCGGCGCGCTCCCGTGGCTTTCTACTTTGGCCAGGGCGAAACCCTCTACGACACCGAGCAGAAGCCGTACCTCGATTTCCTTTCGGGAATTGCCGTCACCAACCTGGGCCACGGCGAAGCAGACATCATCGAAGCGATCCGCGCGCAGGCCGAGCGCTTGATGCATACTTCCAATCTCTTCTATAACGAAGAGCAGGCGCGACTGGCCGAGGTCCTCGTCGAGCACAGCTTCCCCGGCAAAGCCTTCTTCTGCAATTCGGGAACAGAGGCCAACGAGGCAGCCTTCAAGCTGGCGAGGGCCTACGGTCAGAAGCATCGCGACGGTTCGCACCGGGTGCTCGCTCTGGAGGGCAGCTTCCACGGCCGCACCGCGGCCAGCATGTCGCTCACAGGACAGGAGAAGATCCGCACCGGATTCGGCCCCCTCGTTCCCGGAGTGGAGCACATCGCCCCCAACGACCTCGAGGCATTGGAGAATGCCATCGGTGCCGGCGCCGATCCCTGCGCTCTGTTCGTGGAGCTCGTCCAGGGAGAGGGTGGGGTGCGGCCGCTGGACAAAAACTACGTGCGCGAGGCGCGCGAATTGTGCTCCCAAAACGACGTGCTCTTCATCGTCGACGAGGTGCAGACCGGAATCGGGCGTACCGGGAAGCTCTTTGCGTTCGAGCACTTCGACATCGAACCGGATGCACTGACACTGGCCAAAGGTTTGGGTGATGGCTTCCCAATCGGCGCGATGATTGTCTCGGACAAACACGCCGGGCTCCTTTCGAAGGGCATGCACGGTTCCACCTTCGGGGGCAACCACCTCGCCTGTCGCGTGGCGTTCGAGACGTTGCGCATCATCATCGGACGCGAGCTGCTCCCGCAGGTCGACGCCGTATCCGAGTACATGTTCCGTCGCCTGAACGCGCTGAAGACTTCCGTCAAAGCCATCGTGGACGTCCGCGGCATGGGTCTTCTGATCGGAATCGAGCTGGACCGACCCGGAGCCGAGCTGGTCGACGAATGCCGCGATCGCGGACTTCTCATCAACTGCACGGCCGAGCGCGTTCTCCGGCTGCTTCCGCCGCTGACGCTCAGTCTCGAAAAGGCGGCAGAAGGACTGGACATTCTGGAAACCGAGATCCGGCGGCGTACTTTGTGAAACTCCACCACTACGGCGAACTGCCGCGGATCGAGGAGATCGGCCCGGATCTCTTCCGCGTGAAGATACCGCAGCCTTTCTACGAACCCAACAACGTTCACGTACTCACCGGACCTGAACCGGCGCTCATCGACTCGGGCTACGTGCAGAACCTCGGCATGCTCCAGCGCGCCCTGCGCAGCATCGGGCTTTCCCTCGGCAAGATTCGCCACGTCTTCTATACGCACGATCATTTGGATCACGTGACCGCCGCGCTGGTCATGCGTTTCTACAGTTCGGCCCGGCTCTACGGAATGCAGGGAATGGCGCGCGCCGTCGGCGACTACACGCAGCACATGAACAAGATGCAGCGGGCCATGGACCGACTCATCTACAAGGCCCATCGCCATCCGGAGAGTCGCGCGCCGCTCTTGGCACGCTTCCGCGAAGGATGGACCGGCTTTCTGCAAAGCGTGCACCGTGGTGAGAAGGTCGATCCCGTACTGCGCATGGACCATGAACTCGTCGAGGGAGACGTGGTTTCCATCGGCAACCGGGAGATCGGATTTCTGTACACTCCCGGGCACAACTGCTGGCACCTGTCGCCGTACATCCTCGGAGAGGGCGTCTACTTCACCGGGGATCTGGTGCTTGAGAACGTCTCTTCGGTGTATGCCGAGCTCGACGGGAACCTGCGCGACTATCACGCATCGCTCGAGCGGTTGCTGCGCCTGCCCATTCGAAGGCTTCTGCCGGCACATGGCGCCGAACCGGAAGATCCGAAGCGTCAGATCCGTCTGGTTCGCAAGACCCTTTCGCTGATGGAACGCGGCGTGGTCCGTCGCCTGAAAGAAAAGGACTACGACCTCCACGAGCTGGCCGTCGGCTCCATGGGGGAAAAGATCGTCAGCAGCGGTCACTACCCCACGGGTCTGGCCGTGATTCATTCCATCGTGCAGAGCCTGATCGGCCAGGGTCTCGTTCGCGTGCTGGAAGTCGAACCTCCGTACGAACGCTACGAGTGGATCGGCGGTGCGGATGAAGACGTCGACCCCGGCTGACGACCGGGGGAAGTCTTGCCAGCCCGGCAAAGCTGTGCTATCCTGACAGCGGGAGTGGCTTATGCCGTACATGGCAGTTGGTTCGCGTCAGATCCTGTTTGCCGATAGCTACGCGCCGGCGCAGACCGGCGAGACAGTCGCGACCGTCGCTGCCCTGGAGGACAATCGCCCCGAGGCTACCTCCGCGGCCGTTTCGCGAACCGTTGAGCCCACTCCGGCCGATCCGAGCAACCCGGTTGGCGGTCGCGTGGACGTGAGCGCCTAACAGCTCGGAGGGACACATGCTCTCAGGGGAGTTCATGGGGCAGACAGTACTGGAAAGGCTCGATGATCTCAGTAACGCACAGGAGGTGCAGGCGCTCCGTCTTCGGTCGGGCGCTCTGACCGTATCGATCCACATATAGCTCTGGATCGTAGTGAATAGTAACGGCACGCTCGGCCAAACGCGCCTCGTTGGCCCAGAGCGTACGGCCGATCACGACGCTGTAGGTCTCCCGGGCTGCGGTCCGACCAAATAGGCAGCTCAGATCGGCCGCGCGCGCCACCTGCCATCTTCGGCCGAGCTCGTCAATTTGTTCGCACCCTTGAAATGCTTCGGACCGCCCGAGGCCGTTGAGTTGGCCGTTGTGGTTGCAGGAGTTGGTATTCTCCGAGCAGTATTGAAACTTTGTCTGAATCGTGTCGGCGCCTGCCTCATCAGTCGCGGGCCCTGCCGGCTCCGTGCAGGAGTTGGTGGCCGCGTCGTAGGCAAATCCCTGCAGGCACTTCCGCGCCACGAACCACGTTCGGTAGTCGGTGAGAGTTCGATACGGTGCTTCGAATACAACAGTGTTGTTCCCGACGTCTCGCAGACGGGCCCGTTGGTAGCCCCCGATGTAAGGACGACTACCCAACAGGGCCAGCAGCATCCCGAATTGGTAGGCCTCCTCCATCGGATCGGGGATACTCTCCCCGCAGCCGGTGTGGCATAGTGACCCGACTGCAAGTCCGAAAGACAGAATCCGTTTACGTTTCATGGGGAGCCTCATGCGCCCACGTATCATGGACGGGAAAGATTGGGAACGCCCGAGGGGCCAATCGCCCGGTGGCCGGGGTGGAATGCATGCGGCTCAGCTAGGAGGGCGACGGGAATCCACATCGACCGACATACACGATCGCGCTTGGCATTTCGCGAACCACCCCCAGTGTTGGAATCCATGGCGGTCAAACGCAAGGGTGCCGGTCGGTCTGGCAGTCGGCCTGGCTCTCGCGGCCGCAGCAAGGCGGCTCCGCGGACGGGTGCGTCCGGTCGCCGCGGACCCAGGGCCGCCGCGCCGACACCTCCACCTCCTGCGCGCACGGACATTTCCCGACTCAGCGCAGCAGACCTCTCGGGGCTCGCGCAGGCTCTCGAAGCTGCTGCACAACCCGCGCGACCGCGCGCGCTCCATCATTGGTTCGTCGTACACTTCTTGGCCGACGTCCTCTTTGCGGTGCCGCTCTTCGTGGCGCCGCAGCAGTTCCTGGCCCTGTTCGGCTGGACGGTTGTCGATCCGATTGCGGCACGACTCGTGGCCGCGGCGCTGTTCGGAATCGGAATCGAGTCGCTGCTCGGACGCAACGCGAGTCTCGCGACGTTTCGCGCCATGCTGAACCTCAAGATCATTTGGTCCGCGGCTGCGGTGATCGGGATTGCCTGGTCTCTCTGGGAGGGAGCGGTTCGCCCGTGGGGTGGTTGGGTCGTGCTCGTCATCTTCGCCTATTTCCACGGCCTCTGGGTCTGGTGGCGCATGCGACTTGCCGCAATGGCCGACGATTGAGCGGACTCACACCAGCGCGAAGCCGAAATCGCGGAAGTGGCGATCGAAAGCAAAGGCGTGCTCGATACCCAAGCGTTCCATGATGACGAACGAAGTGCAGTCCACGAGACTGACCTTCCTGCGTCCGCTGTGGAGGAGGCGTTGGAGCGCCGCGCCATGGGTTTCGGCGGTCACCCACTCGACTGACATGACTCCGAGTACATCTTGTTGTAGAATGCGAACAGCTTCGGGGCCAATCCGGGCCTGGAGCAGCGCCGTCGTCTCGAGCATCACGTAGTTGCTAGTTACGAGCGGAACGCCCTCGGGAATGATCCTCCGCCAGGTCTGGGCCGCGCGCGCGTGCTGCGCGTCATCCCGATCCAGCACGGCGTACAGCGCCGAAGTGTCCACGAAGACATTCATTGGCCGTACAGGTCCGCGAGGTGACTGTCATGCGTTCGCGATACGTTCCTGCGGCCCGACCGGAACTTCCCCGCGGCCAAGAGGGCACGCTCGCCCGCGATCTCCTCGGAAGGCGAGACGGCCGACTGAATGTAACAATCGATACTGTGGCGAATGAGTTGCGCCATCGAAACGCCGCGCGCCCGCGCGAGCTTCTTGAGGATGCGGGCCTGCTCCTCTTTGAGCTGGATCTGAGTCCGCACCATCATGATTACACTTCTGCTACCGTGATTACAGTCAAGCGATTTGCGCCGGCAGAGCGGCAGCGGTCGCGGCGAAAAACCACTCGACCGGGACAAGGGCCAGGCGGGACGAGGAAGTAAGGGCCACTGCCCGAGGGAGTCCAAAATGGGCGACGTTTTCATCGTAGATGCGGTGCGCACACCGCGCGGAAAAGGCAAGAAGCGGGGCGTGCTTGCGCACATGCATCCCCAGGAGTTGGCGGCCGCCTGCCTGAAGGCGCTCCGCGAACGCAATTCCATCAACCCCGAGATCGTCGAGGATGTCGTTCTCGGTTGCGTTTCGCAGGTGGACGAACAGTCGGCCTGCATTGCTCGCTATGCAGTGATGGCCGCGCAGTGGCCGGACACCGTCCCGGGCTACACCGTGAATCGTTTCTGCGGCTCCGGGCTCCAGGCCATCAACAACGGCGCGGGACAGGTGGGCGCCGGCATGCAGGACGTGGTCGTAGCCGGCGGGGTCGAGAGCATGAGCCGCGTGAAGATGGGCGCGGACATGGGCGACCTCGACATGAACATCGGAAACGACAACATTCGCGATCACTACAACCTCGTGCCCCAGGGGATTTCGGCGGATCTCATCGCCACGATTCACGGTTTTTCGCGCGAGGATGTCGACCGCTTCGGTGTGGAGTCGCAGGTGAAAGCCAAACACGCCATCGAAAACGGGTACTTCAAGAAGAGCATCGTGCCCATCCCGGACGGAAAAGGCGGAACGATCACCGCCGACGAACACCCGCGCATCGAGAACACCATGGAGTTTCTCTCGGGGCTGCCGGCCGTCTTCAAAGGCGTCGGTGAACGGGAATTCGACGCCATCGCCCTCAAGAGCTACCCGAACGTCACCAGCATCAACCACGTGCACACGCTCGGCAATTCTTCAGGCGTGGTCGACGGCGCGGGTCTCGTGATGCTCGCGAGTGAAGCGGCCGTCAAGAAGCACAACCTCAAACCCCGAGCGCGCATCGTCGCCATCGGGACTTCGGGCACCGAGCCCACGATCATGCTGACCGGCCCGGTGCCTGCTTCCAAGCGCGCTCTGGAAAAAGCCGGACTCAAAGCCGACGACATCGATCTGTGGGAGATCAACGAAGCGTTTGCGGCCGTGGTTCTGTACGTGCAGAAGGAGCTGGGCATCCCGTCGGAGAAGATCAACGTCAACGGCGGGGCCATTGCCCTTGGCCATCCGCTGGGCGGCACGGGCGCCATTCTCCTTGGCACGGTCATCGACGAGTTGGAACGTCGCAAGGGGCGCTACGGCCTGACGACGCTCTGCATCGGTGGCGGGATGGGCGTGGCGACGATCGTCGAGCGAGTGTAGGCTGGGGCGGCCGCGATCGCCGGACGGACAGCCAGGCGATCGCGGCAGTCTGCACGGAAGCGATGAGGCGTCATAACCGGTTGCGCATTTATTGAGGTGGGGGAGACGCCCTTGTCGGACAAGTTCAACGCGACCGGATTGGAGGAGGAAACGCTGCGCTTTTTCGTTTGCGGGGAATGAATAGGGGTGGACTCCACTGGGCGGAGTCTCGACTTGCGGTCGCGCTGAATTCGTTTGGCAACCACAACGTTAGCCGCCATTCGTCTGTCATAGAATGTGCCTGTCCGCCCTCACTCTGGCCATAGCCCCTCGCAGGACGGCGGTGTTGGCGCGATAACCATTATCAGAGTGCACCAGTAGGCCGGTGGACGTGAGCGCTGAAATGTCCCGCTGTAAGGTCCGACGTGAGACTGCAGCATAGTTCACTCGGACTGCCTCATTGACTTCTGATAGTTCGCCCTCCGAATAGTCCTGCTCAAGCTCAACGGACAGAATGAGTGCCATCTGCCTCCTATGGGAGATATTCGGCTTCATCCCGGATTCATGAAAAACTTCGCGGACGTAGTCTCGCCAAGCCATCACTAACTGGTTGACGTGAACTGTCTCCAGAATGGCTTGCAGGCCATCCTTGAGTCCATCGACTGCGTATTCGATGAATGCAGTGAGGTCGCCCCCGTCGCGTGAGGACTGAGCGAGTTGCCGGTAGTACTCAGAGCGCGTTTCATTGTAGTAGTTGGAGAGGATGTGCGCAGCAATGTCGGGAACCCCGGCCCGAAGAAGCAGATAGAACTCGAGTAGTCTCGCCGTTCGACCGTTGCCATCGCTGAAAGGATGTATCCAGGCCACATAGACATGTGACACGATGGCTTGAACAATGGCGGTGGAAAAGTCCTGTCCTTTTTCGTAGTGGAATTCCCTTCGACTCCACTCGCAGAACGCAGTCATGAGCTGCGCGACCTCCGAGCCTGCGGGTGGACGGTAAACCCTGCCCACCGTCACTTGTCCCCGCCTGAACTGCCCCGGCACCGCCTCAAAGTGTGCCCCGAGGTCCTTGCCGATCATTTTGTGGAACCTCATGATCAGATCCGGGGAGACGAGATTGTCGCCCGCGCCACCATCGACTATTTCATCGCGCAACTCATTGAGCGCGCCAACGACGTTCTTAACCTCCTGCTCCATGTACTGCTTGCCGGACGGGAGGCTCTTCCCGGCCAGAATATCCCGTATCTCGTTCTCCGATAAGGTATTCCCTTCGATTGCGGTCGTGGCCTGGGCACCCCGAATCAAGCTTACGCGATAGATCTCGGCGCGAAAGGCAGGCATGATCGGAGTCGTCGAGATTGCCCGAATCATGGCTTTGCTCTGGCCCAGTCGGAACCATGTATCGGGCCGAACGGCCCAAGCTTTTTGGAAGCTGATAAAGGGATGCTGCCCAGACGCCATGCCAAAGGTATCGTCAAGAAACGCGTCAAAATTGTCGAGTTTTTTGGCACATCTCATGACGTGCTCCTTGGTAGGCGAGGTGGCACCTTGAAGGACTCATGCGGGTTTGCTGCTTGGAGTGAGAGCCCCATGGCCGCGGCGCTTGGTGGTAGTGGTGAGCGGGCAGCTCAACCAGAGCCCACGGATCCACGACGATCACCGCGCTTCCCTTTCGCCACCCCTTCGCCTCAGCAGCACGACCTGCTCCAGATGCCCCGTGTGCGGGAAGCAGTCGACGATGCAGGCCGCGCTGACCCGGTAGTTAACCGAAAGTTCGCGCAGGTCCGAGAGTTGGGACTTCGGGTTGCACGAAACGTAGAGCAACAGCGGCGCTGCGCACTCAGCCGACACGAAGCGACGGAGCGCCGGGGACATCCCGGCTCGCGGCGGGTCGACGATGACCAGGTCGGCCGGTCGGGCGAAGAGGTCGGCCGGCGGGTCGTTGAGGTCGACCGCGTGAAAGGTGGAAGTGTGCGCGCGACCCTCCAGGTTCTTCGGAGCAGCTGCGATGGCCGAACCCGTGAAATCATAGCCGGTCAACGTCGTCTGCGCACCCGAAAAGCACGAAGCGACGAACGCGCCCAGGGCGCCGACCCCGCAGTACAGGTCGATGAGGGCCAAATCTGCCGGAGCATGCGCACCCCAAGCAGCGGCGAGAGCGCGTCGCGCCCAGTCCAGAATCAGGTCAAAGCCCGCGACGTTCGGCTGAAAGAAGGCGTCGTACGGCACCTGAAACTCCAGACCTCCGAGGTGCGTGGGGAACTCCGGCCGACCGTGCAGCACACGTCCGCCCGCAACACAGGACACTTCCGACGGCCGCGGTACGCGACATTCGGTGACGTGCCAACCCTTGGGCAGTCGGGCTATCAGCTCCGTACAGAATGCTTCGTACTCACTCGGAGCAGGGGCGATGTCATCCTCGGACAGCGTCAGCACGAGCATGCCGCCCGAGTCGCCGCTGCGAACGGTTGCGTACTTGAGGGGTCCTCCCCTGTCGCTTTCGCGCTGCGGCTGTGGCGGTTCTTCCGCGCGGTCTGGCTCATTGGCGACGGGACCCTTCGCGACCCTTGCGACGGGCGGGCTCTCGACGCGCCGAAGCCCTCGGCGAAATCCGACTCCGGGGAACTGCACAAGCAGCTCAGCCAACAGTGCGAGCACCAAATCCGCGCCCGCGGATTGAACTGGGCAGGAGCTCAGCGGAACGTACGCTTCGAATTCACCGGCGGGTCGCAGCCCGATGCCCTCCCCTTCTACGACAAAGTCCATCCGGTTGCGAAAGGCGCGGAGGCCCGGGGCGCCGACCACCTCCGGCGTCACGTCGAATCGTTCCTGCATGGCCCGCACCACCGGACCTGCCTTCAACTCCAGTTGAAAGCCGTAGTCGAGGTGCTGCCCGCGACATCCACCGCAAGTGCCGAAGTTCCTACAAAAAGGGTCGGCGCGGCGCACGCCAGGGTCGGGCTGCTGGGCCTGCTCGATGTAGAGCGGCCGGATGCGAAATCGCCGGCCGGCACGTTCGGAACGAAACTGGACCAGGTCCCCGGGCAGAGCAAAGGGGACCGAAACCGGTCTTCCCCGGAAGCGGAACTCGCCCTCCAAATCCGCGTTCAAGCGCTCCACGGGCAGTGCCATCGTGGCTATCTTGCCCCGTAGTGTCGGTCGTGGGTCCATCCTTTTGCGCCCGCGCGCCTTCGGCGGTTCAAATCAGACCGGGCCGACGACGAAAATAGAGACAGGGCTTCCGTCACATGACGGGCTGCTCCCGAGGACCCACGGCTTCCGGCTGCCACTGAATGGAGACTTTGCTACTATTACTATTGGGCGGAGCGGCGGCTGTGGCGGGCGCTTGGGCCGCCCTGTCCCGCCGCGACACGGAGGAGAAGCCCCCCTTCTTCGATCTCGACGAACGGATTGGCCGGGGACCCAAGTCCAGCCCCGACCTGCCCGAGGGCACCTCCGGCGAGCCCGGTGGGCGCGGTCGTCCGGTCGTGCTCGGTCCTGCCGTGCGCGACCTCAAGCGAGCCCTCGAGAAGGGACCGGTTCGCGTGGAAGCTGCGGCCGACGTGTCCCCCGCACCCGAGAAGTCCAAGGAGCGTCGCCCGCCGCGAGTTCGGCACAAGGTCGATGACATCATCGCTCGGTCTTCCAAGGACGCTCATCACCGGCGCGCGCTTCAGAATGCCGAAAGCCTGCTCGAACGCGGCAAAGCTGCGGAAGCCAAGGCGATCTACGAACGCGTCAAGAACCGCGTGGACGATCCGGAGATTCAACGCAAGCTCCAGGAGAACATCGAAGACATCGACCGCTGGCTCGAAGGCATCGACGAAGACGAAGAGCACGGCGGCGACGAAGTCATCCGCTTTCCCCAGATCGTCATTCCGCTGAGCACTCAGGCGGTCGCCCTCGAAAACCTGACGGAGGGACTGCGGCGCGTTTCCGAGAGTCTGGTCGATCAGGTCAATGTCGCCGCGGCCAGGCTCGCGTTTGCTTCCGGTCCGCTCACTCTGCCCTCCGGCTTCGGGCCGGCGGGGCCCACCGGCGGAGGGCCCGCAGGGGGAAGCGCCGCGCCGGCCGGCGGTGCCGGGTCCGGCGGAGGCGGCGGCGGCCCCGTCATCATCGTGCAGGGTGGCTCGCCGGGAGGCCCAGCGGCGGGAGGCGCGATGGCGGGAGGCGCGACGGTCGGAGGTGCAGCAGCAGGCGTCGGCGCAGCGGCCGGGACTGCCGCGGCCACCGGCGCGGGTGCAGGCATAGCCGGCACCACGGTGGCGACCGCGCCCATTCAGATTACGGGACCTGTGACGATCATGGCCGGCGCTCCCGCCTTCCCGGCGGCCGGAACCCCCGCGTACACCGATCGACTGCGGATGGACGTACCCGCGCCGCACGCAGGCGACGGAGAGCTGCTGACGGGCACCGTAGATATCGAATGGGCGGAAGGTTCGTTTCAGCCGGTGGCGCGCAAGGGCACGACCGACGACTCGTTGCCGCCGGGCTTCACGGTGGACGAAGACGGCAACCTGATCACGGACGGTTGGACCGACGAAGACTTCGAGCGCATGTGGGAGAAATTCAAGAATCTTCCGCTCAAAGATCGGCGCAGTGGATTGGACCGCCGCGTTCACATCGACCGCAGGCGCGACAAGAAGAAGGACCGCCGCTCCGGCGTCGAGCGACGCAAGAACGACCTGTTCAAAGAGCGCGAAGAATTCCTCAAGAAGCTCGAAGAGCACAAGCGGCGCAAGAAGGAACTGGAGGACTGGAAGAAGCGCCACCAGGATCGCAAGGCCAAAATAGCCGCACGGGGAAAGACTCCCAAGCCAGGAGAGCCGCAGATCGTCATCGAACACGCCAACGTCACGATCGGCGACGTGGAAGGCCTGGAGGGCAAACAGCCCGCTCCCCCGCCGCCTCCGCCGGAGCCCGAGAAGAAGCCCGAACCACCCAAGCCCCCCGAGCCCGCGGAGATGCTGGTCCGTCAGGCTCCGCCGGAACTCGAAGAGATCGGTTTCCCGTCCGCGGAGGAAGCGCGCTTCGAACCCGAGATGCCGCGCGAAGAGGAAGAACCTGCCGGGGCCCCCGAGCCCGAAGCAGCCGAACCTGCCGCCGAAGAGGAACCTGGCGAAGGCGTCGAATCGTTCAGCGCCGTTCCGGCCCTCGACGAGTCTCTCGAAAGCGATTTCGAACCGCGTGAGGAGGAGCAGCCCACGGGTCCCGTGCAGGAAATTCGTGGCGTTCTGGAGCTCAAGCCCCCGGACGAAGACGACGCGCCATTCCTGACGCTGACCTACGACTTCTCGAAGATCCCGGACTCGTTCCAGCTCAGCCGCGATTACAACACCATGGAGTACGCGTACTACAAGTACAAGCCCATGCTTCTGAAGGCGCAGGAGTTCACACGCCGCAAGATGCTCAAGAACGCGCTGAACTACTACCGGGTCATCAAGTCCCAGGCGATTCCGCCCGAGATGAAACGGATGATCAATCGCAACATCCAGGACATCACCGAATATCTGGAGAAGTTCTTGATGAGCCGGGAATGATGCGGGTGTCGCTTGAGTGAACTCATCTTCACAGCGCCCGGCTTGGCCGCGTTCGCCCTCCTCCTCGGACACCTGCTGACCAAGCGCTTCGCCTTTTTGCAACGATTCGTCATTCCCCCTTCGCTGACCGGCGGCGCGTTGTTGCTCCTGTTCGGCCCCGAAGTGACCGGTTTGTTTCCCGCCCGCTACTACGAAGCGTGGCGTGCCTGGCCCACGGTCCTGATCACGTTCCTCTTCATCGGGATCATCCTGGGAGAGCGCCCCGAGACCCTGCACCGGGAAGGTGTGCCTGTCCGTGACATCGTCCGACAGACGTTGTTCGTCTGGTTCATTGCCTTCACGCAACTCGCGCTGGGATTTGCCATCACGCTCTTCGTCCTGGTGCCGCTCGGTGCGCCGGTACTCGTGGCGCACATCATCGAGATCGGCTGGATTGGGGGCCATGGAGCAGCGGGAGCGTTCTCCGCCATTGCCGAAGAGCTCGGTCAACCGGAGGCTGGAGCCCTCGGTGTCTTTTCGGCAACGGCCGGTCTCATCGTCGGAGGAACGGTCGGGCTCGTGCTCGTGCATCGGTTTCGCAGTCGCCGGGACGGAGGCGACAGGCCGGCCGCAGCAGAAGCGGCGGAGGGCAACGAGTCGCCGCAGACTACCGGAACCTTGTTGGAATACGCACGCAGCGGGGAGTCGCTCTTTGCGGCCATCGTCCTCTTCCTGTTTGTCGCGTTGGTCGCGTCCTTCTTGCGCGATGGCCTGGCTGCGGGGGCGGGCGCCTTCGGCAGGGCCGCGCTTGCCAAACTCGTGGCCGAGTTCCCTTTGTTTTCGCTGGCTCTGCTGGTGGCGGTCTTCTTGCGAACGCCGTTTGTTCGCCTGCGCCTGCACGATCCGGGCGTGGCCAGGCAGGCCGGCTTCCTCACGGGCATCGTCCTGGAGTTTCTCATACTGACGGCCACCGCCACACTGCGACTGAGCGCGGCCGCCGAGCAGTTGCCCGCGTTCCTGATGCTCATGGCGGCCGCCACGATCTGGACGGTGGTTCTGCTGCTGGTATTTGCGCCGCGGTTCCTCCCTCGCGATTGCTGGCAGGAGTTGGGAATCCTCAACTATGGCATGAGCACCGGCGTGACCGCCGTCGGCCTCATGCTCGTGCGTTCGCTGCGGGGCGAGGTCTCTTCCCGAGTGGCGCGCATCTACGGACTTTCGGCCCCTTTTTCCGCGCCACTCGTGGGGGGCGGCGCGATTTCGCTGCTGCTCCCGCGTCTGACCGCGGAAGGACACGGATGGTCCATCCTGGTGGTCCTCGTCGTCCTATCGACGATCCTTGCCGTCGTGGGGGTAGGTTGGCAGCGGCGTTGAAGGTAGCCGCGCTTTTTTCCCTTGCGGAAACGGTACCGGGGTAAGGTATATGCCGGATGGCCACCCGCAGGCGCAACTCCGCCGGTGAAGCACCTCGCGGGAAGACCGTCGTGCAACCCCGCAAGGAGGAATTGCGCAGGCGTTTGCGGCGCATTGCCGGCCAGGTGGCGGGCATCCAGACCATGATCGAGGAGGACCGCTACTGCGTGGAAATCCTCACTCAGATCAGCGCCTGCCGCTCCGCTCTGGACTCGGTAGCGGGCCTCATGCTCGAAGATCACACGCGCCACTGCGTGCTGGGCGCGCAAAAACCCGGTCAGAGCGAGGAATTGATTCGGGAGTTGGTGGAAACATTTCAAAAATACCGCTGAGCGTGAATTGCCTGCCAGGCTGACACGCAAAGACACCTACAATAATGGAGAGGAAGTAATGGAGAGAAAGCCTTTCATGGAAATCCGCGCCACAGCAATCCTCCGCGTCTTTGTCGCCGTATCCCTCTTGACGTCGGTCACGGTCTGCGGCCGATCCGGCCCCCCTTTGGGGCAGGTTCAGAGCTTCGGACCCACGTCGCGGATCGTGGATCACGAAAACGTGCGCCTCGCTGTGGACCTCATGAGCGCAGCCGACCACGACCGCATGGCCGCCATGATGGGCGGTCCGGCCATGCCCGGTTCGAAGGCAAACTACTACGTAAGTCTTACCATCTTGGACCAGCGGACCAAGAAGCCCCTGAGCACGGCAGAGGTGAACGTCACCGTGACGGGACCCGATTCGAAGAAGGTCTCCGAACCCGTCCACCTGATGCGTGGCGGCGGGATGGCGCACTACATGGCGCCGTTTGCGGCCACGAAGAATGGCGCGTACACGGTGGGCCTCGAGGTGACGGCGGGCGGAACGAAGCATACGCACACGGTCACCTTCGACATTCCGCCCCGGAGCTAATGGGAAGGGAAGCTCTTTCGCCGCCCTTCCCAGGACAACCCTCTGCCCGCGCAGGCCGCGAACGCGACGGGTGGATTCGTCACGTTCGCGGTTCGCACCTGTCAGAATGAGTACTGCGCGCGCACAAACACCTGACGATCCTCGCTCGGTCGGCCGATGAGGTCGTTCGTCGTGACGCCGTCGAAGCCCGGCTGCTGAGCCACGAGCAACCGTTCCGTCTGGGCTGAAAGATTGGTAGTAGAAGGCGTTTGCGCGTGCACGCGCTCCAGCCCGTTCTCGCGACGCGTCCGTCCCTCAACGTCCGAAGCCGTGATCCGACTCACCCCCAGCGAGAGGCGGAAACGCTGGTGAGGATGCCAGGTGACGCCAATCACACCCTTGCGAAATCGTGCCAAACCGAAGTCCAGGGCGCGGCCCTCGGAAAGCTTCAGGTTCCCGAGCACACCGTCCTCGGCGTCCTTCTTGAGAACCTTGCGCCAGTAATCGCCACCGGCGGACGGCTCCAGGCGATCCGAAAGCCGCGTTGTGCTGCCGTCGCCACCCGAGACGCGGAAGAAGGCCCCGAACAGCCCCCAGCGAACGTGCGCGTACGCGTAGGTGGCGTGGCCGCGCCGATCCTCATCGACACAGATGCGGCCCGTGGTGCACGAGGTATCTGCGAGGGTCAGGTCTGCTGCGCTTTGAGTGTACCGCCGCGCTTCCCCGCGTTTGTCGACTTTGCCGGCTGCACCAGCGCCGATGCTGAAGTTGTGCATGTAGCTCCATTCGCGAACGTACACGGCTTCCACGCCGTACGCTTGGTCGCGCTTGGAGCGCTTGTCTCCCTTGAGGTAGGTCCAACGCGGCGCGGTGGGCACGGAAAGATCCGCAGCTGCGAACTCCACCTCGCTGTCGTCGATCCCAAACACGTTGTGCTGCCGGAAGGGCAGCATGAGGTGGATCTGGTGTTCGCGGTTCTTCCCCAGCGGTCGGTAGGCAAGCTGCGCGTACAGATCCTGCCCGTACGAATCCCCTGCGCCCGCGGACAGTTCGGCAAGCGTGTCGTTGGAAGTGGCCACGGTCTCGGCGTTGTTGCGATGATAGCTTTCGCCGTTGGCCAGCAGAAGGTGAATGCCGAAGTAGTCGTTCTTGTAGAAGAGACTGACTCCCCGATCACTAGAAGAACTGAGCGCCAGTTCATCCCACATGGCCTTGCCGTCCAAATCCAGGTAGCGGTGATCCCAGAGGTCCTGCGAATCCGAGCCCGAGCCCGTACCGCCGACGACGGGTGTGCCCTGCTGACCCAAGCGGGCGAACACACCGCCGTACACCGGCATGTCCACGTACGCATACTTCATGATGACCTGGTAGTCGTTGTTGCGCTGACAGAGATTGTCAGGGCCGCAACCATCCCCCAGCGTACCGGCGGGCGCCAGGTCCAGCGTGGCCCGGTAGCTCCAACCCTTCCAGGAGCCCCGGTCGGCGCCGCCACGAGCGTTGATGTACGCACGACCGACCTTGAAGCCGGTCTTCTCATCAGCCGGACCGGCCGCGTCCGCCGCGCCACTCGCGCGATGATCGTTGTGCTCGTAGGCGCCCCAGATCACTCCGTCGAGCTTGAAGTAGCTGTTGGAGTCTTTGTCCTCTTTACCCGCCGCAAACTTCTTGTCGCGGTAGTCTTCGTCTTCATAGGCATGCGTCGTGGCCGCCGCAAAAGACAGTAGCCCCAGCGCGATAGCGCATTGCGCAATTCTCATACTTTTCCGTTTCATTTGGGACCGTCCCCGGATCGCGCAGCGATTCGCGCGACCGCCTGAAAATTTGTTACGACCCCGTTTCTGAATGACTTCATCCGTGCAACTGATTTGACGTTTTTTTGTTTTGATAGAGAAACTGGATGTACACCATATCGTCATCAAACTGTAACACGTTCTCACTCTGATTCATTTCCCCGCTTCTGGTTTGCCGGCAGGCTCCGCTTCGGCATTCTGGGCCAAGGAAGGGCTGCATGATCATCGACAACCCACTCAACGAACTCCGCGAGAGCCTGGCCGAGATGGCGAACCTGGCACGGGATGTTGTCGGGCGGGCTCTGGCCGTGCTGGAGTCACGCTCGGCTCAGGACCTGGAGGGCGTGCGTGAACTGGACAAGCGCGTCGACGAGTTCGAGATGCGCATCGACAAAATGTGCATGGCCTTGCTCATGAAGGAGCCCTACGCAATCGACTTCCGCTACGTCTTCAGCGTGGCCAAGACCATCAAGGACCTGGAGCGCGTTGGCGATGAAGGCAAGACTATCGCCAAGTGGGCGCTGCGCCTTCCTCCCGAGCCGATCTCGGCCGATATGCGTGCGCTCGCCGGCAAGGCGAGCGAGGCGCTGAACCTGGCCATGCAGGCGCTTTCCCAGCGCGACACGGCGGCCGCCGACGCCGTCCTGCATCTCGAATTCCAGGTCGACGCCCTCGAAGACCGCATCATCGAGTCTTCGCGCAACGTGGCAGAGGCCTTCATTGCCAAAGCACTGGAACGCATCGGCGACCTCGCCACAAACATTGCCGAAGAGGTAATCTTCACGGTCCAGGCCCGGGACATCCGCCACGGCGGCTTCAAGGAAGAATAGGACCGAAAGGGAAGTAGCCGAAGGGTGGGCGGGTGCTGCGTCAGTCGTAGAGGCTGAAGCAATCCGAGCTGAGCGAGATCCTGAAGTTCGACTGCGTTGTGTGCCGCTCGGCTTGGAAGATGTCCACGCGCACTATGTCTCCCAATGCCAGCGCGTAAGTCGTACGATTCCCGGCATCGAGTGTGACAGAACCGCTGGTGGCTCCGTGGACACCTCCCATGTCGATGGCCCGTTTGCCATTGAGGAATACCCACCAGTCATCGTCCCCCTGGACCGCGATGACCGTCCCGTCCTCCACCAGAACGCCAATGCGCGTGTGGGTGGTGAAAAAGAAGTTGTGCGCCATGGCCTCATTTCCCTGCCCCAAGCCGTCAATGGGGAAGAACGAAGCGCTATTGTAGTAGCACGTCGTCGGACTGGTTGAGATGGGCAGCTGGACGCTCAGCCGGACATTGGCGCTCACGTCGTGAAACCAGTGGTGGAAGTTGGCGGCGCCGGACGTGGTCGGCGTCGTCCCGCCGCTTGCATAGACTGGTGTCCCGTCGCTGCCCAAGTTGGCGGTGACTATGCCAAGGTCGCTGCCTACGAAGTCCTCGAAATCGCCGTGACTCTGCAGAAAGTCGCGGACCACAAGATCGAAAGACGTGGCTCGGATGCGATACGCACCGGCTGTCGTGGCGCTGGCGTTGCCTCCGGCCGAGAAAGCGGCCGCTTTGACGGTCCCCGTTCGGACGGCGATAGGACCCGCGTAGAGCGTGCCGTTGGAAGCGGTGGGCTCTGAACCGTCGGTAGTGTAGCGAATGCTGCTGGCCCCCGCTGACGTGATGGTGAGGGTCTGTCCCTGCGTAAAAGTGCCGGCCGCCGGTGAGAAAGCGGGGGCCTCCGGCGTTCCGGACAGGCCGAGTGCCGCCGCAATGGCGGCGGCGCCTCCGGCAAGCCCCCGTGAGTCTTCGGACAGTTGATCGCAGCCGAGTTGGCACGAAATTACCAAGCAAACAATGAACGTATGTGACATCCAAACAATTCGCATGCGGCCACTTGGCGGACAGCCCCCAGGGAGTCAAGTAAGCTGGTAGCTTGCCTGGGCTTTTCCGCCCCCTATGAGCCTAAAAATGGATTGTCGCACGGACCGTTCCTTCCGAGTAATCATACTTGTGGGTGCAACCGGACGGAATCCGGGCGGTCGGGACCGTCCTTGCTTCTTTTGGGGACCCTTCGCTGCCTTGGCTTTGTTGGCCACCGGGCTTTTTCCCGTCGCCGCACGCGAAGTCTTCCAGACGCACGCGCAGGTCCTACGCGAAGCGCCGATCATCGTGCACGCGCGCGTGGATTCATTTCACCCGGTCGGTGGCGTCGGCCAACTGTACGAGTTTCAGCTCACGCGCCTCGAAGAAATCCGGGGACGCGTCCCGGCCAGTTTTCGCGTGCGCATCGCCGTGCAGTCCCGCGTGGTCGATCCGGATGGCGTGCCTGACCCACCGGGTTCGCAGTGGGTTCTCCTCTTGGACTCGCGTCCGGCTCCTGAAGGCTACTATCTGTTGAACTCGCTGACCTACGGAAAGATCGAACTGACCCTCCGGCGGGATGCCGAGGACCTGATCCTCACGCGCGCGTTTCCGGCGGCAGAGGGCGGCGGCCTGAAGTACTACTCGTTGCGCGAATTTCGTGAATTGGTCCGGCGCATAGGCGTGCGCCGAAAGTGATGGTCGGTGCGGCCACCGAGGTCTTGGTAATGATGAAGAAACATATACGAAAGTCCCTACTTCTCAAGATAGCGGCCGTCGCCGTCTTCTTTGCTTCGGCAGTGCCGGCTTTCGCTTGGTACTTCTTCACCGGGCCACTCGGAGACAGGATGCAGTGGGTTTTTTCAACCTCGTGCAATCCGAAGGCACGGCCGATCACCATCCGCTTCGACAGCGACACGACCAACATTCCCGCCGTTGCCGGGGCCATCACCGCCGTCCTCAACGATTGGAACAACCCGCAGGGCAAGGCCATCAACCTGCTCAACAATCCGGTAGGTAGCGAGGTGAGTATGCCGGTTTCGGTTTACGCCTCCTACCTGTCCAACCCCACGGCCGGAGAAATCTGGGTCGCCTATGACACCGATGGAAGCATCCTGCGCTACCTCGGGATCTCGTCGAATTCGATTCTCGGAGTCGGGTTGCCGCTCGGCATGAGCGGCGGGAAGTCTCAGGATATCTGCTCGGGGCTCGTCGTCATCAATGGACAGTCCGTCACGACGGCCACGCAATACAGACAAACTCTCCTTCACGAACTCGGACACGTTCTCGGTTTTGCGCACAACATCGCGGGCGGAAACGGCGAAACCGTTCGGTTCGCCAGCATTTCGAACAATACCCTCACACTGAACTTTCCTGGGAATCTGCCCGTCATGTATCCGTTTGCGGTAACGGGAGCCACCAATACCCTGACCCCGGACGATCAGGCCGGTGCATACGCAGTGTACGGTCCGTGAGGAACACAACAGTGGCAACAATGCACGAGGCAAGCAGGCCGGCCACCATGGAGCGCTCTCGGTGGTTCGACGGCGGGCTCGGCCCCGCGCTCCGCCACCTGCGCGGCGCCCTTCTGGCCTCATCGATGTGCCTTGTTCAACTATTAGGATGCACGTATTTTGAGGACGACAAGAGCGACGAGACGCGGGAACGGAATCTTCTCATCCTGCTGGCGGCTTGGTACTTGAGCAATCCGTGCAATCGCATTGCACCACCGGTTACAAATGCAGCCGCCGCAACGTCGAACGCGCTCACAGGCGTGGGCTCTTTCCGGGGTCGCGTTTTGACGACCGGCGGGTCGGCCGTCGTCAATGCTATTGTTATGGCTCAAGACGCAACCAGCAACGATGACGCAGATGTGTTCGGCACCCACAGCTCACTGCGCGCGGACGGCTCGTTCGAACTGGCGGGCTTACTGACTTCGATCCCAAACTACAAGCTCTCCGTGGAACCCCTCAACCCGGCTTACGCCCAGCGCATCGACCTGCACATCGATTGCTTCGTGGCACCCTCGTCATTCCAGTACGGCTGGTACGCTGGCAACGGGGCTACTGCGGCCACGAGTTTTGCGGGCGGGAGCACGCTCTCTGTGTCCCCGAATGTTCGTACGGACGTGGGGACGTTCGTCGTGCGGCAGTAGGTTCAGGGGCTCCGTTCGATGCGAATCGCGCCACCACGGTCGATTACCGCTTCGGCAGGACCGCCACGCCCGACGCCCGCACGGCAACCGTGAAACGTTCGCGTGGATCCTGCTCGACGTACTCGAGCGTGAAGTCGGAACCACCGAAGTACTCCGCCAGCGCAGCACGTACATCCTCTTGCGTGGCGTTGAAGGTTTCGCGCGAGTTCGGCGCAATGGCGCGGTCATTCACGAAGAGGCGCAGGTCACCCGGATCGAAACGCAGGCCGCCAAGACGCGTGTCCTTCTCAAGGCGACCGGCCGCATCGGCGGCGCGAAAGAGCGCGTGCAAGAGACGGTCGACGTTGGTGCCGGGTCGCGCAGTCCGCTGATTGTACAATAGGCCCGGTCGGTCTTCGGGGCCTGTCTCCAGCGAATAGAACGCCTCGTGCCCTACCAGCATCACGCCCGGCCCCGCCGGTACGTGCCCGTAGTCCGCCACGTCGATGAGAAGCTCACCGGGGAAGGCGTCCTCCCGGATCCATTCGTGAAATACCGGAATGGCCTTCTCGGGGGCAAACACGCCGGCTTTCAGGTAGATCTTGACATTGATGTGTTGCAGTTCCATGGACCCCTCGCGCCCCGGCCTCTAGACGACCGCCACCGGCTGATCTCCCACTCTTGCGTAACACCGATGGCAGGCCTCGAGAAAAAGACCGGCTTCTTCGATGACATGGTGCGCTCGTTCGGGCGTCGGCATGCCCCCCTCTTCGTGGGCTGCAAACAGGTACTGAGCAAACTTACCCGAAGCGAAGTTGTCGTCGAAGAGTTCGGTGTCGAAGAACCGCTTGCGGAAATCCCGCACGATGATGTCCGCGTCTTCGGGAACATCGAGAAACGACAACTTCACGAGCGCCTTGGCGCCGTGGACCATAGCTGTGACCGCGTCGCGGGCGGCGCGCACGTGTTCGCCTTTTTCGAGCAGCACCTGCGCTTCGAACAATTCCCGCTCCGCGGCCGCCAGGTCAAAGTCCGCCCGCGAGACGATTTCGCCCGCGCACTCGCCCACGCCGAGGTCTCCGGTCGTGTACTCCCGCGGGTCGCCCCAATCACTGTAGAACGAACGGTCCACCTCGTAGGCGGGAACTTCCGCCAGGTCGTCGAGCATGGTCTTGATGCTCGTCTTGCCGATTCGCTTGATGAAAGCCTGAAAAGATTCGTCTCCGGAACGCTCCGAACGAAACCGCTCCGTTAGCCTCTCGATGACTTTGGGAATGTTCTTCGACGGGACGGCCAGGATGGGCAATCCATACGAACCCGCATTGTCGGACCACTGACCGCCCAAAACGACCTGAAAGTGCGGCACCGTGTGTCCCCCCACCTTCCGGCTCACACCGTAGAAGCCGAGGTCCGCGACATGATGCTGGCCGCACGAATTGAAGCAACCGCTGATCTTGATCTTGAGGGCGCGCGTGATATCGTCGACGTCGAAGCCGCCCTCCTGGAAGCGTCGGTGGAGTTCGCCCGCCAGGCCACGAGAAGCGGATATACCGAGTTTGCAGGTATCGGTACCCGGGCAGGAGGTGACATCGGCAATCGTCTCGGCGCCGACTTCACCCAGGCCCGCCGCCTCCAGTTCTTGGTACACGGCAGGCAGGTCTCCGATCCCCACCCAACGCAGCACGATGTTCTGCTCCACGGTGAGGCGCACCGCATCGCCGCAGTACTTCCGCGCAATGTCGGCCAACGCGCGCAGTTGGCGACCGGTCAGATCTCCGAGCGGCAGCTTCACCGTAACCACGAGAAATCCCGGTTGTTTCTGGGGGGCTGTGTTCCAACGGCGAAAGGCCGCAAGCTGTGCATCCCCGTCGCCTGATGAGCCCGGCGATGCGGGGCGCAACGGTCCTTCCGAATAGGCCTGAATCTCTTGGGTGTAGCTGCGCCAGTACGGATTGTCGGCAAGCTTCGCGCGTTCTTCCAGGACCAGTTTGCGAAACTCTTCGATGCCCACTTTGCTGACCAGGAACTTGATGCGCGCGCGCGCCCGGTTTTTCTTTTCTCCGAGGCGTGCGAAGACGCGGAACATGGCCTGGGTGATCGGCAGGAGTTCTTCCTCCGTGATGAAGTCGTCGAAGAGTTTGGCCTGATGGGGGACAGCACCCAGGCCGCCGCCGACCAGATACTCAAACCCGCGAATGGTCTTTCCCGCTTCCACCTTCGTGCGCGCAATCAGGCCGAGGTCGTGGAAGTTGGCCAACCCGCACCCGTTGTGTTTGCAGCCCGAAAAGGCAATCTTGAACTTGCGGCCGAAATCCTGAACGTCGTCGTGCCCCAAGAAATAGTAGGTCATGATTTTTGCGTACGGGGTGACGTCGAAGCTCTCTTCCGCGCACACGCCGGCAATCGGACAGGCGGTGATGTTGCGCACCGAGTTCCCGCAGGCCTCGCGCGTGGTGATCCCGACCGCGGCCAGGCGACGCATGATCGCCGGAGTGTCTTCTATATGGATGAAGTGGAGCTGGAAATCCTGGCGCGTGGTCACGTGCGCAATGTTGTCGGAATACTCCTCGGCCAGGTCTGCCATCACTTCGAGCTGCTCGGCCGTCATGCCGCCGAACGGAATCTTGATCCGCAGCATGCCAGGCGCGTCCCAGACCGTGTCGGGTCCTTTGGTGAGGCCGGCCGAGGGGAAGGCCAGGGCGCGACTGCGGGCGCCATCGTGCCGCTGCCCGTTGTCGTAGCGCTGGCCGTACGCCCCGCGCCGCAGGCGAGTCTCGGCAAAGACCTTTTCATCGAGCTTGCCGTGTTTGCGCAGGTCGATCTGCGTATCGAAAATGTCGACTTCGCGCAGTAACTCTCCCTGCGTTCCCGGCAGTCGCTCTTTCCAGATGGTGTTGCTCGCCTTCATGCTGTCTTCCCCTGGGGCCGCAGTCCCCGGCTCCTGAGGAAACCTGGAGCCAGCCCTGTGGCAAACAAAACGAGGTGACCGGCCCCGTCGAGATTTTTTCGGCAGTATTCCTATAGGGTTTGTCAAGATTGCCGAGGCGGCCGAGAGGGGCCCACGGAGGGCCTTGGGGACCGGTCCGGCGGCGACCGCAGGCCACCCAGATTGGCACCAGAGCCCCAGCAGGCAGACTTTGGCGACATTGGCACAGCAGAGTCCTCGGATAGTGGAGAAGCCCTGGCGGAGCATCCTCAAATCCGTCTCCTGGCGCCTCACGGGCACCGTCGACACCATGGTGATTTCGTACATCGTTACCGGGAGCATCAAGCTGGCCGGCGCCATCGCCTCGATTGAGGTGGTCACCAAGATGGTCCTCTACTACCTGCACGAGCGGGCCTGGAGCCGGCTGCCGATCGGCCGCGAGGTGGTTTCCCGACCCGACTACGAGATCTGATGCCGGTCATCCTGACTCTTCGCGCCGAAAAATGGGTGCAGAACGGTTTCTGCCTGGCTCACGACGAAGCGGGCCGTCCCGTCTTCGTCCATGGCGCGCTGCCGGGTGAAACTGTGGAGGTCGAAGTGGACCGCGAGCGCAGCACTCACCGTTTTGCGCGGACGGTGCGCGTGATCGAAGAGGCGACGGAACGCATCCAGCCGGATTGCAGCGTTTTCGGTTCGTGCGGCGGCTGCTCGTTTCGGCACCTGTCCTATGCGGACGAGTGCGCCCTCAAGCTGGAGTTGCTGGGCGAGTTCGCGCATCTGCGAGAGCTGCGGGAGCGTGGCGCGCTGTCCTTCGTCCCTTCGCCGGCCGACGGCTATCGGACGGCGGTCCGCGTGCACCGCGCCGGTGATCGCCTCGGCTTGTTCGCGCTCCATTCGAATGAGGTTGTGCCACTTCCGCCTGAGGGGTGTCGCCAGTTGGCTGAGCCATTGCGCGAAGCGGTGCTATCAGCCGCCTGCGCGCCGCCTGCTTCGGCGGAGGGGCCGCGCCCAGCGGGCGTCGAAGACCTGCGCTTCCTCCAGCACTCGGGTGGCATCGCGGGCGAAGAGGAGCACCGCCGCGGCGACATCGTGACTATCAGGATCGACTCGCTCGCCTGGCGTCTGGCTGCCGGATCCTTCGTTCAGAGCAACGGCGCGCTGTTGCCGAAATGGCTCGAGTGGATCCGCTCGCACGTTCCGGACGGGAAACCGGATTGCGTGGAACTCTTCTGTGGCACGGGCCTGATCAGCGGATTCGCGCGCGCGCGGTTGGGACGGGTGTTTGGCCTGGACTCCCACGCGCGTTCCATCGCCTCAGCGCGCGACAACTTCCGCACGCACGGTTTCGAGGGCAGTTTTGCCAAACGGGATCTCTACGGTCATCAGTGGTCTGCGCCCGACACGTCGCTTCTGATATGCAATCCTCCCCGCGCGGGCCTCAAAGAGGCCACACTGCAGGCTGTCGGCGGTGTCCGTCGCCTCCGACACGTTCTGTATTCGTCTTGCAATCCGGCCACCCTCGAACGCGATCTGCAAAAGATGACGCGCATGGGCTGGGAGCTTCGAACGGGTGCGGCTTTCGACTTCTTCCCGCGCACGCCGCACCTCGAAGTCGTCGTTCTTCTGGAGAGGGGCCAGAGACGAGGGGATCGCTGATGATCGGGACGCAGGAACAACGAGGTGCGGCGGCGGCCACAATCGCCGTGGCAATGCTTTGCGGCGCGTCCTGCGCGCCCACGCCGTACATCGAGCAACGGCACGTTCGCTACAACCTTACCGGCGAAGGCTTCCTTTCCCCGAATATGCTGCAGACCATCGGCAGACACGAGGCCGCCGAACGAGCGTCACGCCAGGCCTGTCTGGAAGGCGCGCTCGATCAGGCCGTGCGTCGCGCCCTTTCGGTCATGCTGCACACCGGCCACGACATCCCACCTGAAGGAGGGCGCGTTGGTTCGACGGCCCTCGGTGGCGCGGGAGAATTCGAGCGCTCGTACCCGCTCGCTTTCACGGAACGAGATTATGTCCGCGCCATGTTCGACTACGAATCACTCCTGCGACGTTCGTACCTTGCTTTACAGGACGCGCGCTCCCACACAGATTGCATGGTGGTACTGCGCATCGAAGGCCCGGACCTTCCGGGCCAGATTCGCAGGGTGCCCCGCACGTTTCTTCCGGAGGGTCTGCATGCAGCCAAACGAAACCGCTTCCCCAACCGAGTTCCTTCTCCCGGCGAAGCCGGCGCACCCGGACTCACAGATCCACTCGAAACCGCGCCTTGATGTCCCCGGAACGCGGTTCGCATTCGCCTGCCTGCTGATCTGCGGAGTGGTGGCCCTGAGCGCATGCAAGTCCACGACCAGGGGCAAGGAAAACGGGAAGACGGGCGAAACAGGTAAATCCGGTGAAACCGGCAAGACCGGTGAGACCGGAAAAACGGGAGAGCCAAACGGGAAGAAGACTTCCGATCCCGGCGACACGGGAAAGACGTCCGGCGGCACGGAAACGGAAATCACGGCAGAGATGCGCCAGAATGGTTTTGTCTCCGTGAACTCCTACCAGGTGTTTGTAACCGCTTTCGGTTCAACAGAAGCGGAAGCGCGCGAAAGCGGGCTCGCGGAAGGTCGTCGCAAGGCGCTCAATCTGATGAAGACCGACCCGGCGCTGGCGGGAAAGCGGTTGAGCGCCGAAGCCTCGGAGGAACTGCGCCGCGTCGTTCAGAACAGCAGTCGCATCGTGCGCATCCAGCGCGAGCCGAACGGCTCCTGGAGCGTGGTCGTGCACGTGGAGAAGGACGGGTTGAAGGGATTCTTGCGAAGGCTGTGAGAGCCGGGAAGACTACTTTTTGCTGTCTGTGATCAGCTTTTTGTCTTCTATATGGGCCCTTTGCGCCTGTACTTGAAGGCGACCAACGGTTTGCTCATCATTGCATTTGAGGCTTGACGACCGAATCCGTGGGCCCAAAGTTACGTTATCCGGATCTGGACAGACTGGCTGGTGACATTCCGAACCTTTCCACTGAGACTCTGGTTCAAAGCCGTATTCGGATTACTCTGGCGCTGGCCCTCAATCAGACTTTGCGGCAAACAACGACGCTGAACGCGGCATCCCTCTCGCGCGGAGTGCCTGACCTGTGAGACGGCTCTTTTCGGTGCTCTTGTGCGTTTTGGCCGTCTCCTCCTGCTGGAGGGAGGCGGAGGAGCGAAAGAAGGCCCGTCAGGACCGGGAAGGTGTTTTCTGGATGATGTTGTACGCGCAATGCGTATCGGGTGGGATCAGGTGTTGGAATCCTTGTCCACCGTTCGCCTACCTACCGCCCGGAACGGACCTGACCGTGACCCCACCGTATGATTTCCATGGTTGCGGCGGTTCAGCGCAAGCCGCAATCGATCAGAATGGCGCAGGTGGATCGGAGGGTCCTTTCGGGGCCCTGGGGCTTGTGCGAACGCCGGCAGCTACTACCGTGTAGAAAACAAGGCTGGGAATGGAAACGTCAGAATAACCGTGATGTAGGGGGCTGCTTATGGGCATTCGAAGATACGCGTACGGACTGCTCATGCCCATGCTTCTGCTTGGTGCTGCGCTCGGCGCACGCAGCCTGCCTACTACTCGCCACATGCAATCGGTGCTGAGTACCCCTGCAACTTGACCGGCCATCATGACGCAAAGACCACGGTGACCTTTTTCGGCGACAGCCATGGCCAGTCCTCCATCAGGGTCTCGGATTTGGCGAGCTTGGATGAAGAACCGCCTGAAGGAGGCGCTCAGCCATGAAAGCAGACAGCAGTAGAATGTTCGTGCACTGCGCGCTCGTTGCAGCCATCGCCATCGTGCTTGCGGGATCCTGCAAGAAGGAGGATGAGGATTCGGCAACTCGCGAGGAGGTGGCATTAGGTCTGCTGTTGGTCTGGAACTATGCCAATCCCCGCTTCACCTACTCCTGCGATTTTTCCGTTTCCAGCGGGCTCTGCTACAATCTGAATACGAACGCGGCAGCATTCGACTGCACGGTCCAGGGAGGAACGGTATCCAGCAGCATGTGCGCCTGCAATACCACGCTTTCTGTCGGGAGCTGCAGGCGAACGCCGAGCACGACTGTGTACTACACGGGCACTTTCACGAGCGCAAGCGCGCAGACACACTGCGCCAACGCCGGAGGCACATTCCAATCTGCCTGCCCCTGACTCACCCGCCCAGAATAAGCCAAAAACGCCCTACACCCCGCATGCGATCTGGCGCGATTGGTGTCGGGCTATGCCGTTGCCCGCCAGACCTGACCGCGACTCGTCCCGCGCACAACGAGAATTCCCTCTTTGCGGCGCACTTCGCAACGCATGCGGAGTTTAATGCGCTGCGGTCGTTCGAGCGCCTCGTCGATTATCAGTCGGCCAACGACAATTTCATCCTCGTACACCGGGCCCAGAAACTCCATGCTCATTTCGCGCGACACATAATCGAGATCACCGCCCAGCTTTGTCACAATGCTCGCCACAAGAAGCCCGTGCGCTATCAAGCGCGGGCCCTGAACATGGTGAATTCCTCGGTCGCCGCTGAGTTCGGCGAAGCGCAGTATCTCCTCGCGACTGAAACTGCGCTCATATTCGAGCGTGAGTCCCGCTTGCGGCTGTATCCTAATGTCTGGCATGCGTCCACCTCACTACTTTTGTACAAACCACTTATGACAGGCGATGGCGCCAGGCCCTCGATCAATCCAAATTTGCGGCCATGCGATCCAAGAGCGCGTTCGATTGAGCCCGCTCTTCCGCGGAAAAGCCGCGAAAAAGCTTCCGGTTGAATTTGCGCGATATCTTGAGCAAGGCCGGCAACGCCTGCTGGGCCCGGGCGGTTAATCGTACTGCGACGCGCCGCCGATCGTCGGGATCGCGCATGCGACTTACGTAGCCGCGCTGGCGGAGGTCCTTCAGCACGCTGCTCACAGTGGACTTGTCCTTCCGTACCTGGCGTGCAACTTCCAGGATCTCGACCGGTTGAGAACGCGCGACGGCAAAGAGCGCGTCTGCGCTGGATACAGGCAGACTGGCAAGCCCGAGCGCGCGCAGTTCCGACTCCAGATAGCGAAAGGCCAGCATCCGCACGTGGCTGATCAGAAAAAGAGTGTTTGAGTCCGCCATCTTAGTTTTGCACAAAACTTTATGGCGACGGCGCCGTCAAGCCCTGAAACACCGAAAGAGTGCTTGATCGAATCGGTCACTGATAGGGCAGTTGCGCCCATGAACGGCAATCGAGGTTCGGTGCTGGCGGTTACCGCCACAGGCATCCTGGTCCTATTCTCGTCCGTCACCGCGGCTTGCTCGGGGCCCGCGCGGTCCGGTCGTCCGACGGTCCGCATCAAAATAGTCAACGCGGAACCGAGCCCAGAAGCACTCAGGCCTGATTGGTATGACCCGGGGCGCATCGACGAGCTGGTCGTCCGCTGTTTGTCGGGCTCCTGCTCGCGCGGGGCCTGTCGCCTCGAAGTGCTGCGCCCTCTGCCCGCGGGCGTGACGATGAATCGCAGGGGTCTCGATCACGGAACCTACGAAGGTGCGTGTCAGGATGGGATGCCGCATGGGAAGGGAAGTCTGCGAACCGCGGACAATTGGACCTACAGCGGGACATACGTTCGCGGTCGCCTGCACGGGCCTGTCACGGGCCGCCACGCGGTTGGCGTCTATTACGCAACTCTGGTCGGCAGTTTCGTGGACGGCCGCAGAAGCGGTGAGTGGACGTTTCGCGGCGCGGATGGCCACCTCCTGCGTCGGGAGTTGCATCCAACCTCCGGCGAAGCGACGGTTGACTGGTTTGACGACCGTGGTCGACCCCTGCCGCGCCCCAACGCCGGCTACACCAAGAGCCTCTGTGAACGTGTGCGGGGAGCGGCGCTCTCGAACTACAACTTTCACGGGATGCTGGAAGTGGACCGGATGTATCTGCGGACAGAAGCAGCCCGGAAAAGGGCCGCCACGGAGGTTGTAGAGCTGAACGCTTGCCTTGATGGGCTCCGCGCAGTCGTGCGCCGTGAAGCGGAAACCGGTGCGCAGTACTTTGAACCTGAAGTCTCAGGCCCAATCTGGCTTCTTGAGCATCTATGGTACAATCGACGGATCCTTGACCATCCCGCCGTGCGATTCTCTCGACTCGGAGAGCACTGTCTGAATCCCGGAGAGCTCAGAGTTGTCGGCCCTACCGAACGTCCGAGTGTGGCCACCCTGGTCCGCGTGCTGCGAACCTCAACCGTCGATCGCAGGCTGCTGCGCCGGATGCTGTATCACCTGCGGCCCTTCCACTGTTCGTCAGCACACGCGTATGCGCGCGGACCCGTGCTGGAGGAGACGCGGTTGGGAGCGCAGGCGGTGCTGATACTCATGTGGAAGAGTCCGGGGGTTATCATGCACGAAACCGGCCACGCTGCCGGTTCACTGCTCGGTTTTCCGAACGAAGCGTGGTGGGCTATGCGGCGCGTCCCGCCCGTCGTTGCCTCCTCCCCGTTCAGCGATCCCGTCGAGACTTTCGCGGAAGACTTTCGGGTGCTGTTCGGCGGACCACACGCGAGCTACAAACATACGGGTGGCTTTCGCCCGCTCTTCGGTGATGTCCGCGATTACCCTGACAGAGAAGCCGCCACGCGCCGCATGATTCAGGAAGCTCTCGCGACGTTCAAGAACCATTGACCACTATGTTCTGTTGGGTTCACAACGCATCCCAGCGCAACGCAACGCCAGGGCAGTCGCGCCTACTTTGGGGAGATTGACTTGGCGTACCGGTGCTTCGCAACCGCGACACGATTTTGCTGGCGACCCAGGTCGGTAGCGAGCCTTTGAGTATCCTCATCCTGCCTTAGGATTGGATCGGAGACAATGGCTTCGAGCACGTCTGCGGCCGCTTTCTCAACAGCCGACTCCAGGTTCTGATAAGAATCCCGGATGCGAGGAAACGATACCAGCGGCAAGGCAAATCCCGAAACGATCAGGCGACGCGATTGCGCGCCGAGATCCAGTGCGCTGCGTCGTCCGCTGTATTCCGATGGAGCACCTCGGACAACTTGCATTACCGCACAAACTCCGCAAACAACTCCGCACCCAACCGCGCAAACAGCCGGGAGATCAGGTACGGCGGCAGGCCCGACATCTCCTGATGCAGGTCGCCTTTGAACTCGAGTACCGCGCTGCGGATGGCGCCCGCTCGCTCGTGACCGCTCGTCAGCCGCAGGAGCAACAACCCAAAGAAATCCAACAATTCGTCATAGTTAAATGGTTCGGGGTCCGTGAGGTCTTGGAAGGCCGACTTTTCCCCGGAACGCAACCAGGTTTCCAGTTCGAGCAGAGCCTGCGGATGACGCATGCCCTCCGTGATGCGCTTACGCGCCTCCTGCACGAACTTCGTCTGTAACAGCCCGATGGGTTCGAAACTCCCGCCCGCCAGGTCCAGTTCCTCCGGGGTGATCCCCGTCATCTTCGCCAACTCTGCGTGCGGTAGTCGAAAGAAAGGCACGGCGACGGCCCGACTGACGACGGTGGGCTTGAGCACATCGAGGGACCGCACAACGAACAAGAATCGTGTGTGCGGGGGCGGTTCCTCCAGCGTCTTGAGAAGCGCAGTTTCGGCTTCGTGCAGGATGAGATCGGCCCGGGGAAACACAACGAACCGCTCGTCTCCGTCGAAGGGAGAGAACTGAATGCGCGTCCGGATGAGCCAGCGTACGGTGAAGGGTTCGGGACGTTCTTCATCGCCGATGGCGACTTTCTCCGGCGGGAAAACGATCACATCAGCGTGGTCCCCGTTCTGGATCTTGCGGCAGTTCGCGCAAACTCCGCAACCGGTCCCCTGCGCGCACAGCCGCTGCTGAACGAAGGCCTCCGCGGCCGAAGCCTTTCCCGTGCCATCGGGTCCGTGCAGGATCAGCAGGGGCGGAAGGGACCCTCCGAGGAGGCGGTCGAGCATGGCGAGCGCAACGCTCTGGCCCCGAAGTTCGCGAAGGTTGCGCACGCCGCAGGAGGCAGAACGTGGGTGCCCCCTTTCAACCGAAAAACCGAAGCTGCTTCAAGCCTGCTTCGACTTCAGGCGGGCCCGCTCGTTTCGTTCACGAATGACGGTGGCGCGGTTCGCGTAGGCTTCGCCACGCAACGGAGAGATGTGCGCCAGTCGATCGTAGAGTCGACCCTCAAATTCGAGATGTCGGCGCACCATGGCCGCCGGTTCACGGGCCGCAACGGGTGAGCGGCAGTTCATGACCATATGGCGTGAATTCATGGTGTCCGGGTTCACGAGCTCCCGAATGCGACCGGCCACGGCCGGGTGGATCGCGCCACCCACCGACGTCGAAAGGTCGTGCTCTCGCGCGCGAGCGCAGATGACCGAGCAGATTTCGAGCACGCGCTCGTCATCGGGTGACAACTCCATGGAGCCGGAAAGGTCCGTGCGAGCGGCCGTGATCTGGTCGAGTTCGCGGGCTTCCCGCGCCGCCAGAATGGCGTTCATTTGGGCAAAGCCTTCGATGGTTTCGAGATTGATGCCCTTGCGCATGTTCTGGTTTTCAGCGGGCGACAGGACTTCTTCCAATGTCTGGACGAACTTGCGCAGCGCGTAGACGGATTCAATCATCGGGGCAATCAGGCCGTCCACGCCAATCCGCGAGAGCTCGCGCATGTCGTTGCGTGCTTCCGGGCCGCCAATCTTGACATAGAGCGGCAGCAGGTCCCGGGTCAGGTCCCGCAAATAGGCAATCTCCACGAAGCCCATGTCCTCGACCTCGGTGCCCGTTTTGATGGCCACGAGTCCCCAGTTCTGCTTGAGTTCGAATAGCTCGTCGCGCAGTTTCCAGTCCGGTCCGTGCATGTTTCGGCCCTCCGCTCTGAGTGTCGGAACCCAGCCCAGAATACTGAGCTCTCCGGGGTCCGTACAGCAATTTTGGTGGTGCGCGCAAGCCGGGTCTGCCGCCGCATGGCCCATGGCAAAGTACGTCCTCACCGAAGTATCCTCGGGCCTTGCACGGGTGACCATCAACCGACCGGAGGCTCTCAACGCGTTGAACCGGGAGTTGCTGACGGACCTGGCGGCCGAATTGGGCCGGGTCACCCGTGACCCTGCCGTTCGCACGCTGGTGCTCACCGGCGCAGGAGAAAAGGCTTTCGTGGCGGGTGCGGACATCAAGGAGATGCTCGCACTGGATCTGCGCGGCGCAGAGGAATTCGCCCAACTCGGCCACCAGGTGATGAATACCATTCAGCGCGCGGAGGTGATCTCCGTTGCGGCCATCAATGGCTTTGCGCTCGGCGGCGGTCTGGAGTTGGCCCTTGCCTGCGATTTCCGCATTGCCGTGCGTTCGGCCAAGCTCGGGCTACCGGAAACGACGCTGGGTCTGGTCCCGGGTTTCGGCGGCACACAGCGTCTGCCACGCCTCGTAGGAACGTCGCGCGCGCTGGAGATCATCCTGGGGGCGGACATGCTGACCGCCGAACGAGCAGAGGCCATCGGCCTGGTGAATCGAATCTGCGAGCCCGCGGAACTTCCGTCCGTGGTAGACGAATTCGTGGCAAAGCTGCACAAAGGCCGCGGACCCGCGGCGCAGCGCACGGCCCGCTGGCTGGTCTACAGTGGCATGGACCTGCCGCTTTCGGCCGGCCTGGAACGGGAAATCAATTCCTTTTCCGAGTTGTTCACGAAAGGCGAATGTCGCGAAGGGATGCAGGCGTTCACGGAGAAACGAAAGCCCGACTTCTGATAGGTGTACTTCTGACCCTCCCTACTTCTTTGTCCGCGCGCGGTACTCAGAGCGCCGCGCAAGAACCGTGTTCAGTTCCGCCTGAGTGTACTGCTTCCCGGCCAGCGTTTGCCAGAGGGCGGGAGCGAGGCTCTCGAATTCTCCGGAAGCCGCGGGCGTCGGGCGGTTGACACTGACACCTCTACGCTGCATGGTCAGGAGTGCGTCCGTGTTGGCCTTGCGCAACACCTTGCGCAGGCGTTTGGCGGCCGCCGCATCGACGCTCGCCACAATTTTCTGATCGGCCGCCGAGATCTTCTTCCACGCGGTGAGCGAGAACACAGTACCTCCCGCGGCGTAGTAGAGCGGCAGCGAGAGGGCATGCCGAATCTTTGTGTACCACTGCAAAGCGACGGCGGCCGTGGGCGCACCGTAGCAGGCGTTGATGCGACCCGATGTCAGGGACGCATCCACTTCCGGCACGCCGAGCGGAACCGCCTGCGCTCCGAGACGGGTAAACAGCGCTTGCATGATGCGGTCGTCACCCCAGACCCAGGGTTTTTGTGTTCGCAGCTCGGTAGGGTTGTCGACCTTGGTCTTGGAGTACAGGTAGACCCAGCCGACTTCACCGCGGGCACCCAGTCGAAAGCCCTTTCGCTCGAACTTCCTGGAGAATGTGGGCCACAGTTTCCCGGCCACAAAGTCAACCTCGGACAGGCTGGCGAACAGGCCCGGCAGTTCCAGAACGCGAATCGAAGGATCGATCATCGAAAGCCCCACGCCGGTCAAATGCGCGCCATCGATCTGGCCCGTCTGGATCTTGCGCACGAAGTCCCGCTCGTCTCCCTGAGAACCGCCCTCGTAGTAGCGAACCGTAACGCGTCCGCTCGTCTTCTCCCGGATCTCCGCGGCGGCCCGCTCGTGCACTGCCATCGCGGGACTGCCCGAAGGGGCGAGTGTGGCGACCCGGAGTTCTACCCCCTCGGCGCGAGTTGGGTGCGCAGTCGCCGTGGCGAGGATTGCAAACAGCGCAAAAAGACCGGACAATTGACGGGAAAGAACGGGACGCATAGCCGAACCCTCAATCCCCCGGATGAACCCTGTCCAGCCGGAAATGAGCGGATCACCTGTAGGAACTACCGAGCGCCCACGTCAGCCCAGCACCTCGCGAAACACCCGGAGCCGATCCATCGGACGTTCGATAGTCCGTCTCAGACGCGCCGAGAGCTCCTCGGCAGAAAGGTCCGCGTACGCCTCGGGAGCAATGGCCTCGTGGACGACCACGTAAACCGTGCCGGGGACCAATCGCGGGATGCGATGACCGGTGCCGTGCGGCGTGACCAGATGCGAACCCCAAATGGTCACGGGTTGAAGGACGACGCCCGCCTTCTTGGCCAGAACGAAAGCCCCCTTCTTGAAAGGGAGCATGGTTCCGTCCGGGTGACTGCGCGTACCTTCCGGAAAGATCACGACGGTGCTGCCCGCGCGAATCGTATCGGCGGCCTGAAAAAGCGACTCCATGGCTTTGCGTCTATCGTCTCGCACGACCGGAATGGCGCCCGCGGCCCGCATGGCCCGACCGAAAATGGGGATCGAAAACAGGGTGTGCTTGGCCATCCATCCCAGCGGCACGGGAGCGGCGGCGTACAGGCAGGGTATATCCGCATAACCCTGGTGGTTCAGAAGCACGATCACCGGTCCGTCGCGGTGAAAGTGCTCCGGGTGCTCCACCTCCACGTCGATGCCCGCGAGCGCCGTGAGCGTGCGCGCCCAGATCCGCACGATGGCGTGAATGGTGCTCCTGCCAACGAACAGCGCGAGCACGTTGGCCACCGCGCCCAGACTCAGCGTGTAGGCGCCAAGAACCACCCAGATGAAAAGCGAACGAACCACAGTGTCCCTGCCCACTTCATGAAGCAGGCGACGGGGATGGCCACCGAATTTCGAGGGCCCGCGGTTCTTCGGGACACGCAGAAGCACACAGTCCGCAGCCCGTGCAGTGTTCGGCAATCACCGGTCGACCGCGCCGGATCGTCAGGGCTCCCGGAACAGGGCAGCTCTCCTCACAGGCCCGACAAAGACGGGTGCCTGCGCGCCCGGCACGGCGGTCCGGGTGATTGGCGCACTTCTCGAAGAGCGGTACGGCCGTACCGAAGTGCGGCAGCTCACCGCCTTCCAGAGGCAGGAGTGCGCCGTCGCGACAGGCGGAGATGCAGGGAAAGTCCGCGCACAAACGACAGGCGTCCAGATTCGGATCGAGAAGCGGACCGGACTGTGGCCCAAGCGTGTGGATGGCGCCGTAAGGACACGCAAAAGCGCAATCTCCGCAGCGGGTGCAGGCGGCCTCGAAGGCCTCGGGGTCCACAAGAGCGCCCGGTGGACGTGGATACGGGCGGGTCGGGTCGAGGCGACGGTGGGAGGCCGATTCGGTCTCCAGGGCGCGCATCCTATCGGCAAGCGTCTCCGGAGAGAGCAGGTTCGAGATTCCGTGCAGAGTTCGGTCGAACGACTCCCCGATTGGCGACCGAAAGAAGTCGCCGAGGAGCTGCCGCCAACCATGCTTGAGCCAGTCGTCCCGATCCATTGACATTTTTGCTAAGGCCCTGACATCACCGGGCGAACAAGTAAAAAAGCAACGCCGATCGGGCTGCTCCCCGATCTTTCAGGAGTCGCCATGCCCGAGCTGCTCGAGAAACGAACCACCCGGACTGCCCCAAGACCCTCTGCCCAGAACGGTCGCAGGAAACAGCCGTCCGCGCCTCGCAAGCAAGCCATTCGGCGCGAACGATCCCTGCCCCAATGCCACGCGGTTCCCTGCGACGCCTGCGGTTCCGAGAAGTTCTCGCCCCTCTTTGTGAAGGCATCCAGTCAGGGCGAGGTGTTTCGTCTGGTGTCGTGCTCAGGCTGTGGGCTCGTGCAGGTAAACCCCCAGCCGAACCTGGCCGCCGTCGAACCGTACTACTCGAACCACTATTTCACGCAGCGCACGGATAGGGGCTATGACGACTATTTCTCGTCTGGGGTCCGGACGAGCATTCTCGACACGTACCACCGCAACCTCAAGGACCTGGACTTCTACCTGTACGAAACGCGACTCTGGGAACAGAGCGTGGCGCCGCGTTCCCTCGACGCTGGCTGCGCGGCGGGCTATTTCGTGGCCTACCTGGCCGAACGCGGCTGGGACTCGCGGGGCATCGAGCTTTCGAAAGACGCGGCGCGCTACGGTCGGGATGTCCTGGGACTTCCCATCCAGATTGGCGACTACCTCTCTTCCCAGCAACTCGAACCCGGCAGCTTCGACCTGGTGACCCTGTGGGCCAGCCTCGAGCACATGCATTCGCCGCGCGCCGTACTCGAGCGCACCTTCCGTTTGCTCAAACCGGGCGGTCGCATGCTCCTTTCCACGTGCCGCTTTGGCCTGCTGGCCCGCGCCCTCGGCAAACGATGGCGATACATGAACGTTCCAGAACATTTGTATTTCTTCTCCATCGCGGGGCTGGAGCGACTGGCCGGCGAAGTCGGATTCCGGACGGTCAAGACCATCACGTACGGTTCCGGTCTCACCACAAAGCCCCAGGCCTCCCTTCTGTACCGGTGGGCCAAACGCATTGCCGATCCCTTGGTCAAGCGCACCCATCAGGGCGACATGATGGCTTTGCACCTCGAGAAGATCTGAACCCGACGGCCGGCCCACCCGTCCAAAGCACGACAGGAGGTCGCCATGACCCTGCACTCCCGCCCTGGTTGCTTCTTTCCGCAAAGGCCGCCGCGCTGCTCTTTGGGATTTCGGTACTCGGCTACGTGGTCTACTGCGCGCAGACGGAGGCCAAAAGGCCCGCGCCCACGCTGATGCCTTCGAGCAAGAGCGGAACGCCGACCCCTATCGAGCGGAGCGGCCCGTCATCCCCGGCCCAAGCAAAGCCAACCGTCCTACCGGCCAAAGAAACTGCGAAGAAGGAAACGGATCGCCCCGTCAAGAAGCCGGTCTACATGGATACTTCCAAGTCCGGCGTGCCGCGCCTCCTGAAGCGACCGCAGAAGCAGACCCAGAACCAGGACCAGGCACCGAACGCGAACCGGGAACAGAATCCGCAGCCTCAGGATTGACCGCGTGGAATTTCTGGTGAGCCTACTGGCCTTTGTCACGGGTGTTGCGGGGCAGGCATGGTCCGAGCTTCCCGGTGCAGCGCTGGCCTTTGTCATCTTCTTCGCGGCGTTTCTTCCCCTCGAACGACTCTTCGCAAGGCACGACCAACCCATCTTCCGCAAAGAGTACGGAATCGACTTTGCCTTCTTCGCCGGGCAGTACCTGGTGTGGGCCGGCCTGGTTTCCGGCGCGCTTGCTTTCGTGCACGCTTCCCTGGACGCGCTGCCGGCGCAAACCTTCTCGTTCCCGATGCTTGCCTGGCGTTCTTGGATTCGGGAGCTCCCGATCTGGATCCAAATCCCGGTCGCCGTTCTCCTCGGCGATTTCATCATCTACTGGGGACATCGTCTTTCCCACCGCGTCGCCTTCCTGTGGCGCTTCCACCGCGTGCACCATACCGCCGAACGACTCGATTGGTTGGCCGCGTACCGGGAGCATCCGCTCGACAATCTCTACACCCGCTTTCTGGAAAACGTCCCGGTAGTTCTCTTGGGATTTTCGCTGGAGTCGGCGGCCGGGTTGGTTGCTTTCCGCGGCGTGTGGGGGCTCTTCATTCATTCCAATGTGCAGCTGCCGCTGGGCCCCCTTCGATTCGTCTTGGGTTCGCCGCAGTTGCATCACTGGCATCACGACCCGGAGATCGGCGCGCGCCACAATTTTGCCAACCTCATGCCCATCATGGACCTGATCTTCGGAACCTACTACGGCCCCCAGGGCCGCTCACCCACAGTCTATGGTACCGGCGAAGGTGAGCCGCCGTCCGAACACGGTTACGTGTCCCAACTCATTCGACCGCTGCTGCCACGAAAGCTTTTGCCCGGCAGAAGGCCCGCTGCAAGCGTGGACCATGCGGCGCAGCGTCTGGAGAATGAGTCGGGCGGGTTCCCTGGACCGACTGTCGCTCGAACATGAGGAGTTGCCCGAACCTGGCCCCGGTCAGGTCCAGATCCAAGTCGAAGCAGTTGGCCTGAATTTTGCCGACATCTTCGCGTGTTTGGGACTCTATTCCGCCACACCGCAGGGGAGTTTTGTGCCCGGGCTCGAGTATGCCGGTCGCGTGAATGCTGTCGGGCCAAAACCGGACGGCCGGGCTCGGGTTCGGTGGCGCGTCGGGGACCTCGTCATGGGTGTAACCCGCTTCGGTGCCTACGCCACGCATATCAACATCGACGCAAGGTACGTTTATCCGCGGCCCAAAAAGTGGAGCGCCCCCGAAAGCGCGGCGCTCGTAGCCCAAGCCCTCACCGCCTGGTACGCCATCCGCACGTTGGGCGCCACGCAAACGGGCCAGGCGGTTCTCGTTCATTCGGCGGCGGGCGGAGTCGGTTTGCAGGCGCTGTGGATGCTCGAACGGTTGGGCTGCCCGGTGGTCGCCGTGGTCGGTCACGCGGACAAAGTGCCGTTCCTCAGGGAGGCGACGGGCCTTTCTCCGGAACAGATCCTCGTACGGGAGAAGCGGACATTTGCCGCGCACCTGGACCGGGCGCTTGCGCACCTTGGCCGTGAAGGCTTCGATCTCATTCTCGATTCGGTGGCGGGTCCCTACTTCCATCTCGGATTCGAGCGCCTGCGACCGGCCGGTCGCCTCGTGCTCTTCGGCGCGGCCGACTTCATGCCCACCGGTCGACGCCCCAACTACCTGACGCTCGCCTACCGCTATCTCCGGCGACCGAGGATCGACCCGGTCGAAATGATTTCCGACAATCGAAGCGTCATGGCTTTCAACCTGATCTGGCTGTGGGACCGTGTGGAGGAGCTCTCTTCGCTCCTGCACGAGGTGCTCGCTTTGAAGCCAAGCGCGCCACATGTCGGACACACGTTTGCTTTTTCCGAGGCTCCGGCGGCCATGCGCCTGTTCCAGAGCGGCCGCACGGTGGGGAAGGTAGTGCTCATCAACGAGTCGTAACCTATCTCCCGCCCGCAGACTTGACAGCACGCGCGGGCGCTCGGAGACGTCGCCCGTGCATCGTCCGATCACGGCCATCAAGGGCGTGGGCCCGGCCAAGTCCAAAGTGCTCGCGGAGATCGGCATAGAGACGATCGGGGACCTGCTCTATCGCCTCCCGCGTCGCTACATCGACCGGTCGCTGCGTGAAGGGGTGATGCTCCAACCCGGCATGATGGCGACTGTGATGGTCACGGTTTCGAGTTCCTATCTGGCGCACGGTCGCGCTTCCAGGTTGCTCGTTCAGTGCCGCACGCCGCAGGGTCAGGGTCTGACTCTGGTCTTCTTTCGCGGCACGGGGTACTTTCGTCAGGTGTTTCAAAACGATCGCAACTACGTAGTGTCGGGTCGCGTAGAGTACTTCCAGGGCCTGCAGATGGCCCACCCCGATTTCGAGCAGTTGGACGAAGAAGACGACCGGCTCATGCACGTGGGCCGCATCATCCCGTTGTATCCCTCCAGCGAAAAGCTCGGAAAGCAGGCTCTCGACAGCCGCGGATTCCGACGTCTGATCACTGCGGTGTTAGCCGATCCCAAACTCGAAGTTGCGGAGTTCCTGCCGAAAGACCTCCTGACCGAGCGCAGGCTGTGCGACCGACGCTTTGCGCTGGAGAACATTCACTATCCGCCTGACGAAGCCTCCCTCGAACGCGCGCGGGAACGGATCAAGTACGAGGAACTCTTTTTGTTTCAGAACCTCATGTTCCACAAACGAAAGCAGCGCGAGTCCGTGCCGCGTCACGCGCACCCCCGCGCGGCCGGTCAGTCTCCCGCTTTCGATCGGCTGAAAGCCGCGCTGCCCTTCACCCTCACCAGCGAACAGGAAAACGCCATCGCCGAAATTCTTAAAGGCACGCAGGCGCCCCATTCGGACGCCTTCCTCTTGCAGGGAGATGTGGGGTCCGGCAAGACTGTCACCGCGCTGGCGGTGGCCCTGCACTTTGCGGACGCGGGGTTCCAGACGGCCTTTATGGCGCCCACGGAGGTGCTCGCCCGGCAGCACTACCGCAGTCTCATCGACGTCATTGGTCTGCATCCGCAGATCCGCGTGGACCTGCTCACCGGCTCCGATCGCAAGAAACAGAAGGAAGAGACGCTGGATCGCATCGCCCGCGGAGAATCGACGATCGTCGTGGGCACACACAGTCTGATCGATGATTCGGTGCGTTTCCACGATTTGGGTCTGGTGATCATCGACGAGCAACATCGTTTCGGGGTGGAGCAACGCGAAACGTTGCGCCGCAAGGGCAACAACCCGGACCTGATCGTGATGACCGCCACGCCGATTCCCCGTACGCTCAGCCTCACGAGCTTCGCCGATCTCCAACTCGTGACGCTGAAGGAGAAGCCGGCGGGCCGCAAACCCATCAAGACGATGTGGCTCCAGGAGGACCGCAGACCGGGTCTGCACAAGTCCATCACCAACCACGCGAGTCAGGGTCGTCAGTGTTACATCGTCTATCCGGTGATTGAAGACTCGGAGAAGGTGGACCTCAAAGCTGCTCAGGAGGCCTTCGAGGAACTGCGTCGCGTCGTCTTTCCCCAGTTCCGCGTGGAACTCCTGCACGGTCGGCTGAAGTCGCCGGATCGGGAGCGGATCATGCAGGAGTTCCGCGAAGGTCGCGTTCAGATTCTCGTGACGACGACGGTGATCGAAGTAGGAGTCGACGTGCCCAACGCGACCATCATGGTCATCGAGCACGCCGAACGCTTCGGGATTTCGCAGTTGCATCAGCTGCGCGGACGGGTCGGCCGAGGATCGGAGGAAAGCTTCTGCGTGCTGATGACGCCGCCCGAAATCACCCCCGAAGCCCGCGAGCGCCTTCAGGCCGTCGTGGATTCCGAGGATGGTTTCTATCTTTCGGAAGTGGACATGAAGATCCGCGGGCCCGGCGAACTGCTCGGGTTGCGTCAGCACGGTCTGCCGGGATTTCGCCTTGCCGATCTCGTACGGGACGGTCGCCTTTCGCTTCAGGCGCGCGAAGACGTGCGCCGATTCCCCGATCTGGACGAAGAAGCCCTGCGCATGATTCGCAGACAGTGGATGGAAGGCATCGTAGTGTTCCCGGGGTGACGGCGGGGGAGCCCCGTGAATCGGAGGGTGACCAGTGCGATCAAGCGTTTCTCGCTCGCATGCTCTGAGCGCGCGACCAAGGTTGTATCGGGTCTCGTGCATTCGCCACGATCCCATCGCGTCGGTCACTTCGGCCGCATCCGTTCGCCGCGCCCTCAGGGTGCGTCAGCGGAGCGCTCTCGCGGCCCCGATACGCACCGGCGTTTGGGCGCGTCCCGACAGCTTGAATCGCCACGAACGCAATCGCCCCTTCCCGAGTCTCCGGTCACGAAAGTACACGTAAGCAGGACCGCGCTCCTATTCCGAGAGCTACCGTGAAAGTGCGAAAGTGCCTCGGGAGGTGACGATTGCGCGCGAGTTCCGGAATAACTCACGGCACGCACGCTTTGGCGCGATGATGGTTTTGGTGCCCGTGCGCAAAACGCCTTGTGACACGCAAGCGGCGCGCCTTTCGGCTGGAACCGGTCCCGCGCCCTCGGTGCGCCGACTGGCTGACCCCATGTGACCAGCCCTTTCTCATAGATGTCCGTGCGCGCGCGCAACGCGGACGTCATTCAGGAAGTCGTTGACAGTGATCGAGGCGATCGCTCAGTTCTGGACCACACCGAACTTTCCGGCCGTCCCTTCAACCAAGTGGAAGGCGAACAGGCGCCGTTGGATGTGCAGGCTCACGTTCGTGCCGCGAATCCCTACAACGTCCGCGATGCGCATTTCATCAGCAAGCACGCGCGCGCGATCCTGACCACCCTGCTCACTGCGAACGTTCCGCCGAATCCAGAGGTCCTGGACATGGGCTCCGGTTGGGGCCTGAGCTCGGAGATGCTTGCGTTCTGCGGGGCGAACGTCACGACCGTAGACATTAACCCGCTTTTCGTCGAACTGGTTGAGCAACGTGCCATTCGCAGCCTCCAGGGGGTTTGGATGGTTCGAGACCGGGGGGGGAATTTTCCGCGCCCCGAGCGGACATGGCATCGCCGATCTTCGACTTTCTGTCCCTTTCAGAGGCAGGCGGCCGCCGTCTCGGCACGACCGATCAAAAGACCGTGATGGAAGAATTCAAGCAAGCGCACGCGCTGATCTTTGGGCCCTGAATGAGACGATGGCTCCGGCTGGGGCTGCGACTGAAGTCCCTCATGAAGCGACTCCTCCGGAAGCAGTAAGTACGACCTATTGACCCCCGCCGCCCAAACCCTGCCCGCCGCGCGCCAACGCTTCCAAATCCGTCCGCAATGACTTCGGATCCACCGCCGGGTAGCGGTACAACTGACCTTCCACAGAAGTGAAGAGTTCCAGGAGCCTGCCCGGAAGAACCAGGCCGGCCGCAATCATGGAGTTGACATCGAGAAGATCCTGGCCGTGACCGCGCTCAACCTTCGACAGTGCCTGCGAATAAAAGTCGTAGTGAAAGAAGCTCACCGTGCCCGCGCGCTCGACAAACACGCGCCGATCCAACCAACCGGGAAGCGCGGGCACAAAATCGTCGGGGGCGGCCAGCTCGATGTTGCACTTCAGAGATTCCTTGACCTCCGGGAGGCAACGCAGCAATTCGTCGGAATCAGACACTACTTTAATGTCTAAATCTATTGTCGTTTCACGCCACTCCATGAGGACCGCGCTGGCCCCACCGGTGAAGTACACGTCGGCGGGCCTCCGGCAGCGCGTCCCCACATAGTTCATGAACCGCCGAATATGCTCTGCACCTGACCGCTCTCGCACGCCCTTGCCCTTTCGTAGCTGACCAGCAACCGAATGTAGCCGTTGTACCTGGAGTGCGCCGCGTCTCCGTACTCCCGACTCAGAAGCTCGTACAACCGTGCTTCGGGTTCCTCGATCGTCCGCCCGATGGGAACACCGAGAGAACGCAAGCGCGGGGCTCCGATCGAAACCAGCAGCGCGCCGATGTCCTCCTCTCCGCCCGACTCCGAGCTCAGGACCGAGAGACCCGCCGCGATAAGCTCCTCGCCCGGAAGATTCACGCCTTCACCCGACAGGCCGCCACAGTACCGTCAAGCCCGAAGCACATGCATGAGGCGACCGAACGCCTTCAGTGCCCCGCGTGCGGGTCGGTCGCCGGGTCCGGAGTCGTCTTGCCGGATTCGGTGGAAGGCGGTGGCTCGTCCGTTGGCGTTCCCTTCTCGCCCTTTTTGCCGGGACCTCCATGCCCTTTCTTGCCCATCCCCTTGCCATGCATCGGGCAGTCCGGGTTCTCGCATTTCATGTGCTTCGCGTGTTTTGAATGCTTGGTCCCCTTGGCACTCGAAACGGGACACGCCAAGAGCGAACGCATTTCGCGGCGCTCGGCAAGCAGTTCGGCAACCAGGAGGGTGAGGACGTCGACCTTCCCTTGGCCTTTGGCGTGCCTGAGTCGCGCATTCAACTGCGCGATTCGCTGGTCCCTCCGGCCGGCTGCCTCCGCTGCCTCCTTGCGGAGTTGCTCGCAATCCGGGCGCTTCCCCGGGCCGGCCGGTACGGCGCTTACCGCGATGACCAACGCTCCCAACAGAAATCCAGACGACTTTCTCATGCGATCGAGTCTGGAGCGGTGAGGGAATCGCGGCAACCCGAGTTTTCCCAACGGTCGGATAGGTCCCCCGGAGACGGCCCAGGAGCCCACGAGGCGTTTCCCTGCCTGAGCCCTGAAAATCTCCTTGAAAACCCAAAAGGCGACACCCATCTTGAGTGAAACGGTAGGAATTGCCACGGAGCCCCTCATGAGCAAAGTCGCCCTGCGAACCTCCTCTCTGCTGGACCAGGTAGGCAACACGCCCCTGGTCGAATTGACCAGGGTCAACCCGAACCCCCGGGTCACACTCCTCGCCAAGATGGAAGGGGACAACCCGGCCAGCTCCGTGAAGGATCGGGCGGCCCGCTCGATGATTCTGCGAGCTGAAGAACGGGGCACGCTGCGACCCGGAATGAAGCTCATCGAACCAACCAGCGGCAACACCGGTATCGCCCTGGCCATGATGGCCTGTCTCAAAGGATACGAGATTGAGCTGGTCATGCCCGAGAGTGCCAGCCGGGAGCGCGTCCTGACGATGGAGGCCTTTGGCGCCACGGTAACTCTCACGCCCGCGGACCAGAGCATGGAGGGCGCCATCGACTACGTTCGAGAGAAGGTGCTCAAGGGCGACTATCTCTTCCTCGATCAGTTCTCCAACCCGGACAACAAGCTCGCGCACTACGAGACCACGGGCCCCGAGGTCTGGCGCGACACGGACGGACAGGTTACGCACTTCGTCTCCGCCATGGGCACCACCGGCACCATCATGGGCGTTTCGCGCTATCTGAAGGAGAAGAACCCAGCCGTGCAAATCGTCGGAGCGCAACCGACGGAGGGTTCGAGCATCCCCGGAATCCGTCGTTGGCCCAAGGCGTACCTACCGCGCATCTTCGAACCAGAGCGGGTCGATCAGACGATTGATGTTTCGCAGGCGGACGCCACCGCGATGGCGCGCAGACTCGCGCGCGAAGAGGGCGTCTTCTCCGGCATGAGTTCGGGCGGGGCCGTGCACATCGCCTGTCAAATCGCGGCGCGGATTACGAGCGGCGTGATCGTGGTCATCATCTGCGATCGTGGGGACCGCTACCTCTCCACGGACATCTTCGGCTGAAGCCGCGAGTCCCAGGAAGGTGCCACAGTGATGTTGTTCACCGTTACCCGTGCAGTTTTGTTTTCGCGCCTTGCAGTCCTCGTGCTGCTCACGTTGCCTCTTTATCTTCCCGAAGACGTGGCCTCGGAAGGCGCGGGCACTGTTGGTCGTTTCGACATCTCGATCGCCGCACGCCCCATGGTTCTGTCGGGCACGTCGGCCAAGTTTGCGCATGCCGCGCCGCTGACGGACGGGGGAACGATCGTCGCCTGGAACAGCGGTCCCACTGCCTGGTTCCGTCGGCTCGACAGAAACAACCGCACGATAGGTTCAGACTTCTCGGTTTCCGACCTGTATCTCGTAGAAGTCAGAACCTTTGGCGATGCAACCCTGCATATTCTGGGATTCGAGATGGAGAAGGGCCGTCATCTCGGCGACGCCTTCAGCACGGATCAACAATTGTTCTACATTCGGGCGGACCTCAACGGAAGGATTCTCCTGAAGAGAAGCATCGTCGGTGGTCAGGGTACCGGTCCAGGCAGGGATTGGCACTACTTCTACACTCTCGACAGCGTGCACATTGAGTTTGACGGCCGCGAGTACGCGATTTTCACGATCATCAGCCACAACTGGGCAAAAAACCCCGGCGACGAAAACACACATCAAGGTGATGTCTACTTTGTTCTGGATAGGAACGGCGTCATCCAGCACGACCAGACCCAACACTGGAACCAATCGCATAGCTCGGATATCAAGCTGACGTCGCTTCCGGGGAAGGGGTTCTACACCCTGACCAGCGCTGATGGGAGTCTTGCTCTCTATGCGGTGCACCGGTTCAGCCCGGAGCAAAACCGGACCCCAAAAACCGAGCGAGTCGTGTGGCCTGACTTCGTGAGCAAAGAGGAGCGCAGACGCCTGGCGGCGGACAACCTGTCAACCACCGGGGCAGGACGTGTGGACGCCTTCTTCCCAACGGCCGGTGGGGAGTTGGTGATGGTCGCGCGAACCAGTACAGACCTCCCCCTCATGAAAAAATCGAAGGTTGAAGTGCCGGCCAATGTGCTCGTTGTGAAACTGGACGCGGACCTGAAGACAACGAAGAAAGCGTGGCTGACCACCGGGAACACGAATGTGCAAGCCGCGTTCGGTCATAGATTCGGTGACCGGATACTCGTCGGTTGGTCCATGACGTCAACGAAAGCGTCAAGAGCAACGCTGTTGCTCTTGGACAACGATCTCAATCACGTGAGCCGGTTTGCGGACTCGGACGCGTTCATCAGCGCCGATGCAAAACCATTCAGCTACCCCAATGGAGACGTCGGTTGGGTGACCTGCACGGATGATGGGACCCAAATCATCCTCAACCGCTTTAGTGCCGCGACTACTTCCATCGGCAAGGCCGCCAACGATCAGTTGATTGCGGCACTTCGCGCCTCTGACACTCGCAGAGCCCTCAACGCGCTGCAGCAGGGAGCAGATCCCAACGCAAAGGACCGTACGTGGTCGGCCTTGCTGCTGGCCATCTACTACGACAACCTTGAGATCGCGAGGGCGCTGGTCGAACGGGGCGCAAACGTGAACTTTGAGGTCCAGGGCTATAACGCGCTTGCTCTGGCCAACGTCTACAGACGAAACAGGATTGCCGCCTACCTGAAAAGGAAGGGCGCAGCCGCCAGCCGCTCCAGGGCCCTGAAACCAAGGCCGCCGAGATAGGCGCGGGAAGCAGCCGCACTTCGCGACCTGCAGCTGCTTGATCCACTCGGTGAGCCAGTTTCCGCATTCGCCGCGCGTCGATCGGGTGCCTCCGGCGGCTCACGACGAAGGCGTGTTTGCCGCCGGGTTCTTTCCGAACCGCAGCATCACGCGAATCACCTGTCCCGCGTTCAGTCCTTCTCGCCTGCGCACCTCGGCCTTGAGGGGCAGGACGTACGACTTGGACTTTGCATCCGGAAAGATCGAAGTGCTCCAGCGGGTCCTGCCCACCGTGACCGACACTCGCAGAGAGCCCCAACCGCGCCGCTCCCTCCCGTGAATTCGTCGAATGCGCGCGGCCAGGGCCGCGGGCAGGGTCACGAAGTGCCAGCCGCCCTGTCCATCGACCTGCCAGACTTTTGCTCGAAGGGTGTATTGCGCCACGTCAGCGATCCTCCAATGCGGTTGCGCGCAGCAAGATCGGAACGTCCACTTCCATCTTCTCGAAGTAGGCAATGTCTCCGGTCAGAAGGTGCATGGCGCTCGCCCCTTCGAAGGCCGCCAGGACCTGCTCGGCCATCCGGCGGCACCGGCTGCGCGGCGGCCCTTGCGCTCGGGTCCCCTGTGCCGGTGCGTCGCCCTGTTCGTCGGCAACGAACGCCCGTTCCAAGAACCGTTCCATTGTTTCGAGCCACAGGGCCATCGCCTGGCGGAGGTCGTCGGCGTAGGCTTCGGACTCAGTCAACGTTTGTCCGGCAAAGCCCGCGAACGGGCAACCTCGATACAAACCGGCGCGGGCCTGGCTTCTGACGATGCGCATCCACGCGCGCCAGAAGTCGTCGAACCTATCGTGGCGTTCGGTCAGCGTGCGCAGCAAACCAACGAAGCGCTCTGACTGTCTCTCCAGGTAGGCTCTGCCGAGATCGCGCCGATCCGGGAAGTAGCGGTACAGACTCTTGCGATAGGCGCCCGCCTCCTCCATCAGTTCTTCCAGCGGAACGTGGTAGCCCCGGCTATAGAACAGCCGCACCGTCGCCTCCTCGATCCGCTCCCGCGGGCCGGCCCCGTCTGCGGCGTCCGCCTTGGCCTTGGCCTTGGCCGGGCGCCCCGGGGGGCCGATGGCTCCCCTGCGGGCGGGCGCGGCATGCTTTTTTCGCGTCACGCGACCAGGGAAAAGAGGTAGACGAAACGGTCTACCTGGAATTGCCTGGGTGACAGCGGAGGTAGACGAAACCGTCTACCTGGAAACCGCGGGAGGTGTCTATGAACCAGGTTCTGTTGTCTCCGTCCGAGTACATCGCGCGGTCCGAAGCCTGGCTCGCTGCGTGGAACCGAAGCGACGCCGATGAGGTGAGCTCCTTCTACGCCGAGACTTGCGACTATCGCGATCCTTCCGTGCCGAACGGCATCAGCAGTCGGAGGGATTTGTTGCGCTACCTGCGCCTGTTGTTTCGGATGTGGCCCGAACAACGATGGTCGCTTCAGACCATCTTCCCACATGAGACGCCGGGTTCGTTTTCGGCCACATACGATTTCCGATTTGCGAATGCCCGCAGGCAGCGTGAAGTGAAGGGCAACGGCATGGACCTCATCGTATTCGAAGGAGACCTCGTGCGCACGAACTGGGTGTACCTGAACGGTTCCGGCTGGGCTGATTTCGTACGCAAGTGAGCGCGAAGAATCGCGTTCAGCGTTTGCCGGGAGAAAGGAGTTCCTTCGCGCGCTTTTGACCCTGCTGGACCCGGGAGACAGCTTGGTTGAGCTGGCCCAGCATGGCCAGGAAAGCAACCACGGCGGCCACCTTGATGAACGATCGATAGTTCCGAAACCGCTTGAAGATCAGAAAGATCGAAGCAACCAAGACGCTCAGGAACACCCCCGAGAACAAACTGCCGAATGCGTGCCCTGCCCGGTACGCATCCGAGGCCGCACCCTTGGGACCGGAAAGAATCGCGCTGGTGTGGTCACGTCAATCAGTCTATCGCCGCATGGCGTAGGCGGCGACATCCTGCTGCCTCCCCCTCACCTTCACGTTCCCGAAGAGCTCGATTCCGACTCGTTCCGATTGGGGCAGGTCCGCGTAAACCTCTCCCGAGAGAAGCACACGCGTCCCCGACTCCTTGTTCAATTGCTCGAAGCGAGAGGCGAGGTTCACGACATCGCCGATGATGGTGTACTCCATCCTCCGCTCGGAGCCGACGTTGCCGGTCATGGCCTCGCCGCTGTGTATTCCGATACCAATCTCGACGGCCGGCAGTTCGCCGTCAGCGATTCGACGATCCAGCTCCGACACGATCTGGCGGGCGGCCTGCACGCTCTCCCTTTTGTGCGCCACGGAGTCGAGAGGCGCACCGAAGACGGCCATGAAACCATCCCCCAAGAACTTGTTGATGATCCCATTGTGGCGGTGCACCACCTCAATCATATACGAGAACAAAGCATTCAGAAACTCGAATACCTGCTCCGGAGTGCGGCTCTCCGAAAAGGCGGTGAATCCCCGAATATCGAGAAACATCACGCTCACTGCGCGCTTTTCGCCCCGGTCGGCGCCCCCGGCAATCAGGCGGTCCGCCACCTCGGGCGAAACGTGCCGACCGAACACGCCGACGATCTGGTCCCGCTCCTGCATGGACTGGAAGGCCGACACGACGCGGTGGCGCAGTTGCAGCGCCACGAAGGCTGCGGCCAGGCCCAGCAATAAGAATAGGACCGACCGTGCCACGTACACCGGCGGAGCAGTGATCCCCAGAAGGATGCCCTCGGTGGCCTGCGGTGGCGCCAGCACAACAAACAGCGCCAGGTACTGGACCGCGGCCACCAGACCCGTGAAAATGCTCAGCCACGGGTCGAGACGCAGGACAGACAGAAGGACAAAGAATGCGTAAGTGAAAACGGCGGGGGAGTTCAACCCGACCAGCGGACCCACCGAGGTGGAAACGAGATAGATGGGGATGCCCGGCAGGCTGGTCTCGATGAGCCCGTTCATCATCCGACCGAAGAAAGGGACGCGCCAGCCGCGCTTCTGCGCCGTGGCGAATATCGTGCGGGCAAGCACCTCGTACAAGAAGGCTCCCAAGAAGAAGAGCTGCATGCCGCGAATCGGAAAGGTGGCCGTCAGATTCTCGCGCATTCGGTCCGGCCCGAGGAAGGCGAGCACGTTGAAGACTGCAAAGCCCAGAAGGGCAAACCCGGAGAGCAGCGTGGTCCGCATCACCTCCGCTTTGAGGATCTCGGCATCGAAGAGCCCGTCGAGCCCCACGGGCCGCCCTGGTTTTCCCGGCAAGAAGGACCGCACAGGCGCATGGAAGACCTCCGGCTGCGAAGCGCCAGTCATTCTCGGGAAAGTCGGCCTCAGCCGAAACGGCAGATCCTGCTTGCCTTGGGGTTCGCCGAACTCCTGGTGGGCTCGGTTCGTGCCCGAGTGTCCGACTCGGGCGGGACAGAAACCCGGAATCAGGGAAGGGAGTGATTGTGTCGCGCAAGCCGGTACTCGTGGCCATGGATCTCGAAGGTTGCCTCGTACCGGAGATCTGGATTGGCGTGGCCGAAAAGACGGGCATCGCGGAATTGCGGCTGACCACGCGGGACATCACGGACTACGATGAGCTCATGCAGCGGCGCCTGAAGATCATGGACGCGCACGGGCTGCGCATCCAGGACATTCAGGATGTCATCGCCTCCCTCGGACCGCTCCCCGGGGCGCTCGATTACGTCGATTGGGTTCGTTCCCGCTTCCCCTTCGTCATCCTTTCGGATACCTTCTACGAATTCGCCGAACCGCTCATGAAGCAATTGGGTCGGCCGACCCTGCTGTGCCACACCCTGCACATCGAAAGCGGCGGTCGCATTTCGGGCTACCGACTGCGCACCGTCGACGGCAAGCGGGGAGCCGTGCGTGGATTCCAAGACAACGGTTTCTTTGTGATTGCCGCGGGAGATTCCTACAACGATACTACAATGCTCACGCAGGCCGACCGCGGGATTCTCTTTCGCGCGCCGGCCAACGTGATTGCTGAGTTCCCGAATTTTCCGGCCTGCGCGGAATACTCGGCCCTGGAAAACACGATTGCCAGCTTTGCCGACCAAGCCGGATCCTAGGCGGGGCGGGCGCGCCTCCGGCAGCAGGAGCCGTCCGGAGCTCCGCCGCGCCGCCAGCAGGATGTTTGCGCTGCTCGCGCTTTGCGCTCTCGTCTGGCTCTCGACCGCCTGCGTTGGCACGGCAGAAGCTGCCCCCCCGAGCGGAGACCTGGTTGTCGTGATCGCCGGAGGCGGCAACCCCCTTTCGAATCACTACTCGCAGTATCTGCAAACGCGGGTGCTCACGGAATGGTTGCGGCGCAGCGTCACGACAGAGAGCGTGAACGTCTTTTTCGGCGCCGGGAACACAACACCGGATCGCGGTTTTCCGGATGTGCACGTGGTGCGCCGCGCGGGCGGCGGCGAGCTTCACGGTTTCGTGCCCGGGAGCATCGAAGGCAATCAGCCCGCGCGGCACAGTCGGGTGAGGGCCTTCTTCGGACAGGACTCCGTGAGGCGCGCCAAGGGGAATCTGTTCCTCTTCGTCGGGGATCACGGCATCCCGGGCGGTGACGATCACAGCAACAACTGCATCGTGCTGTGGTCGCCGAACACGCGCTCCCATCCCGAGTCCGAATGTCTCTCCGTTTCCCAACTGCGCGCTTTGCTCGAACGTCTTTCCGTCCGACGCACCGTTTTTGCCATGAGTCAGTGTTACTCCGGAGGGTTCCACCAACTCGGCGTGCGCAACGGGAGCGATGGACTGCCGACGGCCAGCGGGCGCGTGTGCGGCTTCACTTCGACCACGCCCTTCCGCCTCGCGGCAGGGTGCACGCCGGACGTGGAGTCGGACCGCTACCAGGGATACGAGAGAACGTTCACCGAACAGCTCACCGGACGCAACATCGTGTCGGGTGCGAGCCTGCGGTCCGCGCCACCTGGAGATCTGCGAGCTGTGCACCGACGCGCCGCGCTCCTGGACATGACGATCGACATCCCCCTCTCCACGACGGAGTACTTCCTCGTCGATTGGTCAGACGCCATCAGCCGCGCCTCTTTTCACCCCCGGGAAGGTCCGCTCTCCGCTTCCCAGGCCCGACGTCTGCTCAACGAGATTGCGTTCGGCCGACTCAAAGGCAGCGCGCTCCTGGAAGCAGCCGGGCCGCTGCGCGATCAGGCAGCCGACTTGGCTGCGTACATCGCCGAGCTCGAGCGCGCGCTCGGCGCCGCCGATCCGGAACTGCGCCCGGAAGCTCAGAACGGAGCGCAACTCAAGCAAAGGATGAACCACCTGGAGAATGCGATCGAGAGGACGAACGCACAGTGGAATCACAAGCTCACGTCTTTGGGCGCCCTGCGAACGCAGCGGCTCTACCCACCATGGCAGCAGGCTCTCCGCAGCGGCCAGAGCGGACTGGCCGGAGAGGCGCTGAGTAACTTCGAACCACCGTTGCTGGCACGCGAACTCCGCTTGGGTGGGCGGCCGAACTGGCAGCGCATTCTGGAGCAGACTTTCCTGAGTGAGCTGCACGCCCTGACCCTGCGCGACCCTGCCGTGGCAGGTCGCTACGCGCGCTACTTCTCGGAGAGGGATGAGGCCCTGCTTCAATGGGCGGAAAGCGGCAACAACCTGAACCTGGGTGAAACGGTCCAGGCCCTTCGTGAAACCAGCAAGCACCTCGCAGAACTTCAGGACCGGTCCTATCGATTGGATCAACTCAAGGCGTATGCCGTCCGTTTGCAGTATATGCGGACTGCGCTCGGGGCGCTGGTGACCCTGGGAGCCATGCGCGACGCGCGGGCCGTAAGCGAACTGGAAATGCTGCGCGCCTGCGAAACGACCCGCCTGCCCTTGCCGGGCGGCTGACAAACCCAATCGGGACCGGCCCCCGAATCGCCCGGCAGAAAGGCTTGACCGGTGCGGTTTTTCGCCGCCACAGGGAGGGATGGCGGACTTCACAATTCGTAGGGGATACAACCTGCCCATCGAGGGCGAAGCGGAAAGGGTGATCGTCGAAACCGAAGCGCCCACCATTGCCGGCGTATCGCCTTTCGAGCTCAAAGGCGTGAAGCCGCGTCTCCTCGTTCAGGAAAAGTCCGTCGTCAAGCGCGGCACGCCCCTGATTCACGACAAGACCCGACCGGACATCGTCCTGTGCTCGCCGGTGGCCGGTGAGGTGGAGTCCATTCGCTACGGGGCGCGCCGATCGCTTGCAGCCATCTACATTGCCGTCGGCGACGACGAAGCGGTACAGCACTCGAGCTACCGGCCCGCGGACATCCGCGGGATCGCGCGAGATGTGCTGATCCGGCAGATGCTTGCGGGCGGCCTGTGGCCGTTCGTTCGCCGTCGCCCCTTTGATACGGTGGCCGACCCGGGAGAGACTCCCTCGGCCATCTTCATCAACTGTATGAGTACAGTTCCGCTGGCAACGGACCCGGAATTCGCATTGCGTGGAAAGGAAGCCGAGTTCCGGGCTGGTGCCGAGGCCCTGACCGTCCTGGCCGCGGGCGGACCCGTGCACATGGTCGTGGACGGTCGCGTGAAATCGTCCATTTTTCCGGAGATCGATGGCGTTCAGAAGCATACCTTTCGCGGCAGACATCCCGCAGGCCTGGTGAGCACGCACATCAGTCGGCTGGCGCCTCTCAACACCAAGCGTTTTGTCTGGTACATGAATGCCAGGGACGTGGTCCTTCTGGGAGCGTTCCTGCTCGTGGGCCAGTACTCTACCGAACGGATCGTGGGCGTCGTCGGTCCCGCGGCAAAGAACCGTCGCTACTTCCGCACGCACCTGGGCGCGTGGCTGCTGGACCTCGTGGGTTCGGACATCGACGAACGCGCAGGTCGCCTGCCGCGTTTCATCACGGGAGATGTTCTTACCGGTCGTACGGTCGACCGTTACGGCTTCTTGGGATTGTACGACGACATGGTGACGACGGTTTCCGAGGGTGGCGAACGTCACTTCCTCGGATGGTTGTGGCCCGGGTTCAGCCGCTGGTCCGCTTCGCGCTCTTACCTCTCTGCGTTCTTGAATCGCCACCACTCGATGACCACCAGTCTCAACGGGGAACTGCGGGCACTCGTAAAGACCGGGGACTACCAGAGGGTCATGGCTTTGGACGTGTTGCCCGACTTTCTGGTGAAAGCCATTCTGTCCGAAGACATCGACCTCATGGAACAACTCGGAATTCTCGAGTGCGCGCCCGAGGACCTGGCACTGTGTTCCTACATCTGCCCATCGAAGATCGACTTCATGGGCATCTTGCAGACCGGCCTGGACCTGATGCAAAAAGAGATCCAGTAAGGTCGGAAAACGAACGAGTCGCCTGGATTTCCCATCCGGGAGCCGCCCGAGCGGCGCAAACGCAGGGCAAGCAGACTTGCTACCGCAGACTTTGCACGAAACCCATTCACGCGTTCGTGAACATGCCCGGCATCAGGAACTGGGTCCCGTGCGAATTTTTTTGCCATTAGGCAAATTTACTCGCTTGTGATTTTGCTCCGATGTAAATATACTCGAACGAGTGGTGCGGTATCTTAAAGCGCAGATCCTGCGGGATTTGCCGAAAAAGATGGTACTGGTCGGTGGGGCGCGGCAGGTGGGCAAGACCACGCTGGCCCTGGGCGTGGTTGGCCGCAGGGGCTACCTCAACTACGACGTCCCGGAGGATCGCGAGCGCATCCTCAACCGGCAATGGCCGGCCGGGCGTCTGTTGGCCCTGGACGAGGTTCACAAATACCGCAGTTGGCGTGGCCTTCTCAAAGGCCTTACGGACGATCGGCGTGCCGCCCGACGCATTCTGGTGACCGGGAGCGCACGACTGGACTTCTATCGCCGTGGAGGAGATTCGCTCCAAGGGCGCTACCACTATCTGCGATTGCATCCCCTATCTCCCGCGGAACTGCGCATGAAACGGCAGCCCGAGTTGCTCGAGCTGTTCCAGTACGGAGGGTTTCCCGAACCCTTTTTTGGAAAGTCGCTGGTGGACGCACGCCGCTGGTCCCGAGAGTACCGCGTTCGCTTGATCCAAGAAGACATCGGAAGCCTCGAACGAGTGACGGACGTGGGCAATCTCGAGTTGCTGACCTTACGGCTTCCTGCGCTCACCGGAAGCCCGCTTTCCATCAACGCGCTGCGCGAGGACTTGATGGTGAGTCATCGCGCGGTCTCCTCATGGATGGACATCCTCGAAAGGATGTACTTCGTCTTTCGCATCCCGCCTTTCACGGCCAAACGTCTGCGCGGGGTCCGCAAGGAGAAGAAGCACTACCACACAGATTGGACGCTGGTTGCCGAAGAAGGAGCACGCTTCGAGAACATGACGGCAGTCTTTCTTCTCAAATGGGTCCACTACCTGCAGGATACGCAGGGACTCGACTACGAGCTCAAGTACTTTCGGGATGTGGACCGGCGCGAGGTGGATTTTGTGTTAACACTCGACGGACAGCCCGTCCTGTTTGTGGAGTGCAAGTTGGGAGAATCGCCGGTCCACCCCGCTTTGCGTTACCTGACGACCCGCTTTCCGGGCGTTCGCGCCTGGCAGATCTCACTTCAGGGCAAGAAGGACTACAGCACCGACGAAGGCATTCGCGTCGCCCCGGCCATTGCCTTTTTTCGGGACCTCATCTGAGCTCCTCGACCGACCGCAAAACACTCACCACTTCACCTACCACCACGACGGCCGGCGCTTTCATGTGGCGCGCACGCTCCACGATGTTGGCCAGAGTGCCGATCACATCACGCTGTTCTGGTAGGGACGCTTTCTCGATCACGGCTACGGGCGTTTCGGTCGGCAGGCCAGCCTCCCTGAGCCGCCGCACGATCAGGGGCAGTCTTTCGACGGCCATCAGAAAGACCGCTGTGTGCACGCGGGCCGCCGCATCCCAATCGATTCCGGTGACGTCCTCGCTGGAAGCCTCGTGGCCTGCAAAAACACCGAAGCCCGAAGCCACCTGGCGGTGCGTGAGCGGAATGTCCGCAAGCGAGGGTGCGGCTATGGCGGCCGATATCCCCGGCACCACCTGACACGGAATCCCCGCGGCGCGCAAGGCCTGCAGTTCCTCCCCGCCTCGACCGAATACGAAAGGATCCCCGCCCTTCAGTCGCACGACCGTTTCTCCCGCCTGCGCGCAGGCGATCATTCGGTCGATCACGCGTCCCTGCCGAACCGGACTCGAGTCTCCCCGGTCTTTGCCTGCGTACTCGTGGCGCGCCTGCGGGGCGAGGCTCAGGATTTCGGGAGAAACGAGACGATCGTACAGAATGACGTCGGCCTTTTCCAGCGCCCGCAATGCGCGCAGTGTCAGCAGATCGGGCGCGCCGGGCCCCGCGCCGACCAGGAAAACAGTCCCGACACCCGCGGACATCTCAGGGCTCGGTTTTCACGTGCAGGCCGCACTCTTTCTTCACGCTGTCCTCCCACCACCACCGACCCGCCCGAGGGTCTTCGCCGGGGGCGATGGCGCGCGTACAGGGGGCGCAGCCGATACTGGGGAAGCCCCGGTCATGGAGCACGTTGTACGGCACGCGGTTGACCTTCACATACTCCTGAACCTGCTCGAAGGACCAGTCACGAAGCGGGTTGATCTTGAGAATCC
>CAZPFB010000015.1:0-70161 GCA_964585735.1 uncultured Leptospiraceae bacterium
AGATAACAGGCGAGGATTGGGTTACGATGCTCTCCGAAGAAACGGGCCTGCCCTGGCCTTCGGAGGTCCGTCCCTTTTTCCCGGATGGTGTGGTCTTCTTGGGCGCGGGTCCCCTGCAGACCCAGTCCGACCGGCTGGCCGAAGACATCCGCGCGTACATGCAGCTTCACGGTATCCCGCCGCGGATGATCCGCTGCGGGGGTCGCAACTACTTCTCGGGCTCGAGCTACAGTCGCGCGCGGGACGGCGAAGAGGTGTGGCGGTTGCACGTGCTTGCGGCAGGAAGTGACCCACAGTCTCTGCCAGCAGACGAGGTGCGCTACCTCTCTCATTGGGAAGCAGAGAAGTACCGACAGAAATTGTAGCACTCATGCAGATCGTCATTCCCATGTCCGGGACGGGGGCCCGATTTCTTGCCGCCGGCTACACGCGACCCAAGCCGCTCATCGAGGTGGAAGGTCGTCCAATCATAGCGCACGTTCTGGACATGTTTCCCGGCGAGTCCGACTTCATTTTCGTCTGCTCCCAAGAACATCTGGACACGACAGACATGCGCGAGGTGCTCGCGCAACTTGCCCCCTCCGGGCGAATCGTGGCCATCCCACCCCACAAGTTGGGTCCTGTCTTTGCCGTGAAATGCGTTTTCGACCTGATTCGGGACGACTCCGAGGTCATCGTCAACTACTGCGATTTCGGAAAGCGTTGGGACTATCCCGGATTTCTGGAGGATTTGCGAACGAACGGCGCGGACGGCGGGGTTTCGGCCTACGTTGGTTTTCATCCGCACATGCTGGGGAAGATCAACTATGCGTTCATGCGCCACGAAGATATGTGGATGCTTGAAATAAAGGAAAAGCAGCCATTCACGAGCGACCGCATGAACGAGTACGCCTCGGATGGCACGTATTACTTTCGGACAGGCTCCATCCTAAAGAAGTACTTCCAAGCCTTGATGGACCGTGAGCTGACCCTCGGTGGTGAGTACTACGTCAGCATGGTCTACAACCTTTTGGTGGAAGATGGTTTGCTCGTGCGGATCTTTCCGATCGAGACCATGCTCCAGTGGGGCACGCCCGGAGAACTCGAAGAGTACGTGTACTGGTCGAGCATCTTTCGCAGTCTGGCCGGCCAGGCGCGTCGCCTTTCCCCGCGCGCCCTTCCCCAGATCAACCTGATCCCCATGGCCGGGAAGGGTTCACGGTTCCGGGAGCGCGGGTACACAGAGCCAAAGCCGCTGTTGCCCGTGGACGGAGAGCCGATGGTCGTACACGCGGCACGCGCTCTGCCGCCCGGAACGCAGCACGTGTTCGTCTGCCTGCGGGAGCACCTGGATGCCTATCCGCTCGAAGCGGCGGTGCGTGGCAGCTTCCCTGAGGCCACCTTCGTGGCGCTCGATGAGGTGACCCAGGGTCAGGCAATCACCGTGGACCTTGGCCTCGAAGGACGGGATCCGGAACTTCCGCTTTTCGTGAGCGCCAGCGACAACGGGATGGTGTACGATCACGAGAAATTTGCGCGTTGGGCGGCGGACGATCGCGTCGATGCCGTAGTCTTCACCTTCAGCGGCCACCCGGGTGCGGCCGTGAATCCGCGGATGTACGGTTGGGTCCGTCGCTCGGGCGATCAGGCCACAGGTGTATCTGTGAAATTGCCGATCTCCGACAACCCGCAGGTCGATGACGCGATTGTCGGGGCCTTCTACTTCCGCTCTGTGAGTCTCTACAGGCAGCTGTTGTCCGAACTCATTTCGCGAGACATTCGAGTCAACGGCGAATTCTATGTGGATTCCATGATTGGACTGGCCGTCGACTTGGGCTACGCCGTGAAGGTGCTGCGGGTGGAGGCCTACATCTGCTGGGGCACCCCTGACGACTACCTGACTTACAACTATTGGCAGAAGTTCTTCTCTCAGGTGGAGTGGCACCCCTACGGAAAGGTATGAAGCGCGAACTATTCAGTTTTCTCCTCGCCGGCGGCAGCGCGGTTGCTACGGACATGGGTACGTACTTCATTCTGCTGCACTGGCTCCCGCATTCTCCCGCCAAAGCCATCTCCTTTGTGCTGGGGTCGTTCGTGGCCTATCTTTTGAACAAGGTATTCACCTTCCGCAAACCGGGACGTTCGGCGGGCGAAGTGATTCGGTTCGCCGTTCTGTACGCGAGCACGCTCGGCGCGAATGTACTCGTGAACCGTCTGTGCCTCGGGCTCGTTGGTTCCGAGCTCTTCGCATTTTTTGTTGCCACCGGGACCTCGACGATTCTGAACTACCTCGGTCAGAAGTTTTGGGTCTTCCGATGAAGAAGTGCACGGTTGTCGTTCCCTGTTACAACGAAGAGAAGAACATCCCTCTCATTTTGGATCGATTCGCCGGAGTGTTGAATAGGAGGGACATCGAGATCGTCCTCGTGGACAACGGCTCCATGGACAACTCGCCGGCCGTCCTGGAGCGGCTCGTCGGTTCCTATCCGTTCGCGCGATCGCTGCGTGTGGAGCCAAACCGGGGGTACGGTGGCGGTATCCTGGCAGGGCTCCGTTCGGCCTCCTCTCCCGTGCTCGGTTGGACGCACGCGGACATGCAGACAGACCCGTACGATGTGGTACGCGCGCTGGAATTGGTCGAACAGGCCGGCACGCAGGATGTCTACGTGAAGGGTCGGAGGCACGGCCGGCCTCTCTTCGACGTGTTTTTCACGGCGGGAATGTCCCTTTTCGAGAGCGTGTACCTCGGACAGCGCCTGGTCGACATCAACGCTCAGCCGAATATTTTCTCCCGTCGGTTTTTCGATACCTGGGAGGATCCGCCCGAGGACTTTTCCCTGGACCTCTTTGCCCTGTACCGCGCGCAGAAAGCCGGGATTCCGGTCGTTCGATTTCCGGTTTCCTTTCCGCCGCGGGTCCATGGCAGTTCGAAGTGGAACACGGGACTTGCGGCCAAGTGGAAGTTCATCAAGAGAACGATCGAGTTCAGCGTGAAGCTGAAACGGCGGCTGTAGCCGAAAAGTCGTGAAGTTCATTGCACATCGTATCAACACGAGAGCCGAACTCGAAGCAGTCCCTCTGGAGTTCGGCGTGGAGTTGGATCTGCGCGACGGGCCTCAGGGGCTCATCCTCGCCCACGATCCTTTTGTGGAGGGGGAGAGCTTTCGCGAGTATCTGGCGCACTTCCGGCACGGGACGCTGATCGTCAATTGCAAGAGCGAACGGATTGAACTTCCTGCGCTAGAACTGCTTGCCGAGTTCGGCATCGAGGACTTCTTCTTCTTGGACAGCTCCTTCCCCATGATCTACCTGCTGAGTGCGCGGGGAGAGAGGCGCCTCGCATTGCGTTACTCCGAGTTCGAGGGGACGGACACGCTGCTTTCCATGAGGGGCCGTCTGGATTGGGCCTGGGTGGACTGTTTCAGCAAATTCGCACTGAATGCGGAGACATCGACCGTGCTCAGGGTCGCGGGCTATCGCCTCTGCCTGGTCTCGCCGGAACTTCAGGGAAGGCCGGACGACATCGAACTCCACGCACGGGAGATACGGGAACAGGGTATTGAGGTGGATGCGATCTGCACGAAGCTGCACTGGATCGAAAGATGGAAACGGGCGCTCGCCATCTGACGGAACTGGACCCGGAAGCGGCCCGTATTGCGGTCAGGCAGGGGTCAGTGGACTCGGTACGCTGGCTCATCCTGGAGGGCGGTTGCGTTCCGTCTGGTGACGGGTCTTTGGCTCACGGCCATAGATGTGCACGTCCGGTCCCGGACCCTCGATCGTACGCAGCAGCGCAAACCCCGCCGGCACGGGAAGCGTGGCAGGGTTCCGTCCGTTGAAGAAGTGATAGTGCAGGTCGCGCAGGTCCAGGACACGCAGAAGTGAGGGATAAGGAGCGCCGGGCGGCCGCATGCTCGGCGACCACCAAGAGTCCGAGACGATGTAGTCCAGCTGTGCGGCCGGCGTTTGGTCCAATCGTCGCAGGTCGTAGCCGAGTCCGTGACCGGGTGGTTGATAGTGGCATGCACGACTGTAGCCGATTGTTGCGGGTGGCCGGACATTTGCACGGAGCCACTCGTGAGCCTGCAGACGCGTATCCGTGCCGAAGTCATCCCGAAATGCGTAGAGGGTCCGGCCCGCGCCTTCCGCCAGGACGAATGCTGCCGCGATCACCATTAGATAAGTCTTGCTCGGCAGCAGGTCCATGACCTGGTCCAGGCCGATGGCGGCGAGGATTAAGACCATCGGTAGCGCTGAGGAGATGTTTCGACTGAGATAAGAATGGTAGCGACCCATAAAGAGGATCAGAAACACCGGGTAGATGAGCAGCAGCATTAGGCCGATCCAGTGACGCTTCCGGATCACGGCGCCAAGCCCCAGAAGCATGCTCGCAAGGCCGGCCCAACCCAAAGAGAGCACGAACAGGATCAGCGCATAGAACGCGATGCCGTTGGGGAAGGCCTGAGCGAGAGGTAGCGGAGCATCGCCACCGTAGTTCTTCATGTTGTACGCGTGATCGGCAAGAAAACGATCTGTGTATATCAACGCACCCAGGTTTAAGACCACGAGAACTCCCGAAAGGACGCATGTGAAGAAAGCGACATCGACGAAGCTCTTTCGGAGAGCAGGTAGGAGGCCATGGTCACGGACGTGGCCAACGAGCAACCAGCAGTAGACCGCCACGAACGGTACGAGAAGCAGGACGGCGAAGTACTTTGTCGAAGCGGCGCAGGCAACGGAGAAAGCAACCCATGCCAACCACCGCTGGCTGCTGGGTGCGGAGGCGAAGCGGAACGTGCAGTACGCGAACAAGGCCGAGAAGAAGTACACGAAGTGGTCCGGATAGTGCATCCGGGAGTGCGCAAGTACCAGCGGAGAGCATGTAAACAGCAGCAAAGCGAGCCAGCTTGTGCGTCGGCCAAAGTGACGCGCCATCCCGTACAACGGAAAGACCGTAGCGCTGGAAAGAAGAAGGGCAGTTGGCAGACGACTCAGGCGGATGGCTGTACGCAGGGTGGAGAGGAAATCAAATCCGAAAAGGCCCAAGCTCCTGCCCAGACGCAGAAAGATGAGCGGCAGGTAGATGTTCAGCCCGCCTGCTTTGAACTCGTCTGAAACCAACCAGGTCTTGAGTAAAGTCATCCGACCGGCCGCCCCCACGAAGATGTCCTCATCGCAGAAATTGAAGGGGGGCAGGTCCTGCTTCCAGATCCCCGGTAGCCGAATGAGAATGTTGGCCACAAAAAAGGCCAACGGGACGGCGTGGGCGCGCACAAAGGCCATCGGCTCGCGCAACGCGGAGCCCCCAGAGGTGACCGCCGAAGGCCAGTCGCGACGTTTGGTGGGCTCCGGACTCACAGCGGCAGGATCCGGCTGCGCACCTTATTGTCTCCGGCATTCACGCAGGCGGCCTGGTACCGTCGCCCGGCCTCCAATTGCGCGTCGATCCAGATGAAGGCAAACGCGTTGTACTTCTTGCAATACAGCATCAGAGTGTAGCGACCGGGCAGCATGTGCAGTTCGTTGGGATACCCGCGGAAGTTGACCCATTTGGCAGCCTCGGCTCCTGCCGGTGTGGATGGCTTGTAGCTCGAAAAGGAAGTCTTCACTCCATCCTCGTTGCCGCCCAAGACCACAGCCTCCTGGGCCGGCGGCTTCCGCTCTCCCGGGTAGGTTTGCGCAATCGGCGACACACACGCGCCCAAGACGAGCAGCAGCATCGGGAGGGGGTATTGCTTCATGGCGGTTGGTTGCGGTTGGTGTGGCCGCGCGCAAGGAAAATCCACCGCGCGAGGTATTCCCGAGAGGGTCACCGGAAAAGAGAGCGGGGGACGGCTTTCTTGCTTGACGCTATATCAGGATATCTTGATATTGGCAAAATCATGGGTAGCGCCCGCTCGGTTCAAGTGCTCAAGGCCCTCGCCGACGAAACGCGCGTTCGGATCCTGTTCGTCCTTCGCCTTGAGCCCCTTTCGGTGAACGAGATTCTGGAAGTCCTGGAAATGGGCCAAAGCCGAATCTCCCGCCACCTGCGGATCTTGGCGGATGCCGGGATTCTGGAATCGGAACGTCAGGGCCTGCGAATCTACTACGGAATCGATCCCGCAGCCGGTGCGCTGGTCCGGTCGCTCCTGGGTGCTTTGGGGGTGACGGGTCGTGTGGGGGATACGCTGCCCGCCTGGGCGCCGGAGGAGACGCAGCGGGATTTGTTCCAGCTCAAACTGCTCCTCGAAAGGCGACGCCGCGCGGGAGTGGAGCATTTTCAGAAACACGGTCCGGATCAGGATCGATTGATGGAGGGCCTGGTAGACGGTGACTTCTACCGCGGGCGCATTGCCGAACTCCTCCCTGCCGAGACGGGCATCGTGGCCGACCTGGGCTGCGGGACCGGGCCGCTCCTCTCGGCGCTCGGCCCGCGCGCGCAACGCGTCATCGGGGTGGATCAGAGTCCCCGGATGCTGCGTGAAGCGGCCCGTCGCCTGCCCGGAGCAGACCTGCGTTTGGGTCGTCTCGAACACCTGCCGCTTTCGGACGGGGAAGCGGACGTCGCCATTCTCTCCATGACTCTGCACCATCAACCCGACCCGCGTCTGGCGCTGCGCGAGGCGCGCCGGGTCCTGAAAGAGGGCGGTCGGTTGATCGTGGTGGAGTTGTCCAGGCACGAAGACGAAACGATGCGCAACCGCTTCGGAGATTTCTGGCTGGGTTTTCCAGAAGAGCGCCTGCGCGAACTCATCGAGGGCGCGGGCTTCCGCATCGAAACCGAGGATCGCGGCAGTGGTCAGGGACGCCTGGACTGCAGTTTCTTCCTGGCCGTCAAAGCGCCGCTCGCGCGACTCGCGAGTGAAAGCGGAATACTGACGGCGGCCGCAAACTCCGGAAGGCCCCTCGCGGGTCGATCCTGATTGGATTCATTTTGAATCAAAGTGAGCAAAGAGGAGAGAAAGCATGATTACCGCAGAAAGAAGCACGCTTGACCACAAGGTCAAGAACATGGCCGAGGCCAAATGGGGTCGCGAAGAGATCATCCTGGCAGAACAAGAAATGCCGGGCCTGATGTCCCTGCGAGCCGAGTTCGGTCCGAAAAAGCCGCTGCGCGGCGCGCGCATCGCGGGTTCGCTGCACATGACGATCCAGACAGCCGTTCTGATCGAGACACTGCAGGAGCTCGGCGCCGAAGTACGCTGGAGCAGCTGCAACATTTTCAGCACTCAGGACCACGCCGCTGCCGCCGTAGCCGAACGCGGCACGCCGGTCTTTGCCTGGAAGGGCATGACCGAAGAGGAGTACTGGTGGTGCATTGAGCAGACACTTCACTTCGAGGGCGGCAAGGGACCCAACATGATTCTGGACGACGGTGGTGATCTCACTGCCTATGTCCACGAAAAGCATCCCGACCTGTTGGCCGACATCCGCGGCATCTCCGAGGAGACGACCACGGGCGTGCACGCGCTCGAACGCATGGTCAAGAAGGGAACTCTCCGCGCCCCGGCCATCAACGTGAACGACTCGGTCACCAAGAGCAAGTTCGACAACCTGTACGGCTGTCGCGAATCGCTGGCGGATGGCATCAAGCGGGCCACAGACATCATGCTGGCCGGCAAAGTTGCCGTCGTGGCAGGGTACGGTGACGTCGGCAAGGGATCTGCCCAGAGCCTGCGCGCCTTCGGTTGCCGCGTCGTCGTGACGGAGATCGACCCGATCTGCGCGTTGCAGGCGGCCATGGAAGGCTATCAGGTGGGCCTGATGGACGAGTGGGCCGACAAGGCCGACATCTTTGTGACCACGACGGGAAACAAAGACATCATCAGCATCGACCACCTGCGCAAGATGAAAGACGGTTCCATCGTCTGCAACATCGGGCACTTCGACATCGAGATCCAGGTGGACAAGCTCAAGAAGTACCCGGGCATCAAGCACACCGAGATCAAGCCGCAAGTGGACAAGTACACGTTCCCCAACGGGAACAGCATCCTGCTTCTGGCGGAGGGCCGTCTGGTGAACCTGGGCTGCGCCACGGGGCATCCCAGCTTCGTCATGTCCAACAGCTTCACCAATCAGGTGCTGGCCCAGATCGAGCTGTTCAACAACACCTACGAGATCGGCGTCTACCGGCTGCCCAAGCACCTCGACGAAAAGGTGGCCGCGCTGCACCTCGAAAAGATCGGCGTCAAGCTGACCCGCCTGTCCGACGAGCAGGCGGAATACATCGGGGTCCCGGTCGGCGGTCCGTACAAACCGGAGCATTACCGGTACTGAGCCCGGAAGCGGCGCTTTCATAAAAGCCCGCGGATTGGCCAAAGGGCCTCCTCCTGGTGGGGGAGGCCCTTTTTGTTTGCCGGCGAAAGCCGCCGATACTATGGAGAGAGGGGGGCCAGGTGTCAGCATCAGTCGACCGCAAGATCGAGCAGTTCCGGGGAGACACGGCAGCGCAGGCGCGCTTTCGGACGGCGTTGCGCGCGGCCACCCTACACCAGGTGGTGGACCCGACAGTCAGACCGCAGGAATTCGGTCGCGAGTTCGTTGTCCAATTGGGCGGACGTCGCGTGGCATTTCCCCTGCTGCGCCACGAGGACCGGATCGTCTTTCTGGAAGAAAAGCTGGCTCAGATGGCCCGCGGAGAAGCGGAGCCACCCGTGCATCCCGCCTCGGCCTACCTGGAACTGGCCGTTTACCAGGAGCAATTTCGAACGCAGCACGAGGCGGCAGCCCGAAGGCGCAGGCAGTCCCGACCGACCGCGGCCAAAACGGGAAGGGCGGCCGGTCGCAAAAAGGCGCGCAAAGCCGGAACGAAGGGATCTAAAAGCGCGCAGGTCACGCGCGTCAGCTCGGCCGAGAAGTGGGAACAGGAGGGCGAAGCCATTTTTCTGAGGCTGGAGAAACTGAAGAAGAAGCTCAAGGTGCCGCCGACGTTTGCGCGGGCCGCAGGGCTGCCCGAGTTGCGCAATCTCGTTCTGGCAGAACTGGAAGCGCTACTTCCCAACCTCGCCAAAAAGGAAACCGAGTTGGGTGCTCTGCGCGCGGAACTGGAGATGTACAGGCGGCCGGGCTTCTCTCCGGTCGACATGCGACGGAAGCTGGACGAACTCACCGTTGACAATCGCAAGCACAAGACGTCTCTCCATGTGGAGAAACGCCGCTCGGAGTCGTTGGAACAGGAAGTGCAACGCCTGGCCGAGCAGATTCTGGCCACGCCGGGGAACGGACCGGCCACGACCGAGGAACTCGAGATTCTCCGTCGCGACTTCAACGTCCTCTCCGAAAAGTACGACACGCTCGTCAGCAAGAACATCGAACTCGTAAACCGCCTGGAGCGGGCGGAGCAACCATCTTCTCTGGAAACGATCCTCGATACCCTGCGCGAGAAAATCAACGCGGTGCTGCGGGCGGGCGTCCAGACGGCGGACGACGTTCTGCTGCGTCGGATCCAGGAAGAGCTGATCCAACTGGTGCGCGCGCGCAACTACCTGGGGCGAGCGCTCTACGACCTGGGTCTCCTCTACCTGCGCCTGGGCCGCCGGAAGGACGCGCTCCGCGAACTGCGCGCCGCCCGGGAACTCGGCATCGAAGAGCCCGAAACGAATCGCCTGCTCAACGCCTGATGCGAGCCCTCCTCCAGAGGGTCACGCGCGCTTCGGTATCGGTGAGCGGACAGGAGCGTGGCTCCATTCACCTGGGTCTCGTCGTTTTGCTCGGAATCGGACGGGAGGATCAGGAGGCGACCGCCCAACGCCTGCTGCGGAAAATCCTGGCCCTGCGGATCTTCGACGATGAAGAAGGTCGAATGAATCGCTCCGTGCAGGACGTGAGCGGCGGCCTCCTGGTGGTCTCGCAATTCACGCTGTACGCGGACACACAGAAGGGGAATCGGCCGTCGTACCTTTCGGCCGCGCCGCCCGAAGTGGCCGTCCCGCTTTACGAGCATTTCCTCGAGCTGGCGCGGGAAGAGTGCTCCGGTCCGGTGGCCGAAGGGGAGTTCGGTGCGGACATGCAGGTGGAGCTGGTGAACTCCGGCCCGGTCACGATTTGGCTGGAAAGCTGATGCGCCCGTTCATAGAGCGTCTCATGCGCCTGAACTTTTCCTTGCGACGCGTTCCTGCGAGCCTCACGGTTCTCGGGCTTCTGGCCGGGGTCGTCCTGCTGGGGGCCTGCGCCGAGCGCCTCCCCGTGTTCGAGAACGTCCGGGGCTTTCGACCCGAGACCAACGCCAGGCTCCGTGAGTTCTTTACGAGGCACGCCGCTTCCACCGAGCGCAAGGTTGCCGTTTTCGACGGGGACGGCACGACGGTGGGGCAGGTCCCCCACTACCTGGCCGACGAGTGCCTATACGAGCATGCCGTGAAACACCCTGCCAAGAAGGCTGATGTCATCGGACGCATGCAGAAGCTCTCCAACGTTTCGATGGAATACGTGCAATTGCGTGTCCGCTTCTTCGAGGGCGACACGTTGGAATCCGTGCGCCGTCTCGGAGTGGAATGCTACAACCGCTTGTATTCGGGGAAAATCTATGCACCGATGCAGGAACTGGTGCGTCTGCTCCAGAAGAATGGCTTCGAAGTGTGGGTGGTCACGGCAAGCCCCGAAGCCCTCTACCAGGAGTTCCTTTCGCGCGGGCTGGGGATCGGTCTTGTGAACGTGATCGGCGTGAAGTCCGTCATCCGCGACGGCCGCATCACGTCCGAGATGGTTCGGCCGGTGCCCCAGGATCATGGGAAACTCGAAGCCATCGAGACCTTCATACAGGCGCGCCCGCTCCTGTCCGGCGGAAACAGCCGCGGTGACAAGGAGATGATCGAGTTCAGCCGGGACCTCAAGCTGATCATCAACCCGGACCGCCATGTCGGGCATGACCAGAAGGTGAGCATGGCGCAGTACGCCGAACAGCACGGGTGGCTCGTGGAAAACATCCGCGACGCGACCGAACCGGGATTCCCCTCTGTGACCAGCCGGACCTTTGGCGTCCGCAAGAACGCCGAGAACCCGGGTCCGTCAGGTCCATGACGGACAACTCCGGCGCTCGCCTGCCGGTCCGCCGCCACCTGTCCTTCGCCCGGGCCGGTGGCAACCCGTCGCGTAGCGAGCGGGGTTTTCTGGCTTCAGGCCTCTCGTTCCACCTCATCGTGCTTGGCCTGTAGATAGCGCGCGAGCTTCTTGCGGGCTTCGTTGGATATGGTGGTGAACTGCACGCCGGATTCCGTCAGGTGTTGGTTCTCCTCGCTTGCTTTGCTCCAGGCGACCAGGCCCTGCGTGATCACGCGAATCTTCTGATCCTTGATGTAGAAGTCCAGGCTGAGCAGGGAGTTCTTGCGGAGGTTCTTGTTGCCACGGATGCGCATGCCCGATTCGCTGATGTCCAGGACGTCCGCTTCGAACCTTCCCGTCTCGGTCCAGAGCGTGTAGAATACTTGGAGGGGGATGACGACACGCGGACCTTCGCGGATCTTCGAACGATGGATGGTCTTGGGCTTGTGCAGCAGCAATCCGGAAGGGCCGGACAGGTTGAAGACGGAGGAGGTGAACCGAAACCGGTTGTCGTCCACGCGGAACTCGACGATCACGTCTCCGCCCGCTCCGAGCTCCACGCTGTGGCCCGTGTCGATGAGCAGGTGGTCCGCGGTCACCTGCTTGAGTCGGCCCTGGAACTTCTCTCCTTCGGGGTTGTCGTGCACCGGACACAGACTGACGGGCAGGTCCTTTTCGAGCAGGCTCATGCCCCGAAACTGAACGGCCCTCCTGGAGACGCAAACAAAAGTCTACCAGTGAATACCGTTTACGTGGTCCGAGATTCGCCCGTTCACCTTGATCGTGATGTAGTTGATGTCGTTGGTGATGTCCTTCCGGAACTTGGTCACGTAGCGGACCGCGCGTGACAGTTCGTGTTCGAACATCCGCCGTTCCAGTTCCCGGGAGGTTTCCTCCACCTCGAAGAGCACGTGTTTGACCTCTCGAAAGAGGGTGTTGGCCTCAATCAGGGTCTCTTCCGGGGCGGCCCGGCCCACCATCTCCACCGGCAGCGATTCCAGGATGCGATTGCACGCCTCCACCGAGTCGGTCACCAGTTCCTGAAGCTCACCGATGTATTCCTGCTCCAGTTCCGGCAACTGCGTTTCCGGGACGTGATCCCGAATCCGGCCGCGCAGCTTCTGGAACTGCTCCTGAAGGGAGTCGCGGATGTAGCGGAGTCCGAAGTGCTCCTTGCGCAACGTGGAAAGCGAAAGCGAGTCCCGGCCGATGTAGATCTTGTCCTTGTAGTTTGCGCCCAAGTCTTCACGCGACGTGGTGTAGACTTTGACCTCGAACTCGGTGGTCGTTCCGGCCAGCGGAATGAAACGCGCGATGACCAGGTGCCGGTTCAGGGCGATATAGTAGGAATTCGTATCCAGAAGGGCCGAGTACAGCGACAGCGAGTAGAGTAGATATTCCTTGAGCCTTTCCAGACGGTCTGCGTGTTTCTCCAGAATCGTGAGCAGTTGGTTCTCTTCCTGCTCCGTGGATGGTCCGGTCGTGAGGTATCCGAGCTCGGGCGTGATGAGAACCCGGCACTCCTTAAAGAAGAATTCCAGATGCAGCTGTTCGAGGACCTGCTGCTGAAATTGATCGCGGTGAAAGCGCGGCACCTGAAGGGGGCTGAAGGCGACGATGGCAGACAGGCTCTTCATGCAAGGTTAGCTTTTTGGCGCGGTCCGCGTGGTCAAGACGATTCCGGTGCCCGTCCGATGATCAGCATGGCGTCCCCATAGCTATAGAAGCGATAGCGCTCGCGAATCGCGTGCGCGTAGGCCTCCCGCACGAGCTCCGTGCCGGCAAAAGCCGCGGTGAAAAGGAGCAGAGCCGAACGAGGCAGATGGAAATTGGTGATCAGCCCGTCGATGGAGGAAACGACGTCGGGAGGATGGACGAACAAATCCGTAACGTACGTTCCCGTGCGGAGTCGGTGCGGTCCTCCCTGAGGGCGGTCGCGCTCCGGTCCCGCACTTGGAGGAGGCCGCCCGCTCGGGCCGGTTTGCGCCCGCCACTCGCTTTCGAGCGCGCGCAAAGTGGTGGTGCCGACGGCAATTCGACGGCCACTCGCATCGGCGCAGGCCGCGGCACAATCATCAGTAATTGTATAGCTTTCGCGATGCAGGCGACCGGTCCTCACGTTCTCGTCGGTGAGCGGGGCGAAAGTGCCGTAGCCCACGAGCAGTTCGAGCTCCGCGCGCGCGACACCGCGCTTCTGCAGCGCGTCCAGCAGACTGCCGGTGAAATGGAGGCCCGCGGTGGGCGCGGCCACGCTGCCCCCGCCGGTCGCCATCACCGTCTGGTAGCGCTCTGTATCCACGGCTTCGGCCCGCCTGCCGAGATAGGGAGGGATGGGAAGCTCGCCGAAACGATCGAAGAACTCCTCGGTCAGAGGTACGGCGTCGCCTCCCGGATCCACCGGTTGCAGCAGCACTCCCGGACCCGTTTGCCCGGCGCGGTCGAAAAACTGGAAACTCGTGGTGGTCTCCGCGCCGTCGAGACCGAGTACTTCCCCCGTTCGGATGCGACCGGCCCCGCGCAGGAGCACGTGCCAGCGCCCATCGGGAAGCTCTGCGAGAAAGAGCGCCTCGATTCTTGCGCCCGTGGCTCGTCGCAGCCGCACTCTTCTCCGGGAGACACGCGTGCGGTTGAAGATCAGAAGATCACCCGGGACCAGCAGTTCCGGGAGATCCGCGAAGGTCCGGTCGGACAGCTTTCCGGTGTGCTTCTCGACGACGAGCAACCGCGAATCTCCGCGCCGGGTGGAGGGATAGCGCGCGATGAGTTCCGGGGGCAGCTCGAAGTCGAGGCCCTGGAACAATCGCTCCCACGATCGTGAGTCCACGTGTCAGGGGGGACGCGAGGGCGCAGAGCGCAAGTCGGACGATGGCCCGAAAGAGCTTGTGCGGCCCATGGCGCCACAACCGGTGGATGCATGCGGAGATGGGCAGCGTGGTTCGAGGCGGGCCGGGCAGCTTTGCAGGCACGCCCGAGGCTCGCCTGGTTGCTGATCCTGTTGTTGCTCCTGGTTCTTGCCGGAGCCGCCGTCGATATCGTGCGGGCCCCTCCCGCCGAGCTCCTTTTCGGCAACGCCAGCCGCAGCGATTTCGAGGACTACTTCAAGGCCTCGCAGGGCCTGCGCGCGGGCGAAGATGTCTACCGAGTTACGACGCTCGAAGAACTGCGCAAACGTTATCGACCCGAAGATCTCAGACGACCGGAGGTCTTTCTCGAAATCGCGCGCCGGCTGCGTGGCGTGGGCACGTACCTCTATCCCCCGCTCATGGCGTTTCTGCTCCTCCCGATCAGCGCGCTTCCCTACGCGACCGCCGCTGCCATCTTTCAGGGGCTTTCGGTTCTGGCCCTCTGGGGATTCCTCGCGTGGACTTTTGCGCGGCGGACCGTTTCGAGGGAGCAGGCGCCCGTCTGGATCCTGTCCGCCTTGCTGCTCACGTACGGATTTCTGCGCGGCAACTTCGCCAACGGGAACATCGGTACGTTCCTCATCGTCCTGTGCGCCCTGGGTCTTTCGTGGTCGTTTGCTGGATCGAAGGCCCTTGCTTTCGTCGGCGGATGCCTCTTGGGCCTGGCCACAGTCCTGAAAGTGACGCCCGTATTCCTGGGTCTCGTGCTTCTCGCGGGCCAGAGGTGGATGGCCCTCGGTGGCGCGGTCACGGGGGGCCTGGTTGGGCTCGGCCTTCCCGCCTTGGGAATCGGGTGGGCGGAAAACAGCAGACTTCTTTCGCACTGGTATGAGTTCATCATCAAGAACTTCAACGAAGCCGTCTTTGTGAGGCCGTGGGCCAACAACCAGACGCTGTCGGCGGGCTTGGCCAAATTGCTCGTGCCGAACGCGGACGCCGAACAGGCTGCCGTGGGCCTGCCGCTTCTGGTCGATGCGTCCGAGGATACTGTACGGAGGATCGCAACCATCGCACGGTTCGGAAACGGCGGGCTGTATTTGTTTTCGCTCGTTGCGTCCCTCGTCGTTCTATGGCGACATCGAAGCACGGAACAGATGGGGCCCGAGCGAGGCGGCACGCTGCTCACCCTCACGACGGGCGTGCTCCTCGTCAGCCTCGTGGCCTCGGGCGTGAGCTGGTATCATGCGTACTGCGTTCTGCTCTTCCCGGTATTGTGGAGACTGACCGAAGTGGCGGGTGGCAGAGGAGTGCGCAACGAGGACCGGTTCCTGTGGGGCGCGCTGGCAGTCTTTGCGCTGATCGAGGGTGTGCTGCCTGTCGGCGCGCGCCGCTTCATTGCCCTGTACTCGGTGTTTGCGTGGCTCATGCTGATTGCAGCCGTGTGGCACCTGGTTCGGGTCATTCGGGACATGCGCGGCTCGTGAAATCTCGCAGGGCGCAGCAAGCGCCTTCGTGAGCCCGCGCGGGACGCTAAAACTCGTTGCCCCGGCCGACCGAGCAACCAACTTGGGCCTGCGGCATGGTCTTCAATTCGGGAACCTTCCTGCTCTTCCTTGTTTGCAGCCTCGCGGTCTACTGGACACTTTTTCGAGTCGGGAACGCCCGCGTTCTTCAGAATCGCTTCTTGCTGCTTGCGTCCTACGTCTTCTACGGGTGGTGGGATTGGATTTTTCTCCTGCTCATTCTGATTTCCACGGTTCTGGACTACGTTGTTGCGCGGGCCATCGAGGCCACCGAACTCACGGCCCGCAGGCGCTGGTTGCTCACCTTTTCGATGGTGGGTAATCTTGGAATATTGGGCGCGTTCAAGTATTTCGACTTTTTCGCCACGAGCTTCGTGGCGCTCGCGCGCACGTTCTTTCCGGATGCTTTCCCGGACGGCGGACGGTCGTGGTTGCTCCAGGTGGTCCTGCCGGTGGGCATCAGCTTCTACACGTTTCAGACGATGTCCTACACGATCGACGTGTACCGTCGCCTGATTCCCGCCGAGAGAAACTTCCTCGATTTTGGACTGTTTGTCTGCTACTTCCCGCAATTGGTGGCCGGGCCGATCGAGCGCGCGGGGGATCTGCTCCCACAGCTCAAAGGCGACCGCCGCGTCACGGAGCAGGACCTCAAAGAAGGCGCCTGGCTCATTCTCTACGGGTTCTTTCTCAAGACGTTCGTCGCCGATCACATCTCGGAACTCGTGGACGCCGTCTATCTGCCCAACGCCGGGGCGTACCGGGCCAACCCGGCGCTCGCCGCGGGTCATGGGGGCGCTCAGGTGGTTCTGGCCAGCATCGGCTTCGCGTTCCAGATCTACGGAGACTTTGCCGGCTACTCGTTCATCGCCCTGGGAACTTCGCGTTGGCTGGGGATTCGTCTGACCGTGAACTTCGACATTCCCCAAATGGCGCAGAATCCCGCCGAGCTATGGCGTCGCTGGCATACCACACTCAATCGCTGGGTTCAGGACTACGTGTACATCCCGCTGGGTGGCAGCCGGCTGGGACGCTTCCACAAGGAGCGCAATCTCTTCCTGGCCTTCTTCCTGATGGGACTCTGGCACGGCGCCAACTGGACGTTCGCCATCTGGGGAATGTTTCACGGGCTCTGGATGGTCCTCTACGACCTGACCGCGGGGAAACTGCCGCGCATGCCGGAGAAGACGCCGCAGGTCTTGAAAGTGTGTGCTCGGCTGCTCAAGATGATCGCCGTGTTTGGCATCTTCGGGATGACGGCCACTCTCTTTCGCGCTTACGACATTGCCCATTCGTGGGAACTGTGGAAGAGCCTGGCCGCGTTCCCTTACGACCTTTCGAACAGCGTTCGGGGAGTTGCCTCAGCCGGGAGCTTTGCCGAAGCCCTCTTCAAGAAGATTGCGATCGTGTTGTTCATCGATGCCATGTCCTATCGGGCGGGGACCCCGTTCTGGATTCTGGCCAGGCCCCTCTGGCAGCGGGTGACGGTCTATGCGGTCCTGCTTTACGCGGTGCTGGTCCTGGGCTTCTTTGGCAAAACCGTAATCTACTTCGCGTTCTGAACCGGAAATGGACACACTGCGCAAGAACAAGTACCTCTTCTTCCCGCTGGTGGTCTTTCTCCTCTATGTGGGAGCCGACTCGACCTGCCGTTCCGACCGAATGAAGATGCTCACGCAACGGGATGCCGTCTTCCTCTACTTCGACTACAAACCCAAGCTGATCGAGGAGATGGAACGGGTGTGGAAGCGGATCCAGACCGAGCGGCAGGATCCCAAGGTGGCGGTGAAACGAAAGCTGGTCATGGTGCTCGGCAGTTCGAGGCTCATGTTCTTCAGCTACGAGCAGTTCGCGCGGAATTTTCCGGACTGGGAGCTCTTCAACTTCAGCGCGCCCGTGACGGCCCCCGCGTACTACTCCTTCATCCTGCAGCGCGTTCTGGATCGGGGGATTCGACCGGACTACATCGTGGTAGAGACGGACCCGTACCAGTTCAACGAAGCAAGCGAAGTCTTCGTGCGGTCCAATCTGGCGCACAGCTTCGATCTGCGTTACGTCCTCGCTCATTGGCAGCAATTTTCGACGGACGAGATCTCCTACTACCTGGCGCGCACCATCTTTGCAGGCTATCGGTATCCGCCGCACCTGAACCACCTTTCCAATCGCCTGCGCAACGAGCAGAACCCGCACCTCCTGGCCTTTCAGTACCTCAACGAGCACCAGGTGAAGAACCGCGGGTCGGGACACTCCCTGGTGCCCCGGGAAAACTGGTACGAAAGGGACTTTGCCGTGCTCGAAGGCATAGCCCGCAAAGACGTGGCCCGGATGTACACGGGCTTTCGTCTGTCTGAGCGTCAGTTCTTCTTCTTGCGGGAACTCCTGGAGCAGGCGCGCACTTCCGGCTCACGCGTCGTGCTCATCCGGCCGCAGGTATCTCGGCCGGCGGAGCGACTGATTCGAGAGAACAAGAAACTGACGGCGCATTTCCGGGAGTGGGAGTCGCGGCTGGAGCGCGAGATTGCGCCCTTCGGCGTTTCGTACCTGGACCTCTCGCGTCGAAAGGACTTCTACTGCAACACGTTCTTCGACGCGAGCCACATGGCGCTGGACTGCTTCCACCCCATGTTGGTGCTTCTGATGCGCCGGTACTACGAGAGTCGGTAGCGTTCCCGAACAGAGCGCAATTCCACGCCCAGCTCACGTCGATTCCAGCCGAGTTCGCGCGCCGCGGTCTTGGAGATGGCCTGCGTGATGGGCTCGGGAGGCGCGCCAACGGTACCCAGGCCGCTGCGCCGGAAGTACAGATCCGTGAGGTGCTGTATGTCTTCCTGCTCCAGAAGATAGCGGATCTCGTTTTGGTAGAAGGCCTCCCCGGTTGCCAGACGCAGCGAACCGCTGGGGCTGCCGGTCAGCATGCGGCCTGCCAGAGCGCCATAGCGCTCCGCGAGCGTGGCGCGTTCTTCGGCGGGAACGGCCGGGAAATCGCGTTCGAGGTCCGAAAGGAGCGCGGAACGGGAGTCAAAGCGCCCGCCCGGCAGCCTTTCGCGCGCCGTCAGGCACTCTCCCTGACGGCCGGGCAGATACTGACAGACTTCATCGAGGACGTGCTCGGCCAGCGCGCGGCTGGTCGTGTACTTACCGCCGAGCACCGTCCACAGGCCGGCCCTTCCGTCGTCGCTGTGATGGTAGACCTCCGTGCGGCGGGAAGCGCTGTAGGTGTTCTCCACGTCCCCGCCTTCATCCGTGAGAGGACGAATCCCTCCGTAGAAGAACTGCACGTCGCCAGGAGTGAGACGGGCGCTCGGGTAGAGTTCGTTGATGTCGGAAAGAACCGAAAGCACGTCGGCGCGCGTGACGCGCAACGCGTCGGGGTGTTCTTCGAATCGCGTGTCGGTGGTCCCCAGAATACTGCGGCCGCGCCACGGTATGATGAAGATATGCGTGCCATCGCGACGATGCAGGGCAATCGGGTACGAACGGTTGATGGCGCGCGTGATCACGTGGATTCCCTTCGAGCGCACCAGGCGTTGCGACCGCTGTACTCCCGGCAGAAAATCAGCCCAGGGGCCGGTCGCGTTGATGACGACGGGAGCTCGCAACTGCACGGAACGTCCGGTCAGGCGGTCGCGCACGCGAAGCGCGTGGACCGGTCGCGTGGTGCCCTGTTGTTCGAGCCCGACGACTTCTGCGTAGTTGAAGGCCAGCGCGCCTCGTTCCCTCGCGGCGAAAATGAACTCACAGCAGAGGCGTTCGGGATTGAGGTTCATGTAGTCGGAGTACAGGAATGCGCCGCGCAGGCCTTCGCGGGGCAGGCCCGGCTCCAGGCGCACCGCTTCTTCGGCGCTGACATATTGATAGCCCGGCAGTCGCAGATGTTCGGGGACGCGCAGATTTCGATCCAGCGAAAGCGTCCCGTAGATGGACAGCGCCGTGTGCATGAGGAAGCGACCGGCCGGATTGTGCGGGTAAGCGGGGTAGAGGAAACGCGCCGGTCGAATGGCGTGCGGAGCGATCGTGGCCAGTCGCCTCCGTTCGCGCAGCGACTCGCGAACGAGTCCCAGTTCGCCATTTTTCAGATAACGCAGACCGCCGTGGATGAGCTTGGAGGTAGCCTGGCTGGTCCCCGAGGCGTAGTCGTTCTTTTCGACCAGGGCGGCACGAAGTCCGCGCAGTGTGGCGTCCCAGAGGATAGCCGCTCCCGAAATTCCGCCCCCGATGACGAGGACATCCAGTTGTGTCGTCGCTGCCCGATCCAGGCGGCTCTGCCCGGCCGCCGTCCGCTTCGGCAGCATATCAGGCTCCGGCATCCGCCGGCTGCTCGGTTCGGGGCGCCTCTTCCGGATCGTACCAGCTTTCATGGGCCCTCAATAGCCGCCCGCTGACGCTCTGTCAATCCAAATCCTGACGCCGTGTCAGTTTTTGGACAGCTCGTCTGTCAATGGATGCGCCCTGGCGAAACGTGCCCGGTCCCGCGAAAGTGTTGCGGGTGGCTCCATCGCCCCGGCCGCTGGTACTTGTGCGTCGCTTTGCGGCTTTGTGGATTGTGCTCCTGTTGCTGCTGGCCGCGGAAGTCGGTTTGCGGCTTCTGCCCATGGAGTACGCCTCGGGCGCGGGCATCTTCCTGACGGTGGATCGACGCAAGCTGGCCGACTCAGACCGGCCCGAGTTCGACTACGTTATCCTGGGGGACTCGCGCAGCCTGAGTCTCAACGGGCACGCGCCCACGGCCGGCGCGCCTTACAGCGTCTATAATTTCAGTCTGCCGGCGCTGGGCCCGCGCTACTTCCGCCACTACTTGAGGAAGATCCTCGCAAATCGCAAACACAAACCCGCGGCCGTCATCTTTGCCGGAGATCCGAGGCACTTTCAGGCCAACTTCTATCGTCCTCATCACGATCCTGTGGGCGCCTACAGCGACTCTTCCGACGAAAGTCTGACTACGTATATAAGTAAGCGATTCACGCGACGCATCCGCTACGCTGTGCAGGGAGGCCAACCGGTTCTGGACGCCGCGTTTCAGAACATGCTTTGGGATACCTTTTCGCATCGCTACCTGCATCTGTTCAGCGTGAGCGAGCTGGCGCGGCAGTACTCGGGTGCCGAGAGGGTCTTCATCGTCGGTGAGGCGCTGCCGCTCGTGTCGCACATCTTTCGGTACCGCCGCGCCATCGAAACCTACACCGTCGGACTGAGCGCGACTGCCTTCCGGGATGTGCCCGTTCCGTCGCACTGCGGCAGTTGCAGTTCGGTCTTGAAACCGGAATGTTTTCCCGAGATGTCTCATCCCCAGGACAATCGTCTCATGGCGGCTTTGATTCGCAGGCAGTACGGCGGCATCAACATTGGAGATCGCCTGAAGCCGGAGCAACGCATGATGACGCTGATGCTGCGCGACAAGGGCATCGAGGAGTATCGTCGGATCTACAACAACGAGAAACCCGACCTGCGCGAGCTGGTGCTGCTCGTGAACGAAGCCGAGCGGCAGGGCATCCAGATCGTATTTGTGGAAGTGCCGAACGTGGACGCCTATGCGGGTACGCGCTTTTACGTCGAGTACGACCAACAGTTGGCCGAACTGCTGAAGCAGCATCCCTCGGCGCGCCGCATCGATTTTCCGGCCCGCTTCTATCCTCGGGAACTCTACATCGAGCATGTCCACTACTCCTGCGAAGGAGCGGCGCGCTTGAACGCAGACTTCTACCGGGATGTGATGCCCCAGATCCTGAAGTTCGCGCCCCCGGCGACGGACGGGCGCGTGCGCGGCTTTCCTGGGAGCTGATGCCGCGCCGGCCGAATGCGGCCGGACCGCTCCTCGCGCCCTCGAGTTGCGGCAAGGAGACTCTCCCGAGTCCTGTTGCTCTCCGGCGCGCAAGGCGCGGCCCGCCAATGTGAATCGCCAAGGGAGCTTTTCGCCCCCCTTCCAAAGGTCCGGTCCCTTTTCGGATTTTCGGATTCTCCGGAACACGATGATGTTCATTGCTCGTTCGGCGGCCGCGCGTCGCCGCCCTGAGGGGGCGCTTATCATGTTCAGGGCCAGACGGACGTCGAGGATCCTCTGGCAATTCCCGGTGTTGCTTCGGGGACGTCCGTGTGCAGAAGTCCTCGGGAGGGATGTGAACGCGGACCACCGCAATGGACGCGGTCGGGCCGCGCTTAAACGCAGGAAAGGTACTGCACGCATTCACACGGGCTTGCCGCCTCCCGTGAGCGCGGTGGCGCGACGGTGCCAACCGAAGAAGGCCGGACTGAACACGTCAGTCGACCAGAATGCGGGAACGCTGTTGCTGCGGCCGGGCAGCTCCCCGCGCCCTCGAGTTGCGGCAAGGAGGCGGAGTCGCCGCGAAGCCGATCGTGCGTTAGGGCGCGGCCCACCAACGTCATTCGCCAAGACGGCAATCGCCCGTTTCCAAAGGTCCGTTCTCTTTTTGCTCTTCCGAACACGATGACGGTCGTTGCTCGGCCGTTTCCGGAGGTCCGCTCTTGGGCCCGCGCCTTCTCATCGCTCCTCAGCGGGAGTGCATGCCCGTCTTCAGAACCACGGGCCGAGAATTCCCCGGCCTTTCGCGGCGGCGGCCCCGGGGGCGTCCGTATCCAAAGAATCCTTGGGAGGGTGCGATAGCGGACCACCGCAATGGACGCGGTCGGGCCGCGCTTAAACGCACGAAAGGTACCGTAGCGCATCCACGCGGTCGTGCCGCCTCCCGTGAGCGCGGTGGCGCGACGGTGCCAACCGAAGAAGGCCGGACTGAACATGCGGGAACGCTGTTGCTGCGGCCGGGCCGTTCCTCGCACCCTCGAGTTGCGGCAAGGAGGCTCTCCCGAGTCCTGTTGCTCTCCGGCGTGCAAGGCGCGGCCCGGTCGCGTGAATCGCCAAGGCCGCAATCGCATGCTTCCAAAGGTCCGTTCTCTTTTTGCTCTTCTGAACACGAGGACGGTCGTTGCTCGGCCGTTTCCGAAGGTCCGCTCTTGGGCCCGCGCCTTCTCATCGATTCTCAGCGGGAGTACATGCCCTTCTTCAGAACCACGGGCCGAGAATTCCCCGGCCTTTCGCGGCGGCGGCCCCGGGGGCGTCCGTATCCAAAGAATCCTTGGGAGGGTGCGATAGCGGACCACCGCAATGGACGCGGTCGGGCCGCGCTTAAACGCACGAAAGGTACCGTAGCGCATCCACGCGGTCGTGCCGCCTCCCGTGAGCGCGGTGGCGCGACGGTGCCAACCGAAGAAGGCCGGACTGAAAGCGTCAGTCGACCAGAATGCGGAAACGCGGTTGCTACGGCCGGGCCGTTCCTCGCGCCCCCGAGTTGCGGCAAGGAGGCAGAGTCTCCACGAAACCTCTCCGTCGTTTCGGCGCGGCCCATCAACGTGAATCGCCAGGGAGCTTGTCGCCCCCCTTTCCAAAGGTCCGGTCCCCTTTCGGATTTTCCGGAACACGATGATGTTCATTGCTCGGCCGGCCCACGAGCGACTCTCCGCGGCGCGGCCTTCCATCTCTCCTCGGCGGGGAAAGCGCGGTTTTCGCCGAACTCAGACCCACAATTCCCTGGCAGTTCGCGGTGGCGTTTCCGGAGCATCCGCTTCCAGAATTCCTTGGGAGGGTGCGATGGCTGGCCACCGCCTTGCGGATCACTCGGCCGCGCTTAAACGCACGAAAGGTACGGCTGCAGGCACGCGCCCTTGCCGCGTCCCGTGAGCGCGATGCCGCGATCGTGCCAACCGAAGAGGTCGGGTTGAAGAAGCCCCCCGCTTGGGACGGGAATCTACTTCCTTCGGCCGAGGCTCTCCCCGCGCCCTCGAGTTGCGGCAAGGAAGCGAAGTCGCCACGAAGCCTCTCCGTCGTTTCGGCGCGGCCGACCAACGTGAATCGCCAAGACGGCAATCGCCTGCTTCCAAAGATCCGTTCTTCCTCGGATGTTCCCGAACACAATGACGTTCGTTGTTCGGCCGGTCCGGCTTGGGCCCGCGCCTTCTCATCGCTCATCAGAACGGCCCTCCCTTGTTCAGGCGAGGTAGCGGTCCAGGTCCCACTCCAAGAAATCCGGGTGCGCGCGGACGACTTCGGGGAGTTCGGGCATGGTGGCCTCCGTCCACACCCAGTCGCCGAGCACGTTGAAGATCGGGCCGCGCTCGCCAGCAAGCACGCGGTGCATGGCCAGGCGGATGTCATCGGGTGTTGTCGGCCGGAACGGTTTTTCGAAAGCAGCGGCACTGCGGTACACGGTTTCCTCGAAGTGCCAATTCTTTCCATAGAAGAAGTCGGAGAACTTTTTTCCTGTGGCGCGCCACTCGGTGTGCATGGCCGCCAGTTCCGGAAAGCGTCCGCGCTGCATGTTCTTCTGGGTGAGAATGGCGATTCCTCGCACGGAGTTGCTCGGGAACATCCCGAGACGAATGGCCTTCAGACGATCCGGGTGGCGGACAACCAGGCCTTCGAGCACGAGCTTCGAGTACGCCATGGCCCCGTAGCACTCGAGCATCGGTGGCATGGTGATGAAACCGGACAGGCACACGGTCAGCTGCGGACGGAAAGCCTGCGTCAGACGGAGCATGGGCCGGATGCAGTAATCGGTGCTTTCACGAACCATCTCTCGGGTGGCCCGGGCGGTCGGCATTCCCACCTCTCCACGCGCGGGCACGTACGCAATTACGGAGGGCGGCGGGCCCTGCCACGCCGCGAGGATCCGATCGACGGCGGTTGGGTCCTCGAGGGCAATCCCCGGTACGGTGCGATCGGCCAATGCGACCTGCCGATCCGCAGCAGAGGAGGTGGAAACCAGCGTTCCGGACGGGTCGTGCTCGCGCAGGGCGCGCAGGATCATCTGCCCGGAAACCGCCGAACCACCGACGACGAGATAGTTGGAATTACTCATCCTTCGTGCTGGAGTTCTTCCATCGTCGGATGGAACCGGTAGCCGACTCCGTGTACGGTCTGGAGCAGATGCGCGTGCGGATGGAGTTTGCGGCGGAGTGCTGCGATCAGGACATCCACGGAACGTTCGCTCACGTACGTCTCCGGGCCGCGAAGATGTTCGATGATCTGCGACCGCGTGAATACGTGACCGGGCATCCCCATGAAGAGCCGCAGCGCGCGAAATTCCCCGGCGGTGAGCCGAACGGGCGCGTCTTCCACGCGGGCCTCGTGCCGATCCGGGTCGATGCTGATGGGACCGACCCGCAGTTTCTCCGAACCGGTGGTGGTGGCCTCGTCCCGGCGCCGCAGCACGCGCCGCACCCGTGCCAGGAGAATGTTGGCGTTGAATGGCTTGGTGACGTAGTCTTCGGCGCCCATCTCCAGGGCCTGCACGATATCCCGATCCCGGTTCCGCGCCGAAACGACGATGATGGCCACATCCTGGGTGACCGGCTTCTCCCGCAGTTCCCGAAAGAGCTGAAGGCCATCCCCATCGGGCAGGGTCAGGTCCAGAAGCACCAGGTCGGGAATCCGAACGGAAGTGGTGGAGACGGCTTCGGCTACGCTCCCCACCTCGACGGTTCGGAAGCCCGCCGCCTGAAGGAGACCCGCCACGTATTCCCGTAGGTCGGCGTCGTCCTCGACTATCAGCACGCTGTTGGCCGTCATGGTGCTTCTGGAAACCCCTCGAACAGTCCTCAGGTTTCCCGGCCGGAACGCGTGTCCCCCCTTTTTTCCTCTTTCAGCAGGGTGACAAATTCCGGTGGTATGCGGATCGGCCGACCGGACCCGAAGTCCAACCACATGTGCCGGCTGACGCCGCCCGCCACGAAATCCGACCCAGACCACAAAGAGAAACCCAATTCAAACAGACGACTGGAGACGGATAGCACCCCCACCGTGGCCAAAAGGTCCGCCGGGAAGTGCACCTGGCGATGGTACTCCATGTTCACCCCGGTCACCACCGGACCGGTGTCCTCACGCCGTCCGGCCACACGGTGCAGCAGGCGGGCCGTGAAGTACTCCGCGCGGGCCGACTCGAAATACCTGTTGAAGGCGACGTTGTTCACATGTCCCAGCGCGTCCATGTCTCCCCACGCCACGCGGAAGCGGTGCTCGAACCCGAAGCGCGCTCGGTTCATGTGACGCCGCCGTCCGTGTTTCCCGGAGTAGCGGGGTGGGGCCAGGATGGCGTTCTTCCGGCAGGAGCGGATGGCAGGCGCGAGATGTAGATGATCACGGCAATACCGATCGCGGTCACGAGGATCTGCACGGCAAAGATGGGAATGAAGAAAACGACCGTCGTGCCGATCGTGAGCGCTATGAGCAACGAGGCGAACAGCTTCACGCGAAGCGGAACGGTTCCATTCTCGCGCCAGGCGCGGATGTAAGGACCGAGAAGGCGTTGATTCATCAGCCAGTTGTAGAAGCGAACCGACGAGCGGGCATAGCAGGCGGCCGACAGCAGCAGAAACGGGGTGGTCGGCAGTCCCGGCACGAAAACTCCGATGAGCCCGGTCCCGAGCGAAAGTGTCCCAACCACCCAGAGCGCCCATCGCAACGAACGTGAAGCGGTCAGATGCACCTCGGCGCTGAAGTCCCGCTTCGATGGGTGCGAGCCGCCCGGATGGGGCTTTGGCCGGTCCCGGCTCTCCCGACGGTCCGTCGCCTGCGTCACCGTGGCAGACTCGCGTTGCCTGCCCGGAGGACAAGTGGTTTTGGCACCGGGAAGTGGCGGGGCGCGGTTTCAGAAGCCTCTCTGCCGGGGTCGACAATAGAAGGGCATGGCTCTGTTCTTCGAGATCTGTCCGGTTACGGCCCGCTACCAGGGCGGCGTTCGTCGTGCCGTGCGGCGGGTCATGGCAGCGTTGCCTGCGGATTTGGCTCGAGAATACCAGGCCACCATCCAACGAGAAACCGGCGCGGCTCCCCGCCACCGGACCTACACGGCCTGGATACTGGAGAACTATATATCTTTTGGTGGCTTCCTACAGGCGCTGGTCGTCCTGGATGGTCGCGAGGCGCACCGGCAGGGCGCCGAAATCCGGCCGTGGGACACCGACCTCTACCAGCCGGCCGCGAACCTGCCCCGGGGGCTCGTCGCCATCAACCACACGGAGCGGGTGCAGGAGCGTACGCTTCACTTCCTGGGCGTGCTGCCGGCAGATCTCGAACAGCACGCGCGGGTCATCCTGGATGCGGAGTTGCTGCCCTTCCTGAGAGTGTACTTTCTCAACCTGGCCTCCCTGCAGGACGAACGCTCCGTCGACCTGCTCCAGGAGGTCGAGGCCCACATTCGGCATCTCTGCCAGCACCATCTGGAGGGCCACATTCCCGTAACGTTCATACACTTCCGCTTCCAGGACATGTCGGTCTACTTCGAGATGAGCGGGGAGCATCGCTCGCTGGAGATCCTCGAAGAAGTGCAGGCCATCATTGAGGCGCATCTGAAGGGAGGCGACGAGCTGATACAGCTCGCGCCGGGTTCTCTCTTGGTCGTGGCGCCGGGGGCCCGCGCGGCCCAAATGCGGGAGCGTTTTCGCGGGGTGTACTTCCAAACACGCAGCCTGATTCTCGATTGGAAAGCGGAGGTCCACACGGTGGAACAACCGCCGATTCGATTTGCAGAACTGTGGCACGCTCTGGGAGTGTGACGAGATGGCAGGCAACCCGCCCGAAGGTGGCGCGCACAAGCTCTGGCAGGGCCGCGCGACCGGCTCCGTGGCCGAAATCACGGTCGAGATGGGCGAGTCCATCTCGCTGGACATCGAACTCTACCGCGAAGACATCTACGGTTCGGCCCACCATGCCCGCATGCTCCGCCGGGTCGGTTTGCTTTCGGACGAAGAGACGCGCGCCATTCTGGCCGGCCTGCGCACCATTCGCGGCGAGATCGAAGCCGGGAAGATGGTGTTGCGCGCCGAACTCGAAGACATCCATACGCACGTCGAGAACCGGCTGGTGGAATTGGTGGGGGAAGCGGGCCGCCGCCTGCACACCGCCCGGTCGCGCAACGACCAGGTGGCCCTGGACACTCACCTGTACGTGCGCCGCCGCTCGGCGGAGTTGGGCCGGGAGATCCAGGCGCTTTGCTTTGCCCTGTTGAGCCGCGCTTCGGAATCGGTGGATCACATACTGCCGGGCTACACCCATCTGCAGATAGGCCAGCCCGTTCGGCTGAGTCACCATCTGCTTGCTCACTACTGGGGTTTCGTGCGCGATGTGGAGCGCTTCCATGCTGCCGCGACTTCGGCTAACGTGCTGCCGCTCGGCAGCGGCGCCATGGCGGGCGTGAACTACCCGACCGACCGCGAATTTCTTCGCGATTCCATGCAGTTCGGCAGCACGTACCCGAACTCGATGGACGCGGTTGCTTCGAGGGACCACATTTTCAACTATTTGTACGCATGTAGTATCTTCATGGTGCACGCTTCGCGATTGGCGGAGGAGATCATTCTCTGGAACAGTCAGGAGTTCGCTTTCATCACGCTGCCCGACGCGCTGACCACCGGTTCGAGCATCATGCCGCAGAAGAAGAACCCGGACCTGGCCGAGCTGATTCGGGGCAAAGTCGGCCGGGTTCTGGGCCACTTCCAGTCTCTGGCCGTGAGCGTGAAGGGTCTGCCCTTTGCCTACAATCGCGACCTCCAGGAGGATCGCTTTCCACTTCTCGATGCGGGCCGGCAGGCTTCGCTGTCGGCGCGCGGGCTCGAAGCCATGGTGATCGGCATGCGCTTCCACCCGGAGCGAATGGTGGCTTCGCTCGAACGCGGGTTTGCCGCCGCCACGGACCTCGCGGACGCTCTCGTTCGCGAGAAGGGACTCCCCTTTCGGGAAGCCCATCATGTGGCGGGAAGGCTCACCGCGGTGTGCATCGAGCGCGGCTGGACTTTTGCCGATGCAGGGACGGTCGACCGCGCGGCCATCTCGCCGCATCTGGCGGACGAGGCGTTCTTTCGGGCGGCGGTGGACCTTGCAAAGAGCGTGGACAAGAAGATCTCCGAGGGCGGCACCGCGAGGCATCGCCAGGAAGAGCAATTGCGGATCGCGCAGCGCCGCCGTTCGGAGCTCGAAGCGCTCGCCTGGCCTTCTGCCGACCTTTCCCTGCCGGAAGACGGTTAGTCTGAAGTGGCTTGACGCGAACCCTCAGTTCCGGGCCCTTGAAAAGGATGTCTCGGGAGCCGCAGGAGTACGAGGAGGTCGGGCAGGGCAACCTCAATGTCCGGTATCCGTACGAGGAGATCATCTTCGACAGGGAAACCGAGCAGCAGCGGGTCACGCTCGTGCGCACACGGGCGTTTGGTCGGGCGCTTTTCCTGGATCGCGTCCTGAATTCAACCGAGTCGGACGAGTTCATCTACCACGAGGGGATTGTGCATCCTGCCATGGTGCGCGCCCGTCGCCGTGAATCGGTCCTCATCATCGGTGGAGCCGAAGGAGGCGCGCTCCGGGAGGTACTGCGCTACCCTGAAGTGGAGCGCGCCGTCATGGTGGACATCGACAGGGAACTGGTCGACCTGTGCCGGGAGCACCTCGGCGATGTCTACGGAGATCCCTGGAGCGACCCGCGCGTCGAGCTGTACTTTGCCGATGGCGCCGAATACCTGGCCGCCAACCCGGGATTCGACGTGGTGGTACTGGACATCAACGAGGCCCGAGACGGCGGACCGGCGCAGCTTCTGTTCACGCGCGAATTTTACGCGACCGTGCGCAACGCACTCTCTCCGGGCGGCGTCCTTTCCGTGCAGGGGGAATGGATCACTTCCGCCTTCCACCGTCGCCTGGTGGCTACGCTCCGGTCCGTCTTTCGGGGCGTGCGCGTTCAGGAGGTGAACATCCCCAGCTTCCTGATCGGCGAATCGTTCCTGCTGGCCACCATGAACCCGGAGCGCCTCGATATCTCGCCGGAGCGAATTGACGCCCTCCTCGGGGATGGACGAATGGCCCTGCGCTACTACAACGGTGAAATGGACCGTCGCATTGGGACGCTGGCGCCCTATCAGCTTGCGGCGTATGAGCTCCCAGAGGAGATATTTAGTGAAACACAACTTCCTGTGTACGATTTTTCGAACTGACCGTCGGACTCTCTCGCGCGCGCCTCGTTTTTTTTCGGTGCTGACGGCGCTGCTGCTCGGCGCCGCTTCTACTGTTTTCTGCGGTTCGGCGGCGGTGCCCAAGCGGGCCGGAGTCTTTGCGGTGATCGAAACCAGTCACGGGGAACTGGTGGTGGAGCTCTTTCCGGAAAGCGCTCCCAAGACCGTCGAAAATTTCACGAAACTCGCGCGGGACGGTTTCTACCGCAAGGTGGTCTTCCATCGCGTGATCCCGGACTTCATGGCCCAAACGGGAGATCCCACCGGTACCGGGTCGGGAGGCCCCGGCTACCAATTCCCCGACGAGATCAACGCCGACGCGCTCGGTTTGGATCGGCTGCTTCTCAAAGACGCGCCGCACCGCAACGTGCTCCAGGGAAAACTCCAGCAGGCCGTGTTTCGGAAACTGCGAATCACCAGCCAGGCAGAGTTGGACCGACGAATGCCGGAAGTGCAGCGTGAGCTTCAACGCTACGATTCCAGGAGCGTCAAAGACACGCTCATCGAAGTCGGTTACCAGTTTCGTGCGGACCTGAAGTCCCGGAAGGCTGTGCGTGGAGCTCTGGCCATGGCCAACTCCGGACCGAACACCAACGGTTCGCAATTCTTCATCAACCAGGTCGATACGCCGCATCTGGACGGGATGCACACTGTATTCGGGCAGTTGGTTTCCCCCTCCGAGGTACTGGATCGGATCATCGCGGCCGGCAACGGTGCGGCTCACATCAAGGATGTGCGTATCGTGGTAAACAAATGAGCCCCGAGTTAGTTCGTGAGTACAAACGAATACTCGCGAATTTGCTGAACGCTCTGGTAAAGGAGCAGGTCCCCCAGATCGTGGTGATGCTGGAGCGCATCCCGGACGACACGGCCGACCTGCGCGAACAGTTTCAGCGCCGCTCCGGCGCTTCCCGGGTCCCATCGTACTGGATCAGCCTGCTGCGCATCATCCGCCTCTCTCAGGTGTTGCGCGACGACGTGCGCCAGCATTATGACCGCTTTCTCGATGCCTACCGTTATCTCACGAACATGGGTACGCACGGAGCGCATCAGGAAAGACTGCTCAGAGAGTGCGGCGATGTTCTGTACCGGGTCGATGAGGTTTTCGGCAATCACGAACGCTGCGTCCTGAAGCTGGTGGAGGAAGTGAACAGGCTGCTCGTCCAGCGCTTCGGCATTCAGCCCGAACCCACCGAAGAGTTCTACCGTATGCTGGTGAACGAAGATGACGCGCGAATCGTTGCGCCTCACACCGAGCAACTGGTGGGGCTCTGTGACAACATGCTGGAGTTGCTGCGCGAACTCGAGGCGCTCGAAGTCGTCCGCGCGTTGTTGATCCACAAGTGATCTGCTGCCTTTCCCGGATTCACGGTACGTCCTCGTCCCGGCCGAGCGAGTCGGGGGCACGTCGCGCAATGGCGCTATCGGAGTAGGAGTCCAAGAGCGACCGCAATGCGTGGACCAGCTTACTCGAAGTGAGGGGTTTGTCGAGAAAGGCGGTGTAGCCCACCGAAGCGGCCAGGTCAACGATCCCGGGGGCCGCATAGCCAGAGACGAGCAGCACCGGTAGTGTGGGCGCGAACTCCCGCAGGCGCTGTAGGGTGTCGAGACCGGACAGACCGGGCATCTCCAGGTCCAGGATGACGGCCGCGTACCTGTCGACCTGGCTGCGCAAGGCGTTGAGGCCCGTTTGCCCGTCCGCGCAGACGTGAACGGTGGCCCCGACGCTTTGTAGGAGTCCGGCCGTGGCTTCCCGCACTATGTCCTCGTCGTCGACAAGGAGCAGGTGCGGGGTACCGTCCAGCGTGGCGCCGGGAACCTCGAGTATGGGCTCAGGCGCCTGCGCCTCCGCTGTGGGCAACAGGATGATGATGTCCGTCCCCCGGCCCAGTTCACTTTCCACTTCGATGAGGCCGCCGTGTGCCTGAACGGTGCTGTGTACCAGCGCCAGGCCCATGCCTGAACCATGACCCTTTGCTTTGGTTGTGAAGAACGGCTCGAACATTTGGCGCCGAACGCTGTCCGGGATGCCGCTGCCCGTGTCCGCCACCGAAAGCCGAATCATCTCGCGCTGGCCCAGTGTCACCATGGACGTGCGGATGGAAAGGGTTCCTCCCTCGGGCATGGCATCGCGAGCGTTGATGGCCAGGTTCAGGATGCAGTTCTGGATCAGAGCGGGCTCTCCCCGAAGGGTCCTGTGCTCGGCTGCAAGTTTCGTTTCGAGTCGGACACCCTTCGGGAGGCTTCTTGAGAGGATGGCCAGCGCGTCCCGGATCAAGTCGTGCAGGTCGACAATCTCCTGCTTGTGACCGCCACGACGCGAAAAAGCGAGGAGCTGACCGGTGAGGTCGGCGGAGGAGCGGGCCGCGCTGATGATTCGATCGCAGTACTCCTGATCCGCGGGATTGGTTTGTCTGCGCCGGAGCAGTTCGGCAAATCCCAGGATCCCGGTAAGCTGATTGTTGAAGTCGTGCGCAATTCCACCCGCCAGCCGTCCGATGGCCTGCAATTTTTCGGCCTGCCGTAGATGCTCCTCCAGTCTGTGCCGGTTCTCCTCGGCCAGCCGCTGGTCGGTGACGTCGAATCCCATGGCGATGATCGTTGCTTCCTCGCTGTTGCCCGAAACCAGCAGCCTTCCATTCCAGACCAGAAGACGTAACTCACCCCGTGCGGTTACAACGTTCAGTTCAAAGGAACTGGCCCGTCCGGCCCTTTGAGTCGTCTCCAGGAAGAGCTGGTGGTGCGGACGATCTTCTGCGCCGGTGAACAAGGCCAAGAAGCTCTCCCCGGTAACGCGGTCCGCGCGTACACCGAGCACGCGCTCTGCCTCTGCGTTGAGGCCGACGATCGACCCGTTCGGGCGAAGCAGAACACCCACTACGGGGGCGGTTTGCAGCAATTGACGGAAACGCTCCTCGCTGCGCCGGAGGTGAGTCGTTCTTTCGGCAATACGCTGTTCCAGGGAATCATTGGCCCAAATGAGCAGGCGCGTTTGCCTTCGCACCTGCCTGCGCAGCGCCATGATTATGCCCAGCGCGCCAACGGCCAGCACGGCTGCCAGCGTCAGCCCGGCCATCGTCAGCAGGCGTTTGACGCGGTCGCGCGTCAGATACACAACCTCCTGTTCGGTCCAATCGTCGAGCAGAGCATCCAGCGTCCCCGAGGCCCGAATCGTGGAGATTCCGCGGTTGAGTTGTTCGAGCACCTGTCGGTTCCCCTTGCGAACCGCAAAAGCCGCGGGGGCGTAGAAGAAAGGTTCGCGAACCGTACGGATCCCGTGAATGCCCTTGTTCTGGAGAGTGTACTGTCCCACCCAGGTGTCCGCGGCCAAGAGGTCGATGCGGCGCTCTTTGAGTTCCCGGAATCCATCCTCATAGTTGTCCACGAAGACGAGAACAATGCCGGGTCGGTCTGCGAGCAACTGGCGCGGCCTGCCACCCGGCGTGACGCCCACGCGCAAACCCCGGAGATCGGAGTCGGCCTGCACGCGCTGATCATCTTGTCTGGTGAAATACGAGTAGGTAAGACGAATGAGCTCCGGTGTGAAATCGTACTGCTTTTCGCGTTCCGGTGATTGGGAAATGAACCCAACGGCGTCCACGGAGCCGTCGAGCACGACCCGCTGCGCTTCGCTCCATTCGCGCAGTTGGATGTCGAAACGGATCTCCGTTTCCCTTTCGATGGCCCTGACAATCGCCACAAAGAGTCCGGTCGGTCGGCCGCGGTCGAGGAATTGCAGGGGAGGGTAGTCCCGGTCTCCTGTAATGATGATTGGCTTGTGACGCGCAGGCGGGGGCGACGGCGTTTCGAATGCGGCCGGACAACTGCACAGCGCCAGGGGGAGGAGCATGCATAAACGGAAGGGACGCATAGCAGACCTGAAGCTCAGGGCGAAAGTATGACCCTACAGAGCTTTCGCGCAGCCGCCACCAAAAAAAGCACGCCCCGGGAACCGCTGAGCAGGGGCACTGCCGGATGAACCGCCGGTGCGCCGTTGTTACAACTCGAGGCTCCTCAGCTCGTCGGGATTCCTTTGCTGCTCGAGTTCGAGGGCGATCGCCTGCTCCATGCCGGGCCGACCGAAGAGTTCGGGGCGCCGCAACTCCAGATGCAGCAAGCGCAGCCCGCTGGGAATTCCCCGCGATCGGCAGAGCCGTTCTGCCGCGCACCTCGCGGTCAGCAATCGCTCGCGCAAGCTCGGTGAAGGAGGCGCGCCATTCCAGCGGACCCATGCCGTCCCTTCTCGGCGCGGGGAAACGGTGAGTGTGCCAACCGGCGCTTCCGATCCCGCGAGTTCCGCCAGGCGAAAGGCCGTTTTTTGAATGAGCGTGGCCGCGTCCCGTGGGCCGGTCTGGGTGCGCGCGTCTCCGGTGCGGGAGAAGGCCAGCCAGAGGAGTTGGGTTCGTTCGCGCGCCGTCCCTTCGAGCAGACCGGTGGAACGAGCCGCGAAGCGTTTGCTCCGCGCTGCGACTGCGCGGATCCGGAGCGCCAGTTCGGCCGGATCGGCCGGCTTCGTGATGAAGTCGTCGAGCCCCTGCGAAAAACCACGCAGGAGGAGTTCCCGCTCGCGCATGCCGGTCAAAAGCACGACCGGAATATCCCGCGTTGCGGCGCCGGAGCGGATCTCGGCGAGAATCTCGAGTCCGGTGCGGCCGGGCATGTCCTGATCCAGCACGACGACATCGGGCAGAAGTAGACGGACACGACGGAAAGCAAGAACGGGACGCAGCCAAGTCCGGACGGCCAGGCCGGAGTCATTCAGGCAGGCCGCGGTGTCGGAGAGGAAGCCGGGCTCGTCGTCGACGAGCAGAACGGAAAGGTCAGCCAGGGAGCGCCTCGATCGCGCCGAGCGCGATCTCGCACACCTTGAGCCGCGCGTAGCGTTTGTCGTTGCCGGGCACGATGTGCCAGGGAGCGTGCGCCCGGGACGTCTGCTCCAGCATGTCTTCGATGGCGGACCTGTACTGCGGCCACTTTTCGCGATTGCGCCAGTCCTCGTCAGTGATCTTCCAGCTCTTGAGCGGGCTGTTCTGTCGATCCTGGAAGCGTCTGAGCTGCTCTTCCAAAGAAACGTGCAACCAGAACTTTACCACGGCGGCCCCGGAGTTCACCAGGTGGCGTTCCATGTGATTGATCTCACCGTAGGCGCGTTGCCACTCTTCCTGCTTCGCGAATCCTTCGACCCGCTCCACCAGCACGCGACCGTACCAACTGCGGTCGAAGACGACGACGCCACCCGGCGCAGGGAACTTCGTCCAGAAGCGGCGCAGGTAGTGGTAGCTTCGTTCTTCCGCTGTCGGAGCCGCGACGGGATTGACCTGGTACAGTTCGGGGTCCATTCGCGCGAGCAGCCTGCGCAGCGCGCCTCCTTTGCCGGCCGCGTCCATGCCCTCGAAGACAAAGATGGCGCTCTGACGGCGGCGGTGGAGCTTCATGGCGGCGCGCGCCAGGTTCCTCTGCAGAAGGGAGATGCCGGCTTCGTACTCCGGTTCGGAAACCGAGACGTTCAAGTCGAGATCATCAAGTTGGCCCATCGGTAGCTCTCCGTTTCTCCCGGCGTTCCTGCATGGCCTGATCGAAGGCGGCGACCGCAGCTCGGGAATCCGTCTGGAGCCTGGTCTCCAACACCGCAATCAGGTGTTCGAGCACTGATTCTTCGACTTCGCGTGGTGACCCCGCAGCGGGCGCGTGCAGCCAGCGCGCGTTCGGTCGATCCGTGGCCCGGATGAGCGAGATCATGTTGTCCGTGTAGTCCGCGTAGCGCGCGGTGATGCGGTTCAATCTGCCGCGGATGAGCTGACGAACGTGACGCTTGAGGTCCTGGACGTCCTGCTTGAGGCTGCGGCGGTCTCGATCGAAGAAGACCTTAATGATTGCATAGCCATCCGCTGACAGCGTTTCTTCGAAGCCGACGATGTCCTCGGCCGCGCGTTCGCGAACGCGCCTGCGCGGATCCTGCGCGGACAGTTCGTGGTAGTAGGCGTGCTCGTGGATGACCACCTCGCCGAACCGGGGCAGGGTATTCCAGTACGGGTGGAGCAGCGCATGTGCTCCGGTCCATTTTTCAGCCAGGCGTTCCACTCGAAAGTGGCGCGGATCCAGAATGCGCGCGAGTCGACCGGCCACCCGTTTGATGCCGGGCAGGTTGGCTCCCTCGAGCAGAACCAGGACGCCCACCTTTTGGTCAACGGCCGTTCGGGCCAGGAGTGCCACGCGGTCGAAGCGGTTCTGGCGCGCGGCCGCGTCTCCTTTCATCCCTCGCTGTCCTGGCCGTTGCCGTTTTGCGCGGCTCCCGAGTCAGGAGTCGTTTCCGCCGACACCCTTTCGCGATCTGCTGAGCGTCCGCGCCGTCTGCGTCCGCGCCGACGCCCTTCCCGTTCTCGCGTGCCTTCCTGGCTCTCCGGGCGTTCTGCCGGCTCGGCAGGGTTCTCTTGGTCCCGTCGTGCGCCTGCGGATTCGCGGCCTTCCCGCTGGCGCCCGGACTCGCCGCGGTCTCGCCCTCCGCGTCCTTCGCGGCCGGCTCTTCCCTCGCGACCGCCTCTTCCGCCGCGCCCGTCACGCCCTCCGCGTCCGTCGCGGTCGGGGCGACCGTCACCACCAGACCGTCCGCCCCGGCGATCCCTGTCCCGATCCCCGCGTCCCCCGCCGCCCGAGCCGCGGCGACCGAACAGCGTGATGGCCTTTCCGCTTTCGGGCGGGCGCGTTCGCGGTCCGATTTCCCAGAACATGGCGCGCTGCATTCCTTCTTCATCCTGGCGCGATATCGCTATGATCTTGTAAACCATGAAGGCTTCGAAGAAGAACACCTTCTGTCGGAAAAACTCCGGCTTGAAGCGACGGCGGGATTTCGTTTCCTTGAAGCGCGGTTGGCTGGCGAAGATTTCGATGAGCCGGTCCCGGTCTTTGCCGGGAAGCTGGATGCGCCGACACGCGGGTTCCAGTCGGTCGCGGATGTATTCGACGATGTTTTTTTCGATGTCGCCGTCGAGAACCTTGCGCACCGCATCCGCAAACAACAGTGCAAAGTAGATTGTGGTGGTCAGGTCTTCTCGTTCCGTCAGCATCTTGTCGGCCGTGGCCAGCCGCCGCCCAACGGGCGTCTCCAGGAATGGCCCCTTGCGCTCGTTGCTTTTCATGGCCGACCAGGTTTCGGGCAGAAGTGACTTGAGCAGGCCGCTTTCGTGGAACGCTCCGAAGACTGCCGAAGTGCGGCCCGTTCGGAAGATCTTGCCGTACTCTTCGAGCATGCGCGACGGACTGGCGCGCGAGATTTCGTCGGAGTGCTTGCGGACCGCCTTGAGGCACTCGGCGTCCATGTGGAAGTCCAACAGCGCGCTGAACTTGGCCGCGCGCAGCATGCGGACCGGGTCTTCCCGAAACGACATGTCCGGATTGCCGATGATGCGGATGGTGCGGTTGCGCACATCGTCGAATCCGCCCACGTAGTCGATGATGCTCTCGTTGCGAGGATCGAAGAAGAGCGCGTTGATGGTGAAGTCCCGGCGCGCCGCGTCCTCCCGTGCGCTTCCAAACTCATTGTCCCGGTGCATCATGAGGTCCGAGCGACTGGCTTTCCCGCTCAGGCGATGCTCCGGCAGGCTGCGGAAGGTGGACACTTCGATAACGTGCCCGCGAAAGACGACGTGGACGATCTTGAAGCGGCGACCTATGGCCCGGCTGTTTCCGAAGAGGTTGCGGATTTGCCCCGGGGTGGCGGAGGTCACCACGTCAAAGTCCTTGGGATGGCGACCGAGGAGCATGTCCCGCACGCAACCACCGACCAGGTACGAACGGTAGCCGCCACGATTGAGGCGATTGACTACCTTGAGGGCATCCGGGTCCATGCTTTCCCGGCGAAGTTCGTGTTGTTCCCGGTAGTAGCGTTTCCCTTCGGGGTGGGCCAGGATTTCATCCACCGTGAGGGGGCGGCGGGAAAAGAAACGCTTGATGCGGCTGAGCATTTTTTGGGGTACTCTCGGCACGGCGGGGCTGTTAGCAAGTGAAATTCCCGGGCAGGCGCCCGGAAGGGCTTTTTGGTTGCTGTGTGCTTTGCGCGCGGCCTGCTGACGCAAGATGCTCCTGGTGGACAAAGTCCTCTTTCGGCTGGATCGCCGTCGAAAGGCGCTCCTGGACCTGCACCGGAAGGCCTGGAACGGGGTTTCTATCCTCATCTTCGAGGACGATTCGGCCCTCACGCCCCGGAAGCACCGGATCAACTTCTACGTGATCTTCTTCGTGGGGGCCCTTCTGGTCGCCCTGCCTCTGGTGGCTCTGGTTCTGTTCGTGGAGAGGGAGCTCCGTCAGGGCAGTGATCCGGTCGAGCAGGTCGAGAGTCGTGTCGTTCTCCTCAACACACTGCGCGTGATGAACCGGGAGAAGGGCACCCTCCTGGCCCGGGTGGACGAACAGGTGCGGGAGTTTCAGGGTCTGGCGTGGCGCGAAGACCGCGCGCTGTTGGCCCGCTTTGCCGCCGAACGATACACGCGCTTCGTACGACGAACGGAGCCGGGCCAGGACCTGAGCACGAGCGAACTGACCGAGCTTCAGAACCTCCGGTCTCGCGGCCTGGTCCTCGAAGAAACGGCCACGATGGCCCTGAACCTCATTTGGAACCGCATGTGGTTGTACCATGCGTTCCCCCGAGGTTGGCCGCTCCCGCCCGGTGCGCGCACTGTCTCATCTTGGTTTGGAGTGCGGGAGAATCCGATGGCCATTGACCTGCGCAGCGACCAGGAATTCCATCATGGCATTGATCTATCGAGCAGCAAGGGCCGCGCCATCCTCGCCACGGGTCCTGGCGAGGTCTACATTGCGCAAAACAAGTACCGGGAACAGGAGGGACTGGGGAGGTACGTCACCATCCATCACGGTTTCGGCGTCATAAGTACCTACGGGCATTGCGATGTTCTTCTCGTAGAGCAGGGGCAGAAGGTGCGGCGCGGCCAGGTCGTGGCTCGGGTGGGCTGCACCGGCCGGTGCACCGGGTCTCACGTCCACTTCGAGGTTGGCCTGGGCATCATCCCCGTGCAGCGCGTGCGCGACACGGAGATTCGTTCCGGACAGGTCGATCCGACGCCTTTCATGGAGCTCAAGTGAGCGTGGAGTCGAAATGACGGACACTCCCAACCAACTCTGGCACTCCTTCCAACTCTATGGAAGGAATCCAAACTGAGTCGGCCCGCATCATCCCGGTCGTGGGACTCGGCGCCTCGGCCGGAGGTTTGGAAACCCTGGAGGCCTTCTTCTCCAACATGCCTGCCGACGGGAACATGGCCTTCGTAGTCGTTCAGCACCTGAGCCCGAAGCACAAGAGTATCATGGACACCCCTCTTCAGAAGGTCACCTCCATGAAGGTGCTGGAAGCCACGACGGCGCCGAGATACAGGCGAATTGCGTCTACGTGAATCCTCCGGATTGCATCGTGGCCGTTCTGCGAGGGAAGCTGGTCCTCGTGGAACCCGTACGGTTTCACGGCGTGAACCTGCCCATCGATCATTTCTTCCGCTCTCTGGCCGAAGACCAGGGAGAACAAGGACGATTCGCAGGTGCATCGAGAGGCGGCTGGCCGTGCATCAGATCCACGCCCTGGACGACTACATCCGCTTTCTCCAGGAGACTCCCTCGGAAGTCGAGTTCCTGTTCAAGGATCTGCTGATCGGCGTGACCAATTTCTTCCGGGACCCGGAGGCTTTCACGGTCATGGCCGAAAAAGTGATCCCCGAAATGGTAGATGGCCATTCGCCGGACACTCCTATTCGGGTGTGGGTGCCGGGTTGCGCCAGTGGGGAAGAAGCCCACTCCATCGCCATGCTGCTCATCGAAGCCATGGAGCGGCTGAAGAAGCATTGCCACATACAGATTTTTGGTACCGACATAGATGCCGCGGCCATCGAAACGGCGCGCGCGGGGGTGTTCCCCGAAAGCATTGCTGCGGACGTTTCGGAGGAGCGACTGAACCGCTTCTTTTTGCTCCTATCAACAATAAGTGGAAGATCTTTCGGCGGCGGGAGCCGGTGACCGAGCGCGCCTTCACGGAGCCGGGCTTCCCGTTGTTGGCCCTGCTGGCTCAAGAGCGTTTGTCCGCCGGGCAGCCGCCCCTGGCAGCAGCGCAGGATCTGCGTCGCATCACCGAAAAGCTGGTGCTGGACAATTTTTCGCCGGCCAGCGTTCTGGTGAACGAGAAGCTGGAAATCCTGTACTTCGTCGGAAACACGGACGCCTACCTGACGCCGCCCACAGGGGAGGCACGCTTCAGCATCACGAAAATGGCCCGTGAGAGCTTGAAGTTCAAGCTGTCTACCGCTCTGCACCTGGCCCAGAAGGACCGCCGGGTGGTGCAGGAGCGAGACATTCGCCTGAAGACCCACGCGGGAGACAGGATTGTCGACATCAGCGTCCGTCCGGTCGACGACCCAAAGGTGCGGCCGGGCCTGCTTCTCGTCGTGTTTGAGGACCGCACGCCGAGCGAACTACCCACGACGACCGCCCTCAAGGCCGCAGACGAATTGGATCCCCGCGTTCGCAACCTCGAACACGAGCTCTATTCCACCAAGGAGCATCTTCAGACCACGATTGAAGAACTGGAAACCTCCAATGAAGAGCTCAAGTCGACGAACGAGGAACTCCAATCGGTCAACGAGGAGTTGCAGAGCACGAATGAGGAACTGGAGACTTCGAAGGAGGAACTGCAGAGCACGAACGAAGAACTGGTCACAGTGAACGCGGAACTTTCGAAGAAGGTGGAAGAACTGTCTCAGGCCAACAATGACATGAACAACCTGCTGGCCAGCACCGAAATCGGCACGATCTTTCTGGACGGCGCGCTCAACATCAAACGCTACACGCCCAAGATGACCGAAATCTTCAACCTTATCCCCGCGGATCTGGGTCGCTCGATCGGCGATATCACCGCGCGGGTGCACTACGGCGCCATCTCCGCAGACGCGAAGCAGGTTCTCGATACGCTGGTCCGGCAGGAACGCATCGTCGAATCGGGGGACAAGAATTACCATATGCGGATCATGCCGTACCGCACGTCCGAGAACGTCATAGACGGCGTGGTGATCACCTTCGTGGAACAGACGCTGAAGTGACGCGCCACCGTGCCGATTGACCGGCTGGCCCAGACGCGCTCGCCCATGCCCGCATGCCGGACGCGCCTCCGCGACATAAGACCACACCGCCCAAAAAGTGCTTGGCCGATTTTTGGGTCGCTGTAGGTGGCGAACTTGAGGATTCAGGTTTCGCCCGGGAAGGCCTCCCTTCTTGACAAGAGGGAAGGCTTGGAGAGCGCAATCGCCACGCAATGAGCCGGGCCGAAGATAGCTTGCGCAGCCGAGCGGAGCAGGCGGCTGCACTTCAGGAGGTAAACTTGGGTCCGTTGGGGGCCGAGGAAGCCCGACGTCTTGCACACGAGCTTCAGGTGCATACCCTCGAACTGGAGATGCAGAACGAGGAGCTGCGTCGCTCGGAAAGCGAACTGGCCGAGTCCCGGCGCAGGTACTTCGAACTCTACGACCTGGCCCCCTTAGGCTACGTGACCGTGGACCAGGACGGTTCCATTCGGGAATCCAACCTCACCTTCGCGACAATGGCACGGCGCGAACGCGCGTCCCTGGTGGGCCAACGTCTCCGGGATTGTTTTGTCGACGACGACCGACCCAAATTGGCGGAGCGAATCGCGTGGGCCCAGCGCGGGTTGGGGCGCGAAGTCGTCGAGCTCAGGCTGCGCGTGGGAACGGGCGAGCTTCTGCCGGTTGAGCTCACCTGTTCGGCCTTCGCAGAGAGCGGATCGGCCGATCACGTTCGGATCACCATCAGTGACATTTCGGATCGCAGGCGCGCCGAGGAGGCGCGGAAGACTGTGGAGGAACGCTTCCAGCTCCTGGCTGAAAGCGTCCAAGGGTACATCTACGACATACAGTACGAGAACGGGCGTCAGGTCGGCGCCTACCACAGCCCGCAGTGCATCGACGTGACCGGGTACCGGCCCGAAGAGATGCTCGAGAACCCGGGCCTGTGGATCGAAATGGTTCACGATGCGGATCGGGCCATGGTACTGTCCGCGCTGCGGCAACTCCGGGCAGTGGGTCGACCCCTCCAGATCGAGCACCGCATCGTTCGCAAGGACGGAGCAGTGCGCTGGGTGTTGAACACCGGTGCGGTCCTGTTGGGGCCGGGCAGCAGGCTGAGGCGCGAGATGGGGTTTCTCGTGGATGTGACGCGGCGGCGGCTGGCCGAGCAGGAGGTCGAGAACCGGGGAGCCGCCCTCCGCCTGCGCAGCGCGGCCCTGGATTCGGCGGCCAACGCCGTCATGATCACGGACCCGAACGGAAACATCCAGTGGGTGAATCAGGCCTTTTTGCAGCTCACCGGATATGAACTCCAAGAGATTGTCGGAAAAAACCCGCGGCTGCTCAAGAGCGAGCAGCAGGATCCCGCCTTCTATGAGGAACTCTGGCAGAGCATTCGCAACCGGCGCGTCTGGCATGGCGAACTGGTGAACCGGCGCAAGGACGGCCGGCTCTACACCGAGGAGATGACCATAACGCCGGTTCTGGACGACAAGGGAGAGATCCAGAACTACATCGCGATCAAGCAGGATATCACGGATCGCAAGTCCATCGAAACGGCGCTGAGAGAGAGTCAGCAGCGCGCGATCAAGATCCTCGAAACGGCCGCTGACTGCATGATCACCATAGACGAACACGGGATCATCCAAACCTTCAATCCGGCAGCGGAAAACGCGTTCGGGTACAGCGCCGACGAAGTGATCGGTCGCAACGTCAAGCTCCTCATGCCTCCTCCCTTCCACGCGGAGCACGACGGCTACCTGAAGCGGTACGTCGAGACCGGGGTGGCCCGCATCATCGGTATCGGGCGGGAAGTGGTGGCGCGCCGCAAGGACGGCACGGAGTTTCCTGTGCATCTCTCCGTGGGTGAGTTCTTCATCTCGGGCCGACGGTCCTTCGTGGGGATCCTGCATGACATCACCACGCAGAAGGCTGCCGAAGCCGAACTGCGTCAGCACCGCGACCACCTCGACGGGCTCGTACGGGCCCGCACGGCGGAACTGGAAGCGGCCCACGCCGAGGTCGGCCGCGCGCGTGACCTGGCCGAACAGGCCAGCGAGGCCAAGTCCCGATTTCTGGCCGCCGCCAGCCACGATCTGCGTCAGCCCCTCCAGGCGGCCAACATGATGGTGTACCTGCTTTCGCAGAAGATCCACGAGCCCACCCTGCGCGAGTTCGTGGATCGTCTGAAGGCCTCCATGGAGTCCCTGGGCGAACTGTTGGGCTCTCTTCTGAATATTTCCCGCCTGGACGCGGGACTGATCGTTCCTCAGCGCACGGTCTTTTCGCTTTCACGCATCTTGGAAAGAATCGAGAACGACGCCCTGCCTCTGGTCGAAGAGCGCGGCCTGCGCATTCGCGTGCATCCAACCAGAGCGCGAACCGAATCCGACCCGGACCTGGTCGAGCAGATCGTGCGCAATCTTGTCTACAACGCGGTGAAGTACACCGAGCGCGGCTGGATCCTGATCGGCGTTCGCAGGCGCCAGGACGGGCACCACATTTTTGTGCGCGATACCGGCGTCGGCGTGCCCGAGGAACTCCAGGAGAGAATCTTCGAGGAGTTCTATCAGGTGGAGAACCCCGCGCGTGACGCGAAGAAAGGCATCGGGCTGGGGCTGGCCATCGTAAAGCGCCTGGCCCGCATGCTCGACCACCGCATCATCGTTCGTTCCGCCTTCGGCCGCGGTTCCACTTTCGAGTTGGTTGTGCCCTGTGCAGGGGACGCTGCGGGGGTGGCTGCCGCCAAAGGCGGGGCACAATCCCACGTCTCCGGCAGACTCATAGTCGTCATCGAAGACAACACGGAGGTTCTCGAATCCATAGAGATGCTGTTGGAATCCTGGGGACACACAGTGATTGCTGCAACTTCGGCGCAGGAGGCCGTCGAACTCGCACGCGGTCAGAGCGTGGCCCTCATTTTGGCAGACTATCGCCTCGAGCACGACCGAACCGGCAGCGACGCCATTCGAGAGGTGAACGAAGCCCTGCTTCAGCCGGCGCCGGGGTTTCTCCTCACCGGGGACACGTCGCCGGACCGGTTGGCGGAGGCCCGCGCGACCGGCCTGACCATTCTCCACAAGCCCGTCACACCGGAAGCGCTGCGCGAGATGATGGACCGCTATCTGAGTTGAGAGCCCGCGGCTCGCCCATCCCGAGCGACACGACGGGCCGCCCCGTTCCATCCCTTCGCCCACCGGGCTCAGGCCACGGCCAGCGGACTCCTCCGTACGGTTTTCGTGGCAAACTCCCGGAGCCCCGCGTCGCTCTTGATGCCCAGCTTGAGCATTACCTGCCCGGTCATGCGGTCGAGCTGGAGGGAACTCACTTCCAGAAAACGCGCCATCTCTTTTGCGCTCATGCCGTTTGCGTACATAGCCACGAGTTCGCGCTCGCGTTCCGAGAGCAGGTTGGCGGAGATGCGCCGCTGGAGTTCGGCCCGCTCGGCGCGCATGAAGTCGCGGAGTTTTGCCGAGTAGTAGGTGCGTCCGGAGCAGATGGTCCGCACGGCCAATGTGAGTTTGCTCACCTCTTCGGACTTGAGGAGGTAGCCGCTCACCCCGCACCCAAGGGCTTCGAGGAAAGTGTCTGGTTCCTCGTGCGCCGAGTAGATCAACACCTTCAGCCCGGGCCGCAGCGCATGGATTTCCGGGAGCGCCGAAAGACCATCCAATTGCGGCATGGCCAGGTCGAGAATGAGGAGGTCGCATTCGGTGCTTCCGAGCAGCGCGAGCAACTCGCGACCGTTGCGGGCCTGGCCCACCACCTCGAGGTTGGGTTCTTCCTCAAGGAGGGCCACAATGCCCCCGCGCACCAATTCGTTATCTTCAGCCACGACCACACGATTGACATTTCCTTCCATGACTCCACCTCCCTTGCTTGGAAGCGCCAATATATCACGAAGTCTAAAGAATGGGAATCGGGCGGGTCGCTCAGGTTTCTACGTACTTTGTGGTAGAAGGGGCTGGATTCGCGCCTTTTTGTCTGCGATGGCGCACGGCGGCGGCCGGAGCGGCGGTCGCGGCGAAGGCCTGATCGGCAGTCGCGGCAGCGGCCTCACTCTACTCGAACTCGATTCGCAGCCCGTCCGCCGCCGCTTCTCCGAGGCCGCGCGCTCGCACGGCGGCCGCCAACTCGTCGTAGATGTGCGTCCAGATCAACCGACCGCACTCGAACCGATGGCGCAAACGTTCGACTTCTTCGAGGGTCACGTGGTCGGTAGGCGGCTCGGTCTGGCGGAACATGCTGAGCTCCACGACGGCCACGTCCACGCCGCGCACGAGGTCGAACAGGTTCTCGTCGCAGGCGGTGTCACCGGAGAAGGCGAAGGACCGGCCCGCCGGCCCGGTCAGCCGGTAGCCGGTGCTTTCCGGTCGGTGGTGCAGGGGAAACGGTTGCACGTCAAAAGAGCCGAGGCGCGTAGGCGCAACAACCTCCACCCATTCGATGGGAAAATGCAGCTTGTTTATGTATCCGGGGTAGGTCGCCTCCATGAGGGCCGAGCAACGTTCGCGCACGCCGACCGGCCCTGCAATCACGAGCGGCGTCCGCCGAAAGCGCACCAGGTCCAACTCGAGCAGAAGGAAGGGCAGCCCGCCAAAATGGTCTCCATGAAAGTGCGTGAGGAGCACCGTGGGGATGGACAGCAGATCGACGCGAGCGCGCTGGAGTTCGCGTAAGGAAGTGGCGCCCACGTCGAGAAGAAGCAGTTCGCGCGCGGTGCTTTCCAGCAGGTAGCAGGCATGAGCCCGGCCATCCGTGTTGAAGGCGTTGCCGCTGCCGATCACCGTCACGCTGCGCAAAGTTCATTGCCCCCGCGCAAGCGACTGCGCCACGATACGCGCGTACTCCGACTGCATGCGCAAGAGACCCGGGTACGTGAGGTGGTGCGCGTCGGAGAAGTGTTGCATCGGCAGGCTGTTACGTAGATCATAGAAGCGAATGTTGGGCCGCCGTTCGAGCTTCTGGAAGAAGTCCAAGTATCCGGCGTACCAGTGGCTTCCGTCGTAGCTTTCTTTGGTGAGGGGGTTCTCCGGATTGTTCACGATGAGCAGGCGCACGGCAGGCGGCAGCGCCGCCGCGATGCTTTCGACCTCACGGACAGGCGGGATGGTTTCGAAGGCGCGCCAGTGAAGCATCAGCTTGGCCAGGCGCAGTCGATTGAACTGGTGAAGCGCGCCCCGCTCCGGCCTGGCCCAGTCATCCGGATGCACGCGGCGGTGAAAATCCTGCTCGTACTCGGAATCCGAAAGCGCTGCCAGCCTCACGTCTTCCAGGCTGGGCCGTCGCACCAAATAGTCATTCGTGGGCGGGCTTTCGAGGCCGAGGTGTCCGGGCAGGCGGAGTCCGAAACCGCGGTGCGCCGGGTCGCCCGCGCGCACGGGAAGCACCTTACCCTCCTCGTCTTCGACGTGACTCAGAACGAAGGTGAACCAATCGCCCGCGGGGAGTGTTGGGATCGGCAGCGCGCGCCAACCCGCGGCCGAAGGGCGAACCTGGCCCACCGCTCGCGCCGTCTTGCCCTCCCCGCAGAGTGAGGGGCTGCTGGGCGCAGCCGCCGGGCCGGGCGCGGGCTTTTCGGGGGGCGCGGCCGAGAAGATGGAGACGCGAAAGGTCGGTTCGTCGAACAGAGCGTTCGAGGTTTGGACCAGAAGCGGCCGCTTCTCGAGCACGCTTCGCGGGAGACTGAAACAGCCGCCGGTACGTCCTTCCCGCCAGATACCTTCGCGGATGGGAATGCCCTGGTAGTTCAGGTAGCTCTTCACGTCGCCGCGATGCGCGCGAAACGTAAAGAGCAGGGGGTCGTACCATTCGCTCTTGAACCGCAGCGCAAAGCTCTGTCCGCGCAGGTGGAGTCGAATCTGCTCTTGGAAGTCCAGGAAGCCGCGCTGCTCCCATGCAAACTCCGATGGATAGAACAACAGCATCGGGTGGCGTAGGGCCATAAACGTGCGAAAGGCCCAGTCGGAGTAAGGCGACCCGGCTTCCCATGGGTGCAGGTAGCGCTCCAGGTCCAGGTCCGCCGGATTGGTGATGTAGACGATAGCGCTCGGTTTCAGGGCGAGCAGGCGCGGCAGGTAGTGGCGCAGATCGCCCGGCATCATCGAAGCGTGCACGACCATCTCCACGCGCGCCTGCGTTCCCCGCGCGGCCAGTTCTGCTTCGAGCCCTTCTTTCTGAACGGAGTACTTGGCGATGCTCGAACCGACAATCAGCACGAGGGGTCTCGGGTCGCGCGCGGATTCCAACTTCTTCAGGTGGTACTCGAAGACGTACCACGGAAACTGATCCCAACCCACCGCGGGTTTCGGCAGGAAGACGAGGCGATTGTAAACCAAGCGGTCGAGCAGGCCCACAGCCAGGACCAGGAGCGCGCCGATCACGACCAGCTTCAGGCGAGGGCTCCGCACGAGCCCAAGCTCCCTGACCTGGCCCAACGGTCAGCCGATTTTCGAGACGAGCATGGCCTTGCCGAAGCCGAGCGCGTCGAGTCGCGCGGTCAGCGAGCCGACGGCTGCGGTGCGGGCCCCTACGGCCAGCAGTTCGCCGATGCTACCTGCTTCGGACCTGGTGGCCGAGCGCGGCAGAATCAACACCGCGTCGCCGGGAGAAAGACGACCGCGGATCACGCGCAGCCTGCCGTTGCCGGGAACGCGCGACTCGGGAAAGGCAACGGCGGCTTTTTTCGAGGCGCGCCAGAAGAGGGGACGCACGCCGTAGGTGAGCGCGCGGAACGTTCCATCGCCTGCGATTTCCAGAACGAAGGCGCGCACCTGAGGCGGGTGCGCCGCGTGCAGAGCGCGCAGCGCGCCCACAGCGTCCGGCGCGTAGCCCACGCGATCGAAGAACGCGGTTTCCACGGTGGCGGCCGGCCGTCTTTCCGCGGAGAGTAGAACGAAACGCCGTCCCCGTTCCGTGCTGCGGACCAACAACCGGCGGTAGCTGCTCCCACGCGTCGTTCCCACGACGCGCTCGAACATGCCCGGCGGGGAGACGAGACGCCGCACCGGGGAGCGCGGCTCGGACACAGCCACAGCGGCCGCCATTGCACCGATGTCCGCGGCATCAGGCGCGGGCTGCTGCACAGCGGGAGCTTCCGCGCGCACGGGCGAGATCGTTGCCGTGACGGCCTCCGCGAAAGGTTGGCGGCTGAACGCGCGAACAAGGGCGCCGGGCAAAGGCTTCGGTCGCACGCCGACGAGCGATTCCATGGCGGTCAGGTCTCCGCTCCAGACGATGACCGCAACGGGGCGCAGTCGCGTACGGTCGTCCGTGGCCAGCGGCAAATCTTCCAACAGCCAGGCACGGCTGTCGTCTTCGCCGCGGCCGCAGTCGCGCAGTGCGCGGCGCAGTGAGCGCAGCAGTTCGAACACCGACCCCTCGCTGCCTGCGCTTCCGGGTTGTTCGAGAACGATGGCGGTGCGAACGGACGGTCGATCCTCGCGGAGAAAATCCGCCGTGCTCATCTCCTCGGGAAGGATGCGCAACAGGCCGCCGGTCAGGCGCCAGAGGTTCAGGCCGAAGCGGTAGTCTTCGATCAGGCGATAGCGGCCGCCGAAAGGGAGGAGGGCCGAGCGCAGCACGAGAGCCACGGGCGAGTGACGCGCTACGAACGGGTCGATCGGGCCGGCCACGGAGCGGCGGGCGGCGGACGGCGCGCGGACCGTCACTACCGGACTCCGAAGTGAGCTTCCACCTGCGCAAAAGCCGTCTGAATCCGACGACCGAGCGCGGTAAGGATCTTGAAAGCCCACCGGGGATGGGAGGTGAAGATTCGTTCGAAGTTCTTGGGTGTCAGGGCCAGGAGCTTGCAGGGCGTGGCGGCGATGAGTGTGGCCGAACGTGGCGCGTTTTCGAGCATGGCCATTTCGCCGAAGATTTCGCCCGGGCCGAGGGAGTTGAGCACCCGGTAGGAGCCCCGTTCGACGCGTTCGGTCACCACGACTTTGCCGGAGATGATCAGAAAGACTTCTTTGGCCATTTCGCCTTCGCGGATGATGATCTGTTTGGCGGCGTAGGTGCGACCGTACTTGAAGAAGAGGTCGGCCGTGATGGCCTGCTCTCCCTCGAAGCCCAATTTCATCAGGTCGAAGTCGGCGTCAGCTGGGGGAGGAGCGGAGGTCATAGTCTTTCACCCGCTCAGTGCAGCTTCTTGATGCGCCCGTTCACCTGCCGGAGCATCTTCGAAAGCTGGCGAATCGCGCGCAGAGCAAGGTTCACGTTGGTCTTCAAGGACCGTTCGAACTCCGCGCGCGAGAAAGCCGCCAGTTCCACGTCCGTAACGGCGCGGGCAAACGTAATGCGCGGGCCTCCGGTGAAGACTTCCAGCATGCCGAAAACATCTCCGCGCTCGAAGACGAACTCTTCTTTCTGGAGCGGCGTGTACTTCTTCACCACAGCGACCTGTCCCTGCTTCACCAGGAAGATGCAGGGATCCTGTACCAAGAATTCTGCTTCGTAGATGGTGTCCCCGGAGGCGTAGCTCACGGTTGTGCCCATCTCCTCCGGTTTGGCGTGCGCGTCCGCTGACATCATCCGTCCTGGGTTACAGTATCGGCCGGCAAGGGCCCGATCTTGCTTTACCTGTCCGGCCGCCTCCGCGAGCCTGGACGTGCCGTCCGGCCCCCGTCCGGCCTCCCGACCAAACCGACCAGGGTCCATGCAGAAAATCGAGCCCAAAACGTCTTTCGACGAGTGTTTCCAGACGTTCCCCCGTCTGCGGGCCCCCACGGACCTTCGTGACTTCTGGCATCGCGCCCTGCTCGATCTCAAGAAGACGGCCGTGGAGCCGCAATCGCGGATCATGCTCAAGCGCTCCCTGGGTTGGGAGACCATGCAGGAAGTGAGTTTTCGGAGCGCCCGGGATGTGAGGATCCACGGATTCCTCTCGGTGCCGCGCAAGCGGGGAAACGTTCCCGCGGTCATCAGCTTCCATGATTATGGAAAGGAACCTCAGGTGCAGCGCGACTTCACCGACGCGGGCGTAGCGCACCTGGCCGTCCGCCTGCGGGACCATGCCGAGCACCGCCCCCGCCCCACAGGACCCAACGTGGAGGATCTCGGCCCGCGCCTTTGGGAGCGATACGGCCTCGAGAAGATAGAAGAGAGTTACCCTTTCCTGTGCTACCTGGACGCCATTCGCGCCATCGACTTCCTCCGCCTCCAGAAGGGCATCGACCCCCATCGCCTGGCGGTGCTCGGTCACGGATTTGGCGGGGCCATGGCGGTGTTTGCCGCGTCCCAGCGGGCCGACATCAAAGCCATCGCTCTGGAGCGTCCGGGAGTCATGTTCCTGGACGGCTTTTTTGTGGAGTCCGGTTCTCTCTATGCCGCAGAGGTCCGTCGCCTCTTTGCGGGCATTTCACCGGCGCGTCGGACCAAGCTGCGCAAGAATCTGGACTACATCGACGTGCTCAATTGGGCCGAAGTTCTGGATGCGCCCGTGCTGGTTTCGGTGGGACTCAAGGACCCGCTGAATCCACCGCGTCCGGCCTTTGCCTTCTTCAATCATTTGCGTGTTGAGAAGGCCATGGAGCTCTTCCCGGAGGAAGGCAAAGACCCTGACGGTGTGCTGGAGCGGAAGAAGGCGGTGACCTTCTTGGCGGGCGTTCTCGGGGAGTGATGGCTTCGCTCGGGGTCCGGGGGAGGCCGAACTCCCGGACATTTGCTATCTTGTAAGTCCATGACCGACCTTCGCCTAATGAGTGGCCAAGACCTGCAGGATATGGGGCTCGGCCTATTGAGCCTCCTCCAGATCATGGCAGCCGACGGCCACCTTCACGAAGCAGAACAAACTCGGATCAGGGAATTTGGCAGGACGCGCGGCTTTGAAGCGAGGTATGTCGACGAGATCATCGCCACGGCTCTGACGAACACGCATCTTTCCAAAGTGCCACCGACCTTCAACTCACAGGTAGCTGCCCGGGATTTTCTGCGAAGCGCACGTGACCTCGCCCTATGTGACGGGCATCTGCATCCGAATGAGGAAGCCTGGCTGACTTCCTTTGCCAAGGCAAACGGCATCTCTTGATTTCTCCAATGGACGGGCCCCCAGCCCCTCCCGTATTGCTTTCCGCCGGTTGCTCGGCGGCCCGTCCCGATGGCCTACGACGGGCCGCTGGTTCGGAAACGAACGGTGGCGCCGGTTGCGATCCGGTCCCGGATGTTCAGCAACTCCTCGTTTGGTCGCGTGCCTTCTGAGTCCGCGGCAAAACGCGACTTCAGTCTTTCCAGAAAGTACATTTCGGTCTGGCCTTTGCCTTTGGCCTCCACCATGCCGCGCGGCGTGAACTCGAAGAAGTATTGGAGGTCCTCGAAGGCCTGTCTGGAAGTGTTGATGCGTCCGGGCTCTCCCGCGGATTCCATGCGACTGGCCGTATTGACGGTGTCCCCCCAGATGTCGTAGCTGAACTTCTTGCGCGCCACAACGCCCGCCACCAGCGGCCCGGTGTGAAAACCGATCCGCACATCCCAGTACTCGCTCCCCTTTCCGAGGCGATTGAGCTTGAGCTCCGAGAGTTCGCGGCGAATTTCCAGAGCCGCGAGCGCGGTATCCAGTAGGTGCGTGCGATTGGCCAGCGGCAGACCGCCCGCGCACATGTAGCTGTCCCCAATCGTCTTGATCTTTTCGAGCCCGTGCGCTTCCACGATTGCGTCCAGGATCGAGAAGCTTTCGTCGAGTTCCCCGACCAACTGCTCTGGAGAAAGTTGTTCCGAAAGGCGCGTGAAGCCGACGAAATCCGTGAACAGAACCGTGGCGCTCGGGAAGTGAACCGGCTCCACCCGGTCGCGGCGTTTGAGTTCGGCCGCTACCGTGTGCGGAAGGATGTTGTGGAGCAGCCGTTCGGATTCGTCGAGCGCATCGTTCAGGCGCTTTTCGAAGATGGCGTTCACGACCTCCTGATATTCGCGGCTCTGTTCGTACAGCAACTGCCAGGCACGTTCGTGGTCGATGTCGGGAATCGTGCGCGAGATCTCGCGCAGCAGTTCGCGCATGTTGTTTTCGACGCGGATGAAGAACGAGATCGAGAATCCCCGCGCCGTGTAGTCGAAGCGGCTGAAGACCGAATGTGCCGCCTTTTCGAATCGACGCACATTCTCCACGGAAGGATCCCGAAAGGCCAGCAGGCGATCCAGGAAGATCCGGTTGTACAGGTCGAAGGCGTACTCCGCGTACGCGTACACGAACCGATTTCGGCGGGCCCACTCTTCAATCAGGTTGAACGGGGCGGTGGGCCCGTCCTGAACCTCGGGAAACGCCTGAAGCAACTCCGCGAGGATGCGCTCGTTGGCAGCACGCGGAGTTTCACCGGTGAGCTCCCGCGGGGTGTCCAGAACGTCGGAGGACTTGGCCTGCTCCTCCGCAAGGTGGCGGTAGAAGTAGCGCGCCAATTCTTGGGCCACGCGCGCGCGGAGCGCGCGGTCGCCTTCTGTGTCAGGAGGTAGTACGTCGGAATCGGCCATGAACCAAACGTGCGGACGCGGCGGCCGCACCCGGCAAAGGACGATTGCCCTGAGTAGCAGTCAAGCGCGCCTGTGCGATTCCATGGCCCAGGCGCGCGCGCTTTGCGCTTTCGTTCGGCCCAGGGGCTCGTCACCGGTTATGAGCTGCGACCGAACGTTCGAGGCCGGGAAACTGTTCCACCTCCAACCCCGACCGTCGCTCGCGGTACGTCCCGAACAATCGGTCCATGCCGAAGAAGATGATGCCGTAGTTGGCCCGGTCGAAGTGATGGAGGAAGTGGAGCTTGTTGAGGAATCGGAAATAGCGGAAGCGCTGCAGCCAATGGTCGCGGATGTGATAGGCGCTGTGCGTATAGGCAATCAGGCGACCGTAGATCAGGCCCGAGACAAACAGAGCGAGGAAGACGGCCAGCGGCAGAGTGAAGTACAGGATCACCGAAACGACGCCCGCCACCACGTACCAGGTCCAGGAGTTCGCGTCGCGATAGGGTTCGTCGTGAGGAGAAACGAGTTCGTGCAGTGGATAGCGCAACTCGTGGTGGTCCACATGACGCGCCCGTACTGTTTCGCCGAATAGGCCATCGTGCTCGGCAAACCGGTGCCAGAAGTACCCTACAAACTCGACGATGACGGGGCCCGCCACGACGCCCCCGAGGATCCAAAGTGTTTCCATGTCCCGCTGCCTCCCATCGCATCGGTTCGGACGCGACGATATATTGTTACGAGACGTCACGTTCCCGGCCGCTGACACCATGTCAGCAAGAAAAAGCTCGGGGCTTTACGGTCTTTGCTATCTCGCGGGCCTCCCGTCCACCGGCGCACCGCCGGTCGCAAAAAGGCTTGCCTGCCCGGCCCTCCTTGCGACCTGTGTCCGCGAAGGGAACGGGAACAGGTTTATGGAAGAAAAGGATATGAGGGAAGGAAGAGACCGGGATCGCGACCGCGATCGGGATCGGTCTGGCGATGATGGAGACGGCAAACGCCGGCCGCCGCGTCGCTTCCGCCGCAAGGTGCTGGACACCCGCAACCTCGTCATCGACTACAAGAACTCCGAAACGCTGGAGCGCTTCATCTCCCGCACGGGCAAGATCCTTCCGCGCCGTATGACCGGCGCCACCGCCAAAGTGCAGCGGAAGATCGCGCATGAAATTCGTATTGCGCGGGACATGAACCTGCTGCCCTTCTCGCGGCGCTGAAACGCTGAGCGTCCCCGCCGCCCGCTTCTCGAAGCTCCATGGCTGAAGCTCCAGGCCCGATCTCTTTCGACAACCTGGAGTTTCTCGAGGAACTCTACCAACGCTTTCTCGCTTCGCCGGAGGCGGTTGCGCCGGATCTGCGCACCTACTTCGCCGACATGGGGAACGGCCGGCGCAACGGCTCCCCGTACGTGCCCAAGCTGACCGCCGACGAGGCCGCTTCGCTTTCCGATGTGAGCGCGCGCGCGCTCCTGCTCATTCAGGCGCATCGCCGCAACGGTCACTTGGCCGCGCGCGTCGACCCGCTGCGCCTGGCTCCGGTGGACAGATCCATGCTCGAACCCAAGCTCTTCGGTCTGGGTCCGGCCGACCTGGATCGCGAGGTCACGACGCGCCTGTCGGGACGTTGGGCAACGGGCCGGCTGCGTGACTTCGTGGCCCACGTGGAAAAGACGTACTGTTCGTCGATTGCCGCGGAGTTCTTCTACATTCGCGAAGAGGAACGGCGGGTCTGGCTCATGGAGCGGATGGAGTCCGAGGCGATGGACTGGGCCGTTGAACCGCAGATGCGCGCGATGATCCACGATCGCCTGGTCAATTCGCAGACCTTCGAGCAGTTCGTGGCCCGCCGTTACGCGGGCAAGAAACGATTCTCTCTGGAGGGCGCCGAGAGCCTGATCCCGTCGGTGTCCGCGGCCATCGAATTCGCCGGTTCTTCGGGCGTGGAGCAGATCGTGATCGGCATGGCGCACCGCGGCCGACTCAATCTTCTCTATAACGTGATGGGCAAGGAGCCCGCGCAGATCTTTGCCGAGTTCAGCGAGCACGTTCCCGAAGACATGGACATCGGCGACGTAAAATACCATCTCGGATTCTCGAGCGATTACCGGACACTTTCAGGTCAGAGCGTGCACCTGAGTCTCGGATTCAACCCCAGCCACCTCGAAGTGATCAACCCCGTGGTGATGGGTTCGGTGCGCGCGCGCCAGGTGCGCGGGGGAGACGCGCAGCGCCAGCGCTTCATGCCCATCCTCATTCACGGAGACGCCGCGTTCTCCGGCCAGGGAATCAACTACGAGATCATCAACATGTCGCGGCTCGAAGGATACGACGTCGGCGGCACCCTGCACATCATCGTCAACAACCAGGTGGGCTTCACGACCGGGCCCGCGGAAGGTCGCAGTACGCACTACTGCACGGACCTGGCCAAGATGCTGCAGGTTCCCATCTTTCATGTGAACGGCGACGATCCCGAAGCCTGCTTTCGCGCCATGCAGCTCTGCATGGAATGGCGTCAGCGCTATCAGTCCGATGTGTTCCTGGATCTGATTTGTTACCGTCGCCTGGGCCACAACGAGACGGACGAACCCACCTTCACGCAGCCCACGCTGTACGCCAGGATTCGCAACCATCCCACGACGCTGGAGCTCTACGAGAGGAAGCTCCTGGCAGAGGGATCGACCAAGGCCGAACTGGAGGCGGTGCACACGCGCGTTCAGGAGCGTCTGGAGCAGGCCTACGCGCGCGTGCAGGCCCGCGAAGTGCAGGTGCAAAGCGAAACACTCCGCGGCGACTGGGCCGGCTTTCGAAAAGAGAACTCGAATTCCAATCCAGATACCTCCGTGGATCCTGCGGTGCTTACGCGCGTTGCCGGGGCGCTCTCGTCAACACCGGGCGGCTTCGCGGTCAATCCCAAGCTGACCCGGCTGCTCGATCAGCGTCGCCGGATGGTCGAGGAGGGCGGCATCGTCGACTGGGGCATGGCGGAGCTTCTGGCTTACGGCTCGCTTCTTCTGGAGGGGACCCACATCCGTCTCACCGGGCAGGATGTCGTGCGTGGGACGTTCAGCCATCGGCACGTGGGACTCACCGACTTTGCCACCGGCGCACGTCACGTGGCGCTCCAACACTTCTCGGAGAAGCAGGGCCGCTTCGACGTCATCAACAGCCCGCTTTCGGAACTCGGCGTGCTGGGTTTCGAGTTCGGCTATTCGCTCGCGGATCCGCGTACGCTGGTCGTATGGGAAGCCCAGTTCGGCGACTTCATCAACGGCGCGCAGGTGATCATCGATCAGTTCATTTCGTCATCGGAAGCCAAGTGGAACCGTATGAGCGGTTTGGTGTTGCTGCTGCCGCACGGTTACGAAGGGCAGGGCCCCGAGCACTCCAGTGCCAGGCTCGAACGCTGCCTCCAGCTCTGCTCGCAGAACAACATCCAAGTCTGCAACTGTACCACACCCGCGCAATTCTTTCATCTGCTGCGTCGCCAGATGCATCGTGACTATCGCAAGCCGCTCTTCGTGATGAGCCCGAAGTCGCTGCTCCGCCATCCCGAAGTGCAGAGCCCCGTCCGCGACTTCACGGACGGTCGCTTTCTTGAGGTGCTGCCGGAGTCGGACTCGGCCATCGAAGCGCAAAAGGTCCGGCGCGTTCTCTTTTGTTCCGGGAAGATCTACTACGAGTTGCTCGCCGAACGCAGACGTTCCGAGCGCAAAGATGTGGCCATCATTCGCCTGGAGCAGATCTACCCGTTCCCCTACGAACCGGTCGCCTCCGTGTTCCAGATGCACGCACAGTGCCGCGACTTTCGTTGGGTGCAGGAAGAACCGCGCAACCAGGGAGCCTGGATCCACATCGAACACTGGTTGGCGCCCATGCTCACGCACGAACGCCATCTCGGCTACGTCGGCCGCCCCGCTTCCCCTTCACCGGCCACGGGCTATCACCTGGTGCACCAGCGGGAGCAGCAGGAAGTGATTCGCCTGGCGTTTTCGTGACGGCCGAAGGGCTTGGGCACCCTTCCTCTCCTTTTTTTTGCTTGCCGATTTGCAGTCGCCAGTCCCACCTTTGAATTGTCCTATGCGGGGCATTGGAAAACAGTTCCGGCGCGTCTTCTCGGTGCTTGTGCTTTCCGTGTTCGTCGTTTCGACGGGCGCACCGGCCCTTGCGGTCTGCGTTTGTCCGCCCAAACCGGTTTCGGAGCACGCCTGCTGTCCCGGGGCTGAAGGGGCCACGCCCTCTCGGTCGCTCGGCGCTCCGGAAGCAGAGTCTTCCCAGTCGGACGGGCGTGCCGCGCTTTCCTGTGAGGACTCAGGCCTGTGTGCCTGTTCGCCGGCCCAGCAGGTCGGCGTTCTTTCAACTGATTCTCCCCTTCTGAAGATCGCAATCACCGGCGCTCTTACTGAGCTGGCAAGCCCTTCCGCCACGGTTTCCACCGGGCCACGCTGGCAGGCTTCCTACGTGCCCACCGGGCAGAAGCGATACTTGAGCCTTCTCACCCTTCTGGTCTGATCCACCTCCTTCGTCTGTATTCGTCGGGACGCCAGTGTGTACGGCACGCCCTCCGCGTCCCTCCCCGAGGAGGTGTTTCGTATGTCTTTACTATTTGTCGGCCGGCGCGGAGCTCTTTTTTCGGCCGCCGCGCTCGGCGCTCAGTTCGTGACTGGTCTTTCGGGCGCGCCGGCCGCCCCGCCGCCCGTGTCACAACCGGACGCGCGCGTCGTGCCAGGTGCGGACCGGCCACGCGATCTGAAGGGGCTCGTCCTGGAGCTCTCCGTCAAACACCCGCGCCTGGTGATGAAGGCACGCGAGCTGGCGGCACGGCTGGCCGAAGCAAAGAGCCGTGGGCGCGCCTATCCCGACCCCCGCCTCGGTCTTGCCTGGACCAACGCGCCGTACCGCAAGGACTGGGCTTACGACGATCAGCGTACACCGATGACCGGGTTCGAGTATCGGTTGATGCAGGCGGTTCCGTTCCCCGGCCGACTCTCCACCGCCGCAAAGCTGAGCGACCTGGACGCTCAGACGAAACGACTGGAGCTGGCTGCCGAGAAGAACCGGCTCACCAGGGAGCTTCTCGCCGGACTTGTGCGCACGCGTCTGAAGCGTGAACTACTGGCTCTCACGGAAAGTTATCTGCCGCGCATGAAGATCACTGCCTACACGGCCCGCACGCGCTATTCCGTCGGACGCGGCACGCTGGCCGACGTCTCACGCGCCGAACTCATGCTGAGCCTGTACGAACAGCGCGCCGTCGCGCTCCGCGGAGAATTGGAAGAAGAGGCCCGTCGCCTCGACTACCTGCTGACCCCCCTTGCCGGCCCGGGCAGCGGCCCCTTAACCGGGCCCCCGGGAACCCAGCCGAAGAGCGATTTTGCCAGTCTCATCCCGCTGGAGCATGGTCTCTCCGCCTACATGAGGAAGCTGGATGCCGTGCGTACGCTCGATCCACAACTCCTTCCGCGCGAATCCGTAGTTGTGGCCATGCGCGATGTGCTGATTGCCCGGGGCCAGACAGAGCGTGCGCTTGCGGCCTACGAATACCTGCCCGACATGGAACTGTTCGCGGCCTACCGCGTGCGCGCAAACATATCAGGCGATCCGGTGCGCGGTGAAGACTTTGTGAGCTTCGGTGTGACGTTTCGCGTGCCGCTGTGGTCGGCGCTTTCGACGCCGCCGCTGCGGGATGCGAAACTGGCCCAGACGCAGGCGGCCCAGGCCGCACGCCGCGACGCGTCTCTGGAAGTCCAAGCGATGTTTCGGGAACTGCGCGCCCGCCACGAAAGACTGGGCCGCGAAATCGCCCTGTACGACGAGCGCTTGGTGCCGCAGGCTGAAAGCGCACGCGACTCGGCCCGACAGGCCTACGAAACCGGGAAGGTCGATTTCGAGGTCCTGCTCATGAGCTGGGATACGCTGTACATGAGGGAAGCGGAGCTTTTGCGCCTGCGCTCACTCATGAACATACAACTATTGAAGATGGCCGATATTTTCAACCGGATCCTGCCTGAGGTGAAAGCCCCCAAAGAGGCCCCGCCAACAAGGGCAGCCGGGGTCAGAGGAGGGGCGCCATGATTCTGGCACTGTTTCGACCGCGCGTGCTTGCGCTTGCCGCGGTTTTGGTTCTCGTTGCGGGCGGCGCTACAGCAGCAGCCTACTACTGGTCGCAGCACAGGCACCCGGAATCGGCGTCTGCGAAAAAGCAGCTCTGGACCTGTTCGATGCACCCTCAGGTTCTCAAGGACCAACCCGGCTTGTGCCCGATCTGTCACATGGAGCTCGTGCCGGTCAAGGAGCAGAGCTCGGGCCAACCAAACGATGAGAAGGCGATCGGAGGCCTGAAACCGGACGACGTGCTCCAGATTCGTCTGGAGCCCACAGTCATGCAGCAGATGAGCGTGCGTACGGAGATTGTGAAGCGCGCACCCATTCGGCGCGAAATTCGCGGGATTGCGCACATCGAGTTCAACGAAACGAACCAGGCCATGATCAACAGCCGTGTAAACGGCTGGGTGGAGAAGCTGTACGCGCGCTACACCGGTCAACCTGTGCGGCGCGGGCAGGCTCTCGCAGGAATCTACAGCCCTGAGCTTGTTTCCACGCAGGAGGAGTACCTTCAGCTTCACCGTCGCCTGGAAGCCGTGCGCGGCACGCCGCAGGAGATACAGATGCAGGCCCTGGTGTCTGCCGCCCGCAAGCGTTTGCGTTACTGGAATATCTCCGCGGCTCAAATTGCCTCCATCGAAAAAAACCAGAAGGTGGAACGGCTGCTGACGCTCTATTCGCCCTACTCGGGCGTGCTTGTGGAAAAAAACGTCATCCAGGGGGCGGCCATCAAGCAGGGCATGGACCTCTTCAAGGTCGTGGACCTTTCCACGGTGTGGGCTTTCGTGCACCTGCCGGAGAAGGACATTCCATTCGTCTCGGAGGGGATGCCGGCGGAGATGGTCGTCACGCAGATCCCCGGAAAGACCTTCCGCGGCCAGGTCAGCTTCATCTTTCCCTACATGGACCGCGAAACACGCGACTTGAAAGTACGTGTTTCTTTTGGAAATCCGGGCTTTCAGCTCCGACCAGGCATGTACGCCACCTTGATCCTGAAAAGCGGCCTGAAGGGTCAGCACCTGGTTGTACCACTTTCGGCGGTCATTCGTACGGGGGAACGGGCCCTGGCCTTCGTGTACCGCGGCGGGGGCATCTTCGAGCCACGCGAAGTGCACGTGGGAGTGGCGGCGGGCGACGATCGCCTGCAGATCCTGCACGGGCTTGCGGAAGGGGAAGCGGTGGTCGTTTCGGGACAGTTCCTCCTTGATTCGGAAACACGCATTCAGGAGGCCGTCCGCAAAATGCGCGGTCAGGGCGGCGGCACAAAGGGCCTGCCCGGAGGGCACCAGCATTGATAGCTAGGCTCATCAACTATTCGGTCAAGAACCGACTGCTGGTACTGATGTACTCGGGCGTCGTCGTTGTCGTCGGCGTGTTTGCCGTCTTCAGCATTCCGATTGATGCCATTCCCGACCTTTCGGACGCGCAGGTCATCGTTTTTACGGATTACCGCGGCCAAGCGCCGCAGGTCGTCGAAGACCAGATCACGTATCCCTTGACGTCGGCCATGCTTTCGGTGCCGTACTCCAAGGTCGTGCGCGGCTACTCCTTCTTCGGCTTTTCGCTGGTCTACATCATCTTCGAAGACGGCACCGATCTGTACTGGGCCCGCAGTCGGGTGCTGGAGTACCTGAATTTTGCAGCCGGGAGGTTGCCCTCCGGCGTCAGGCCGCAGCTCGGACCGGACGCAACCGGCGTGGGCTGGGTCTATATGTACACCGTGAGCGACCCTACCGGCTCACTGGACCTGCAACAGTTGCGCTCCCTTCAGGATTGGACTCTGCGCTACGAAATCGCAAGCGTTCAGGGCGTGGCCGAAGTCGCCTCGCTGGGCGGCTTTGTGAAACAGTATCAGGTGGAAATTGACCCGACGAAGCTTCTGCTGTACGGCCTGAGCTTGGAAAAAGTGCGCAGCGCCCTGGCCCGCAGCAACACGGACACGAGCGGGCGCCTGATCGAGATGGGTGAGACCGAGTACATGGTGCGCGGGTTGGGCTACATTCGGTCCGTGGACGACATCCGCCGCATCGTGCTGCGTACGGACGGTGTGGGCAACCCGATTACGGTCGGACACGTGGCCCATGTCCAGGTGGGGCCCGAAATCCGGCGTGGTATTGCCGACTGGAACGGCACCGGCGAAGCGGTGGCCGGCATCGTGCTGATGCGCTTCGGTGAAAACGCGCTGGAGGTCATCGGTCGCGTCAAAGCAAAGCTGGAGACCCTGAAGGCGGGTTTGCCCAAGGGGGTAGTTGTTACGCCTGCGTACGATCGTTCGCAGCTCATCTGGCGCGCCATTCGCAACATTTCCCAAAAGCTCTTGGAGGAGATGCTGGTTGTGGCCCTTGTTACGGTGGTCTTCCTGTGGCACGCACGTTCGGCCCTGGTGGCGGTGGCGGTGATTCCCGTCGGAATTCTCGCTTCGCTTTTTGCAATGAACGCCCTGCGCATCAACGCCAACGTCATGAGTCTGGGCGGGATTGCCATCGCCATAGGCGTGATGGTGGATTCTTCCATAGTAATGGTCGAAAACCTCCACAAGCACCTGGAAGAGAAATCGAACCTGCCGCACATCGAAATCGTTCGGCGCGCTTCGCTGGAGGTGGGTCCCGCGCTTTTCTTTTCCCTTCTGATCATCACGGTCTCTTTTCTGCCGGTCCTCCTTTTGGAGGAACAGTCGGGTCGCCTGTTCCGACCGCTTGCGCTCACCAAGACCTTCGCCATGGCGTTTGCCGCCGTGCTTGCGGTGACGGCCATTCCGGTGCTGATGAGCATCTTCGTAAAAGGAGACATCCGTCCGGAAAGTGAAAGCCGGCTTTCGCAGTTCTTCATTCGCGTCTACCGCCCGATCATCGACCACGCCCTGGACCACAAGGCGCGCTGGATTCTTTCGTTCGTCGGGATCACCCTCGTCACGCTGGTGCCGCTGTGCGGCATCCCGGGTCCGGGCGGCAAACCGCTGGTGCGCAAGCTGGGCGGTGAGTTCATGCCGCCCCTCAACGAGGGCGACATCCTCTACATGCCCACGACGCTGCCCGGGATCTCGGTTACGAAGGCGCGCGAGCTGCTCCAGCAGACCGACCGCATCATCAAGTCCTTCCCGGAGGTAGAACACGTTTTCGGCAAAATTGGCCGTGCGGAAACGGCGACCGACCCTGCACCCCTCAGCATGGTGGAAACGACCATCGTACTCAAGGATCCCTCGCAGTGGCGGCCCGGGATGACGATTGAGAAGCTGATTCAGGAGTTCGACCGCGCCATTCAGTTTCCGGGGCTCACCAACGCGTGGACCTTTCCCATCCGCACGCGCATCGACATGCTCTCGACCGGCATCAAAACGCCTGTCGGTGTCAAGCTACTCGGAGACGATTTGGACAAACTGGCCGCGTACGGTGTTCAGATCGAAGCACTGCTCAAAACAGTACCGGGCACGGCCTCCGTCATCGCCGAGCGCGTCACCGGCGGACGCTACATCGACTTCGAGATCAACCGGACGGAAGCGGCTCGTTACGGCCTGACCGTGGGCGACATCCAGGATACGATCATGACGGCCATCGGCGGGATGAACGTCACTGAAACGGTCGAAGGCTCGGCACGTTATCCGGTGAACGTGCGCTATCCTCGGGAACTGCGCGACGACATCGAGAAGTTGCGCAACGTCTGGGTGACCACACCGAAGGGCGCCTCAGTTCCGCTTGTACAGGTGGCCGAAATCGTGGTGCGCAGCGGTCCGCCCGGCATCAAAACCGAAAACGCGCGCAAGACCGCGTGGCTCTACGTGGACCTGAAGGAGGACCGGGACGTCGCCACTTACGTGGAGGACGCCCGCGAACTCCTGGCTGCCAAACTGGCATCAGGAGAGCTGAAGCAGCCGGTGGGCGTGACGGTGCTCTGGAGCGGTCAGTACGAACAGTTGGAGAAAGCAAACCGTCGCCTGCTTCTGGCCGCTCTGGGAGCCATTGCGGCAATCATCTTCATCCTGTACCTGCATTTCCGCAACTTCGCCGAAATTGCCATTCTGCTCGGTTGTCTTCCGTATGCGGCCACGGGCGGCGTGTGGCTGATTTACTTGTTGGGCTATAACCGTTCGGTTGCCTCGGACGTCGGTTTCATTGCGCTGGCAGGGCTTTCGGTGGAAACGGGGATTGTGCTCCTGGTGTACCTGGACGGGATCTTCGCTCGCGGCATCCGAGAAGGCCGTTTGAGCACACCCGCTGACATCCGTGCGGGCGTGATTGAAGGAGTGGTCAGCCGCGTGCGGCCGAAGCTCATGACGACGCTCACGACTTTCATCGGACTTCTGCCCATCCTGTGGGCCACCGAAGCGGGCTCGCGCATCATGAAACGCCTGGCCATGCCGATGATCGGCGGTCTTGTGACGGACACCATGGTCACTCTCGTGATCATTCCGGTGGTCTACGAATGGATTCAGTTGCGACGGTTGCGTCAGGGACGTGCTCCGGGGCCGCTGCGGGGGGCGGATGAGCACAAGGATGCCCCATCACATGGGGGCGCAGCGACGTCGGGCGTCTCGGTGTTGGAGGAGACGCGGCCCGGCGCCGACGTGTCGCCGAAACCGGGGCACGGGGCGGAAGGAACACGGCGGGGCCGCGCAAGCGAAGGCCGCCACACACAGCGCAGGCGGTGAAACAAAACGGGATTGGAGGGAAAACATGGGCAATCGAAGCATGGTGTCTGGGTTTCTGGTCGTCGGGCTCCTGTGGGGAGCGCTCCCATCCTGCCGAAAAGGCGAAAATGCCGAAGAACGGGGCTACTCCGCGCTGAACGCGCGCACGCGCATCGTGCGCTCGGGTCCGTACGAACTGGCCTTCGAGCTGATGGACATGCCCACGCATGAAGGCATGATGCGCCGCATGAACCTGGCCATGCACCACGACGCTAAGGCGCACTACGTGATCATGCTCACGATCATCGACCGCAAGCACGACCGTCTGGTACGCAACGCGGCCGTGGAATTTGCTTTTGCCCGAGGGGACTCACGGTCGGTTGGCAAAAGAAAGTCCACAGCACCGGCGAATGCGGCACCCGCCCGGCCTGCTGCGCAGACCGCGCGCGGGATGATCATGCCGGGTCAGAAGATGTTCCACTATGCGGCTGACTTTCCGTGGTCCGAGACCGGCGTCTATTCCGTGCAGGCCACCGTTCGCCGGCCTGGCGCACAGACTGTGCGCCAGGAGGTTGAATTCGAACTGTGAGCGCAGGGGCGCACAATCAGCTTGTCAGGAGGCAGGGATATGAGACGGGCAAAAAAGGGAAGTCGTGCCGTGACGAAACCGCCACCGCGGGAGCTTCCATCTCGCCCAAGCGCAAAGGGGCGGCTGCGAATTCGGCTGCTCGTCGGATACTTACGGCTGGTGTACCGTCCGATTGTGCGCGGCGCTGCGCGCGCGGCTCTCGAAGGTCGTGAGGTGGAGCGCGGTGTCCCCCAACAAGGGCGATGGCTGCGCAGTGACGTCAATTGCTTCCTGCGCGCCGTCTGGAAGGAGGTGGACGCGCTCCTGCCTGAAGCGCGACTTGACGAACTGCCGACCATCGGCAATCGCCACAACGTCTTCCTCGCCGTCATCACCACGGCCGCTTACCGCAAACTGAGGGAGGCAGGAGTGGGGGGCCCGTACGCCCGCGAACTCATCGGCGACGTTGGCTGGAAGGTGTACGCGCGCATGCTGGGGATCGTCTCGGCTCCGTTCCGTCTCATCACAAGGGACAGGCAGCGCCGGATGGCGCTCACCCTGCGGGCGCTGATGATATTCCCCTTCAGCGCGCCGGGTGCACCGGGTTACGAAGTGCGTGCGTGGGCTTCCGCGGAAGGCTTCCACACCCACTGGACCCACTGTCCGCCCGAAGCTTTTGCGCGCCGGCTGTCCGCCGAACACCGAACCGATGACCTGGAGGCTTTCTACCACTCCTGGTGTCTGTACGATTGGGCGGCGGCCGACATGCTCGTCGGTGATGGGCGGCGCGGTCACTACACTCGGCCAAAAACGTTGTCGCGCGGTGATGCCGTCTGTGACATGTGCTGGTTCGCGCGACTACCTCCGGATTCCTCCCGCGCCGAGCATTCGCCTCCAGGGCAGAAGTCATGAATTCCTGGACTGAATCTCCCTCGCTGCATCCGCTGACTGAACTGTTTGCCGACCTTACCGTTTGGTTTGCGCTGGCGGCGGTCGTGTTGAAGCTCGTGGCCCAGCGCACGGAACCGCACCGCCACCGACTGGGCACGCCCTGGGGGTTGATTCGGCACTACTGGGTGGTTGGGAAGTTGGCCCTGACCGTGCTGGCTGCGGGAGTGCTCCTTCTGCATCTCGGGCCAATTGTTCGCGTTGGGGAGGCCGCACTGGAGGGCGCTTTTTCCGGCGGTACGATGTACCCAGTGCGCGTGCAACTCGTGGCCAACGCGGGTGCCGCCCTTCTCGTACTGCTCGTGACTACGGCGTTCCACCGCGCGGATCGCGAAGCAACAATATGTGTAAGGTAACCATAAGGAGAATACTGATGAACCTGAGAATTGTGATGGCACTTGTGATGGTGCTCGCGTCGGCGACCGGCCTTGGTGCCCATTCGGGGAAAACGACGCCGGTCCTGGCAGCGCTTGCCAGATACCACGAGTCGCTTATGAAAAACCCAAACGAGCGTATCGACACGCGGCCGCTGGTGAAGCTGCTGCGTGCCGGCGGAGACTCGAAAACGGCCACAAAGGCTTTTGCGGCCGCGGTCAGTGACGCTGAGGCGTTGGGAGCGGCCAGGACCGGCCCCCGGCGGCTGGAAGCGTACGCGCGCTTGGTGGAAAAACTTGCACCTCTGCACGGACACCACGACGGATCGGGCACCAACGTGTTCTACTGCCCGATGGCCAAGAAGAAGTGGGTGGCCAGGGGAACGCAGGTGCGCAATCCTTATATGGCGGACATGCGCGCCTGCGGTTCTATCGCGGGACACTGATACTCTTCCGATGAAACATGCGATTGCTCCTCTCCCCCGGGGAACCGGGGGAGGCTTTTTGCGACACCGTTTGGCGCACGCAGTCCGGCCGGCCCTTTCAGACGTCGGCGTTGCGCTGGCGTTGCTCGGGGTCATCGCAGGTCTTCACACTATCGGTACTTCATTGGCCGACCATTGGTTGCGGTCTGCCCTGTTGCGTCTGTACTACATCCCGATCCTCTACATGGCGTTTCGTGGGGGTCTACTTGCCGGGATTGCCGCAGGCGGTCTGGCGGCCTCAACGCACTACGCCATCATGGTTTGGGCGACGCCGGCCCTCTATGCGGGGGAAGCGGTGCACGCCGAGCACCTGGCGGAACTGGTCGTGTTCGTTCTGGCCGCGGCCGTCGTGGGTGGTCTGCGGGATCACGAGCGCTACGAGCGCCATCGCAACACGGAACTCTCGGACCTCTTCGGGAGCTACGTTTCGCCCGTCGTTCTGGAAAAGATCGTGCGCAGGGAAGTGCCGCTGGACGGAGCCTCCACTGAAGCGTGCATCCTCTTCTCCGATCTCAGAGGATTCACAGCGATGGCGGAGAACATGAATCCCAAGGATGTTCTACGGCTCCTGAACTCCTATTTCGCCCAAATGATCGATGTGCTTGTGGATCAGGGAGCCTACATCGACAAGTTCATAGGCGACGGGATCATGGCGGTCTTTGGCGTTCCCCTGCCTCAGCCGGATCCCCCACTTCGGGCGGTACGAGCCGCGATCGCCATGCACCACCGCACGATGGCCATGAATCGCGAGGGCGCTTTCGGCAATCGGGCGTTGGACACGGGCGTCGGCATCCACCTGGGAGAGGTCGTGGCCGGAAACGTTGGCGGGCCTTCGCGTCGCGAGTATACGGTGATCGGGGACACCGTGAACTCGGCGGCGCGATTGGAATCCCTCAACAGGCTGTACGGCTCGCATGTTCTGGTGAGCGAAACCGTGGCAGATGCCGTTCGCTCGATGCCAGAACTGCTCATGCGTGAAGTGGATGCAGTGAGACTGAAAGGACGAGTTCGGCCCACGGTTATCTACGAAGTGTACAACTGTTGTAGTGATTCCGAGATCCGCCAGAAATCTGACACGATCCACGAGTTCACCAGCGGGCTACGTTTGTATCGTCAGCAGGAGTGGGACCTCGCTCTGGACGCATTCCGCGGCGTCCTGGCTCGCTACCCGAAAGACCCCCTCAGTCGGGTCTACTGCAACCGAATCCAAGAGCTGCGTGCGGCCTGTCCTGAGGACTGGGACGGCGTTTACAACTTCACGATGTCGCGCGCGATGGGGGAAGGGAGCCATGAAGGAACCACACCTGGCGCTCATCTTTGACGAGGACTGCCCTTATGTCGATGAAGCCCGGCGCAATCTCGCTACCGCCGTCAGAAGAGTGGGCGCTCCGGTCACGTGGACGGAGTTCTGTCGTCAGGACCCGCAGACGCCTCTGCCTCTGAAAGAGTTCGGCTCCCCAACCGTGCTGGTGGATGGCGTGGACGCCGTCGATCCCGGTTCGGCGAAAACCGGCGACGCTTGCCGACTCTACCGGCAGCCCGATGGTCGGACCCTGAGATTCCCTTCCGAGCAACAGATTGAGGTCGCTCTGCGCGGCGCACTGTTCGGGGCTTCGGTTTCTGAAGACCACCGGTTTGAGCCGGGGGTGGATACTCGGCAGTTGCTTGGGCGCGGCGAAATCGTCGGGGGCAACCAGAATCTGGATCTGGAAGTGACGTCCTGCTGCGTTCATGCGTCCGTTTTCAGTCGGGCCATTGCCGGACCGCGGGGCGGTGATGTTTGCTATCTCAGTCACTGCGAAAGCGACCTGGTGACCCGCATGGCCGTGGCGGATGTCCAGGGCCACGGCGATCAGGTGTCCCGAGTCTCGGGCGCCATATTCCGCTTCATGCGCAGGCACCTCAATGAGCTCGAAAACGCCGGCCTTCTCACGGACCTCAACGGCGACCTGTTCGATCAGGGCCTCCACGGGCTCACCACAGCCGCCGTCCTCTCGTTTCACCGAAAAGAGAACCGCCTTTGCGCAAGCATTGCGGGACACCCACCGCCGTTCGTATGGCGGGCGTCTACGTCGAAGGGATGGCAAAGACTCCGAGTCGATGGCCCCGAAGGCCACGGCATCCTGCTGGGCGTCGTGCCGGAAATGCACTACTCTTCTGTGGCATTTCCCCTGGCGCCCGGCGACCGTCTGTTCTTGTTCACGGATGGCCTGACGGAAGTGGGACCGGAACCGGATGCGCTGGTGGGCGAAGAGCGCCTGCTCCGGTTGCTCAACCGACATTCAGCGGACGACCTCGTGTCCATAAAGCGAACGGTGATTGGGCTTCTGCCCGCCACGCTCGCGGACGACGCCACCTTCATGGCCGTGGAGATTGCGATGTGAAACCGATCGACCCGGTTAATGAGATCCGGCTACCAGTCGTACGCATCCCGATACGATCGATTGCTTGATAAGATCGTGCCCGACGCTGGCTACCGCACGGCAACTCGCTCCCCATTCACACTGCCCGGCTGCCCGCAGTGCCCACGCATCCCGCAGCCGCAGGCGAGAAAGGCGGGATGGTGGGTGGCTGCGGGCGGACCGCCGCAGCGAGGCATCGACTGGTAAGTGTCGCCGGACTGCCCCCTACCGATTGGTTTCGGCGATGTAGCCTACTTCGGCCGCTCCGCTGATTACATCCGCCATGGCGAAATGTTCGTCCACGATGGACACTACTTTGATGGTGCCGGTCTCGACTTTCGTGAAAGAAATGGGAGCCTTGGGACTTCCGGACGTGGACTTGTCGACCCTGTACACCTTCAGAACCTGGCCGACCATCGCCCCATCCTTAGCGCCGATGCACAGGTAGACCTTGCCGTCCTTTTTTTCAATAATGCTGCCCCGCATGAGGTAGCCGTGCTGCACGTGGCTGGCTGTGGCGCAGCTCGACATTGCGATGAGGGAGGCCGCCACGGCCACCATCAAAAACGAGCGTCTTCGACCGAGTGTAGTCATGCTTTTCTTCTCCATATTGCTTATCCTATTCCTACCCATAGTTCGGCCGCAATATCTTTCCGGTTGGAATGAGTGTTGCGCCTCGTAATCCGCTGCGCAAGAATTGTACCAAGGAATTCCTTGGCGCACGCGGCTCCGTAGGGCTGGCAGTTCGGCCTGATGCATATCCAAGCTGCATCTTGCACAGTCTTCTATCAAGCAGACTCTTTCGCGTGCGGGTCCGCCAAAGGAATCACCCTGTCAGATCACGAACGTCCCCAACACCGCGCCACCTCCACACCCTGGACCGGACCCAACCCGGATGGGCCGACGTGCGTCAGCCCATCCCCGGCGCCACCGGCCGGACCAGCAATTCTGCTTTACGTCACGCGCGGACGACTTTCGATCCAGGCGATGACCCCCGTTCATTTTGGTGCGCTCACGCTTTCTATCCGCCCGTGTGCCGGACGGGCGGGGCGGTGTTGACCGGCTGCGGAATACCCGCCATTCGGAACCTTCTGCATGCCGTGATCCCGCTGACCATTGTCGACGATCGCGGTGGTCAGCATCAACTTCAACTCCGCGCGGATGGAATCTTGGAAGGCGACACGGCGTTCTTGTTTTCCGTCTATGGCCGGACCCAGGGAAATCGGCGGATCGATCACTGGAGGCGTGCCGCGGATGAGGATGCACTCGTATTCTTTGGCGACTTTGAACTTCGGGCGCGGGGCGCTTTCGCCGTCATATCCTTTTTGAAGAGAAACGGTACAACCTTGAGTCTCGCTTCCGCCACAACGCGGTGCAGCCGATCCTGCCGGAACTGCCGGAGCTGCGACCGGAGGAATTCTACACTCCGAATCAGGTTGCTTTCCTCGCGATCCGACGATCGTATCCGCTACGTGACATCGATCCGGGGCACTCCGTTGCTGGCAGCGCCCGGATCCGGGGGCGCACCGATTGGCATGATGCGCTTTGGGGATAAGGTGCTCTTGGATCGAGAGGTCATCTGTCAGACCGGCCTCCTGGATGGGTCCGCGGGACGTGGACGCTGCGTCTCCGGCTGGATGCGCGCGAACGAACTGGGATGCGAGAGACCCGAATGGCCGGCGGACAGCGGGAACTCGCCGGAGGTGCGGCGGCTGGCAGAAGAGATGCGCGTAGAGATGGAGCAGGGATTTCTGCCAGGAAACTTGGCGGAAATCCATGAAACGACCGAGCCACGCGGGTCGTGTTTCAGGATACTGTGACCGAGCCGGTGGCCGTATTCCGGCCCGCTGCGGGGACCCTCGCGGGTTGGCCCGTCGTCGCGACCGGTGGCTGGCGCACACCGCTCGGTGCCGGTCGTGAAATCGATCCGATCGAGGGTTGCGTTCGGCAGAATTCCGTTGTCACGCGCGCTGACCTGGTACGCGTCACGAAATTCACTCCGCAGAAGGTCGAAGCTTGGCATGGGGACTCGGGCATCGGATACAGTTTCAGAGCCGATGGCTCGTGTGAAGTCAGCCATCTTCAAAGCCCGTACCAGAGGGCTGGCCCGATCAGCACTTATCAGGTCTATCAACACGGCGAGTTGTACGCGTTGATGCAGGGAGACTCGGTCTGGACCACTTTTCGCATTCAAAAAGGGCGCATGTGCGGAATAAGTGAGGATATGCCCTGTCTTGCGGTTGCGCCCGAGCGCTGTGAGCGATTTCGGACCGGCATTTTCCGGAACCGTTGCGAAAGCGGATTTGCCTCCCGGTTGGTGAGAAAGAACGGCGTCCAAACGCAGCAGCTGCCGAACGGCCATTTCATTCGCGAGCGTGTGGAATGGCTGGATTCGTGCGCCATGCGGCTGGTTCTCCTCGAAACAAACGATCCCCGGATCCCACGCACGGCGACGGGCTCGGTGACCGAGATCAGCTTGGTCCAAGTTAAAGATCGGCAGTACCGAACGATCGAACGACGGGCTGGCACGGTCTCTTCGTGCATCGAGTGGAAACTGGGCGAAGCCCCCCTGATGCCCACGCCCCTCAGAGGATGGGGTTCGCCCGCAATCCGCTCCAGCCAAAACGGCACGCCCACATCGGTTCCAACCCGGCGCCGCCTAACAGGGTGCTGAGAAAGTCCAATTTTTCTGGCTTTCTGTGAGGTGGCGGCGCATGGGGGTTTTCATGCGCGGTGAAGACAACAGCCAGGAAGCCCTGTTCAGCTATGTTTCGATG
>CAZPFB010000016.1:0-69670 GCA_964585735.1 uncultured Leptospiraceae bacterium
GCAGCGGACGGCCGAGCTGAGCGCTCGGATGGAGGAAATTTCCAGGCTCAAAGAGATTCAGGACGGCGACTACTATCTGACCGCGCTCATCGCCGAGCCGCTGGGCCTGAACCTCAACAAGTCCACCCTGGCGACCACAGAGTTCCTGCTGGACCAGAAGAAGAAGTTCACCTTCCGCGGAAAGTCGGCGCAGATCGGCGGTGACCTTTGCGTCACCGGCAACCTGCGTTTCGGCGACGGTCGGGACCGGTACGTCATGTTCCTCAACGGCGATGCGATGGGCAAGTCGATGCAGGGCGCGGGTGGCGCCATCGTCATGGGGACCGCCATCAACAACATCATGGGTCGTTCGGCGCGGAACTCCCGTATTCTCGAACAGACACCGCGCGACTGGCTCGAGGAGACCTACGAGGAACTTCAATCCATCTTTCGCACGTTCAACGAGTCGATGTTGATCTCGGCCGTCGTGGGCGTGCTGAACGAACGGACGGGCGAACTGTGGTACTTCAATGCAGAGCATCCCTGGCCGATCCTGCTGCGCGATGGGCGCGCGTCGTTCTTGGAAAGCGAAAGGCCCATGTACAAGCTGGGTTCTCACCTCCCGAGCTCGTTCGAGCCGCTCCACTTTGAACTGCGCCCCGGTGACGTGCTCATCGTGGGGTCCGACGGAAAGGACGACCTGGAAGTCTCCGGCGCCGACCAGGATGCGTCGAAGCACATCGACGAGCGTCGAATCCTGGGAATCGTGGAAGAAGCGGGTGGCAGTCTGGAGAGGATCTACGCGCTACTCAACGCGGACGCATCGCTGACGGATGACATCTCCCTTCTGAAGATTGCCTACCAGTGCGCTCCCGCGCCCGCGCAGGCAAAGGAGCATCCGATCGGGTTGCGCGCGCGGGAGGCTATGTCAGCCGGTAATCTCGAAGCCGCCGCAAGGTTGTACGCGCAGGGCCTCGCCGAACAGCCGGAGGATCAGGCTCTCCTGTTCGGTTCGGTGGTCTGCGCGAAGCGCCGTCGCGACCTGGGCGCGGCCCTCGAGGCGGGGCGTAGGCTGCTTGGGCTCAACCCGAATCACCTGGCGAACATCCTGAATCTGGCTGATTCGCTGCGTGTCTCCGGCCAGGCCGAAGAAGCCAAGCAGCTTCTTCTGCGCGCACAGGAACTGTCCCCCGATCACGAGCAGGTTCGACGACTCGGCAGTCTTCTCTCAACCTGAGATGAGGGTGGCTACTTCCGCGGTCGCCTGGCGGGCGCGGAGGGTGCGGCGGTGACCGCGATGACTCTGGCGCGTGGCTGGAAGCTCTGCTCGACGGTTCGCCTGGACCAGTTGATGCGGCGCCAGCGCCAGCCGTAGCGCTCGACCATGAAGACCGTGTCCGGCAGTTCGCCGAGGATCGCGAATGAGTCTGCTTCGCGCGCCCGAAAGAGCACGTACTTGTTGAACAGATAGAGAACGTCACGGCCGCCCGTCGCTTCGAGAACCGCCTGGAGGTGCGCGCGCAACTGCGGCTCGGGATAGTAGTAGTCGATCCCCGTGTTGACGGTTCGCAGAATGAGCGGACCCCGATGCGAAGGCTCGTAGGGGCGCAGCATGGCGTCGACCTGGTCGGCGCGGGTGATGGCCATGGGAATTTCCTGCACCGGAAACGGCAGGTTGTTGCGCGTCTTGCGATAGATGTCCACGAAGCGCGTTTTCTCCGACGAAGGGTCGTTGATGTCGGACGCGACGAGCGCGCCCAGAAAGCGTCGAACCGATTCGTCTTCATGGATGTCCCGCACCGTCGGCGCCCCGTCCGCGTACAGGATGCCGCTTCCCAGATCGAAAAACAGGGCCCCCAAGAAACGTTCCTGGAGGTTGCCATGATCCCGGTGGACGAGTCTTCCGGCGAAAAGCGCCCTCAATAGAATGTTATGGTCGTACAATCTTTTCCGCTGGGAAAACTGAATGCCCACGGTTTTACCAGCGCGCATCGTGAAGTAGTACTTACGCTTGCGCACCTCCCTCTTGAGGCGCGCACGATGGTTGTCGAACAAGCCGCGGTCATCTTCGGCCAGTGCGAACAACGGAGGGGGCGTCGCGGGCGTCTTGGTTTCGGGCCGCTGAGCGCTTCCGCCTGAGACCGGAGCCACTTCCTTCTTGGGCCGCTCTGGAATCGGCGATTCCGACTTGGGCGGGGCACCGCACGCAGCCGAGGCACCCATGCAGAACACCGCGCCACAACTCCAGACGACCAAACGAAGGCATCGATCTGTCGGGCGCATACGATGGCCCACCAGGGGCCTGCTCGGCGCCATCCGGGATGCTGCGGCCACGTTGCGTCAATCCGAACGCGGAAAGCCTGGAGCATTTTGCTTGACCCGATGACTGCTACCGCCCTCCTCCAGGTGGGTGACGGACGGCACGCTGAGTCGATACGAACGATGGCACCGCCTTGCGGCGGCCCTCCTGCCCCTGGTTCTCAGCGCACCTTCGCTGCTTCCGCTTTTTTGCGACGGATCGGGATTCGGTTGGGGTGGGGGAACACGCATCCCTCCGGGGGCACGTTCCGCACCGGCGGGCGACGCTGCGGACGGGCCCGGAGGTGGCGTTCCCGGGAGCGCTGAGGGCGAGGCGACCCGAACGGACCAGGCCGGCGAAGCAGACGGCGCGACCGAAGCAAACACAGCGCGTTCATCCGACATCCGCGGCGGTGGGTCGAAGCGGGCGCGCATCGAACTCTCCGTACGCCTGATCGGAGAGAGAAGAAACCGAAACGGCGAGATCGGCCCGGATGTTCGAATCGCTATCGACGCTCGTGGCGATGATGAGCCACGGGAGATTCTCTGGCGTACCACGGCCGGCGGGCCGTGGCGGAAGTACCGTTCGGCTCTGCGCGCCGGAACCCTGTGGAAACGGGGCGGCCGCCAGATCGAGTTCGCGGCCGTTGCGGAGCACGGCGGTCGGTCGCCTGTGTTTCGCTATGAACTGCAGGTCGATGATGTTGCACCCGAGCTCCCCCTGCTGCGATTCAGCCGCCCGCCCACGGGAGGTGCAACGGGAACCTTTGTGGGTCGCGAGGGGATCTTCATCCCGCCCTTCGAAGCGGGCGCGGTGCTGGAGTACCGCCTCGATGACGGCGAGTTCGTCCGCTGCCAGGTCGGCCAGACCGTTCGGCCCCCACCGGACGGAGTTTTTGCGATCACCTTTCGTATCTCGGACGAAGTCGGCAATTCCCGGAGCCGCACGCTCCGCATCAAGTCCGACAGCACACCGCCGCGCAGCTCCATTCGGTTCGAGTGAAGACGCTATCGCCGTCGTTGCCCGCACGGTCGAAAACGGTTGCCTGCCCCAAGGCCCACGATCACGATGCGGCATGGAAGCGGGCCGCTTTGCCGCCATCGACCTGGGCACGAACTCGTTTCACCTGGTGATCGTGCAGGTGGATGAAGCCGGCCGCTACGAAGTCCTTACGACTGAGAAGGAGACAGTTCGCCTGAGCCGCGGGGCCGGAGACCTGGAACGCATCGCGCCGGACACGATGGAGCGCGCGGTGACGGTTCTCAAGCGCATGGCCATCCTGGCCGCTTCGCACCGGGCAGAAGTCCGCGCTGTGGGGACTTCCGCCCTGCGCGAGGCCTCCAACCAGAGTGAGTTCGTCGCGCGGGTGCGGAAAGAGTGCGGTTTCTCCATCGAAGTCATTCCAGGAACCGAGGAAGCACGTCTCATCTACCTGGGCGTACTGCAGGCGCTGCCGGTGCAGGATCAACGGGTCCTGGTGATCGACATCGGGGGCGGGTCCACGGAGTTCCTGGTCGGACTCGGCGGCCGGGTGGACGTGGCCGCTTCGTTGAAGTTGGGCGCCATTCGTCTTACGGATCGTTTCTTCTCGGCGGATCCACTGGACACGGACAAGATCCGCGCCTGCCGGAAGTTCGTGCGCGTGACTCTGTCGGGCATCGTAGAGGAGATCCGCCGCTACGGTTTCCGCACGGGCGTGGGCTCGTCAGGGACCATTGAGTGCATCGGCGAACTCGCGCTTTCCATGCGCAGACCGGGCGTCGGGCGCGAAGTTCTGCTTTCGCGCGCCGAAGTGGAGGCGGCCTGTCATCGTATTCTCAGCACACACTCTGCCAGAGCGCGTTCGTCCCTTCCCGGCGTGGGCGAAGGTCGCGCGGACATCATCCCGGCGGGCGCGGTTATTCTACAGGAGGCCATTCGGGCACTCGAAGTCCCCGAACTGCGTGTTTCCGCGTTCGCGCTGCGCGAGGGCATCGTTTTCGATATGCTTGCCCGCGCCGGATTACGCGCCATCACCGGCACTGACCTGCGCGCCTCTTCGGTTCGCCATCTTGCCGAAAGCCTGGGGAAAGGAGGAGCTTTCGAACCGGAGGCCGGCCGCCACACCGCTACGATTGCGCGTAGTCTGCTGCGTCAATGCCTGAGCCTCGGGATCGTCGCCGGCGATTTCTCGAACGGGGCAGCCGCACTCGTTCTGGAGGCGGCGGCGGAGCTGCACAACGTCGGCGTCGTGATCAGCCACTCCGGTCACCACAAACACAGCTACTACATCATCAAGAACAGCTCGAAGCTGTTGGGGTTCACGCCCTCGGAGCTCGACAGCATTGCGCTGCTCGCTCGCTACCACCGCAAAGCCCTGCCTTCCCGAAAGCACGAGGAGTTCATGGCCGCCGCGCCCGAAGTGCAGCGCTTGGTCCAGGACCTGGGACCGATTCTGCGGATCGCCATCGGATTGGATCGGAGCGGCCACGGAGCGGTGGGAGACGTGCGGCTGGAAAAGGCCGGTCGCAAGGTGCACTTTCACGTGCGACCCGCGCTGGAGGGGACGGCGCCGGCAGACCTATCCCTGGAAGTATGGACAGCGCGCATGAAGGCAGACTGGTTCGAGCAGCGCTACTCGGTTCAAACGGATTTCCACGCCGACTACGGCGGTCCATGAGTCCGGACGCCGGGGCCGCTCCTCAAAAAAAAGTGGCTCGGCCGTCACACGCGGCGGGCCTCCGGCGACTTCCCTGCAGCAGCTCAGGCTGCGCAGGAGGATGCATGGAGACAACACTGGAGCGAAGCAAGACACGACCGGATGTGTTTCGGCTGGACCGAGGCAGGACCCGCCTCGAGCCGCTGGACCGGCCGTCGGGTCTTTTGGGCCGCGTGATGTTCGCCGTCGGCAGGCGGATGTACGGCGCGGTGCTGACGCCGCTGCGGGTAATCTATGCGCGAGCGCCCAGGCTCGCCGGTGTTTCGCAGGCGATCGTCTGGACCCTGGGCGGATTGTCTTTGCCCAAGGAGATCGGAATCCTCGTGCAGGTGGCCGTGGCTCTGGAGAACGGTTGCGCCTTCTGTGCGGACCTGGCGGTTGCCAACGGGATCCGGCGGAGGCTCGGTCGGGCCAAATTCGAGGCACTGGCAGAGTGGTCGCACGGGGGCTACGAACGTGAGGCAGCAGAGTCGCGTGCCCTATCGGAAGCCGAACGGGCCGCCGTACTCTTCGCGGTGCAGGCCGCACGTCATCGCACCTCGGACGATGATTTCGCTCTCGTGCGCGCGCACTTCTCGGAACGCCAAACCATCGAAATCGCGTGGACGGCTGCCATCGAAAGCTACTACAACACCCTCAACGGTGCGCTGGGGATTGGCTCGGACAACCTGGCCGCCGCGGCGCTGCGCCGGGCGGACCACCCTTGACGGAACCGAAGCACAGTGCGGCCGACTTCTCGCAGCGGACGGCCGAGCTTTTCCAGGAGCACCGGGCGTTGCTCTTTGCCGTGGCCTATCGCATGTTGGGCAGCGCGGACGACGCACAGGACGTGATCCAGGAAGCGTTCGTGAGTCTCAACCAATCACCCGATTCGCTGCGCGACCCGCGGGCCTTTCTGGTGGCGGTGGTAACCCGCCGGTCGATCGACCTGCTCCGCCGCCTCGCCCGCGCGCGTGAAGAGTACGTCGGACCGTGGCTCCCGGAACCTGTGCTTGCAAATCCGAAGGTCGATCCGGCGCTCCTTTTCGAAGGCGAAGAGACCCTCTCGATGGCGTTCCTGCTGGTCCTCGAACGGCTCTCCCCTCCCGAGCGGGCTGTCCTGCTTCTGCGTGATGTGTTCGACTTCGACTATGCGGAAGTCTCTTCGATGCTGGGCCTCACGGTGTCCGGTTGCCGCAAGCTGAACGAGCGCGCCCGAAAACGGGTGCGCGCCGAGAGGAAACGCACCGAGCTTTCGAAGGAACGCCAACGCGAATTGCTCGAAGGTTTTCTGTCCGCCTGTCACGGCCGTAACATTCCGGCATTGCTCACCCTTCTCCAGGAGGATGTGATTGCCTGGAATGATGGCGGCGGACGTGTCGCCGCAGCCATCAACCCGATCTGCGGCTCGGACAGGGTGGTGCGTTTCTTCCTCGGGCTGATACGGAAGTACGAGCGCGCCGGGGCGCGGACTCAGGTAAGGCTCGTGGATATCAACGGAGAGCCGGCGTTCCTGTTCCTCGTGAACGGTCGCCTCGATTCCGTAACGGTCCTCGAATACGGCGAACAGCGCATCACGGGAGTCCTTTCGGTGCGGAACCCGGACAAACTCCGTTACGTGAACCGGCAGCTGTCCGCAGCCTCGAAGGGAGAACGGTTGCTCCGCGCGGGACGCCAGTTGCGACTGTTGTGGCGCGCCTGGACCGGGCCAAACTGAAGTCAACCGGCCTGAGAGAGTCCCTCGTCAGCCGCGGAGACCTCGTCGAAGATGGGAAAGTAGTCGAGCAAACCCGAAAGACGCAGCAGTTCGCGCATCCGTTCGGGCACGGCAGCGAGAGCCATGCGGCAACCCCGCTCCTGGAGGTCTCGGCGCGCGAAAATGAGTGTGCCCAGTCCGGAAGAATCCACCCGAATGAGTGAACTGCAATCCAGGACGAACTCGACCACGCCGTCCGCCGCCAGATCCGTCACGGTGTGACGCAGGTCATCGGCGCCGAACAAAGTCAGGTCGACCTTCGGTCGGATGACGGCGCGCTGACCCTCTCGCTGGACCGAGATGTCCATGACTTCCGATATATGACGACCTGACGGTACCGCCAACCACAAAAAGCGGAAACACGCGATATTGCGCGTCCCAGGGGAAGTACAGGGCGCCACTCGGGCTGGTGGCGGTTCCGGTGTCAGGCCAAGGCGGCGACCGGCGAGCGTTGCCCGCTGCGGGCGAGCAAGCGCAACAGATCCCCCTGCGCAATAGCCAGGCTGTCGATGTTGTACTCCCGACTGTGCACCTGGTAGCGCTGCCTGTTTTCCGCCGAAACGCGAGCCACAGCCCGTTCCAGGAGCAGGCTGTTGAGGGTGCGCGTGGCCATTTCCACGACTTCGAAGGCGACAGTGTCTTTCACCGCTCCGTCCTCGATCCCCTTATAGGCAGACACCGCTTCCTCAAGAAGCTCAAGCAATCGCTTGAGTTCTGCAGAGGGCTTGATGGCCCCGAGTTCCTCGTTGAGGTACTTCCGAAAGAAGCCGCTGGGCGCGAGTCCGGCCACGATACCGCCGATGGCGGCCACGACCTGAAGCTGCGTCGTGCCTTCGTAGACCGTGGTGATCCGCGAGTCGCGGTAGATGCGGGCCACATCGTATTCCTCGGTGTATCCCGAGCCGCCGTGGATCTGAACGCCGATACTGGCGCACACGCAGCCCATCTCCGAACCGTAGAACTTGGCGAGCGGTGTCAGCAGAGCGGCCATGCGATCCCAATGGCGCAGCTCATCCCGCTTACGGATTTCCCGTTCCGGAACGCCGTCCTCCTCGAGGTGGACGGTTGGATGCAGGAAGTTGTCGATGGCGCGCGCACCCTCACCCGAGAGCAGACGCATGGCGATGATTTCGCGCTCCATCTGATCCAGCATTCGTCTGACGGCCGGGATTTGGTCGATGGTACGACCGAACTGTTCGCGCTCGGAGGCGTACTTTTTGGCCTCGTAGTACGCGGCTGTCGAGATCCCGGCACCGAGCGCGGCCACGCTGATGCGCGCGTCGTTCATCATGCTCATGGCGTAGCGCGTAAGGCCGTATCCTTCTTCCCCGATCAGAATACCGGGTGAGTTCTCGTAGACGACTTCGCACGTGGGCGAGCAGTGAATGCCCATCTTCTCTTCGATCCCGGCGATCTCCACGTCCGTGCTCATCACGATGAAGAGCGACAGGCCGCGCGCGCCGCTGCCCGGTTCCCCGGTGCGGGCCAATGTCAGGATCACGCTGGGCCGTTCTCCGAGTCCGCACCCCTGAGAAATAAAGCGCTTGGTGCCCGTGAGAAGGTACGACCCGTCCGCCTGGCGTACGGCCCGCGTGCCGACGTTGCGGAGATCTGAGCCGTAGTTGGGTTCGGTCAGGGCCATGGCTCCCATGTATTCGCCGGAAGTCATACGGCGCGCAAACTGATCGCGCTGCTCGGCCGTTCCGTAGCGATTGAGGACTTCCGAGACGTTGAGCAGGCCCACCGTCATCGCAAACGAAACGTCGGCGCGGGCAAGTATCTCGGTAAGGATGGCGTGCATCACGGCCGGAAGCCCGAGTCCGCCGCTCGGCCGAGAGGTCTTGTAGGGCACGAGGCCCGCTTCGTTCCAACGATCGAAGCACTCGATGGCCTCGGGCGGTACGGTGACGCGGCCGTTTTCCAACCGCAGCCCGGTCCGGTCCATGGCCTGTGCTTTCTGAGCAATGATCTGACCGGCAAGCTCTCCTGCTGATTCGAGCGTGGAGCGATAGAAGTCGATGGCGTCCTCGACGCTCGCCGGCGCGAACGCAAAGCGATCGTCACCGGTTTCCTGAAAACGTTTGGCTTCTCGGAATTCGGAGCCTTCGCAGGCGCGGACAATTTCCTGCCAGTTTACCAGTTCCTCGAAATAGATGCGCAGGTCTTCGTTGTCGGAGAAGTAGTTGTTCTGGAGCATGCGGCCCTCCCGTTGACTCGCGAGTCAACGAATCGACCCAGCGTCGGAGCCGACCCACCCACGTCAAATCGTACGCCGCGCCCCCCAAACAACGAACCCCGGGCGGACCCGGGGTTCGCTTGGCCCATCTGACAGACGGGCCTATTCCCACAGAAGGCCGACTCGCCTTACTTCTGAAGGGAAACTACGTACTTGGCGATCAGTTTCCGATCGGCTTCGGCGATGTCCGGACGCGGCGGCATGCTCGGTCCCGTTTTCACGCCGGTCTTGATGGTTTCGGCGATGGCGTCGGCCGTGGCGCCCTGCTTGTAGGAGGCGGTGTCCTGGAGGTTGCGGGCCTTCAGGCTCTGTCCCACCGGCGTATCGCCCTTGCCTTCCATTCCGTGGCAGCTTGCGCAGTTGCCCTTGGTTGCGGCTTCATAGAGCTCTTTGCCCTTCTTGGTATCTTCATCCATCATGGCAGCCTTGGGGGCTTCGTCTTCCATGGCCTTCTTCTTGCATGCAGTCGTTCCGACCGCGAAGAGGATCACCGTGGCTGCCACCAGCAGTCGTGCGTTGTTCCAGAACATGAGTCTACTCCTCGGACGCAGCCAGTGCGCGCCCTTTAATAGGGAGACAGAGGCTGTCTCCCTTTGGAAAGACCGAACCCGCCTTCTAATCGCGCAACTGTATTTGTGCGCACGCTGCCGGCGCTTTGCTTTCTGAGATCGAATTGCGACGGGTTCTCAAGAACGACGAACTAGACGCGCGGTAGACCCAAATCAATGCCGACCGCCAGGAGCAGGAGGGGCAGGTACACGATCGACGCATGGAACAACCGCCGAGCGTGCCCATCGTCGCGGTGGCGCGCCATGCCGATGGCCATAGCGAGAAAGGCCACACCGAGCACCGCCGTCAGGCTCGCGTAGGCGATTCCTGTCAAACCCAGACCCGTGGGCAGGAGGGATACGGGCAGGAGCAGCGCGGTAAAAAGCAGGGTCTGGTGGATGGCCCGGCGTTCGCCGTGTTTTTCGAGGGGAAGCATCCGCAACCCGCCGCGACGGTAGTCCTCCCGATACAACCAGGCAAGCGCATAGAAGTGAGGATGCTGCCACAGGAACAGAATGAAGAACAGGGCCCAGGCCTGCAGGTGAAGCGTTCCGGAGACGGCAGCCCAGCCGACGAGCGGCGGCACTGCACCGGAAACAGCTCCCACGGGCGTGTTCAGCCAGGAGACCTGCTTGAGTGGCGTGTAAACCAGCACGTAAACGAAGGCAATCAGCAGCATGAGAAATGCCGACATCAGATTCACGAGGAAGTACAGCGTGAACACACCGAAGAGCACGAGGCCCGTGCCCAACAACAGGGCGGCGAGCGGCGTGACCTCTCCGGTGGGGATCGGCCTGTGACGCGTTCGTTCCATGCGCGCATCCACGTCCCGTTCGAGCACCTGATTCAAAGTCATGGCGCCCGCGCCGGCCAGCAGGCAACCCAGGAGGGTCCATGAGGCGAGCGACCATGAGAACGGAACGTGCAGGAAGCGGGCGGCCAGCAGGGACCCCAGGAAGGCCGTCACCAGGTTCATGAAGACCAGGTTCAGCTTGAACAATCGTACGTAGGGCGCGACGTGGAGTCTCATGGGGCGGTACAGTCGTGACCATGGTTTGCCCGACCGACGACCGCGGCAAGGAAATCGAGTTGCGTCGCCTCGGGCGTTCGTGATTATGTCTCCCGTGGTTTCCGCTCCGATCTGTGCCTGCTGCCGGGTCGATGTTGCCGCCATCCGGGAAGCCGTGGCGTCGGGGTGCCGCACACTCGACTCTCTCCAGAAAGCGACCGGTGCGGGGGCCCGCTGTGGTTCCTGCGAGTGGGACGTCGAGCGCTGCCTGAGAGAGGAGATGGTTGCCCTTCCTTTGCGCCGCGCGCCAACTTCTCCGAATCCAGATCAGCTATCGCTCTTCTGACCCGGAGGCGCCCATGGTCAGGCGAGAGACAAGCTCTCGTCCATCATCATGCGCGTTGAAATTCCAGGTCACTGCCGGTGCGAACGTTTGGCGACAAATCCGGAAGCGGCCAAGCGCAGGCCGACCGCGTCAGCGCCCGGATGTTGTGCGAGCCAGTGCTCCAGGTAGTTCTGGTCGGTGTAGAGTCGCACCAATTCCACTTCTTCCATGGGAAGCGCGGCGGCGGCCGGCTGGAGTTCCGACAAAGGAGTCGCAATGCCCCAAGGACTTCGCGGACCTGGCCGGCCGGCAGAAACACCCGCGCTCGCGCGGCCCGCAGCCAGAGATTCCCGCGCGCGCGACAGTTCTCTGGCAAGCTCGGCCCACGGCGGGAAGTTGGCGTCTCGTTCGAGGATCACCGTGAGCGACTGCGGACACAGACTTGCGAGCTGTTCGAGCAGTTCGAAGACCGGTTCGGGCACGCGGGCGCGATGATCGTCGAGCCGACGTGTTTGCCCGGGTGATCCGACCCACTTGCCCCCGGCGATGTGCACCTCGCGCACGCCTTCGAGCGGGAGTTGCCCGAGGGCTTCGCGCGCATCGAAACCGAAGTTGGTCGCGTTGGTGAAGAGGTTGTGCAGATCGAGAAGCAGGTCGCTGCCTGTGCTCTGAATGCAGGACCGCGTCCAGGCGACTTCGGGCACGTCCGGTCCGGGCGCGCGCGCCACGGCGGCAATGTTCTCGAGCGCCGGCCGCAGGCCGGTCACCTGCTGCGCCCGCTCTATGTTTCGAGCGAGACCTTCGAGCACCCGTTCGCTGCGGATGGGAGGAGCGAGGTGTCCGACTTCGACGCCGGCGCTGCGCACGAGCGCCAGGTGTTCCGACCAACCATCGGCCCCCATGCGATCCAGAAAGCGCGCCACACGACCGAGCCGCTTTTCGTCGAGTCGTTCGACGGAAGCCGGTCCAAGTCCTGTCGAGTGGAAGTGCAACGGCAGTTGTCGACCCAGTGCGCGAAACGCGTCCAACACGCTGCGGTCAGCTTCCAGGTAATTGTCGATGAGGATCTCGATGGCGTCGATTTCGTCCAGGTGAAGATGGATGGCGGCCGCCAATTGGTCCCGCCAAAGGATTCCGACGCGATCCTTCATCCGCCGCAACCGCCCCCGCAACCACCGCCGCACCCGCCGCAGCCGCTGGAACCTCCGTCGCTCGAAGAACCGCCATCCGAAGAGCCGCAACCGAAACCCGCGCTCACGCCGGTGCTCGCGGAGTGAGACTCCTTCGGACTCAGCATGTGGATGTTGGCAAAATCAGGCGACTGGACCGCGCCCAACCCGAACGCGGCGGCAAACAAAGCGGCCTCGCGACTGGCCAGGGGCTCCTCGCGCCGCGACCGCTGTCCGCTGAGGAGCACCTGAAGACGCCGGAGCGCTGTCCGCCCGCGACGCAAAGCCCCCTTCGGGCGCAGCGACCAGGCGGCCAGCACCGCACCCGCGGTCATCACCAGCAGAAACACGATGTTGGTTCGCCCCGCAAGGAGCGCCTGAGCAATGCGCGCCACCGGCAGTCCGACGAGGAACAGCAACAGCACCAGGTCGGCTGCTCTTCGGAAGAGCTTCTCCCCGTCTGTGGGGACGTAACCCTGTCGTTTCAGTCTCGCCTCGACTTCACCCAGGCAGTTGCGCACGGCGGTGTCGGCTTCGAGTTCTTCGACGGACCGTTCCTTGTTCAGGGCATTCTGAACGGCGCGCGGCAGCGTGCCCATAGCCTCGTTCGGCCCAAGAGCCAGCTTCTTGTCCGACAGAACGACTTCGCGCGCTTCGAGCATCTCTGCCAGGGTGACGCGCAGAGCCGCTCCCGGTCCGCCGCGCAGGTAAGCGACCTCCAGTGGTTCGCGCAACATTCCCTCCGGTTCCCCTCCTTCCACTCCACGGATCAGAAGAGCGCGACCGGCGATCAAAGCGACCGCCAGGACGAAGTAGAACAAAAGGAATTCGGGTCCGGTCAGATAGAACGGGTTCATGGTAGTTGGCCGGCGCGTGTGTACATTTGCTGAACGCAGCCGAGTAGTTGGCGCAGCCGAGCAATGGGTTGTTCGACGCGCCCGGATTCCCTGGCACGCGAGATGTCCGCAGCAAGCGCCGAGTGTTCGGAGCCCAACACGCGCGTCAGCGCGTCCCTGTTGTTGGGAGCAGGATTTCCCTCCAGCGCGAGCAATTCGAACGCCGCGGAGCGCAACGGACCGGCAACCTGCGCGAGGGCCTTCACCGCCTCAGCCGGTCTCCCCTGGACCTGCGCAAACCGGGAACGCAGGCGCAGAATCTGGTTGAGCAGCGATTGGCGCACGGCGCGCAGCTTGGCTTCCCTGCTGGGTTCGATTCGACTGAACGGGTCCGGCCCAAACAGAACGCGCCGGCGACGCTGGATGTCGGAAAACTTCACGGCAAAGGCCTCGGTCGCCTCCCCAATCTCCCCTTCCAAGAGGAACATCACCGATAGAGCCACCGTGGCGCGTGAATATTGGAGGATTTCGGCCAATCGTTCGGGTAACTGCTCCGGAAAAGAGCGCAGAACGACAATGAGGTTCAGATCCGATATGGGACGAATTCGATTCTCGGCCCCGCTCCCAAACAGGACGATGGACACCAGCTCTGCACCAAAAACAGATTGTACATCTCGCGTGAACTCTTCGAGAACCCGGTTTCGATCGTAGCCCAGTTTGACGGTCACGTTCCCAGGCGAGCTTTCGGACACCCCCGCGTCAATCGGGAAACAGGTTTGACGGAAAGCGCGCCCGCCGAGCGAGGGGAGTCATGGCCCCTCCCGCGAAAGCCTGCGCCGTTGTTGCCTGCGGGCTGATCGCCTTTTGGTCCGGTTCCGATCTGGGGACGGTAGCTCAATCGGTCGCCCAGGGTTTCCCACTTCATGCGCTGGAAGCCGCGCCGGCTGAAGTGGCGCGGCCCATCGTCGGGAGTTGCCTCGTCGAAAAACCGTACCACCGTTGCTTGGAGTACGACACGGGGTACACGGGCGGCGCGGCTCGCGCCGACTGCAATGAACAGGGCGGTCGGTTTCAGGAGGGGAGGTGCCCTTCTTCCGAGCGACAGGGCGCGTGCCTCGTCGAGGACTTCGTCCTCCGGCGCCGGACCCTACACAAGTACTACAACGCCACCTGGAAGCAGCGGTCTTTTCGTCGCATGGTGAGCTCCTGCGAACGCATGGCCGTGAGCGGTCGGTCACGCACGCAGTGGATCCCGGCTGACCCGGATGATCCCCGAGTCCCGGCCTTCGACCCCGTCTCTCAGAGTCACCTGACGGAGTTGGGCAGCCTGGCCATTGGCGCCACGGTTCTCGTTCCCCGACAGGGCGATCGTTTCCTCCACCCCGCTGTGATTTTTTCGCACACACCCACCGACCCGCGTTGCACTTTCGTGCGTTTCCCCGACTACCAAAGCGAACTGCTGCTCAAGTCCGCCCGCGTGCTGCTCCTCGACTGGGAGGTCGGCGTCCGCGTGGCCTGTCCACGGGTGGCAGGTGGGCCCCTTCACGAAGGCAGGATTGTCACGATGGACGGCGCGGTCTGGCGCCTGGACACCGGCAAAGAGAAGATCTATGTGATGTCACGCTACTGTCGTGACCTGAGAACGTGGGCACCGGCCGGGAAGGAGGAGGCGTTCTGCGTCAGGTGAGGATCCTGAACACGCCGCCCTACCCCGCTTGCGCAACAGGGTGTAACCGAAGGCTGGTGTGCCGGAATTTTTCCGTCTTGACCCGGCCCATGTAGCGTCGGGCCCTCTCCCACATGCCATCCACACAACTGCGACTTCAGCTTTCGACCGTGATCCTGCTTGTGGCCTTGCCACTGCTGGCCTGCGGCAGCGTCGCCTATCGCGGTTCCCTGAAGGGTTCCGGCGACAGCGTCCGGATGGCGTTGGCGGCGGACGTGGCCGAAGACGTACCCGAGGAAGACACGCGCCACGTGCGCGTCTACACCGCGGACAACCTGCCCCCCGGGCTGCGCCTCGTGACGGGCCTCGATGGGCGCCGCACGCTCCTCGTGGATACGAAACGGTACGATTTCGCAGCCGAGCTTCAGGCCACCGCGCATTCCTGGACGGGACTTGCGCCCTACACCTTCTACCCGTACAACGAACGCTGGCGCCGCTGGGCCTGCTGGTGGCAGACACCGCTGCAGTGGACGTTCATTTTCATCTACTGGAACATAGTTCCGACCAGTTGGGTTTGCTGGGTGAGCCAGGGGGGCAACTCCAGCTCGGACGTGCAGGAGCGCCAATCCAACCAGATCCGCACGCTCAAGAGACTCGCCGTTGCGGTCGGCGCGGACACTGTCGTCTACGACCCGCAGAACCTTGGTTTCTTGGGGCAGGTGACGCTCTACGCTTCCTCCGGCAACGCTTTCGCCTACGATGACAAGACTATACCCAACCCCACGGAAGCCAAGTACGCAAGCAGTCGCATCCGGGGTGTCATCCCGGCAGCGCCGCCCTCCGCAGGTGGTACCTCAGGCGGCTCCGGTTCCTTCACCGACACCGTTGTTCTCAAGAACGGAGTCGAGCTCAGCGGCGTGAGCGTTGCTGTCACCAAAGACTCCGTAGTCGTCACGTACGCCAGCGGCAAGACCGTCGTGCTCAGCAAGACGGAGGTGGCGGAAATCAAGAAAGGCGGTCCCTAACTAGCACTAGCCCGAATGGAGTAACGCGGGCCGGCTTCCTTTTCGTTCGCGCGGCTAGGGGGCCTACAGGCGATTCTTGGCTTCTGCCAACTGACGCAGCAGGGCCGGCTGGTAGCAGCGGCGAATGGCCTGCTCTGTCAGTCCCAGACCCGAGAGTGAGAAGCGAACCATCTGATCCATCAACGCGCGATCGTCGCAGTGGTAGTCGATGGCCGCTTCTGCGGGAAGGCGAGAGAGTCTGACCATCATGGCGAGGTGGTGAACAAACCAAATCGCCGCCACTTCGCTTACGCCGTTCTTGCGGAGATCCCCGTTTCGTCGCGCCGCGCGCAGGCAACGGATCACTTTGGGAAAATAGCCGGTGAAGTTCTCGTCGAAGAAGGCCCGCGCGAAGCGGCCATCTTCGAGCAGGCTGTGGGTCTGCAGGCGCCGGAGCAACTCATTCTTCTCCCGCCCCCCGAATCCCGTGTAGACTTCATAGACGAGGATCACCACGGCCAGCACGAGGGTCCGCGTGTCATCGGGTGCCTGCGCAATCCAGGCGTCGGCCGCTCCGGTCGCCTCCATGCAGAGGAACTGGGACTGGGCGTACAGGCTTTCCTTGCTCGGGAAGTGCCGGAAGATGAGGGCCTCGGAAACCCCCGCAGCCCGGGCGATGTCCTTCGTCGTGGTTCCGCGGAACCCCTGCCTGGCAAAGAGAGGCAGCGCAGCTCGGGCAATGCTCTGCTTGCGATCTTCGCCCGCCATGCGGCCCGGTGTTTCGACCGCCATCCGGCGGGAAGGGCGGCCCTGGCCTTGGGCTCTCCGGCCGGCCATTGGGGCGAGCCCCCCGCGGTTCTTGTTGGTCTTTTTCATCTTTTTCTCGTTGACATGTGAGTGAGCACTCACTTATCTGTCAATCCAGAAAAGATCAGGGCTACGGTCCCGGACGGAACGCCGGTGATCAGTGGATTCCGGGGAGTTGTGTATGAAGGTATTCGTGACAGGAGCAACGGGTTTCTTGGGGCGGCGGCTCGTCGCCCGCCTGATTCGGGAAGGTCACACGGTCAGCGCGCTGGCGCGCTCGGAGCAGGGCGCTGCTCAGGTGCAGGCGCTCGGAGCGCAGCCCGTCCTCGGCGATTTCGATCGAATCACCGCATGGGAGACAGCGCTCCAAGGAGTCGACGTGGTCGTGCATTGCGCCGCTCCAGTCGAGACTTGGGGGCCATGGCAGCTTTTTGCTACCGGCATCGTCGATGCAACGCGCGAACTCCTGGCCGCTGCCGGAAGAAAGGGTGTGCGCCGTTTCGTGTACATCAGCTCCGAATCCGTTCTCCAAGACAGAGAACCTCTCCTGGACATCGACGAAAGCAAGGCCTACCCCGCGGAACCGAACTCGTTCTACGGAAGGGCCAAGAAGTTGGCCGAACAGGAAATTCTGTCGGCCGATACCAAAGTCGAACGTATCATTCTGCGACCGACTTTCATCTGGGGCCCGGGCGTGAAGGCGTTGGAAACCATGGTGGCCAAGATCCATTCCGGCGAATTCATGTGGATCGATCAGGGGAGCAGTCCCTTCGAAATGGTCCACGTCGACAATGTCGTGGAGGCGATCGTCCGCTCCCTCCGGGCGGGTCGGGATGGTGGGATCTACTTTGTCACCGACGGCCAGCCGATGACCGTCCGGGACTTCCTTTCGGCCCTCATTGGTACCACCGGTACGGCGCTGCCCCGCAAGAACATGAACGGAGCGGTAGCTCGATTCGCCGCAGGCTTGGTCGAGTCGGTGTGGCGTCTGTTGGGGATACGCAAGCACCCGCCGCTTTCCCGATTTGAACTGGCCTTCGTATCGCAGCCCCGCCGGTATCGGATCGACAGAATTCGCGCGGAACTTGGGTACCAGCCCGTCGTGAACCTGGAGCTGGGACTGGCAGAAATGCGCGCCGGCACCGTGCCTTCCTGACCCGGACGCGGGCCTCCCGTCCTCAGTATCCTGCCGACCGGATCAGTTCTTCCGTGTCGATGCGTGGTCGGGTTTTGAGCAGGGGCAGCGCGATGTGGCTGGCGTCCGTAAACAGGCCATCCGCGCCGCTTGCACGCAGCAGCCGCATCTGCCAGGGCTTGTTGATGGTGTACGGGTGGACGATGAGACCCGCCTTGTGAGCGGGCCCCGTATACCATGCAAACGCATAGTAACCCACCGGTCCGATCCCGGAGCCGAGGTCCTGGGCCCGGCGGATCAGGGCGGGAAAGCCTTCCTTCTTCTTCATTTCCGAGCTGATCAGGTAGACGCGCGGCACATCCGGAGCGAGGGCCTTGAGTCGCAGTAGGCTGTCAGCTTCGAAGGACTGGAAGATCAAACGTCCGCGGGGCCATTCCTTGGCTCCCGGAGCGCGCATCCAACCCCGCCGGCGGAGCAGCGCGACCAACTGCTCTTCGATGCCCGGGAATCGGGAAGCGCCTTTGGTCTCGATGTAGAGACCAGGAATCGGAGCACCCTTCTCCGCAATGTCGATGACCTCCTCGATTCGCGCGATGCGCAATCCCTGAAACGAGGGTCGGGCGCGCACTGGATTGGCGGCGTTGAACCAACTGCCCGCATCGAGTCTCTGCAACTCGGCATATGTGAAACTCTCGGGTGGCTGGGCCTTTCGATCCGGGAACACGCGCGCAATGTCCGTGGTGCGCTCCAGAGTGTCGTCGTGCAGAGCTATCAGAACGCCATCCTTGGTTCGCTGCAGATCCAATTCGAGATAGTCGACATTCATCTTCAACGCGATCAAGTAGGCCGCCCTGGTTTCCTCGGGCGCCAGAGCGGAGGCGCCCCGGTGAGCGACGATGGCCGGATGGGGCACGTCCAATTTCAGGGAGAGCTCCCGGCCGGTTTGCGCGCGACCCAGGGCCGTGCTCAGGCCAAGGAATGCGGACACGAGTACGAACGGAAAAGCGACTATGCCGAGAAGGAGCTTGCGGATCATGGCTCCGACTCTGTCAGCCGGTTCGTTTGCCGCAAGCTTCTTTTGTCGGCGCGGCGCCATCTCGCCGCGCGTGGATCAGGGGAGCATCCCTTCGAGGGCATTGCGGCTGCCCACCGTTCCCATCTTCACATCGTTGTGCGTGTAGTCGCCGAGGTCGGTCGTCGACGCAACGGTGTGGCCCGCCAGCGTGGCGCTTCCGGACGGCACGATGCAGTCGCTGGTCCCGAACTGCGTCATGATGGCGCAGGCAGGCAGGAGTGTGCCCTCGGAATCGCCTGCCGCGGAAGTGCCCGAAATGGAGCCGTACATAACGTTCACCAGCGAGTCCCGGCTGCTCAGCGAGTTGAGGTAGCTGAGCTTGGAGTTGGAAGCGCCACTGATCGAGCCGTCGTAGTTGTCCCAGGCCAGGTCCTGTCCGCCCACCGTTCCGGTCACGAACTCCGCAAGCGAGCCCAACACACTGAGGTTGGCCAGGTACTGGCCGCTGGCCCACGGCGAACCGTGGTACGGTGTACCCGTGGTGATGATCTTGGCCAGATAGGAGGGCGTGGCGCCTTCGTACAGCATGGCGCGCGTCACGAGTCCGCCCATGGAGTGGGCGTAGATGTAGACGGTGCCGGTTTCGCCGGAGAAAAGCGCGTCGAGTTTGGCGCGGAAGCGGCGACCGTTCTCATCGATCCCCTGCGAGGTCAGGTAGTCGAAGGCGAAAACGTCGTAGCCTTTTCCAACGATCGTTACGTACTCCGAAGTGGCGACGAATGCCGACCAGTTCTCCGTCAGCACGCGGTCTTTGAGGTCCTCGATCGACCGGTAAGGGATGAAACGAATGTCGCGATCGTCGGCGTGCCAGCCGTGGACGAGGATCAGTTTCTTCTTGGCGGGGTTCACGTCAGCGGCGGTGGCCTCCCCCACGTACGTCTTGTTTGTGGGGCTTCCGGCCAGCAGAGGATTGAAGTAGTACAGGCGGGCCACGTAGTCCCCCACGCCCTGGAGCAGCCCCAGGCTGACGAGAAGCGCAATCAAGCGCTCCTGTTCGCGTTTTTCCTTCGCGTTCAGGATCCCGACTTCTTCGAGGAACTGACACTGCATGAGAGTCAGAACCGCAAGGACCGCAGCTCCCACCTGAATACGAAACGACTTCTGCATTTGCTTGTGGCTCTCGGTAGTTCGACGCACCCCGTCCGTCGGGCGACCCAAAAAGTCTCGGTCCGGCATAGCGCTGGGTCTGATCCTACTGGGCGCGCTGTGCTTGAAAGTAGCGCTTCGTATGGGCGGCGACAACTCCCGATAGGCCAAGGAGCGCGATCAGATTCGGAAACGCCATGAGTCCGTTCATGACATCGGAGAAGGCCCAGACAGTGTCCAAATGCGAGATCGAGCCCACGAACACGGCCACCACCCACAGAAGTCCGTAGGGGCGCAGAGACCTCCGACCGAACAGGAAGTAGGTAGCACGGTCACCGTAGTAATACCATCCGAGAATGGTGGAGAAAGCAAAGAGCACAATCCCTACCTGCACGACGATTCCGGTTCCCGGAATCACAGACTCGAATGCGGCGCGGGTCAATGCCAGACCTTGAAGCTGCCCTGCTCCGGGCTCGAGACCCGACACGACGATCACGAGGCCCGTGATGGTGCAAACGACGAGCGTGTCGATGAAGGTCTGCGTCATGGAAACGAGCGCCTGGCGGACGGGATCATGGGTCTGCGCCGCGGCGGCCGCGATGGGCGCGCTGCCCAGGCCGCTTTCATTGGAGAAGATGCCGCGGGCAACGCCCATGCGCATCGTCTGGAGCACCGCGAAACCGAACACCCCACCCACGGCCGCCTTTGGTGCAAACGCCTCCCGCACGATGGTCGCCAGCGCCAGCGGAATCGCGTCCGCGCGCAGAACCAGAATCAAAAGCCCCCCCGAAACGTAGAACAGGATCATCACCGGTACCAACAGGCCGGTCGCGCGACCGATGGAACGAATCCCACCGATAATCACGAGCGCGGTAACAGAGGCCAGGAACAGGCCGGGCCACACGCGGGAGCTTCCCGTCGGGAGCATCGGCACGAGCGCGTCGGTCACCGCGTTGGCCTGCACCATGTTGCCGATGCCGAACGCGGCCACCGCGGCAAAGGCGGCAAACAGGTACGCGAAGACTGGAAGGCGCAGCCCGTCTCTCAGGTAAAACATGGGCCCACCGGCCATGCGACCGTCTTCATCCCGTGTTCGGAAGTGGACGGCCAAAACCGCTTCCGCGTACTTCGTGGCCATGCCCACCAAGCCCGTCATCCACATCCAGAAGAGAGCTCCCGGTCCACCCATGGTGATGGCCGTGGCCACACCGACAATGTTGCCCGTACCGACTGTAGCCGCGAGCGCGGTCATGAGCGCCTGGAAGTGATTGATGTCGCCTTCGGCTTCGTGGTCCCGCCGAACGATGAAGGCAAGGTAGAAGCTGTGAAAGAAGCCACGAAACTGTACGAAGCCCAACCGAAAGGTGAGGAAGAGACCCGTGCCGAGCAGCAGCGGGATCAGCGGGGTCCAAACAAAGGCGGAAAGCGCACTGCCTCCCGGGACCGCGCGGTCCTACTTGATCTTGCCGACGGCTTCCTCGAATTGTTTGCGCCGTTCGTACGCGGCCGCCTCTTCCGGGCCGAGCAGCTCCACGCGCAGTTCACGCAGTCGGGCCTGCTTCTGCGCATCGGGGAGGCTCGCATTCTTCCGGAGGAATTCCTGTGCCTTCTCTTCGTAGGAGGCAAGACGCTTCTTTTCCGCGTCTTCGTCGGCCTGCGCTTTGGCAATCGCCCGAGCGGCGTCTTTGCCAAAGTACTTCTCCTGCAGGCCCGCCAGGCGACCGGCACGCTCGCTTTCAGAGAGATTTTTGAGGTCGGTCTCGCGCAGATCCAGTTCGGTCTGATAGTTGGAGTAGCGGTCCTCCCGACCCACGACCGCTTTGTAGTAGGGCCCGAGCGTCTTGCGCTTGAGTTCGTCGAAACGACGGACGCGCTCATCGCCGGTCAGTGCGCGGCTGGCCTCTCGTTCCCTGGCGGCCAGTTCCGCAAAGTCGATCTGCGCTTCTTCCATTCCAAAGACGAGACGACTGTCTTCGGCGCCGAAAACACTCCGCCGTTGGTTCTTGATGGCGGCGTAGCGCTCCTCGAAGTTCCGCGCAGCACTCGTGTTGAGTTCCCGGAGCTTGGCTTCGTACCGAAAGTACTTCCGAAACAGATCCACCAGCCGTTCGCGCTCGGCGGAAGCCGGATTCTTTTCGATATCCGCGATGATGCGTTCGTCGCACTGTTCCGGCGTGGTGCTCTCTTCGCACCGCGCGCGCAGCGCCCAAACCTCCCACACGAAGTTCGCGTCACCCGAGGCGAGCTTCTTGAGAAAGCCACCGAAGTCCATGCTGGAACCCGAGAGCAGTTCGGAGGTAACCGAGCCGCCACCGGATCCGGACAGCATTTCGAAAATCGAGCGCTTCTGAGCGCCGCTCTCCGGACTGCCGTCGGGCGCGCGGAGCAAGAAGTAGGAGGCGCCAACGAGCACCAGGATGAGCAGGCCGATACCAATAGCTACATTACGATTCATCGTGGGTCCAAAAGGGAGTGAGTTGTAGGCGAGAGTGGGTTTGTTAGCAGGTTGGAAAGAGCCGCCGACCAATCAGTCGACGGCTCCTCCATGCGGTCAGTAGCCCCGCGCGTTTTTGACCATCTTGAGGTACCACCCGAACACGTCGAAGTAGCCCTGGCCGCTCCATTCGAAGTTGGTGGCCTGAAGGTGGTCAATTCCGGTGGCATACCACTTGGAAGACGCTTCTCCCTTGTAGGTGCCGTACTTCTGGGAGCTCAAAGGGACGACACCGTCGTTTGCAGAGCCCATGCCGTAGAAGAGGCCGCCCGCCCAGGTGATGGGATAGGTGAGCGCCATGATCGGATGCTGGATCGGATCGGCGAACGCCATCTTGTTTCCGTAGCTGTAGTACTTCACGCCCGACACCATCGGAGTGGCCGCGTCCAGAGCTTTGGAGTAGGCAACCGTCAGGGATTGTCCCATGGCGATGGCATCCTGAGGACGACCGTCGCGATAGACAAGACGCGCGAGCAGGCTGAGCGCGCTGTTGGCAAACGGTTTGAGCCACGACGGGATGGCGCCAAGGACGATGTCCGCCATCGGGGCTCCCTTGTGGAGCGAATCCACCGTGGTCACGGAAGACACTTTCGAAGCGTAGCCAAGATTGGTGACCAGGTAGCGCGAAACCAAGCCGCCCTGCGAATGGCCGATGAGATGAACCTTGGAGCAACCGTTTGCGGGCATCCAGGTGTTCAGGAAGGTCTTGATCTGACCCGCACGCGTCTGGATGCTGTTGACCGCCGAACTGCCCGGCGTGGCCACTTTGGCGCCCTGATTGCGCAGATAGGAATCGACACCGCCCCAATACTTGACCAGGCCGCCGGCCAAGCCTTTGGTGTCGTCAAAGCCCAAGATTCCGTGGACCAGAACGACACACGTTCCGCTCAGGGATTGGGCGTGCAAAGCCGTCGAGAAGGCGAACAGCACCGCTGCCGCCGGAAAGAACACTCGTTTCATATTTTTCCCCCTGTGAGGTCCCGTGTTGCGGGAACCCACAGGCCAAGCGTGGGTCGTGTGGTGCGGTGCGTCAACCGGATTTTTGGCGAGGCAGGCTGGCGACCTCAGTGCAATGAGATGGGATGAAAACGCAAGGACGCTCACGCACCGCAATGGACTCATGCGCTGGCTTGCGCCGAATCCATTGCGGTGGCCAAGAAAGGATTGGATCAATCGCAGCCCGAAATCTTGATCTTACACTTGCCTTCGCACTTGTCCAGAGCCATCGCCTCAGCTTTCGCTTTGGTGGCTCCCCAGCCAACCCCGTAGTACTTCGCGGAAGCAGCGTAAGCACCGCACTTGTCGAAGCGCGCGACGACCTTGCAGTTGTCGTTTCCGTTCTTCTTGCACTCTTTGAGTGCTGCGGCGGCGGCTTCTTCCCGTGAGTCGTAGCCCGTCGCAAAGCCGTAGCCGGGCTCGGTGTCGCCCTCGTCATCATCGACTGCAATAGCGCCCGCTGCCATCAGTGCCGTTGGCAGAGCAATCACGAGCGCGAGAATCCAAGTCTTTTTGATCATAGGCAATCCCCTCCTGAGGGATTGGAGGCCATGGACAGGGCGGACCAGGTTTGCCCGTCACCAAGAAAAAGTCGGGGTCGCGCTAGAATATTGTGACCCGAGTTGCGCGAGCGCCTTCGCGATCGACATGTCCATAGTCGTCACGGCCCCGGTCGCAATGTGGCGATAGACGTTCATGACTTTTGCGTCTGTTGCGGCCAGCCTGGCCTCCGACGTGTCCAAATCGGCGGCTCCTTTGGACTTGAGATACGCAACGATGGCCTGGTCTTCGCTCTTCGTGCTCTTTTCGGTGTATTCGAGCAGCCGCTTCTTCCCTTCGTCATTGTACACGGCGACCGGTGCGCCGGCCTCTACGAGTGCCCTGACCACATCCAACTTCCTGCGGACAACGGCGTTTGCTAGCGAATCGCGCCAGGTCCTCAGCGGCCCCGCGCCCACTGGCGCTTCAGGACTCCCGGAGGGGGACGACCAGCGTCATGTTGTAGCGCCCGTCGTGCACCGAATCGGTGAACTCGGCTTTGAGCTTCTCCGCGCGGGTGCCGATGCTGCGCCGGCCGCGCCCGTTGCGCAGTGGCCCCGCACTGTCCAGCACAAGCGTGCTTGCACAGGTCGAAAGGGCGAGCGAGAGGGCGCTCTCGCAGATGCGCGCCGACCACGAAGCCGTGCCCTCCCCATACTTGAGGTCGTTGGTACAGACCTCTTCTACGATGTGGCACACGTCGGAGAGCCGGCTGCCCAACGGATTTCCGACCTCCGGCGGACCTTCGCCGTGGAACACAATCCGGCGGCCTGCGTTCGAGTAGCGACGCAGCAGGCGCATGTGCAGGCCCGCGAGAAAGTCCTCGGTCATCATGTGGAAGTCCGCCACCTCGTCCACGAAGGAGCGAAAGGAGACGCGCATCTCGCCGGCAAGGCGGACAATGTTCGCAAGAAGCGGTTCCGCTTCGTCCCGCCTCACGCAGATCGTCGGATCGCAGGTTAGACTCATGCGATCGGCCGCGATGGCGAAATCCGTGACGATCGCACCGAGCCGGTCGTGCACATCGGAGAGGATGGCATCCTTCTGTGAGCGCAGCGCCAGGCGCCGCTCGAGGTCGGCCATTCGCGCCGCGTCCCTTGCCGCTGCCTCGTGCATCAATTCGAGGTCGCGGGTTCGGTCGCGCACGCGGCCTTCCAGTTCTGCGTTGAACCGACTCTTCTCTTCGATGAGCGCCGAGAGCGCCGCGTTTTTCGTCTCCAGTTCCGCGGCGTAGCGTTCGTTTTCGTCGTAGGTGTGGCTGAAGCGCTGCGCAACCAACCAGGCGAGGCACAGAAAGAAAAAGGCCAGGCCCCAGTGGAACCGAAACTGCGTTTCGCTGATCAGTCGCGCTTCGTATGCCAGATGCGGGATACCGTTGAGGAAGAGGACGACGAGGCCCAGGGCGACCGGTCCCGCGTGCGAACTGCCTTTACGGAACTCGCGTACGGCGAGCCAGAACAGGGCCACGTAGTGGATTGCGCAGGCGATCGCAAACGGGCGCGAACCGTAGTCCTGATAGGTGCGAGAGATCCCGAAGACCGCGAGGACCCCGAAGGCTCCCAGGAAGCAGAGTGCAAAGGCCAGAATACTCCAGTCGAAGAACCGCCGGTAGCGCGCGCCGAACAGCTCGCGGTAGTATGCGTTGAGGGGCAGAGGCAAGGTGAACGCCAGGAAGGCGGCCAGATACCCCCAACCTTGAGGACTGTCCCAATAGCTGTACTTGATGTGCGTGTGATAGAAGGTGAACAGAGCGTATTCGAAGGCGGCGATGGAGAACCACAACGCGAGCCACTCTGTTCGTCTGCGGAGGAAGAAGAACAGGGAAGCCACACCGGCCAGAAAGAAGAAGGCAGAGAAGAAGAACAGATCGAGGTCGAGCGCCCAGTTGTAGTCGTGCAGATCGGGTAAATCGCCCACCAGGGGGACTGCCGAAAAGCCGATGTTGCTCCAGTCTGCAAACACATGAAAGTAGATGTAGCGATGTGCGTCATCCGGACCGAGGGGAACGAAATGCCGCTTCATGAAACCCGGATGGCTGCGATGCCCGGGCCGCAGGTCGCCGAAACTGTAGACGCGGCCGCGGTCGGTGTGAACTTCGAAGATCTGGTCGATGCCGAACAAGAAGAGCGTCGGCTGCGCAAACGGGAGGTGCGGGAGTCGACAGCGCAGGCGCACCAATTGGTGGTTTCCGCGGTCGGGTTTCACCCGGCGGATCGGATCCGGTTTCCAGACGGCGGCCGGGTCCGGGGCAAAGGAAGGGTCTTGGGTCCAGGCATACTCCCAGCAGGACTCAAGGGCGACGGAGTTCGCAGGAGGGCGGACGCAGGCTGAGAACGTCCACAGGCTGGCCACCAGACACGCCCAAGTTCGAGGTCTGCCGGCCATAGTTTGCTCGAATTGGACGATTGGCAAACCCCCATATTCTGCTGGGCAATGCTTTTTTTTGGGACCCGTCATCTGTAGGCACAGGGTGTCGTTGTGCCGGGCTGCCAAGAGAGGACCTGATCTACATCAAGGTCTTTGCGTGGCCCGCACCTCGATCTGGACGACAATGACTTTGTGGGTCCGGAGTGGATTCCGTGACACCTCCCGGAGCGCGCCATCCGGCACGTGAGCGAAATGGGCATTCTCGTGCATGCTCTCAACGAGCTCGGCCGCAGGCAGGGTCTGCACAAGGGTCCCCTTTTCTACGAACTGCGACCGGAGGGGGAGATTCGCCACGCGATGTAGTTGAGGAAGCCTGACGACCGGGTTCGAAAAGCGCAACACGATTCCGGCGCGCCGGCGTTCTTGGCAGTCCGCACCTGTTCGCCGGTAGCCCCGCGGAACGCGGCCCCCCGGGGCCTGCTGCGAAAACTACCCGATCGGGTAATAGACAGGAGGTCCAGGGACGGCCAGACTCCGCGGCAATGCACAAGCCGGGCCTGACAGGAACGCGGCGGCGGGCGGAAGCACGGGCCGAGCCAGAATTGTCTCCGGCCGCCTTTCGGCGTTCCATTGGTGTAGCGCTTCTGTGTTCCTGCCTGAGCGTTTCTGCCTGCGGGACCTTTGGGGGCTACTGGAAAGATAGGGCGCGCGACGCGGCCGATATCGCGAGCGTGGAAGTCGGGGCGCCGGGTTTGGGCGTCGAAGTGTTCTTCTGGAACTTTTCCTTGGGCTTTGTGGCCCAAGGGGGCGCGTCGATCGGATTGCGGGGTGGCCAATTCGGCATCCAGGAAAACCCAAACAAGCTATTCCTGTTGGGCTTCGCGCCGCAAACGACGAACAACGGGATCAAAGAAGAGAAGCTCTACTCATATACGAACCGCAAAGGTGTACTGTTCGTCCGGGAGAAGGCCTTCGGGGACTATCTCCCCGGTCCGCAGTATTTGTACGGGAGATTCGGCGTGCGGGTCTGCGTTCTCCTGTGTGTTTACGCCGACGTCAATCTGTTTGAGTTCTTCGACTTTGCTTTCGGGTTTTTGGGCGCAGATGTTCTCAAGGACGACGTACACCTCACACAAGCGCGGCTCCGGCGACAGTCCGAACAGGTGCTGCGAGGATCCGGTTCGACGGGAGGCGACTGAACCTCTGCCAATGAAGAATGCCGCATATATCACCCTCGCCTGCCTCTCTTGGTGGAGTTGCTCCAATACACGCGTGCAGGGGGCGCGACCATCGGCGGAGGCCAAGACGGGGCCCGCGCATGTCAGCAGCTGCAGCAACCTCACTGGGGGACAACGTTTGATCTCCATTCCCGTTCAGGCTGCGGGCAATTGCGCCACAACCTGCGAAGGTGTCAGCGCTTCGGCCACGAATGAATGGAAGTGCGGCTGGGGGATTGACTCTTTCGAATATTTGAGACCTGGTGGGTCGGCGAAACTGACCCTCACCTGCGACTACTCCGGCAAACAGCGGCTCGGGTGCCGTGTCCCATTCCAATACCGCTATGAGATCCGCTGTCACTGCACGAACGAGGCGGTCATGGATGCCATGGCCGACCAGGAAAGTGCACGTATCAATGCAGCTCTGGACCGGGGGCGGCAGGCACAGAGATACCGATATGAGCAACAGCGACGAGCCGCGCAAGGCCGGCGCGAGTCGGGAGGTGGTTCCGGCGGATCGGGAGGGTGTCAATTGGGCAGACAATTCGCAGGCCATTGCCAGATGTTCCAGTCGTGCTGCACTCGGGGTAATTACCGCGGGGATTCCTACGTCTGCGATTCCGGAGGCATGCGCGGAGGGTCGCCGAAATGCGGGCAGTTCATGGGCTCGCTGCGGGGCGAGTGCCAGAAGTGCGGGTATCTTTGACACTGGACACCCGCCCGGCAAAATGTGATTGCTGTCCCGCGAACGGACCACCCTCCTCGTGCCGATGACCGTCGGTCCTTCGCGCTTTTCCGCCGAGTTCTGCGAAGCGGTCGTTCGCAACACACTGGTCGCCGCCACGGAAGAGGGAGAGGCGCCCCAAGAAGCGGGAAAGAAGGCGCTCATGGGGCTTGCGCAGGAACTCGGCATTGCGGGCGACGCGCTCAACGCCTGGTACCGAGAATGGAAGGCAAACCGCGGCGTCCGGCGGCTTGCCGACAGCCGTCACAACGAGGAAGTCTTCAGCGTCGTAGCAGCGGCGCTCGCCCTGCACGCGCCCGCGGTCAACGCGGGGTTGCTCCGGTTGGGGCGGGCCCTGGGCCTCGCGCTGCCGGTCGAAGCGTTCATTCTGCGCGCCCGCTCTCTGGCAGCCGGTCAGCCGCGGCCAGGAATCGTGGCGCTGCACCGCGCACTGGTGGAGGATCCCGTGCAATCCCCGCCCGAGAGGGGCTACATCGCAAACCAGGTCACGTACGAAGGCCTGGACGAATTGCAGCGTCTGCTCCTCGCGCGTCACCTCGGCATCAACGTGGCCATCGACGGACCGCCGGGGGTCGGCAAGACCCAGAGCGTTCTGGAAGTGGCACGCATCCTGGGGGTCGAGGTGTTCACGCGCACCTGCTCGGGAAGAACAACGGAATCACAGATAATTGCATTTCCTATGCTTTATGCCGAAGACGGGGTGAGCGTCACGCGCTACGTACCCGGGCCTCTCACGCGCGCCATGCAGGAGGGGGCCATCTTCTACGGGGATGAGTTCAACCTGCTCAAAGAGGACGTGCAGAAGCGGCTCAACAGCGCCTTTGACGATCGTCGCGCTGTGGATCTGGCCGACGGCCAGGTGATTCAGGCGCGCCCCGGCTTTTGGGCCGTGCTTTCGTACAACCCAACGCGCAATCTGGTCAGTCGTGATCTCGAAGACTCGGTTGCCGACCGTTTCGTACACCTGCACTTCGGGCGATGGCCCGCTGATTTCAAAGCGCTCGTTTCGGCCACCCGGGGTAGGCCGGCAGCTTCCGATCTTGTCGACTTCAACGTGAAGCTCGGTACCCGCGGCATCGCCCCCGGGCCGAAGTTCCTGCGCGCCGAAGGGGAAGACCGCACCACGCGTTGGTTCGACTTCTTCACCGGTCAGGAGGCCCCGCCACCGCCCTACGTCTATCGGGTCTTGGACACGGGAAGCCTGCTTTCGGTCGGGGGCGCGGTCTCCACCGTGCTGCGCGACCTTGGCTCGCGCGCCCTCGGTGAAACGGAACTGGCACGCGTTCTCGCGCGTTTTACGGATCTGCTTCAGAGCCTCGGCAAAAGCGGCGAGGCGCCGTTGCTCAAGAAGATCGGCCTGGCCGACCTTCGCGAAAAGGAGGATCTGGAGCTTCTGGCGATTCACGAAAGCTCCGCCCGCATCGAGGCGGCTGCGTTGCAGCACTATCGCTTCCTGGTATCGGCCGGCTGGAACCGGTATCTGGCCCAATCCTACGCCGTGCGCCTCGTGATCGATCAGGTCTGCTACGGGCAGTATCGGGAACGAATGCTGCGCGAGCAGAGTGTGCATTCCCTTGTGGAACTCATCGCCCGGGCCATGCGCCTGCTCGCCTCGGACACCAAGTACAACACCGCCCTTGTGACGGAGTCCATCCTTGCCGGAAAGCCGGAGAAGGCCTGATGGCGCCCGCTGTTTCGCCGCCGGGCGGACGAACGGACGGAGGAACTGCGGGCGACCTGCTCGGGATTATCGGCGACGCCGAGCGCCGCGGAATCGCGCGCGCGGTCTTCAATGAAATACTCACCGAAGGCCCGCCGGCGGATCTGGTACAGGACCCGGGCATGCACCGCCTCCTGAGCGAGCGCACGGGGATGACGCCGCGACGCTTCGAAGAACGCCTGCGTCTTGTGCTCGAGTGCTTTGTGCGAACAGAAGACGCGGAAGTTGCAGGTAGGGTGGCCCAGGCGCTCCTGTCGCGAGCCTTTGCGCGCATCGAGAATGCCTTCACGGTCGTGCCCCCCGACCCGCTATCGCGGGAGTTGGTCCCGCGTCTGTACGCGCGCGTGGTGGAGGCGCGCGAGGACCGGGGCGCGGACTTCCTCGAGCTGCTTGCTTCGGCGAATTTTCTGGAATTCCGCCTGCTGTACCGGCAAGACGAGGAATTCTATCGCAACGCGCTATCGCGCCTGTCATCGCTCATGCTCGCCCCGACCGGACCGACACAGGCGGCCCGCGCGCTCGAGCTTCTGTGTCGGGACGGTCTCGTCGGTTTGCAACGCTGCGCGACGGCGGCCGGTCAGAGCGAGGCCTGGGAGCGCGCCGTGTTTGCCCTGCTCGCGCGTCCCGAAGAAGCCGCGGCCTTCTTCGACCTCCTCGACATCTACGCGCGTCGCTATCGTATTCAAGCGAATACGGCCGCCGCAAATGCGCGCCGGGCCACGTCCTACTATCTGCGCCTGGTCGGGATCTGGGAACACCTGATGGTGTATCCGCACGCCCAGCGCGCGAACCTCCGTCGCTTCTTCCAACTGTACGGGAAATCAAAAGACGACTTTCAGGAATTCGTCTGGGACTGCGTCTACTCGGTAGTTCCGGAAAAGCACGCCGTGCTTGTCGGGCTATTCGTAAGCGACACGTTTGCATCCATCCGGAACTTCTACACACAGGACAGCGCCACGCTGAAGATCCTGATTCGCAGCATTGTCGCGGCCATGCTCGAAGCGCGCATCCGGAATCTCAACGCCGCTCTCTTCCGGATCGTCCTGCAGTTGCTGCTGAAGCTCCGCGTCGAACGAAACTTTCTCAAGCGCCGCGCGAGGTTCTACGGTTTTCTCCGGAAGCATACGAATGCTCTGCGCGTGGAGCTGGAATTCGTGCGGCTGCTCCTGTTCGAGTACATCTTCATCGGCGCCAAGCAGGTTCGCGTGGAGCCTGGGATGGTCATGACCCAATTCGTGGACTCTCTGCATCGCGAATTCTGCGAGGTGGTGGACCAAAGAATCGGACAGGGAGTGCGAATGACGGCCGAGGAGCGCCACAGGCTCTACGCTGGCCTGATGGAGCGGTTGCGCGAAACGGTGTGGAGGCCCGCCGTCGAAAAGTTTCCCGGTGGGCCGTACCTCGTGGAGACGCTTCGGTCGGCGGCAGAGAGCGCCGGGGTGGAAGATGCGGTGCTTGCAGCGCTGGAGACCGTCGAGCCGGGCGAGCTGTCTGCGTACCACGAATCGTTCATGGACTACTTCAGGCGCGCCCCCGATCGCCTGGTCGAAGCCGCTGCGCCGGATTTCTGGTACCGTCTGCCGCTCGCCAGGGCCATGCCGCATTTGCAGGCTGCCGTGCTGCCGATTGTAGGCAGCGTGGCCATCCTCCCCGGCAACGCGGGTGCGTACACAGAAGGTCGCTGCATCTACCTGCCTGAGTACGTGAACTTCTTCCGAGATCCCAGGGAGCCTTTGGAGGCAAACCGCAACCTGACGTTCTACCTGGGCGGCGCGCTCCACGAGGCGGGACACTTAATCGGCGGGACATTCGCCGTGGACTTCCAGGGATACGCCGCGCGGCAGGAGCAGCCGAACCTCTTTCGATACGTGCACAACGTCTTTGAGGACTTTCGGATCGAGAAGTTCCTGATTGAGATCGGCGCGCATCCCCAGGCCGAGGAGGTGCTCCGAACGCTCAACGTCTTCTTCTCTCTGCGCAATGCGGCTTCCGAAGTTTCGGCGGTTCGCCTCTTTCTGATGTTCGTGTTCGATGCGGCGTGGGGGTTGACGCGGGAGCTTGCTTCCGATACGTACCAGGCGCGGCGCCGCGAAATTCTGGCCCTTTCGTACTCCAGCGGCCGTTTCCGTAGTTTGGTCGAGTTGGAAGAGTACGCGGTGGAGCGTTTGAAACAGACACGGCTCGGCAACCCCCTGGGTGTCTTTCCGCTGACTCAGGAAATCTATGATATCATCAAGCATTGGCCTCCGGACGCCCACGAAGGCCCCTTTGATTGGGAATCCTTCTGGTCCGGCCTGCACAATCGCCTCACTCCATCCGGCGCTCCTCCGGACGCGGGTGACCTGAATGACCTGTATCGGCGCTGCAACGAGCATCCGGAAGAATTCCTCGAGGAACACGAACTTCCGTTTTTTCCGGAATTGTTCCCCTCGAAAGCAAGGCCCGGAGGCGATGGCGCGCAGGGATCAGAGGGGGGCGGTCGCAAGGGGATGGAACGGTTGGTCGATGATCTCCTGCCGGACGAACCGCCGGCGCATCCGGAAGGGGGCAGTATCGACTTCTCGACGCGGACTCGGGTGGACGAGTTGGCCGGGGAGAAACAGCTCAAACGCGAACTGAAGCCCAGACCGAAACGCAACGATCGAGCGCAGGACGGCCGTGTGAAGCGTGTCTACACGATCGACCGGCGCACGAAAGCGCGGACGCGACTGTCCGAGATTCGGGAGTTCACGCTCCGGGGGCGAGACACGGACTTCATGCGGAAGATGCGTCGGTGGCAGGGAGTGGAACTGGCCGTGCAGCGTATGTTGGCCCGGCTTCTGCCGCGCCTGGACGACGACGTGGAGTTGAATCTATTCGAGGGGGACATCAATCTGGATCGGATGATCGAGGTCCTTTCCGAGCCGGGAAACTCCGCGCCGAATTTCCTGGAGCTTACGGTAGAGACCCGCCAGAGTGTCGAGGTCGTCATCGGACTGGACACGAGCGGTTCCACGTCGCGTTGGGTGGCCCAGAGCGAGGAGTTCACTCACGAGTCAGAGCGACTGATGATCGTGGACGTGGAAAAGGCCTTCGCGATGATCTTCGCGCGGGCGCTACATTTCCTGTCCCAGGATGTCACCGTCTGCGCCTTCAATTCGATGACGTCGACCAACGTGTACCTGGCTTCCGACATCGAAGCGGTGTCCCTTTTTAAGCCGGACAACGGAAACCGCGACGGCGACTTCATCCGCTACGTGACGGCCGAACTCTCCCGGCACCCGGCCGATCTCAAGTATTTCTTCCTGATCAGCGATGGAATGCCCGAATCGATGAACTACAGCGGGGACGAAGCGCTTCAGGACACGCTCATGGCCATGCGCGAAAGCGTGCAGGCCGGCATTCGCCTCGTCTACTTCAATGTGGATACGGTGAAGGCGGACTACTACGACTCCTTCGCGGCGGAGGCCACCTATGCGGAGCACTTTCGAAGGCCGGAAGGCTTACTGCCCGCCATTCCCCGCATGCTGCGCCGTATGGCGCAGGCGGCCCAGTGAATTGGTCTCCGTGAGGGCCTCGGCAACGCGGTTGTGCGTATCGAAAGTGGGGAACCGACGCCCCGAGCCACCAAAAATCACCCGATCGGGTAATTGACCTGGAACGATGACCTCGACTATGCTGAATGCCATTATGGCTATTGGCTCGCGCGTCCTCAAAGACTTGGGTACGCTCGTGGCATATGAGTCTGGACTGGGGAGGATCGCGTGGCGGGGACGTCTGCAGCAGGATTACTACGGAAAAGGCTTGGAGTTCCAGGCCGACGGTCTTGCGCGACTCGGGAAGATTCCGGTGGGTGCCAGCCGAACTTGGTTGTCGCTGGAAGCGGAGGAAGTTGTGCGACTGGCCACGGAGTTGCACCAGTTGCTTGAGAGCCGGTCCGCGACGCCTCCGCGAACAACGGGGATCTTCGAGACCTCCGGGCGATTCGGGGGGAACATTGTCTTCGAAAGGACGCTCTCCGAGCGCGGGACGCGCCTGCTCGGCCGGCAGGTACTGCGGTTGCTCGCCTTCGAAACGCCCAGCGGCAGGGGCATTGTGATACGGTTCGATCTGGCGGGCCTGCTCGGCTTTTCGCGCGTTCCGATAGAAATGTCCGAAGCGGAGGCACGGGCAATCTCTGCCACACTGAACGAACTGGTTCACTCCCGTCTGCTCGAGTATCAGCCCGGTGAAAAGTCCATCCCGTTGTGGGAGGAGGTCGTCCGTTCCGCCCCGCGCGTTCTGCTGGCCGCAGTCCCCGCGTTCATGTGCCCACCGTTTGGTTTGGTTCCGGCTTTGAGTATACTCGGCGGTCGCGGCGGCAGCGGGGGTCGTATCATCGCACTCCTGGTGCTGGTTGGACTTGCATATTTCGCGGTCCTGGCGCAGGCCACGGGTATGTTCGATGATTACACCGTGCGTGTAGAATACCCACCCGGCGCCGAGGAGATGCGTTCTTCACGGGCGTTTGCCGTCGTGAGATCCAAGAAGAAGGAACTGCGCGTCGAACTTGACGGTCAGGAGACGGCCGTCCCGGCGGAATCGGAGGTACGCCTGCCGCTTTCCCTGCGACCGGGACTCAATCCGTTCGTGGCCTTGGTGTCGGTTGCCGGCAAACGCACCGAGGAGAAGCTTCACATCTACCGCCTGACGTCCGCGGAGCTTGCCGCAGAGAAGCGGGCACGGGAGGTACAAGCCTGTACCGGCGAAGACACCGAGAATGCCCTACGTGTGTTGCGCGTGGTGGGCGGAGAGGGTTCCCGTTTCCTGTTGGAAAGTCATTGTTCGGGGAACATCCAAAACGTGCGCGTCATCGTGCGCTGCCCCGGCCGGAACGGTGGCAAACCCTATGATACCGTGATTCTATCCACAAATGATCAGGTCGCACCCGGGCGACGTTGGTATCGTGCGAAGCGCCAGTTGGATGAACGGGAAGCCCGTTGTCCGGCGCGCGTGCGCGTGGGCTGGTAGCTGACAGGCCGTTCACGCTCACCGGTCAATTGCTTTCCCGAAACCGTCCAAGAAGAGTCGGTCCACTTCGTCCGCCATGAAGCCGATGCCGATGCGACGCTTGGCCTTTTTCCTATCGCCTGCCGCCTCGTGAACGTATCTAATGAGTACAGCGGAACGGCCGGCACCGATCTCAGAAGATCTTGGGTTGCGTAGAACCTGTCAACGTCCTGCTTCGAATCGCGAATGGATGTCTGGGTTCCGATGACTGTGCCCGCGGAGTTGGAGCCGGGGGTGCCGCCGCCCGCAGCCAGGACATGCAGGTTGCCGGAGTTGTCATTCCTTTGGCACACAAGAGTCCAAATTCCCGTAACTGAAATCCGCCCCGCACGCGGGGCCTGTTCAAACCGCGCGCGACCAGCTGGAGATGTTCTTTGTCGAACGCGCGCCGAGCGATTGAACGCCAGGCGTGGTTGCTCCCCGCGCAATCGTAAAGTTCGCGCGAACGGCCCGGGCCGGGCCGCTTCAGTCGCCGTAGGTCACAAAAGCACCCCAATAGTATGGGCTGGCATATTGTTGGCGCGTTTCCAGTTGTGCCCGGTGCAGCGCCGGAGCCGGGGGCAGCTTCTTTTGCAGCAGGTTTCGGTAGAACGCCTGCATCAGGTGATTCGTGGCTTCGTCATCCACCGACCAGAGGCTGGCCATGACGTTGCGGCTGCCTGCCAGCAGGAACGCCTGCGGCAGCCCGACCATTCCTTCCCCTCCGGTCTCATGACCGAGCGACGTTTCGCACGCACTCATCACGACCAGGTCTGACTGGAGCGTGAGGCTCTTGATTTCCCCGAGGCGGAGGTAGCCGTCGCCGGAGAGGTCTCCATTCTTCTTCGAGTACGCGGTGTAGTCGGTCGCGGCGAATCGTCTGGCCTGATCGGGCAGCGTGAGCACAAGCGCGTTGAGCTCGACGTTGCCGTCCACGAACAAGCCGTGGACGGCGAAGTGGAGGACCCGGTAGTCGGCCAATTTGCGCTCCTGGTCCAGTCGCAAAAGCGCGTCTCGGTTGGCGCGGACGCCACGCAGGCTGTGGGTCTCGCGCGTGCCGGGGTCCGCGTATGCAATCTCCGAGATCACACGAACTTCGGCGTCCGTGCCCGCCAGGTTGCTCCAGCGCAGGCTCTCCAAGCGGGTGACCCTGCCCGGTTCGGCCCCTGCGGCCGAACGCCTGGCACCCCGCGTGCCGGACGCCGTCTCGTGGCCCTGGGCGTAGACCGGGTTGCCGAGCGCAAGCAGCGGCAGCTTTGGACGGGCAGGCGATGCATTGCGGAGGCGCAGCCACACCGCAGGTGAGTGGGCCAGCTTCAAATCATGCGTTTCGAGCAACATCTTCCCGCGCGAGTCTGTGAGAATACCGAAGGGCAGATAGTAGGCCATTCCATCGGGCACGATGATGAGCCGGGTGGCGCGGCCCGCAAGCTCCAGAACGGGGGCCACCGCGTCGCGATGGAGGCTGGCGCGCAATTTGTCCAGGACAGGGCCGAGTTGTTTGCCATCATCGAGTTCTTCGACAATGGTGCCCACCCGGCCGCGCACGTTCGCACCGCCCGAGCGCCTCAGCGCAAACACTGAAGCGCCCACGTCACTTTTTTCCCGGCCGGATGGATCCCGATCGAGAGAGTACAGATCGGCCTGCAACGCGCGGTTCCAGATGACAACGTCCCCGTCGTTCAAGCGAACCAACCGGCAGGGGCACAGGTTCGTGCCGGCCGACGCGATCGTGTGCAGGTTCTTGATCCGCGAGCCCAGGGTGCCCTGTAGAACCGCCTCAACGGGCTTCAGCGCCTTTGAAGAGGGCGCACCGGCCTTCAGGCGCACCATTTTCAGGCCATGTTCCCTCTGAACCACGAAAGCAACCGAATCCCTCTCGGATAGGCTGTAGCTGACGATCACTTCTCCAGGGTGCAGGCTCTTGCGAAGCTCCGCAGTTCCTGGCATCCTGGGGTGCAGCAGGGCTGCGAAGCGCGGGTAGTCCGCGAAGAGCGACTTCATCAGAGTTTCGCGTGCGCGTTCCTGTTTCCAGATCTCGTCGAGTGTCTTTTCGGCTTCGGCTGCCCGTGCCCCATTCACCTGAGCGGCATGCAGAGCCCGGAGCGACTCGATGCGGTTGGATGTGGAGAGCAGTGTCTCCTGCTTCTGCACGGGCACGCTGCCACTGGCCAGGGCCTGCTGCAGGGAAAGGCCCTCGGCGATGGAGAGTCCGCGCTTGCGCATGTCCGCACGGAAAGCTTCTTCGGTGTTGTTCAGCAGGAGCTCGGTCTGGACCAGCAGGTCGAACACATGCACGAAGCGAGCCGTGAAAGCGGACTTGTGCCGCCCGATGCGCATTCGGTGTTCCATGATGAGTTCGATGACCCGGTTGTACTGCTCAACAGAGTCTTTGAGTTGCGCGCCCTCGCGTTTGAAGCCAGCATAGTCCAGGCGCGCCCCGATCGTGGCCTCCACGGCGAGGTTCCGCTCGAGCAGTGCGATTGCCTGCCGGTAGAGTCGGTCCGCCTCCCCCGAGCGCTTCTGTTTGCGCCGGACGGAAGCGAGTTTGGCGAGGATGGCTCCCTGGTTGGCCTTGAGGTGAGGGTGGTGCGTCGTGTAGACGGACAGCGCTTTTTCGCAGTGGACGGCGGCGTCGTCCTGCTGTCCGAGTTCATGCTGCGCTCCGCAGATGTTGAGATAGCAACTGGCCGTGACCTGGTGGCGGTTCCCCAACGTCGACTCCAGGATCCCCCTGGCGCGTTCGAGGTGGTTCAGCGCTCCTTTGTGCAGGCCCATGTTCAGATACGCGAGGCCCAGGTTGTTATAGGCGATTCCGGTATTCGCGTGAGAACTACCGTAGTGCCGTACCGTAATCTCAATCGACCGACCGTAGTGCTCCATGGCCTGCGGGAACTCTCCAAGGCGCCGGAAGGACTCCGCGATGTTGTTCAAATAGGTGGCCAACGCGGGATTCTGGGCTCCGAGATGTTTGTTGGCAACCGCGTGCGCTTTCTGGAAGTGCTCGAGCGCGCGGTGCACGTCTCCGGCGGCAGTGTAGGCCACGCCCAGGTTGTTGAAGATCGAGTCGGCCTGCCGGAAATCGACCCCCCATTTCTTCTGCAATAGCCTGAGCTGTGTTTCGTAGTTCTGCACTGCCAGATCGAAGTTGCCGGCCGAGTACTCCAGGGTGCCCACGAGTCCGTACATGGCGGCGGTCGTGGGGTGTTCCGCGCCGAAAACCACGACCGCGAGGGCCAGGGCATCTTTCGCGTGCTTCGTGGCGCCCGTGATCTCTCCGCGTTCGTTGGCCGCCCGATAGCGATCGACTGCGCTTCTGAACTCTGCCTGGCGGGGATGTTCGGCTTCGCCCCGCGCCCCGGAGAGGAAGAAGCCGAACGTAACGATCAGCGCAATACCGGTCGGGGACAGGACCGCTTTCAATACCGCTTTCAATACCGTTGCTCCACGCGGATGCTGTTGGCCACCTGATGGCCTGCCACGCGATCGTACGTAACGGAAACGTTCACGGTGGGGTAGTAGACCTGCGCGCCGTTCACGGCCGCCCGCAGTCGGGGGGCGCTGCCGCGAATGGCTTTCTCGATTTGATCGCGCCGCATCCCGAGACGGATTCCATTGGAGAGTGAGGGCGGGCTGCCTTTTGCCGCCCTGTCCAGTTGCACTGCCGACACGATCAGGGTCTCGTCCTCGAGGCGTCTGAGATGCACCGTCAGGCCGATCTCATCGTAGATGAACTTTCGGTCTCCTTCCGCGAGTTCGACCACGCGATGGGGGCCGAGTTTCAGGCTCCCCAGAGTCCGGGACTTCATGCCGACGGCCACCGGGCCCACGCGGGGAAGGTCCTTTTCGATTCCGGTTCCGAGATTGTAGCGAATCTGCTGCGCTGCATACCGTGCCCACTGGCTGGTCGAGTCGTACGATTCCACGTACTCGAGCCAGGCGCCCTGCATCGCCTCACGGTTTCCGCTGAGTTGGTGAAACTTGCCCAGGTTGAAGGCAGCCTCGCGCAGCGAGCCGGTATTGTAACGGGAGAGCGCCTGAAGGGCCGTGGCGTTGGGCGTCAGTGACTCGGGCAGCTTGGTGAGCCGCCCGTACGCGAGCTGGAAATACTTTTCGGCCTCCCCCGTTTGTTCGGCAAAGTACAGTACGATAGCATGATTGTTCGCTGTGCGAATCATGGGAAAGGTCAGGGAACTCATGTGCTCCAGAAACCTCTCGCGCAGGTCTGCCGCCGGGGTATCGGAGACGCTGCCCCGGTACGTCTCCAGTCGCGCGGCGAGACTCGTTACCGCCGCGTGAGAGAGCTCGAGCGCCTTTGAACGCTGCGCTTCGTCGTATGCCAGCAGCGCCGCCATTGTGGATTGCGTGTCCAGATCTGTCGGGTTTTCGGCCAGGGCTCTGCCGTAAAAATCGACCGCGTCCCGGTAGTGCGCTTCGACGCCGCAGATGCGCACCATGGCTTTGCGTCGTTTGTCCGGGTGGAGCATCGCTTCGCGAAATGGCACCGGCGTGATGGAAATCTTGAAAATGAGCTCCTCCACATGGCACGACTTCTCCCAGAGTCGATGGTGGAGCTTGGCCCGCGCGGCGAGCAGGTACGGGTTGGCGCTGTCTGCACCGAGTTCGGCCTTGATCGTACGCATGGCCGGCAGCAGGTCGATCCCCGTGTCTATTGCAGCAAAAGCCTTTTCGAGGCGCGCAAGGCGCTCGTACAGTTCCTTTTTCTCCCCGCCAAGGCGCGCAAGTCTCTCATTGGGCGAAGGATGGCTGTCGAGATACGGGTTGGAGCCGCCCGCCAACTCGCCGGCTCGCGCTTTGCGACCTTCGTTCACGCGGTGGAATACCACCAGCCCCCTGAGCACGTAGTCGCTGTCGTAGCCGGCGCGAGAAAGGATTTCGAACGAAAAGCGATCGGCTTTCAACTCCAGGTCCTGCTTGAAACGAACCTTGTACAGCAGCGCGGTTCGGTCCGTGCTTGCCGCCGGACCTGACCGTACTGCCGCGAAGTAGCTCTTGTAGTGGTTTTGGTACACATGACCCAGCTCATGCCCCATGACCCCGGCGATGAGGCTGTCCAGGTGGAGGTCGAAGGCGGCGGGGCCCAGAGATTTGTTGGCGGACGTCTTCTCCTGAGCCAGGGTTCGGGCCTCCGCTTCGAACGCGTCCAACATTCCGGTGTAGAAAGTGATGGTGCCATCCATATCCGCTCGAGCATTGAATTCATCGCTTTCGACGATGATCACCGGGTGCGCAAAATCTCCGCGCCCGGCCGCTCTGGCAATCCGGTTGGCGATCCGGGTGAGGCGTTCGCGCGCCGCGGTGGTTCGCGGTGTATCAACCGCTGCCTTGAGGCGGCTCAGATTCTGGCACTTTTGATAGTCATGAACATAGTGTTGCACGAGGCTCCACGCCTGCTTTTCGAAGGCCGCTTCGAACTGTTTGCGTTTCCCGTCGCAATCCGGCTCACGGATCGGTGCTCCCGCCAGCGCCGCGGCCGCGATGAATACGATGCTGGCCGCAAAGCCTACCGGGCGAGATGATGGGTACTGATTGAATGGTGAAATCACAGTTGAATCCTCAGGGCAGTAGATTTCTCTTGAAGATGGCCGGTCGGTTCGAGTTGTTTCCATTGGTGGAAGAGAGGTAGGCGCGGGTCACACCGTGCGGACCGGACCACAAACCGAGCGAAGGTCGGTAGCCGGTGTTGCTCCTTCCTGGGGATACGTCCACGGAGGTGCAACCGCGAGTAGGACTCCACGGAGCAAGGGTGTGGGCAAGCATAACCGATTTGGTCAGATCGGAGCTGTAGATTTTTCAACCGTTTTCATTGTGCAGGGTACTACCCGATCGGGTAGTTTTTCGAAATCAGTGAATGCCTCAAAATGAGACATTTGCCGGCGCGCCGGAGGGCACGTCCCCCGGCGGAATCAGAGAGGCGCCGCGCTACTTCTTACGCTCAATGTAGTATTCTCCGCCGCGCGAAAAGAAGCGATCCTCCTTCTTGTTGTGCAGCACAAAATCCAAACGGGTCTCCGGATCTGTCCCCACGCGCCAGACCGAACCGCCGAGGATCTCCCAGCGGACCGCCGAAGCGGATTGATCCTCGGGGCTCTTGATGGTCATCTTTTCGTCGGCGGCAATCCAAACGGTCTCCCGATACCGGAAGTCTCCCTGGAGTTTGTCGTAAATCATCCATTCCGAATTCAGGTAGTAGGCGCGGGCGCCTCGAGCTTCCAGCCGGGTGACGAGTTTGATGTTGATGTCTTTGTCTTCGGGTTTGAGGGATGCCGTGGCGGGCGCAAAGTCCGGATGGGTCAGGCGATACGAGTGCCCGCCGGTCGGCACTTCCAGTTGCACCGGAGTTCTGCCCAAGGCTTTCCCCTGCGCGTCGTGGACCTCTGCCCCCGACGGCTCCGAGCGCAAACTCGTTTTGGCCTTCCTGCAATCGGTGGCAGCCAGAGCCACCACTCCCAGAGCAACGGACAGGTAGAAACGTCGGCCGCGGCTACTCCGCATCTGGTTCCTCCTTGACGGGTTCCTTTTCATCGCCCGGATTCTCCTTGGCCGATTCCACAAGCGACGTCAGGTCAACAAACTTCTTCTCGGGCACGTAGGTGGGCTCCCCCGGATTGGCGTTCATTTTTACCTGAAGATCCGCGCTCGTGATGGGGTCCCCATTGAAGCCGATGAACAGGTTCTTGCCAACCAGGCTCGACTTGGTCACCGTGAAGTCTCCCGCCGACAGCTCCGGAGCGACCGCCTTCAGAACCTCGGCACTGGCCTTGGCGCTGAGCTTCGTTTTCTGGGAAGTCATCACTTCCACGGAAAAATCGAAACCGTATACCGATTGGATGAAGATGATCTTTCCTTTGGGGTAGAGCCGGAGTTTTCTCAGAATGTTGCTCTTGCACGGGCCCTTCATAATGCGCGATTCGACAGTGGCCCAATCCACCAGCACCTCATACTGGTAGCCGTTCTCCAGCTTCACAGAGATATCAGTCGTGCCCTCCAGCTTGGCGCCGAGCTTTGCTCGATCCGCGGCAGACAGCGTCATGCTGAAATTGTACTTGGACTGCTGGCTTGAGGATGTTGCTGCTATGGCGTTCTTCTTGGGAACGGTGCGTCCGATGATCCAGCGTGGCAGGCACACCCCGGTGTACCCCTGCTCCTTGTCATAGAAGACAATCGAGCCGGGACCGTAGGCCCGTGAGGGCCGCGAGAAGACGTGCTGGATCTTGAGGTCCTCGGCGGTCTTGCCGATTGCGTCGCTGACGGTGGGGGCGCGGCAGGAAAAAAGCAGCAGGCTGATCATGAAGATGGCAAACGAAGCAAGGCTTCTCATATGAAGTTCTCCCGGATTGGACCTTTGCATCAGTTGGACGGAATGGGTGCAGATTGGTCCACATTTTTTGTCTGGCGCGAAAAGCTCGCCTGGGCGTTGCGGCGCCCCATCCGCCCCGACATGGCGCATGGCCTTCGCTTCTTTTGAGCGAAACGCCATCGCAGGGGTGAGGCGACCTTACGACACTCCATTGCTGCCGAGATCCGACGCCTGGGTGAAGCGAGAACCAGGGCCGGGTTCGAAAAATGCAACACGATTCCGTCGCGCTGGCGTTCGAGGCACTCCGCATGTGCTTCCAGGTAGCGTCCGCGAAGCACGCCCCCGGGGCTGCGACAGGGCCTGCTGCAAAAACTACCCGATCGGGTAATAGACAGTCGGGCCCCAAGACGGCTAAACTCCGCGGGAATGCACCAACCTGCCGAAACAGGCACGTGTCCGCCGAGCAGGGCATCGGCCGAGCGCGGGCCGTCCTTTCCCGCTTTCCACCCTGCGCTTCTGCTGGCCGTGGCGATCGCCGCGATGGCGGGCACGCCGTTCCCCGCGAGTTCCGCTCCCCAGACCGAAGAGAGCCCGCCCGCGCGGCGCGAGGGACTTCCCGAGCCAGAGAAGGAAGCCGAGCCCACGAAGGAAGCGCAGGCCAAGACCGAACGGGTGCGGCCGGACCCCGAAGAGACTGCTCCCAAGCGGACTGCGATGCCCGGCCAACCGCAAGTCCCGCGGATCCAGAATGTCAAGGATGGCGATCGGATCATCGGTAAAGTGGCGCCCAAGTTCGAGGCGCCTGCCGGTGAGGACTACGCGGCCACCATCGAAAAGGATGCGGGCAAGCCCGCACCGTTCCGCAGCGGCACAATCCTGTACGAAGGAGGCGACTACATTCTGCGCGTAACGGCGACCCACCGTGAGACCAAGAAGCAACGCAGGGCACTTATTCGCTTCAAGGTGACGCCGTACCAACTTGCGATACTCGACCTGAAGGCAAAAGAAGGCATCCCCAAAGTGGCCGCAGACCGAATCGCCGAGCTCCTTCGCTCCCGCATGCTCAAGACGAAGCTCTTCTCGCTCATCTCGAAGGGGGACATCGACACGATCATGGAGCAGAACGCCTCCGCCGTCCTTGCCGGCACCTGCTCCGAAGCCACCTGCGCCATTCAAATTGGACAGCAACTCGCCGCGCACAAGATCCTCACCGGCGCAATCGGTCGCCATGACAAGAAACCGGGCTATGTGATCTCGATCCAGGTCGTTGACGTCGAGAAAGGTCGTATCGAATTCACAGATTCCATCGAATTCGCCGACATCGATCGGGTCGATGATCCCGTCTTGGAACTGACAGCGCAGCTGAGCGCCACAATGCTCGGCCAATCGAAATCAATCTTCTTCAAGCCCCCCCGCACTCCCTACATGTGGCGCTCAGCGCTGTTTCCCGGCTGGGGCCAATGGCACGAAGGAGACCGGGGGCTGGGCAAGGCTTTCTTCGCGGCGGGTGGCGTTCTGCTCGTGAACTACGTCGTTGCCTACCGGGAATACCAGGCAGCCCGCAGCGACTACCAGGATACTCAGGGCATTCCGGCTGCCGTGGCCGGCCAGAATACCCTTCTGCTGAACTACATCCTGCTTCTGGACAAGAAGGAAGCGTACGCGGCCGCGACCGCCTCGGCCACGCGCGGCCTGTATCTTCTGGCGGGTTTCTGGATGTTCAACCTCGCCGATTCGTACTTCAAGCTGGGCTTTCTGCGCGGCGCGCCCCAACCCGACCTCAAGACCGCGGGAACCCTGCGGCCCTGGGCAATGTGGGTTCCGGAAAGAAGGGGCGGCCACTACGCGGCCGGCGTCAGCATGCAGGTGGATTTCTGATGCGCAGTTGGGGCGCGGTGGCTCTGCTCGGCCTGGGGTTGGCGCGCTGCTCGCTCGTCCCCGTACTCGAATTCGACAACCCGTTCGATATCGAAAGTATGGGTTTGGCCCTCGGTGTGCCCCTGTCCGGAAGCGGCGGCCTGATCGAGATTTCGGGGGCTTCCACCGTAACCGAAGGCTCGAGTGTGGATCTGAGTGTTCGGTTGCTGGCACTCCCTGCGGGAAAGACGGCGGAGGATACGATCACGGCCACCATCGAGGTCAGCGATACAACGGCCATCACCTCGAACAAGAGCAGCCTCTCATTTTCGGGGTCGACCATGTTCAGCGCGCAGACCATCACGATCAGCGCGACGGACAATACTTCGATTCAGAACAAGGCGGCAAAGGTAGTCGCAACGATAGCCGGCGTGAGGCCGACGGAGTACAGTCTGACGGCGAATGACAGCGGGGATTTGACAACGATTCAGATCACTTCCACCGAATGCCCGCCTCTCTTTCGGGGTCGCATGTTGCTCGATTCGGCCAACTCCCGGTACATCTTCGTAGGGGGGGAAGGTTTCATACGATATTGCGCGTGTAACCTTGCCGGCGCCGCCTGCAGCTTCCGGAATCTGTACACGAGCAGTTCCTGCAACGCGAATGATCTCTCCTCCGTTCTCGACACCGGCAACGCAAAAGTACTGGTGGCGTGCACGAACGTGGGCAACTCCAACAAGCCTTCCCTCATAAGATGCGACCTCGATGGCACCAATTGCGCGCACACAGACATTTCTGCAGGGGAGGGGACAGGATCTGGTACGAATCCCGCGATTGTCATTGATACAACCAACTCCAAGCTGCTCGTGGCGACAACGAACGAGGCAAACGGTTCGCGGCAGTCTTTGTTCCGTTGTAATCTGGACGGATCCGGTTGTGCGCACACCGATGTTTCTTCTGCCGCCGGGCAGGGAGCGTCAACGGGGCTTCAACCCTCCTTGGTCATTGATGGGGCCAATGCAAAGCTACTTTTCGCGGCCCGATCACCTGGTCCGCAACAGGGGTTGTATCGCTGCAATCTTGATGGGACCGGTTGCTCCTATGCAAGTCTGTCGGCAACAGTGGACTCGTCCCTTCTGGTTGACGCTGCAAACTCCAAACTCCTGGCTATGTCAGGCAAAGACTCCACTCCTACGCTTTTGCGCTGTAATCTGGATGGAACCTCATGCGCGACGAGTGACATCAGCAACGCCACCCCGACCTCTGCCCTCACGGCGAACACATCCTGGCACGCCGGCGGAGTGATCGATGCGACGAATTCCAGAGTGCACTTCTTTTTCGGCAACGGCGTTTCCGGGAGCACTCCGCCGCCGGTTCTGATCAGTTGTGCCCTGGATGGCACCAATTGTTCGCTCAGCTACATGGACAGAGGTTCTTCGTACGACTCCCTTTTCAACGGCTTTTTGACGGCACTGGTGGATCCGGCGAGCAATAGGATCGTTCTGGCTTCAACGAACTACTCGAGGTGGGACATCTTCAAAGTCATCAGGAACGTTACGGAGTGAGACGGAGATGAGCAACGCGCGAACATATCGGCAAGCTACCTGCTGCGCAATCGTGTTTGCGGCCGGACTTGCCGGGTGCGTTCCCAAGCTGGAGTACGACAATGTTTTCGATCTGGAGGGTGCCGGATTTCTGGTTGGGCTGGATCCGAATCGATACACGGTTTCCGTGACGGTCAAAGGACTGACCTCCGGGACTCTGGGAATCGATCACAATGGGGCCTCCTTTGAACGCCTCACCATTACTGCCGATGGGACGCATTCGTTCGGGACCACGCTGAATTCAGAGTCGGCCTATTCTCTCTCATTCTCCAGCCAGCCGAGTGCCGGATTTCCGCGGTGCCGGTTCGCCACTTCGGCGAGCGGTTTTGTGCGTGGCAACGTGGTCGTTTCGGTGGAATGCCATTCAGAAGTCTACTTTCATCAGGCATCTAACCTCCTGTGGATGCGGTGCGTGATCGGACAAGCTTGGAGTAGCGCCAGCGCCGATTGCAGCGGGAATGGAGGGGGAACGCCATTCGGAGCGAGCCCGCGCCGGTTCTGCAACGGCCCCACGAACGATTGCAACGGCGGCACGAACAGCGGGATTCTGGGCACCTTCCAAAACGGCGCGTTCTCAACTGCTTGGTCCGCATGCGACACGCTCGAACATGCAGGGCGCTCCGACTGGAGAGTCCCCACTCTGGCCGAGAGCGTGCCCATCCCAAATATCAATCCCACGATCTTCTTCAATCTGGCGGGTGATCATTGGACCGCAAATTCAGTCGATACGGGCAATGCAACCGTGGCACGTTTCACGACGGCGACCAGCGGCCAATTTGCGAAGGACATGAACAATCCCTACGTCCGTTGCGTAGCCCCCGGCGATTTCCAATAAGGTGTCTCGCGACACTCATCACCAACAGGACATCCCATATATCAGAGAAACCCCCATGAACAAACTTCGCCTTCTCCTCCCCATCCAAGTGCTGGTCGTCGCGGCAGGCTGCAATGTCCTCGGCCTCGAACTGGACCCAAAGGAGGAAGACAACTCCATCTGGCTGGCCGCTCTGGCTCTCCTCCCGCGGGGTAGCAGCGCCTGCACTCTCAACTTGATGGGTGGAACCATGCAGGGTTGTGGCGGTCTTGCGCTGACCGGGAGCGTCACGTCACCATTGGGCGCGCCTGCCGGCAGCACCGCCAGCGGCGATACGGACGGCACGGGCAATTCCGCGCGCTTCCTTGGCCCGCACGCCGTAACGACGGACGGCACGAACCTGTTCGTGGCTGACGCCGGAAACAACAAGATCCGCAAGGTGGTGATCGCGACCGGTGTTGTTACGACCCTCGCGGGTCCCGCGCAGGGGGCGACCACGACCGGCGACACGGACGGCACCGGGACTGCGGCCCGGTTCTTCACTCCGTCGGCAATCACGACGGACGGAACGAACCTCTACGTGGCTGACAATGACAACAACAAGATTCGCAAAATCGTGATCGCGACCGCCGTCGTCACGACGTTGGCGGGTCCGGCTCAGGGCGCAACGACCTCCGGCGACACCGATGCCACTGGAAACGCTGCCCGGTTCAGTGCACCGCGAGGGATTACCACGGACGGCACGAACCTGTACGTGACCGAGTGGATGAACCACAAGGTCCGCAGGGTCGTCATCGCCACGGGCGCGGTGACCACGCTTGCCGGTCCGGCGCAGGGCTCAACCGTCAACGGCGATACAGACGCAACCGGGATTGCGGCCCGATTCAATCAGCCGCGCCAGATCACCACCGATGGAACCAACCTCTACGTGGCGGACGTTTCGAACAACAAGGTGCGTCAGATCGTAATCGCAACGGGCGTCACCAGCACCCTGGCGGGGCCCGCTCCGGGCGCAACAACACCAGGAGACACAGACGGTACCGGCACGGCCGCGCGTTTTCAGTCGCCATCCGGGATCGCCACCGACGGGACAAACCTCTACGTGGGAGACGGAATGAACAACAAGCTCCGCAAGATCGTGATTGCCACCGGCGCGGTCACCACCCTGGCCGGACCGGATCCAGGGGCCACAACGGGAGGCAGCAGTGACGGCACGGGAAGCTCCGCGCGGTTCCAGTTCCCGGTTGGCATTGCGAGCGACGGAACCGGCCTGTATCTTGTGGATACGGCCAACAACAAGCTGCGCAAGATCCAGTAGCTCGTACCCGCGCGGCCGCACCCGCCCCTGACGCTGCGCCCCTTCCGCCGAGTTCTGCCAAGCGGTCGTTCGCAAAGCGTTGGTCGCCGCCACTTCACCCAAGAGCACAATTGCGATTTGGTGTGCCTCAAGACCGAAATCGACACCACGTCTTCTTTCTCAAACCTTGTGGTGCGCATCCTCATGGTCTTCGCGGAGTTCGAGCGCGAAATCACGTCAGACCGCATCAAACGCAACGCTTGCGGAAGAAGCAAGCGCGGCCTGGCCTTCGGCGGCTTTGAGCTCTTCGGCTACCGGCGCGACCCGGAAGACAAAAGCCGGCTTCTCATAGACCCGATGATGGCGCAGCCCGGAAAGGGCCACTACAAGGGCCGGGCACTATCGGCGCAAACTGATGACGACCGCGGGCGAGGTGACGTTGAAGATGCCCAAGCTGCGCACCCTCCCTTTTGACAGGGCCATCATCAGGCGTTAAGACCATTGCCGTGACCATTGTGGGTCTCGACCGGGACACGGCGCTCGACTTCGTGAAGGAGATGCGCAAGATCGACGGCGTTTCGAGCGTGGAATCACGTGAGATCGGGGCGCAACGCGCGAATATCGAGGTCGTGCATGAAGGTCCGGCTGATGTGCTCTACGACAAGATTCGCGAGCTCTCCGTAGCCGGCAAGAAGCTGACGGCGACTGAGGATATTCGCGGGGCACGGCTGTTTCTGAAGGTGAAGTAGCGTGAGCCCCTACACCGGCCGGTCCGCCGACCTCCACAACCCCAAGGTCCCAATACTACCCGTTCGGGTAATTGACATCTGCGCGCCGATACGCCAGGATTAGCGCGGGTGGATGCTGGAAGCCGACGGATCGGGCTGGTGGAAAACGAGGAGGCCTATCGCATCACCTTCGTGGAGAAGGTGCGGGCGATTCCTTCCGTGAGCGAGGTGCGCGTCTGGAACTCGGCCGAGGAGTTCTGGCGCGATCCCAAAAGAGGGGACGTGGACTTTCTCTTCCTCGACATCGGTCTGCCGCACATGAACGGCGTGGAGCTCGCGGGCCTCGTCAGCCAGGCCCTGCCCGATGTTCCGATAGTCATGCTCACGAGCATGATGACCGAGGACCTGATCCTGAAAGCCATCCGCAGCGGTGCGATTGGCTACGTCCTCAAGAGCGAGCTGCGCGACGTGGCCGACGTCCTCAACATCGTCGAAGACGGCGGCGCCATCATTACGCCGACGGTAGCCCTGCGCGTTCTGCTTTCCCTCAAGGGGGAGCCCGAAGAGGACGCGCCGGTCCTCACCGACCGCGAAAAGCAGACGTTAAACGAAATCGTGACGGGCGCAACCGTGGCGCAGGCGGCCCGAACGCTCGGGATCAGCGAAAACACGGTCCGCGCCCACATCAAAGGGATCTATCGCAAGATGCAGGTTTCCAGTCGCGTGGAGCTGATGCGTCGGGCCATCGACCTGGGTCTGATCTAAGGAGGGCGAACGACCTGACCGTTCACTTCTTGCGGAGCTTTCGCAGCACGTACCACTCGTGCAGGTTTTGGTTCGTGTCCACCCAAACGAACTCGGCATAGTGGTAGAAACTCTGCGAAGCCGCGTCGAAGGTGATCGGGTTGAACCGACTTGGATTTTCGAACAGAGCCTTCGCAATCGACATGTCCATCGTCGTCACGGCCCCGGTCGCAATGTGGCGATAGACGTTCATGACTTTCGCATCTGTTGCCGCGAGTTTCGCTTCGGACGTGTCCAAATGTGCGGCTCCCTTGGACTTCAGGTAGGCGACGATGGCCTGGTCTTCGCTTTTCGTACTCTTTTCCGTATAGTCGAGCAGCCGGTTCTTCCCTTCGTCATTGTACACGGCGACCGGTGCGCCGGCCTCTACGAGTGCCCTGACCACGTCCAACTTCCTGCGGACAACGGCGTTGGAGAGCGAATCGCGCCAGAAGGCGTACCGTGGGTGCTCTTCGTAGCCTCCCACACGCGGATCCGCGCCCCTGGCGAGCAGCAGCCTGGCAACCTCGACGTCATCCGCTCCGTCCAGAGCCGTGCGTGCGCCAGCCCGAAACCGAAAACGGATCGGCCCGATGGTTCGCGTGTAGTTGCACTGCCGGGAGCGTGCTTTGGGGTCGGCACCCTTCGAAAGCAGCAACTGCACCAGGTCGCGATTGCCTTTCCACGAAGCGATCATGAGCGGCGTGAAGCACTCCGAGTTGTCGTTCACGTTGGCGCCCTGTTCTATCTGTTTGCGCGCATCGTCGAACTTCCCCGCTTCGATGGTGTAGGCGAGGCTCGCGCAGGCCGGAAGGGCGCAAAGCAGCGTGAGCGATAGGAGGAGGGCACTTCGGTTCATCGGCAGGCTTTTTCCCGCCAATGAACCGGCGTCAAGCAATCGCTGCCCGCAAAGCCTGAACCTCCAGGCTGATCAGGCGTCCCTGTTGAATCAGCGCCTCTCCGAGCATGGGCCGTTGCGGATGACGAATCCGAAAGCTCCGAATGGGGCCCGCAGTTCGCCCCTCTTCCAGAATGCACTCGGCTGCTGCTGCGAGGAACTCATCGGCGGTCGCAAATTGATCCACCTCCGGCAGAGGACTTTCGAGGAGGTCGGGTGGGCGGTCGAGCGGAGGGACGAACGACCCTTCGAGGTCTTCTTCCGTGTAGTGGAACAGCAGGTAGTTTCCTTCGATGTCGCGCAGTGCTTTTCCGTCTTCCGTGCACCGCAGTGCGAGTCGCCTGCCCTCGTGGTAGATGCGAAAGTACTCGCGTGCTGTCAGAACGCGGGCCGCGAACAGTCGACGCCAATTCCATTCATCCGTCATGCGCCGGGCGAGTCGATCGCGGAACTCGGGTCCGGGAAACAAAGCAAGCGAAGCAACCCCCAGTCTTGAGTCGAGCATCACGCCGCCACGCAGATGGTCGCCTGCTTCCAGCGAGCCGCCGGGTTCCGTGCGGCCGGCCTTCGACGTACGCGCGACCCCGGAAGACAGAAACTCCCTGCGCCAGCCATTCACGGACAGAGTGTCCCCAAGGGCGCCCATTCCCAACAGCGACTCCTGGATGGCGTGCCAGAGGATTCGTTGTCTCGCGAACAGGTCCGCCCCCTCCGCCGCGGCGCGCAGGCGGAAGGCCAGCAGGTCCGGAAGAGTTCCACCACTGTCAAAGTCCGTTTGGCCTGGCTGCCACCGGCCCTGCTCCACGCAGTACACGCCGGCCATGTGAGCTCCGGGCGAGAACACGCATGCTTCCGCGAGTGCACGGTCCTGCGAACCGCCGCGAAAGAGAAAACCGCTCTCGAGGAGAATCGGGTACCTTCCTCGATTCGTCAGGGCAACTTCGTGAATGCCGTGCTCGTGTTCGCGAACATGGAGGGAGGAACCAGGGGGCACCGGGGCCTCATCCACCGAGGGGCCGGTCACCGAATAGGCACGCACGAAACCGTCGTCGAAGGAAAGCGACGTCTCGATTCTCTCGCCGGAGAGGAGCGTCCCCAGGCACGAACGACCGGGGCCGCTGCCAAAACCGGGGCGTCCGACCGCGTCCGGGCCGAGCAGGGTCACCGGCGCCGTCTGCGCGTGGCGAAAGTACACGCGCGGCAGTCGGGAGTCGGTGGTCTTCGATTTCGGGCTCTTCGTAGACATGTCACTGGCACCATCGGCTCCTTCCATAGAGACGGCGCGGGCCCTTCCTTCGCCCTACATTTCTCAGCGAGCCGGGCACTTTTTTTTGCCACGACCGAGGTAGAACCATCAAGCGAAAGGGTGGCAGCGAAGCAGGACCCGTATGTCCCGATCCGGCTCCTCGTTCGCGGCTCTCCAGTGCGAGATTTCGCGCAGAACGATTTCCGGGTTCCCTATCGAGCCGTTGCTTGGCTGGCCTGGGTTGATCTCCGCAATGCAGCTATCGTCTGTCTTGCCCCGGTAGACGCTGCGGATCGTCAGCCTAAATTCCGCAATGCATCGGAGCGTGCCGCCCCCGAAGGTACCCGGGAAGTTCCTCCTCGGGCGGAAGGTAAAACACAGCGCCGCCCTCATGGTAGCGACCTCCGTAGCAGCGTTCGCCTTTTGGACAGCCCTCGTGGCCCATGGACCGGGGGCAGACGTTATCGTTGAATCGACCCTTCAAGGAAAGTGACCGACGTTTCTCCACCCAGAACGCATGCGAAAACGTGGTGACGAAAGCGCTCGCCTGTCAATAGATTCACTCTATGCTGGCGCACGCCACGCAAACCGGACGCGGGTCGCTCACAACCGCGCTGCTTCTTCTGCGGAGATCCGACGAAGGGTCTCCGTGTCCTCACTTCCGTTGGTGAGGAAGATGTAGTCCAGCTGGTACAGAAAGAGCGAGAGGCACTCCGGGCAACGCTGGATGAGCTTCTTGCGACTGCCTTCGTCCATGATCACCCGGATCGTTTTCAAGTTGGCCGCCTGCCTCGGAAGCGGCGAATCGTCTTCGGGAAAACCGCCCTTGAAGAAAGAGGTTTCCTCCTGCCGGAGCGCGCCGCAGAGGTTGCAGGATGGAGTGCCCATGCCTTCGGTCAACGATCTGTACGTTGCCGGCCACTCGTCAGGAGCCAGCATTCGGTGAAACCTCACGGCCGGCTCGAAAAAGGGCAACCCATTCCGGACATGAGCTTCCTACGAGAAGCAACTGAGCGAAAGGATGTGGGCCCACCAGGACTTGAACCTGGGACCAAGAGATTATGAGTCTCCTGCTCTAACCAACTGAGCTATAGGCCCGAGATGCGGATATCCGCGTCGACAAGATCGGGGCCAACATCCGCACGGGCAAGTCCTTTTGCCCTCCGCGCATTGCGGACTTGAACCCGGGACCAAGAGATTGTGAGCTGCTGATGAGAACCAACTGAGCTATAGGCCCGACGGCGCGGCTGACCGCAGCGACAGGATCGATGACAACACGCGCCCGGTCTTTTTGCGCTCCGCTTGGCCGACCCGGAAGCAGGAGCGCGCCGCGGGGCTCGTGCGGGACGCTTTCGAAAGGGGCACCTGGGAGAATCAGCTATCAAGTCCTACACGAGTTCTACGTGACCGTCTGTCGCTGCTCCACCCTCTATTCCGAAGATCTGCAGCACGGCAAGAGATTCGAAGGACTGCGCGTCGTGAACCCATTTGTCGCCGAGCGCTGAGCCCGGCTCCCCCCTTTTTTTCCTTGCGCGGAGAGCGAACCGGGGACCTGCTCACCGCGTCTGCTTTGTGACTCATGAATTCGAAGCGGACACTCACGCACAGCAACAGGAGAACGATCATGACCAGAACGACCACCATTTTGGCCTTTGTGGCCCTTTCGCTTTTCGGAGTCGCCTGCGGCGGAACGGCTGACCGAGTCCGGGGCGGGGAGGAATTCGAAGGCTGGCGTCAGGAAGAAGGCATGGACGTCTTCTACATGCGGATTTCCGGTTCCGCAAGTCAGATTGCCAAAGAGAGCGGAGAAGAGGCCCGCATGCGCACCACCTGCATCGAGAGCACAAAGGTAATGGCCGCGGACACCGTCATCCGCAAGCTCGTTGGCGAACAGATCGAGGGCATGTCCTCCACTGTAGACGGCGAAACGCGAAACCAGGTCATCATCTCGATGCGTTCCGGCGTCATCCGGGGCACGGAGATGAAGGAGTGCGGAAAGCTCACGGACAAATGGTCCACGTGCGAATGCGTTCACTTCGTGAAGGGTCAGAATCTCAAGCAAAAGTTCAAGCTTCAGGTCGAGAAGGCGCTCAAAGAAGCGGGAGCGTGAACCAGGAAGGAGGGGGTCATTCTGCCGTTTGGCCCCCTGACTCCTTTCCGCGCCTCCGCGTAACGTTGCGAAACGCAAAGTAGAATCCGATCGCGAGAAGGGCGTTCAAGAGAAACGCCAGTAGGTGCGCGGCCACGGCAAACAACAGGCCTTCGGATGTGCCGCGTCCCATCACCACGAAAGCCGAAACGAGCGCGGCATGCAGAACTCCGACGCCCGATGGCGCGGCCGGGATGGCGTTGCCCACGGCCGAAGCGCAGACAAGGAGGAGAATCTGGGCGTACCCGAATTCCTGCTGGAGCAGGGCTCCCACGGCATAGTACATCAGCACGTACGGACCCAGCCAGAGCAGCAGCGTGAGCAGAAGCGGACGCAGTACGCGCGCCACCGACATGCCCCGCCCCAGCCCCTCGAGAACCGCGCGCACGCGCGTCTCAAAGACGGACACCAGACCGATACGTCTGAAAATCCACTCGGCCGCCCGCAGAAAGGCTTCGTTGCGCTTCCTGATAGAAACATATATTGTTGACACAACTATAGCATATGCGGCCAGCAGCGCACCCGAGTGTTCCGCCCAGCCCGGCCCCAGCCGTTCACCGGCGTAGAGCAGCGCCACGAGCCCCAGGGTGATCACGGAACTGCTTTCCAGGACCTTCTCGACGAACATTCTTCCAGCCACCATTCCGGTCTCTTCGCCTCCGGTGAGGCGATCGGTCATGTAGAGCCGAACCAAGTCGCCTCCGCGTGCGGGCAGGGCCTGATTGGCGCCCACGCCGATAATCACGGTGATCGTGGCCCATACGAACGAGACACTTCCGGCCAGAAGCACGTACCAGCGCAGGCCGTTCACACAGTGCGCCAGACCGATCGCCAGCAGAAACAGGAGCAGGTACTCGGGCTGAATCCGCGATGATATTCGCGCAAAGGCCGAGAGGTCGATCCGATCCACGAGGGCCCAAACAGCCGAGGCCGATATCAAAACACCAAAGGCTACCGAAAGAGCGCGCTTCCAGCGGCCCGACCTCATGGACTTCAGCTTTCCTCTCTCTGGATGTCCGCGCCCAAAGCGCGCAGACGTTCGTCGATGCGACTGAAGCCCCGGTCGATTTGGACGACGTTCTGGATTACGGACTCCCCCTGCGCGCACAGCGTGGCGATGAGCATGGCCATGCCAGCACGAATGTCCGGGCTCGAAACCACGGCCGGTTGCAGAGGCGACGGTCCGACTACGAGAGCCCGATGCGGATCGCACAGCACGATCTGAGCGCCCATCGAAATGAGCCGGTCCGTGAAGAAGAGGCGCGACTCGAACATCTTCTCGTGGATGAGCACGGTTCCTCGGCACTGCGTGGCGGTCACCAGGGCCACCGAAGTCATGTCGGCGGGAAAACCCGGCCAGGGTGCGTCGTCGATCCGGGGAATCGCGCTGCCCAGATCCATCTCGATGTGCAGGTCCTGGTCCGCCGGGACGAGCAGGTTCTCGCCCTCGACGCGGGTCTCGATTCCCAATCGCGAGAAGACCAAGCGGATCATGCGGAGATTGGGCAGGTCGGCCTCTTCGATCAGCAGTTCGCCGCCGGTTACGGCGGCCAGAGAAATAAAGCTGCCCACTTCGAGGTAGTCCGGTCCGATGCGCCGGGCGGCCCCGCGCAATTGCTTCACGCCCTGGACGCGCAGGATGTTCGAACCCGTGCCCTCGATCTTGGCCCCCATGGCGACCAGAAGATGACACAACCCCTGGACGTGCGGTTCGCTGGCCGCGTTGCGGATCACCGTTTCCCCTTCGGCCACGACGGCAGCACAGAGCGCGTTTTCAGTCCCGGTCACCGAAGCCTCGTCGAGAAGGATGTCTGCCCCTTTCAGACGATCGCAGGTGAGTTCGTACCCGTCCGGGAAGGTCTTGACGTTGGCTCCGAGCGCCCGGAGCGCCAGGATGTGCGTGTCCAGCCGGCGTCGGCCGATGCGATCGCCGCCCGGCTTGGGGAGGAATACTCGGCCTGTCCGCGCAAGAACAGGCCCGGCCAACGTAACGGCTCCACGCAGGCGCACGACCAGGTCCAGTGGAAGATCGGAGGCGAGGTCCTGTGGAGCCTGAAGTCTTACCGCGGTCGGGTCCCGCTCATCCGGTCTTTCGACGCTGACGCCGAGTCTGCGGACGATCTCGAGCATGATCGAGACATCTTCGATGTCCGGAAGGTTGCGCAGCACGACCGGCTCGGCGGTCATACACGCAGCGGCGATGAGCGGCAGGGCCTCGTTCTTGTTTCCTTGCGGTCGAATGCGACCGGACAGGGGATTTCCTCCGCGTACACGGAACACGCCGGGCTCCCGATGCATGTCGTCGGTTCGGCGCCGTGAGGTCGGGGGTCGACCACAAAAATGCGCTTGGGCGCGGAGTTCCAAAGGGCTCGACGGGCCTGCCAACGGCTCCCGGAAAGACGCATGAAGCCCGGTCGCCCTCCCGTTTGCCTTTCGATTGCGGGCAGCGACAGCGGTGGCGGCGCGGGGATCCAGGCGGACCTGAAGACCTTCCACGCTTTCGGCTGTTTTGGCGCGACCGTCCTTACGGCCGTGACGGCGCAGAACACCATGGGAGTTCGAGATCTGGAGGGCGTACGCCCCGGACTCGTGGAAGCGCAACTGCAGGCGGTCCTCGAAGACCTCCCTGTTGCGGCCGCCAAAACGGGAATGCTTTTTTCGCGCGAGATCATCGAGGTCGTGGCGCGCGCCTGGGGCAGCGTTGGTGGAGCGGACAAAGGGAGGCGACCTCCGCTGGTGATCGACCCGGTCATGGTTGCTACCAGCGGCGACCGACTGCTGCGTCCGGATGCCGAGGCCGCCCTCCTCGAGCTGCTTCCGCTGGGAAATCTGGTCACGCCGAATCTCCCGGAGGCCGCGGTTCTGTTGGGTGTGGCCGCGGAAGAACTGAACGGCGCCGAGCAGTGGGAAGCGGCTGCTCGCCAGCTCGCCCGGCGATTCGGTACTGCATTCTTGGTGAAGGGCGGACATGCGCCCGCGGAGGCGGAAGCCATCGACATTCTGTGCGTGGAGGACCGAATCACCCGCTTCCGCGCGCGTCGCGTTCCTTCGCGAAGCACGCACGGAACGGGCTGCACTCTTTCGGCGGGGATTGCCGCGGGTCTTGCGCTCGGGCACTCGCTCACCGATGCAATCGCGGCCGCCAAAGAATTCGTGACCGGAGCCATCGCGACCGCGCCGGGTTACGGAAGTGGCAACGGGCCGCTGAACCATCTGTGGCAGAGCTGAAGGGTCCATGACCGCCGACGCGACGCTGATCGGCTGCACGGCCCCCTGCAGTCATGTCGGGCTCAGGTGTCCGGGTAGTCCGAGACGACCAGTACGCCACGCTGTCGCAATTGACGAACCTGATCCAGGGACACGGGATTGCCGATCAGGTTCACAAACTCGAGGTGCGGCAGATCGAAGAGCGCTTCGATGTCGTCGACGTCGTTGAAAGCCAGGTCCAGGTCGCGCAGGCGTTCCAGATAGCGCAGGGGGGCGATGTCCTGGATCTGGTTTTCGGCCAGGTTGAGCTCTTCGAGGAGCGTAAGCGCCCGCAAGTCTCGAATATCGGTTAGGCGGTTCCCCGACAGGTTCAAGGAGCGCAACACGGCACACCGATCGATTCCGCTGAGATCTTCCATTTCGTACGCGGACAGATCGAGCGGTCCTTCGAGCGTCGAAAGAATGCCGAAATCCAACGGCACCTTGCGAAGCCCCGGTTCCTCGAGGGACAACACATCCAGGAAGGTCTGCGGTCGGAGCGCCTCGTCGACATCGACCGGAGCGAATTCGTCCTCTTCCGACAGGTTCTCCGTTTCTCTGACCTCGTCGAAGTCCTCTTCGTAGAAGACCGACCCATGATCTGCGAAAGGATCCTCGTCGCTGGTGTAGAACGCTTCGTCGTCGACTTCCTGTTCGAAGTCCTCTGAATCCGGAAGCCGGATGCCCGCGAGTACGGAAAGTCTTTGAAACTCCCGCTCGTCGGGCTGTCGCGCCAGAAGCGCCAGACGGTCCCGGTAGTAGGCGCTCCGATCCGGGTGATAGATCTTCAGCAACCCGGCGAAAAGGCGAGACGGAGTTTGCCGATGGAGGTCCGGTTCCGTGGCGGCGATGGAGCGCGCAGCGGAGCTGAGCACGTCGTACTGACGATTCCGGTACGCGCCGATCAGCTGCCGGGAAATGGCGCTCAAGGTCTCCGCCGTGAACGCCTTGGCGAGTTCAGCCATCGTATCTGCGACCGCAGGCGCCTCCGTGGACGGGCGTCAGTCGATGCCTGACCCGGCTGCTCTCCAGTCCCTTCAGCGCGGGTGATTCAGAAACGCGTGCAGGCCGGCCAACTCCGCGGGCGCACGCGTCGGCACACTGGCCCCGGATACGTGCGTCCGTGCACGAATCCGGGGCACTGCGCCCTCCTGGCTCCGTGGCAGCGTGGCAGCGTGAGGACGCGTGCCGCTCGGACGAGCCGTGTCGCGCGGCCTGTTGCTTCAGCGTTCATGGTTCAGGAAGGCGTAGAGCGCCGAGATCTCTTCTTCACGAAGGGCAATCAGGGGCATGTTCTTCGTAGCTCGCTTGGGGCGATACCCGGCAGGGTAGGTTCCCTCGCGAGTTTTGAGACTAATGACCACCATGGGGACACCCTGCAATTCCGGACCTATTGAGCCCGGGAAACGCGGATCGCCCGCATGGCAAGCAACGCAGTGCTTGAGATATATCCGTGCCCCCCGGTCCGCAATCTCTGACATGGGCTTCGGTGGTGGCCCGCATGAGGTCATCAGGGCAATTGCCAGTCCCAATGCCATGCAGGCCCCGAGCCAAAGGCGGATCCGAGGATCCACCTTTCGATGCTCGGGCTTCATTGAAGAAGGAGCGCCATGGCCGTCTTCTTCACAACAATGAACTCATACAGCACATAGAGCACCACACTCAGCACGAGTCCGCTTGTGATAACACCGCTCACAGTCTCAATCGGCTTGGTCGTTGGGCCGTCCTTCGCAAAAAGCGCATTCACCTCAATCAGGAGGAATATCAGCCCCGCAACGATTGCCCAGAGCAGGATTCGAGTACCATCGACCTGGTGCTGCAGATGGCTTGCAAAGCCCATGAAAAACAGCATCGGGATTGAGAGAAGTGTGTTGGTTCGCGAAGCAAGAAAGGCCCGCCGCCCACGGGCTGTTGCGTCCTGCCCTGCGATTGGCGTGTCGTTTGCGGCAGCGATCACAACCTTCTGTGCTGGCCAGATCACGAACCAAACATTGGACCACATGATCAGCCCCATGATTCCGCCCGTCCAGACCGTCACGCCCCAATCGGTCGCCCAGTAAGCGATTCCGCGCTCATGACCGCGCAACATGATGATCGATAGGCCCGTAATCACGGTGAACATGGCACCCCACCGGAACCACCACAGGGCACGCGGCAGCAGGGTTTGCGACGCGCGCTTCTTCTGCGCAGCATCAATCTCTTTGAAATATCCACCCTGAATGAAGTTGAAGTACCACAAGACTCCGATCCAGGTGATGCCCGCCAAGAAGTGGCCCCAACGCAACAGGAAGGCCACACCCTCAAGTTTTAGAATCAGTAAATCCATCTTTGTCCTCCCGCTAATGATGGGAAATAATCACACGCTTCGGCAACACGCTTCCAGCAAAACCGGATAGCGCGTGCACAAGGAAGCACACCTGCGGGGCTGAGGAAGGGTCAATCACAAAATCGCAGCAAGTCTTGCGGGTCAGGCGGCCACGTAGATCGCAAAGAGAATTCCATACGCGATCAGTTGCCAGTACAATGCGATGCGCCGCCAGGGTGCGAGGAGCGCAAGCGCGGCCGCCGACAGGAGCCCGTGCATCAAGGCCGCCGGCAGCAACAGGATGGGCAGCATCGCGATCTTGCCGAATGAAGGGGCCGGGCGTTCGAAAATGGCCGCGCCTATCCCAAGCGAGAGGGCCAGGACAGTGAAAGCGACGATGCACAGCCCAAAGCCACGGGCGGCCTCCCAACACATCGTCCGCACCATGACCGTCCAGCGAGTGCGCGAAGCCGCCTGCATGGTTACCCCATCCCCTCCATGGGTCGTGATGCCTATCGAAAAGAGTTCGATGGGGCGGCCTTGCGCCAGCCCCCATCTGCAACCGCTACTTCAACGTCGGCGACCGCCGTCCTGACCGCGCGCGTACTCACGGTCGTCGTCCGAATAGTCTCCGCCGCCGGGGGACGAACCGCCTTCGTGACCGCCACTCGACTGCCCGCCACCGTTGCCGTTGCCGCCAATGTTCTGGCCCTGAGAGCCGCCTCCGCCGCCACCGCCACGGTTGCGACCGCCGCGCCGACGCGAACCGCGACGCCGACTATCCCCGCGGCCTTCGCCGCCGCGACCTTCTCCATCGTCATCCGGCGCGGCGCGCGTGAAGATCATCTTCCCGGCTGCCGTTTGGATGATGGAAGTGACGTTCACTTTCACGGTCTTCCCGAGGAGTGCCCCGCCGTTTTCGATCACCACCATCGTGCCGTCTTCGAGGTAGCCAATGCCCTGGTTCTCGTCCTTGCCCTCTTTGATGACATCGATGTAGATGTCTTCGCCGGGCAGGACGACAGGCTTGAGGGCGTTCGTCAGGTTGTTCAGGTTGAGGACCTTCACTCCCTGAAGCTCAGCCACTTTGTTGAGGTTGAAGTCATTCGTGACCAGGCGCGCGCCGGTTTCCCGGGCGAGCTTCACGAGTTTGGCATCCACCTCGCGCGTGTCCGAGTAGTCCGCGTACGAGATTTTCACCTTCACCGAGCCGTGCTGTTGGAGCTTGTTGAGCATATCCAGTCCCCGGCGACCGCGGTTGCGTTTGATGGGATCGGGCGAGTCGCTGATGAGCTGAATTTCCCGGAGCACGAAGTTCGGGATGATGAACGGACCGTCGATGAAGTGAGTCTCGGCGATGTCGAGAATTCGACCGTCGATGATCACGGACGTATCCAGGATCTTCTCGCGGTTTTCTCCATCCTCTCCGTCCTCGGTGAAGCGACCGCCGCCACCGAAGACCCGCAAACCGGGATTCCCGGCGAACATGGCTCCTACGTAGCCGAAAAAGACGATCGGCACGGCATAAACCACGGCGCCCAGCGTCGCGATTCCGATGCCCAGCGCAGTCAGAAACTGCTGGATCAGGTACCCCGCGAACAGGCCCACGAAGACACCGCCCGCGGTACAGAAAAGAAGCTCTGTATTCAACCGGACGATTCGGTCAAGAAACGTGACCAGCCCGGTCAAAACGAACACGGCCGCAGTCAGTGTTATGGCGTACTGCGGTGCGCTCGACGAAGCGTGCAGGTAAGTCCCGGCGGCCGCAATCAGCGGAACCGCCACTCTGTATATAATCTGCATAGTTGACACCCATATGTTTGGTCTCAGCTATTGGGCGCTATGCGCGTCCGGGCCGCGCGAACGGCCGGGACTCAGGTGGCGTCATCCTCGGAATAGAGAGGTTGGATTCAGGCCAGAACTTCTGAAATCATGTTCCCGGCCTCTTCCACCGACATGCCCCGGGCGAGCGCAAGCTCGTTGGTGATCATGTTGTAGGCCGATTCGTACAGACGCCGTTCCATGAGCGACAGCTCTTTGTCTTTGGCGCGTTTGTACAGGTCTCGACACACTTCGGCAATGGAGTGAATGGACCCTGATTTCACCTTGTTCATGTTGTTCTGATAGCGAATCTTCCAATCCTCTTCCGTATCAACGCCCTCTTTTCTCAGCAGATCAAGTACCTTCTTCACTTCCCGTTTCTGGATGATGGCCCGGAGCCCGATGGCCCGCGCGTTTTCCACGGGGATCAACACTTTCATCTTGCTACTGCCTATTTCCAGCGCGTAGCACTCCTTACGTTTTCCCAGGATGAGCTGCTTCTGTATCGCCTGTATCTCCCCTACGCCGTGCATTGGGTAGACGACATATTCGCCCACGCCGAATTCTGTAGAAGCCCTGGTGCTTGCCTTCCTGGCCGCCTTCTTCCCCGGTTTGGATGGATTCCTACCGGAAGCCTTCACGGGAGAACCTGTGGCCTTCTTGGAGTTGGTGACTTTCTTCTTAGCTTTTTGTTTCGAAGTCTTGGCTGCTGGCATACTTTGCCCAATATAGCTTGGAGCCATTGGACATCCGGGACCCCTCCCGCGTCAAGAAAAATTTTCGCCGGTCCGGCCCGTCGACCGCCCACCAAAGCATGGCGACGGCTCGTCCAATGGCCAGGAGTCGCCCCAACAGAGTCGGGTGCCGCAGCATTTTTCCGATTGAAAGGGCCGCTCCCTGCGTTCTGGTAGCATCCAAGCATTCAGCATCCACGCATTCACAACTCGGAGGCACACCCATGTTTCGTTCGTTTCGAACCCTCGCGCTGGCAGTCGTTGGCGCCGTTTTCCTGCTTGGGGGGGTCCCGCTCCTCACGAAGCAGACGTTCAACCCGGCCGAATTCCAGGGCCAGGGCTGCAAAGGTGGACTGGCCTGCTTCGGCATGGAGAGCGAGCCCGCCGAACAGGTGGAGCGCGTGCCCAAGGATCCCTCAGTGGGTGTTCGGCATCGGGGACTGCCCTCCAGCGTCGACCTGAGCTCGTTTCTTCCCCCGGTCGGCAGCCAGGGCTCGCAGGGAAGCTGCGTGGGCTGGTCCACGACATATTATACGAAAACATTGCACGAGAAAGTGGCGCGCCAATGGTCCCTGGATGCCGGATCGAGCGTATCGGCACGCTGCGGGTCGAGCGCCACGCGTATCTTTTCACCCGCTTGGACCTACAATCAGATCAACGGCGGCCAGGACAGGGGTTCTTCCATATACAATGCTTTCCAGCTTCTGTCGTCGAAGGGCGCTTCCTCCTGCTCGCGTATGCCGTACGACGTGAAGAACTACACGCGCCAACCCGACGGTTCCGCCCGGAGCGAAGCCGCGGGCTTCGTGGCGGACTCCTTCAAGCAGATTCCGTGCGAAGATCATGATGCCATCAAGGCCGTGCTGGCCAAGCGAATGCCCGTCGTCGGCGGATTCAAGGTCACGAAGGACATGTACGAAATGGGTTCGAGCGGAGTGTGGGACAGCTTCACCGAGCCCGTGAAAGGCGGCCACGCGATGGCCGTCGTTGGGTACGATGACAGCAAGCGATCGGACCGAGGGCATCGTGGCGCGTTCAAGTTCGTCAACTCGTGGGGTACGAGCTACGGCGTGTCCGGCTTCGGCTGGATCTCGTACGAAAACTGGGCCAATGTTTGCAAGTACACCTACGTCCTGTATCCGAAGCAGGGCGGTGGAGGGGAGGAGCCCAAACCGACTCCAGGCCCGTCTCCCGAGCCCAGCGGAACTGTCGTCAAAGCTACGACGCGAGTCGTGGCCACGCAGGGAACGTATGCCGATCGCATCGTCGTGAGTTGGGAGCCCGCCGAGGGCGCCACCGCGTACGAGGTGCAGCGCTCTCAGGGTGACAGCGGCTTTCAGAGCGTCGGCAATGCGGCCGAGAACAACTACTCCGACGAGGGCGTGCAGGCGGGTGTGGCCTTCCGCTATCGGGTTGTCAGCATCGGCGAAAGCGCACGTTCATCTCCGGACGATTCGCCGGTGGCAGAGGGCTACGCGCAGCAGGCTTCGCCCACGCCGACCCGACCGGGAAGTGTGACCGGTTTTACTGGCAGCGCGGAAAGTTCAGGAGGCCGTGTGGTGGTGAGCCTGTCGTGGACCGAAACCGCGGGCGCCACCAGCTACGCCCTGCTGCGACATGACGCGAACTCCCGCCAGTGGCGCACCCTGTCGGCGCGAGCCACAGGTACGTCGTACACGGATACGGGCGCCCCGGCCGGCACCGTCCTGCATTACGCCATTCGCGCACAGAACAACGCGGGCGCGGGCGAATTCGCCATGGCGGAAGTCAAAGTCGGTGGCGGCTCACGCCCGCCGAACGTCGTGACGGATTTGAACGCAACGCAGGGTACCCGCCGCGACGGGATCCTGATCAGTTGGTCGGCCACGCCGGGAGCTGCCGGATATTTTCTGCTGCGCTACGATCAGCCACGCTGGGTGGTGCTCGGCCGGACTGCCGGGACTTCGCACCTGGACAACACCCCCCAGGCCACGTCCGGACGTCAGGTATACTATACTGTAGTGCCCTTCAGCCAGGCGGGTGCGGGCACGTACGTCGATCCGGTCATGGGCTACACGGACCGGGGCACGCACCGGGGCGTGTCACCTGCGGCGCCGGAAGGTCTGCGCGTAACCGCGCGGCGCGGCAAGACCTTCACCCTGGCCTGGAAGCCTTCCAAGGGTGCGTCCGAATACTATGTATTCCGAAAGAAACAGGGCTCGACCGGCTTCCAGTTCGTGACCTCCACCGGGAACAAGGTCACCTACACCGGAGAAGTTCCCGATACAGGCAACGTGTACTTCTACACGGTGACGGCCAAAAGCGGAATGGGCGGTGAGTCGGCTCGCGCGCCCGCTGTGGCTGCCTTTGCCAACGAGCCGGTCGCGCCGGTTCGCCGCCGCTTCGTTCCCGGCCAGGGACTCTCGCGACTGGCGGGAACGTGGAGCGCCACACACCTGACCAACACGGCGGCTCACAAGCTGGTCCTCGAGGTCAGCCCGAGTGGCGCTGACTTCGTAGCACGGCTCACGCGGGACGGTCGAGAGACGGGAACGGCGCGCGGCCGCTACGCGATGGACAGCACCTCGCTCGTATCCGGCGGCTTCAGCCTGAAGCTCATCAACGACACGACCGCCGTGGTGCGGATCGACGATCGCAAGATGTTTCCCGAAATGCTGCGACTGACGTTTGTGAAAGGGGACAAGCGTTGACGCCACGGTCGGCGGTCGTTCTTGCTCTGGGGCTGGCCCTGCTGTCGTCCAGCCCCGCTCGGGCCTTTCCGCCGCCGATCCCACTTGCCGAACGCATCAAGAGCGCGCAGGTCGTGCTGCACGTCGAACTCAAGCGGACCGTCGTACTCGACGATCGCAATGAGAAAGTCGTGCGTATGGCCGCTCACGTAGTCGTGCTGGAGGTTCTGAAAGGGCGATTTACCGAGAAGCGCCCAACCATCGAGATGTTCGTGGTGCCATCGTCGGAGGAGGGCGAACTGATCCGCGAACCGACGCCCGGCCAGTATTTGGTTCTGTTGGATCGCACGAAGGACGGTCGCCTCGGTCTGTGGAGTCCCAATGTCTACGCTTGGATGAAGGCTACGCCGGACAAACTGAGGGAAGCGAAGCTGCACTCCATGCAGTAGCACGCCGCGCGCTGAGGCCTCTCGGTGAGGTTGAAGGCGAACTCAGGCGGTATCGGCCCGCTGCTGTGCGGCTGCCTGTGGGTGGCTGCGTGGAGTCTCGTCGGCTGCACGGGTTCCGACGCCGGGATCGACGGCCCGGATGTTGTTTCACGCGATGAGGCCCTGGGCCGCGTCCAATCGTACCGCATGAGCGGGGCTCTCCCGTCAGAATTTCCACCGCACAGTGAGCCAGTACGTGCTTTCCTCCGCCATGCCGCGAAATCCCGCAATCACGTCGTCCTGATCCTCCACGAGAAAGAATCCGGGGACAAACGTCCGGAGCACTTCGTTGAGAGTCCGCGCCCCCGACAGCCGTATCTCCCGCGCGGTGATCACCGACACCGAGACGGGCATCTGATCCGGATCACGCACGACGTTACTGGCCACAGTCACGGGAGCGTGCTCGCGGAGAATGCGAAAGACCTCCCGCGATCGTTCCTGGGCTGCAGCCAGCGGGATCGAGAAGCGGCGGCTCAAGCCCGTTGCCACGGCGCTCTGTTCCAGGTTCTCCGGACGGACCAGGCCGCGGGGATTGGAGATGACGCGACTGACAACACGTCCGGCAAACCTGTGCGAAAGTTGCTCCTCGCTCTGCCGCGTTTCGTCCGACAGTTCGATGCCCGCCTGCTCCAGTTCCTCGTCAGAGTCGTGAAGCGCGGCGGGTCGGCAGGGTACCGACGAAATGGGCGGGTCAATCCGCAAAGCAGTCACACGGTTGTCACCCGGTTATGTCTCTTGGCTCCTCCCGTGGCCGATGCATGGATCGGATGGCCGCACTCCTTCCCGGACGCTCCCCCTGGCTATTAGCCGTGCTCGTGAGCCTGCTCCTTTGGCACGCCCCACCTGCGTCGGCGGGCGAAGGTTCGATTGGCAAGGAGGTCAAGGCCCAGATCTGGACCGAAGAAGGCCTGCGCTGGAACAAGATCTACCTGACGACCATCAACCCGTTCATCAGCAACTATGGCACAGACGAAGAGAAGCTCGTCTTTCGCCGCTGCGTGAATCACTACCTGCGCACCGAGATCCTCTTTCTGGCCTATCGCTTCAACGAAGCCTACCAGGAGGTGCGCAACACACAGCGACTGCTCATTCAGCTGTACGAACGCATGATCGCCCAGGGCCAACGCGACGTGCGCGAAGGCCTTCAGAGCTATGGCCGACGGGTCGTCTTCAGTCGGAACGTGCGCGCGCGCAAGTACCTGGCCCTCGGGATGCGGGACCTGGAGCACGCGCGACTCAAGGTGCTCAAAGAGCGCAACATGCGACCGTGGCTTTACTTATTGAAACTCAACGAATTGTCCGAAGCCCTCAAGCTCGTGCGCCACGCGAACCGCTACTTTGTCCTGCTGCGCCTGGAGTTCGATTCCATCTACCCGGCTTCCACCGAGGACCTGACGTACGCGAAGACCCGCCGCCTGCTGGCGTCCGGCTTTCCCCAGGACCGAACCACGATGGTGCTCATGCACGACGACAACTACTTCCGGGTCGGCGAGGGGCGCGACAATCTGTGGGACCGCTACCGCAACGAACCCGACTTTGCCGTTCTCCGACAGGCGCTGCCGGGGTGGCGCGTGGAAGACTACAAGCGCTATCGGTGAGCCGCATAGTTCCTGAAGACAGAACGAGACAGCACGCACCCACACCGCGGCACTCAACCCGTTCCCAGGTTCGAGAACTCCTCCTCCATCCCGTGCGAGTGGCTGACGTCGTTCCACGTGAGAATCTTGAAAGTGCCGCCCGCATCTCTGGAAATCAGCCGCGAAAGACCCGTGTTGCTCTTGATGCTGCGCAGCGCAAACTCCGCACCCAAACCGGAGACGACCGCCGCAAAGCAACGCAAGAAATTTCCGTGAGAAACGAGGACCGCGCGGAAGGCTCTGTTCGGTGGGTCCGCGTACGGGCGCGACCGCGCCTCGGCAAGGATGCGCGCCACCACCGGGCGACCGCGCTCCATGACATCCAGAATGCTTTCGCCTCCGGGATACGGGCAGTCCGCCCTCGTGCGGAGGGAGTGCAGGAGCTCGGGATCCAGCTCCTGAATCGGGCGACCCTCACAACTGCCACAGGAAATCTCCCGGGCATTCTCCTCGACGCTCTCTTCGGGAAGAAGCGAGCCGGAAGTGGAGGACGACGCCCCGCCACGTGCTGCGAGCAATGACTCCCGGATCAGCCGCGAACTCTCCCTCGCGCGACCCTGCGGGGACACCAGCCACAGGTCGGGTGTGCCCAGCCAGTTTGCGAGCGAAGCACCCAGGCGCTCGGCCTCGGCGCGCCCGCGTGACGTCAGCAGTGAATCGAGCGAACCCTGAATGCGTCCGATGCGGTTGAACTGAGTCTCGCCGTGGCGAATGAGAATGATTTCCAAGTTCAAGAAGTCCGCAGAACCGGCCCGCCGCAGCGATGCAACTCCTTTCCGACTGGCGCAATTCCCGTCGCCGCGCTTTCGTGGGTTCATGGTGCAAAAGATTCCGTTTCTGGTAGCGCTGCTGGGTTTGGCGGGAGGAGTAATCATCGCCATCGCCTTCGGAGTGGCGGAGGACTCCTTCAAGGGGCGCATCCGCCGAGGTCTGGAACGCAATCCGGCCGTTCTGCGACTGTCTGACGAAAAAGCGCGGGCCCAACTGCGCTCGAGTGAAGAGGAGAAGAGCTGGCGCTACTACCAGCGCTACCACTTCCATGCGACAGGCATAGGTGCGATGTCGCTGGGCGTGCTCGTGATCCTGAGCGCGATAGTCGGATGGACGGGCATCCGCCTGACGGCCGCCTATCTGGTTTCGGTGGGCGGCGCATTGTATCCGTTCGTGTGGTTGTTTGCCGCCATCTACGGACCCGAGTTGGGGAGAGGTGCGGCCAAGGAGCGATTCGCCGTGTTTGGCTACATGGGCGGATTGTTTCTCGTGGGCGTGCTTCTGACAATCGCCATGGTTGCGCTGCGGCCGTTGCGCTTCTCTTTTCAAGACCGATAGCCGCAACTCAAAGCCAAGGCGCGCGGCCGCGTGTAACCCGCGCGGTCCCGCCTCATCCTATCGACATGAGCAAGGAATGCTTCTCACGCCATTCGATCGGGCTGTGCGCCCGATTCGTCCTGCTGTTCCTGCTCGCGCCGTTCGCTCTGGCCACGCCCGCCTTCGCCGAGCGCCCGCCCGTGAGCAGCACCCTGCTCGGCGGCTATGCCGTCGACGGTTACGACGCGGTGGCGTACTTCACACTGGGTCGCGCAGTGAAGGGTCAGCGCGTCTATTCTTACCGCTATCGCGGGGCCACCTGGCTCTTCTCGAGCGCTGCTCACCGGGATCGATTCGTGAAAGATCCGGAACGCTACGCGCCACAATTCGGCGGCTATTGCGCGTGGGCCGTGGCCCAGGGGTACACCGCAAGCAGCGACGGCCGTGCGTGGCGCATCGTCGGCGGAAAGCTGTATCTCAATTACAGTCTTTCCGTCCGGGAACGCTGGGCGCGCGACATTCCGGGGAACATCGAACGGGCCAAAAAGAATTGGCCTGGCGTTCTGACGAAGTAGCGGGCCGACGTGCAGGCAAGGGCGAACCGTGGGCGCGCTTCGATCTTCCTTGACACCAAACTGCATGTGGGACATGCAGTTTGCATGAAGACGATCCAGGTTCGCAATGTTCCCCCCGCTCTGCACAAACGTCTCCGCGAACGCGCGGTAGCTGCGGGGCTCTCCCTGTCGGACTACGTGCTCGGTGAACTCACGAAGTTGGCCGCAAGGATGACGCCTGAGGAATTTGAGCGTCGCATAGCTCTGCGCGAAACTCCCGAGGGCCGGATCGATTCGGTGCAACTCGTCCGGCGGGAACGTGCGGGCCGCTGATGGTGGTCGATGCGTCCGTAGCTGTGGATTGGCTGCTTGGATTGGAGCGGGGCCAGCGGCTGTCCGCGGTGGTGCGCCGGGAGCAGGCGGCTGCACCTCATCTGATTGATGCGGAAGTGGGCCAGGTGTTGCGCCGCCTGGCGCGGACCGGGTACGTGCGCCCTTCACGCGCACGTGAGGCCCTTGCGGACCTGGAGGTGGCTCCTCTGCTGCGCTATCCGCATGGCCCGCTCATGCGGCGTGCTTGGGATCTGCGCGAAAACTGCACCTTCTACGATGGCCTATATCTGGCGCTCGCTGAAGCACTGGATGTGAGAATCATCACAGGCGACCGGGCCTTGGCCCAGGTCCCCGGCTTTGCGCGGCGCGTGCTGGTCGTATAATTCGCGTGTGTGGGTTCGCACTATGGAGCCGGTGAAGAACCGGCCGCGAGTTCTTGCGGATAGGCGCTCAAGCCCAAGCGGTTGCCATCCGGATCCCGAAAGTACGCCGTGAACGCAGTGCGGTCGGTCTCGCGGCCCTTGAGGAACTGTTCCAGCCGATCAGGTTCGACTCCGCTCGCCGAAAACACGAGCGCGCGCGGAGCTTCCCGGTTCTCCGCGCGCTCGATCATCAGCACGGTCTCACCCGCGCGCAACCAAATCGAGCGCAGCTCGCCCGTCTTCGTATGCTGTCGGCTTTCCTCCCGAACGCCCGGGATCTGCGCGTAGAACTCACCGAGTCTCTCGACGGCCGGAGTGCCGATGGCCACGTGATGCAGGCTCATGGCAGCCTATCGCGCCGTGAGCGACGACTACTCGCCCCGCGACTGCTCTTCGGGCATACGAATGCGGCCAGCCCGCGCCACGAGCTTGCGATCGGCCTCGAAGAGGTCCGCAAGAAAGACGCTCGATACTTCGTAGAGGTTGTCTTCCGAACGAACGTAGTAGTTACTGTAGTCACGCTTGGCAATCACCTCGAGGCGGATCTGGCGACCGGGCTGTGTCTTGGTGCCGGCTTCCGGCAGTTTGAGTGCGCCAGCCTTCGAGTCCGACTTAGCGTCAGGCGCCTTGATGTACAGGAGCAGCTTCACAGCCACACGTCGATCAGCATCCTTGGGGATCTCGGTGGGGAACGAAAGAGCCTTCCAAGCAAGGATATCTCCCAAGAGCGAATCGACCGCCGCGCCGTCAGCGGGCCCCCTC
>CAZPFB010000017.1:0-67162 GCA_964585735.1 uncultured Leptospiraceae bacterium
CGCGCACGTCGACTGCCCGGGCCACGCGGACTACGTGAAGAACATGATCACCGGCGCGGCCCAAATGGACGCGGCCATCCTGGTGGTTTCCGCCATGGACGGCGCCATGCCGCAAACCCGCGAACACATCCTGCTCGCGCGGCAGGTGGGCGTGCCTTACATCGTCGTGTTCCTGAACAAAGTGGACATGATGGCCGAAGACGAGCGCGAAGAAATGGTCGAGCTCGTAAAAGAAGAAGTGCGGGACCTGCTCGTGAAGTACAGCTTCCCGAAAGACACCCCCTTCGTCGAAGGATCAGCTCTGAAAGCGCTGGAGGGCGACAAGTCCGACATCGGCCAGGCCGCGATTCTCAAGCTGGTCGAAACTCTCGACACGTACGTGCCGCAACCGCAGCGAATCGTGGACAAGGACTTCCTGATGCCGGTGGAAGACGTGTTCTCCATCACCGGTCGGGGCACAGTGGCCACGGGCCGCGTGGAAACCGGAAAGCTCTCGCTCAACGACGAACTGGAACTCGTGGGCATCCGCGATACCGTCAAGACGGTCGTTACCGGGATCGAAATGTTCCGCAAGCTGCTCGATTTCGCCCAGGCGGGTGACAACGTCGGGCTGCTCCTGCGCGGGATGAAGAAGGAAGACATCGAGCGCGGCCAGGTTCTGGCCAAGCCGGGTTCCATCACCCCGCACAAGAAGTTCAAGGCGGAAGTATACGTTCTGACCAAGGAAGAGGGCGGCCGTCACACCCCCTTCTTCAACAACTATCGTCCGCAGTTCTACTTCCGGACGACGGACGTGACCGGAACCATCGAGCTGCCGAAGGGCACCGAGATGGTGATGCCCGGCGACAACATCGCCATGGATGTGGAGCTCATCACTCCCATCGCCATGACGAAGGGCCTCAAGTTCGCCATCCGCGAGGGTGGACGTACGGTTGGGTCCGGAGTGGTCGCCGAGATCATCTCCTGAAATAGCGGGAACCGAGGAGCGGTATGGCCCAGAGAATTCGAGTCAAACTCAAGGCTTTCGACCACCGGCTGATCGATCAGTCGGCGGCGGAGATCGTCGCAACCGCGCGTAGAACGGGTGCGGAGATCTCGGGACCCATCCCGCTGCCCACGAGAACGGAACGGTTCACAGTGAACCGTTCGGTTCACGTGAACAAGAAGTCGCGCGAGCAGTTCGAGATTCGGACCTACAAGCGGCTGATCGACATCATGAACACCAATCCCGACACGGTGGATGCGCTGATGAAGCTGCAGCTCCCGGCGGGGGTGAGCGTGGACATCAAGTCCTGATAGGGAAGCAAAAATGGCGAAGGGACTTCTGGCAAAAAAAGTGGGTATGACCCAGGTGTTCGACGAAAGCGGGAACATCGTACCGGTAACTGTCCTGTTGGCGGGACCCTGCACGGTGACTTCCGTGCGGACTCCTGAGAAGGAGAAGTACTCGGCGCTGCAGCTCGGCTTCGAAGAAGTGAAACCGGGTCGCCTTTCGAAGGCGGAGCAGGGGCATTTCAAGAAGGCCGGCATTGAGAGCAACTTTCGCTATCTGCGCGAGTTTCGCGACACCGGCCTCGAGGCCACGGTGGGTCAGGTCCTGAAGGCGGACATCTTTGCGGCGGGCGAAACGGTCAAAGTGACCGGCCTGACGAAGGGCAAGGGTTTCCAGGGCGTCATGCGTCGCCACGGGTTCGGTGGCGGTCGCGCAAGCCACGGCTCTCATTTCCACCGCGAACCAGGTTCGCTTGGCGCCTCATCCGATCCTTCGCGCGTGTTCAAGAATACGCGGCTTCCAGGTCACATGGGTCAGACCAAGGCCAGCAGCATGAACCTCAAGGTCGTGCGCGTGGACGCTGAGGAGAATCTGATACTTGTCCGGGGCGCCGTTCCCGGAGCGCGGACGGCCATCGTTCGCGTGGAGGCAATCCGCCAGTAACGGTTGCAGACAGCAAGAGCGGGAACAGGCCATGAAAGCAGCAGTGTACGACAAGTCCGGCAAGAAGAAAGGCGAGCGCGACCTCCCGCCCACGGTCTTCTCGACCGAGTTCAGCAAGAGCGCGGGCGAAGAGATCGTCGTGGCCGAACTGCGCAACCGCCGCCAGGGAACTCACAAGACGAAAGGGATCTCCGAGATCAGCGGTGGCGGCAAGAAGCCGTGGCGGCAGAAAGGAACCGGGCACGCGCGTCAGGGCTCGATTCGGGCCCCGCAGTTTCGCGGCGGCGCCACGGTATTTGGGCCGGTGCCGCGCGACTACAGCATCCGCGTGCCCGCCACCAAACGTCGTGCGGGTCTGCGTGCCATTCTTTCGAAGAAGGCCGCGGACGGCACGTTGTGCGTCCTCGAAGGTTTCGTCGCGGAAGACTTCAGCACGAAGGCAGTCCGTAGTGTTTTCAACAACATAGGCGTGGCGCCCGAAGCCCGCGTCTCGTACATCTCGGACGTCACGGACCTCAAGACGACCAAGTCCTTCGCGAACCTCGAACGAATCGGGCTCATGAGCGCGTCCCGTTTGACCGCGCCGGAGCTTTACTACGCGGACCACGTGGTCATCGCGGATTCGGCGCTGGCGGCCATCGAAGCAGTCTGCGCTAAGAAAGGGAAACGGCAGGCCGGCAAATGAACTACCATGAAGTAATCCGGGTTCCGGTCATTACCGAGAAAACCGAAGACCAGAAGAATCCCCGGAAGGACGTAAACCGCTACACGGTCCGCGTGCATCCGGACGCCAACAAGGAACTCATCAAACAGGCTCTGCACCATGTCTACAAGGTGCGCGCCGTGAAGGTGAATGTGATGATGGTGCCCGGGAAGATGAAACGGTTCCGGCAGGGACGGATCAAGCTTCCGACCTGGAAGAAGGCCATCATCACGCTGGCCCCCGGTCAGGCCATTGATTTCTCGGCCAAGGCATAAGGGAGAAGAGCGCAAGGATAGCACCGATGGGCATTCGTAAGTACAAACCGACTAATGCGAGCACGCGCTTCAAGTCCGTACTGGATTTCAGCGCCCTGTCCGAGGACAAGCCGAAGCGTTCGTTGATCGACTCGGCTCCCTACCATGCGGGCCGGAACAGCGCCGGGCGCATCTCGGTGCGTCGCAAGGGCGGTCGTCACAAGCGTCGCTACCGGATCATCGACTTCAAGCGGAACAAAGGCGGAGTGCCCGGAGAGGTCGCTTCCATCCAGTACGACCCGAACCGTTCGGCCAACATTGCCCTGGTGAAGTATCGGGACGGCGACTATCGCTACATCCTGTCGCCGGATGGCCTGGAAGTCGGCATGCCCATCATGGATGGGCCGCAGGCACCGGTGCGCGTCGGGAACGCTTTGCCGCTCAAGAGCATTCCGCCTGGCACCACCGTGCACAACATCGAAATGCAGCCCGGTCGGGGTGGCCAGATGGTTCGCTCCGCCGGCGGTTTTGCCACCGTGGCGGGCGTGGACGGTGACTACGTTTCGCTCAAACTGCCGAGCGGGGAATTGCGCAAGTTTCACGAGACCTGCCAGGCAACCATTGGCACCGTCGGGAACAAAGAGGCGAACCTCATCAGCATCGGGAAAGCCGGTCGCAGCCGTTGGCTCGGCAGGCGGCCCAAAGTCCGCGGTGTGGTCATGAACCCCGTCGATCACCCGCACGGTGGCGGCGAAGGCAAGACCTCCGGTGGTCGCCATCCGGTTACGCCCTGGGGAAAACCCACGAAAGGCGCCAAGACCAGAAAACGGCACAAGCCGTCAGACAAATTCATCCTGCAACGCAGGCGTAAGAAGCGGGGCGGTTGATCGCTTCGCTTGAGAAGAGGATTCGGTAGGTAACCATGGCACGTTCCGTAAAGAAAGGCCCATTCATCGATGAGCATCTGATGGCGAAGGTCACGCGCATGAATGCGGAGGGCAGCAAGAAGCCCTTCAAGACCTGGTCGCGGCGTTCGACGATCTTCCCGGAAATGATCGGGCACACGGTGCTCGTGCACAACGGGAACAAGTTCATCCCGGTGTACGTGAACGAGCAGATGGTCGGGCACAAACTCGGTGAGTTCGCGCCGACCCGTACCTACCGCGGTCATACGAGCCTGGACAAGAAGGCCAAGAAGCCCTGATCGAAACGGGACGGAGCAGTATGGAAGCCAAAGCAACAGCGAAGTTCCTCCTGGTGAGCCCCACCAAGGTGCGTCTGGTCGCCAATGAGATCCGGGGCATGGAATATCCCGAGGCGTTGGACACGCTTCGGTACACTCCGCGCAAAGGCGCGAGGTTGCTGGAACGAGTGCTGAAGTCGGCGCGCGCCAACTTCGGCCAGAGCAACGAAGAACGCAAGGACGCAGATCTGTTCGTGAAGAAGGTCTACGTGGACCAGGGCCCCACGCTCAAGCGTTGGCGCCCGCGCGCGCGCGGTCGGGGCATGCGGATTCTGAAAAGAACGAGCAACATCACGGTCGTGGTGAGCGACGAGTAAGGCATTCAGCAAGGAACCTATGGGCCAAAAAGTAAATCCAATCGGCATTCGTCTCGGGATCACCCGGAGCTGGGACTCGGTGTGGTTCGCTCAGGAAGACTATCGCAAACACCTGCACGAAGACATCAAGATCCGGGACCGCGTGCGCAATCGCTTCAAGCGGGCCGGAATCGTGAAGATCGTGGTGGAACGCTTTCCTGAGAAGATTAACGTCAACGTCCATACGGTGCGCCCGGGTGTCGTCATCGGCCCGCGCGGCGCGAACATCGAAGCCCTGAAGAAGGACCTCAAGAAGTTCGTTGAGAAGCCGCTCAACATCAGCATCGTCGAAGTCAAGAAGCCCGAGACCGTAGCGCAGGTGATTGCCGAGAGCATCGCGCAGCAACTCGAGCAGCGCATGCCCTTTCGCCGCGTCATGAAGCAGGCGCTGCGCGGCGCCATGCGGGGCGGAGTGGAAGGCGTGAAGATCATGGTGGCCGGTCGCCTCAACGGGGCGGACATGGCGCGCACCGAACAGTACAAAGACGGCCGCGTGCCGCTGCATACGCTGCGCGCTCGCGTGGAGTACGGTTTCAGCGAAGCCAAAACGACGTACGGGATCATTGGCGCCAAGGTATGGACCTATCACGGGGATCTGCTGCCGGGACAGGAAACCGAGGAAGAGGATCGCTACGCCGTCAAACGGCGCACCAGTTGATCGGGCAATCGGAGAGGCGTTAAGTCATGCTCGCACCAAAGAGAGTCAAGTTCCGAAAGAGACAGCGCGGTCGCCTGAAGGGCAAAGCCCAGCGGGGCAATCAGGTCTCCTTCGGCGAATTCGGCCTCAAGGCCGTAACATCCGGTCGCCTGACGGCGCGCCAGATAGAGGCCGCCCGTCGTGCCATGACCCGCCGCGTGAAGCGCGGTGGGAAGCTGTGGATCCGCATCTTCCCGCAGATTCCGGTGACCAAGAAGCCGGCCGAAACGCGGATGGGAAGCGGCAAGGGAAACCCGGAGTACTGGGTGGCCGTGATCAAGCCGGGCCGCATGCTTTTCGAGATGAGCGGCGTCACAGAGGAGATGGCCCGCGAGGCGCTTTCGCTTGCTTCGCACAAGCTGCCCGTGGCCACCACGTTCGTGAAGAAGGAACTGATACAGAGTTGAGGCAGGAACTGAAGTATGGCCGCCACGTTTCATGAAATGAATGAAGAAGAGCTGACGAAGCAACTGGAAGCTGCCCGCGCCGAGTTGCGGCAACTGCGCTTCACCTACGCGGTCGCGCGGTCGCTGCCGAACCCGGCCCGCGTGGGCAAGCTCCGCAAAGACGTGGCGCGCATTCTGACCGTGCAGCAGGCGCGGAAGCTCGGCAAAGCTACGCAGGTGGAGAAGTCGGCAAAAGGAGCCAAGCCTGCGAAGACGGCGGCCCCGGCCAAAGCAGAGAAGTCAGAGGGCAAGAAGAAGGCGCAGCCCAAGAAAGGGAAAGCGGGCAAGTAATCATCGGGGCTGAAGCATATGGCAGAAGGTAAACGCAGTAATAATATCAAGTTCATCCAGGGACGCGTGGTTTCGGACAAGATGGAGAAAACCCGGGTCATCCTGATCGAGTCGGTGAAGATGCACCCCGTGTTTCACAAGGCCATCCGCCGCTCGACGCGCATCAAGATCCACGATGAACGCAACGAGTCCAAAGTGGGAGATCTGGTGACGGCCATCGAAACGCGGCCGCTCTCGAAAGAGAAGCGCCACCGGCTGTTCAAGATCCTGGAGAAGGGGAAATGATTCAGCAGGAAACCTTTCTGGAAGTGGCCGACAACACCGGGGCGCGCCTGGTCCAATGCATCAAGGTGCTCGGCGGTACGCGGCGGCGCTATGCCAGCGTGGGCGATATCATCGTCGTGGCCGTGAAGGACGCGCTGCCCGCGTACGGGCTCAAGGATGTCACCGGCAAGAAGGTGCACAACAAAGCCGTGCAGAAAGCGGTCGTGGTGCGCACCAAGAAGGAGATCCGACGACCGGACGGGTCCTATATCCGCTTCGATGACAATGCGTGCGCGATCATCGACGACAAGCTCAACCCGCGCGGAACCCGTATCTTTGGGCCGGTCGCGCGGGAGTTGCGGGACAAGAAGTTCCTGAAGATCGTTTCGCTGGCGCCGGAGGTGCTCTGATGGCTACGCGCAACGCACAGGGCGGGCGCACCAAGCTGCGCAAAGACGACGAGGTCATTGTGATTGCCGGTCGCGAGAAGGGCAAACGCGGCAAGATCATGTTCATTGACCGTGCGGGCGAGCGCGTCGTGGTCCAGGGGATCAATAAGCGCAAGCGCTTCCAGAGACCGTCGCAGGAGAATCCGCAGGGAGGCGTGCTGGAAATCGAAGCCCCCTTCGAGATCTCCAACGTGATGTTCTATGACGCCAAACAGAAGAAGGGCGTTCGTTTGGGCTTCAAGGTCAAGGATGACGGCAATAAGGTGCGCGTCGTACGGCCGGAAGGTCGCGAGGTCTGAGCGAAAGACGGGCCGAGGATAGGAAAGAGTCGTGGTTCAACTGCAAGAGAAATACAAGAAGGAAATCGTTCCCGCGCTGGTGGAGCAGTTCTCCTATAAGACGGTGATGCAAACGCCCCGTCTGGAAAAGATCGTGCTCAACGTCGGGATCGGAGAGGCGCACGGGAATCCGCGCAGTCTCGAAAAGGCCACCGAGGAACTGGGGCTCATCACCGGGCAGGCCGCCACCAAAACCTTCGCCAAGAAGTCCATCGCCGGTTTCAAGATCCGCGAGGGGATGCCCCTCGGCTGCAGGGTTACGCTGCGCGGCCGCTACATGTTCGAGTTCTTGGAGCGGCTCATCAACGTGGCGCTGCCGCGCGTGCGGGACTTCAAGGGCCTCAACCCCAAAGGTTTTGATGGTCGCGGGAACTACAACATGTCGATCAAGGAACAGATCATCTTTCCCGAGATCGACGTGGATAAGGTGGAGTCGTATCACGGGATGAACATCACGATCGTAACCACCGCCCGCACAAACGAAGAGGCGCATGCCCTGCTCGAGAAGCTGGGCATGCCCTACAGAAAACGGTAATCAGGAAAGGACACGTTCAAATGGCCAAGAAGAGTATGATGGAGAAAGCCCGCCGGAAGCCCCGCTTCCAGGTTCGGGTGAAGAACCGCTGTCCGCTGTGCGGTCGCCCGCGTGCTTACATGAGGCGTTTCGACATGTGTCGCATTTGCTTCAGGAAGCGTGCCTCCTTTGGGGAGATCCCGGGAGTCATCAAGTCGTCCTGGTGAGGTTGCCGGAGCTAGAATCGGACGGAGAAGTTATCTATGAGTATGTCTGACCCCATTGCCGATATGCTGACCCGCATTCGGAACGCGTCGAGCGCGCGACACCCGTCGGTCTTGTTTCCCGGGTCCAAGCTCAAGGTGGCCATTCTGGACATCTTGAGGAAGGAAGGCTTCATCGAAAGCTACCAGGTCAAGAAGCAGGAGAAGAAGACGGACATCGAAGTCAAGCTGCGCTATCTCACGAACCGCCGACCGGTCATCAGTGAACTGGAACGAGTTTCCGTACCGGGCCGTCGCCACTACGTCAACGCAAGCGAGCTGCGGCCCGTGCGCAACAACATGGGTATCGCCATCGTGTCCACTTCCAGAGGCGTCATGACGGGACGCAAAGCCCGCAAACTCAACATCGGAGGAGAAGTGATCTGCCGCGTTTGGTAGGTCGCTGCTTTGTCATGTCACGCGTAGGAAAAGCACCCATCCAAGTCCCCAAAGGCGTACAGTTGTCCGCGGCGGGGAACACCATCAAGGTCAAGGGTCCCCTGGGGGAACTGCTTTCGCCGCTTCCCAAGGGCATTGCGTTCTCCGAGCAGGGCGGCGTAGCTTCCCTGACACGATCCGACGAAAGTCGTGAGCAACGCGCGCTGCACGGGATGGCACGCGCCATTCTAAGGAACAATGTGCAGGGCGTGAGCCAGGGCTGGGAGCGCCGGATGGAACTCACCGGCGTCGGCTACCGTGTTCAGCTGAAGGGTACGGAACTGGTGTTCTCGTTGGGCTATTCGCACGAAGTACGTTACCCGCTCCCAAAAGGAATCAAAGCCGAAGTGACGGATCAGACGAAGCTGGCTCTGTCCGGCATCGACCGACAGGTCATCGGGCAGGTGGCCGCGGAAATTCGCGCTCTGCGCCCGCCGGAACCGTACAAAGGAAAGGGCATCCGCTATGCCGGCGAAGAGATCCGCCGCAAGGCGGGCAAAGCCGGCAAGGCCGGTAAGAAGTAAGGGGACTGACTATGGACCGTCTGGGCATCAAGAGAGCAAGGCTGGGGCGGCGCATCGAACGCGTGCGCTACGGCATACGTTCGCGCAACATGCGCCCGCGGTTGGTGTTTCATCGCAGCAATCGCTATCTGTCCGCGCAGGTGATCGACGATGCTTCCGGGCGGACGCTGTGTTCGGCCACCACCTCCGGCAAGAGTTTCAGCGCCAATCGGAAGAACAAAGAGGCGGCCGCAAAGCTGGGCGCCATGATGGCCGAGCGGGCGTTGGCCAAGGGCATCAAGTCCGTGGTTCTCGACAGGCGCGGTCGTCTCTATCATGGCCGGGTGAGCGCGTTTGCGGACGCGGCCCGCGAAAAAGGTTTGGAGTTCTAATATAACATGCAAACGCAAGAGCTGGAAAAGGAACTGGTCGAGAAAGTGGTCCGCATCAAGCGGGTCTCGAAGGTCGTCAAAGGCGGTCGTCGCTTCTCATTTAACGCGCTGGCCGTCGTGGGAGACCAGGGCGGTCAGGTGGGCGTGGGCCTCGGAAAGGCCAACGAGGTGCCGGACGCCATTCGCAAGGCCATCGAGATTGCTCGTCGCACCATGATCCGCGTGAACCTGACGAAACGCGGCACCATCCCGCACGACGTGATCGGCGAATACAAGGCCACGCGCGTGCTCTTGCGGCCGGCCACTCAGGGAACGGGCATCATCGCCGGTGAGGCGGTGCGTTCGGTGGTCGAGCAGGTGGGAGTGCACGACATTCTGACCAAAGTCGTCGGTTCCAAGAATCCGCTCAACGTGGTTCGCGCCACGCTGGACGCTTTGGGTCAACTGGAGACGCCGCTCGCTTCGGCGCGCAAGCGCGGCATTTCGCTCAACCAGTTGTTCGAGCGGGATCCGGCTCAGGTGGCCGGCTGATCTATCTGACAGCAAGCATCACGAGGTACGACTGTGGCGGAGAAGAAAGTCAAGATCACCCAGATTCGCAGCGCGACGGGCAAGCATCCCAAGCACCAGGCCACGCTTCGCGCGTTGGGACTCCGCAAGACGGGCGCGGAGCGCACGCACACGCTCAAACCCGCGGTCAAAGGCATGATTCAGCAGGTGTCCTATCTCCTGAAGATTGAGGACGCCTGAGGCACAGAGGACCTTCATGAAATCACAAGAAACCTTCAACTACGCCGACCTGCTGCCGGCCAAGAAGAAGCGCAACCTGAAGCGCAAGGTCGCCGCAGATGCGCTGGCCGGGCGCAGCCGTCCCCGCAAACGGGTCGGCCGGGGCCGGAGTTCGGGTCAGGGAAAGACGAGCGGACGAGGTCAGAAAGGCCAGAAGGCCCGCACCGGGTACTCACGGCGCTTCGGCTTCGAGGGCGGGCAGATGCCGCTCCACCGCCGCGTTCCCAAACGCGGCTTCACGAACATCTTCAAGGTCGACTACCAACTGGTTAATCTGGGTCAACTTTCGCGCGCCAAGCTCAGCGGGCAGGTGGGTCCCGACGAAATGCGTGCCGCCGGCCTCATCGGGGATCCCAAACGCCCGATTCGAGTGTTGGGCCACGGGGATTTCTCCGGTTCGATTCACCTGACGGCCGACGGCGTTTCCGGTCCGGCCCTCGAGAAAATCAAAGCGGGCGGCGGCTCCTTCAAGCTCCGTTTCGAAAAGAAGGTCGCGCGCAAGGGCCCGAAGATCAGGGCCGCGTCGCAATCGAAGGCCGGCGCGAAAGCCAAGGCGTGATACACACCCGGTTCGGCAGGTAACACACACAAATGGGCGCGATCATCAACATCTTCCGGATCCCGGAGCTTCGAAAGAAGCTGCTCTTCACCCTCGGGCTGCTCGTGCTCTATCGGATGGGTTCGTTCATCACGATTCCAGGCGTCAACCCGGTGGCCGTTGGGGACATGAAGCAGCCGGGCACATCCTTTTTGGATGTCGTGAACGTGTTCTCGGGCGGGGCCCTCTTCAAGCTTTCGATCTTCTCGCTGGGCATCATGCCCTACATTTCGGCTTCGATCATCATGAACCTGCTGACGGTGGTCATTCCGCCGCTGGCACGACTGCAGCGCGAAGGAGAAGAAGGCCGCAAGAAGATCAATCAGTACACCCGCTACGGCACCGTCGTGCTCTGCGCGGTGCAGGCCGTTTTCATTCTCTTGTGGGCCATCGATCCGGGTACGGTAAGCACGGAACGCCGGATGCCGCTCGTTTCGCCCTGGATGCAGGAGCACAATGTCCTGTTCATGATCCTCGGAGTTCTGACGATCACCACCGGAACCATGTTCCTGATGTGGATGGGTGAGCAGATCACCGAACGCGGGATCGGCAACGGCGTCTCGCTGTTGATCATGGCGGGCATCGTGGCGCAGTTGCCGCAGATGCTCGTGAAGCTCTTCGCCGGGAATCAACACCTGTTCGACGCGATCATCCTCATGATTGTCTTCGTCTGCCTGATCGCCCTGTCAGTGCTCCTCACGCAGGCGGTCCGCAAAGTGCCCCTTCAATATGGGAAGAAGATGCAGGGCCGTCGCATGGTGCAGGCCCGCAGCCAGAGCATTCCCTTCAAATTGAATTCGGCCAACGTCATGCCGATCATCTTCGCCTCTTCGCTGCTGCTGTTTCCGCAGACGGTGCTGGGGATGCTCGGAGAGAAGGCGCAGGCTTGGGCGGGCTGGGCGGAGATGTTGCGCTGGATGGACCCGCTTTCGGCCATCTGGTACCGTCAGATTCCCTACTACGTAATCTATACGCTGCTCATCGTGTTCTTCACGTACTTCTACACCGCCATCCTCATCAATCCTCAGGAACTGGCCGAGAACCTCAAGAAGTACGGGGGCTTCATTCCCGGTGTGCGGCCCGGCACGCATACGAAGGAATACTTAGAAAGCACTCTGAATCGCATTACACTGCCGGGGGCCATGTTCCTCGCGCTCCTGGCGCTGGCGCCGTACGTCATCATCAACGCCATGGGCCTGCGCGCTCAGCCGGGCATTCAACAGCTGGCCTACACATTCGGGGGCACCTCGCTGCTCATCATCGTGGGTGTGGCCCTGGACACACTCAAGCAAATCGAATCGCAGTTGCTCATGCGCAACTACGAGGGATTCATGAAGAAGGGCCGCATCAAGGGTCGCACCTGAGGCGGGAGGTCGCAATGAGATTGCTGTTCATGGGCCCCCCGGGCGCCGGCAAAGGCACCCAGGCCAAGGTCATCGCCGACGAACTCAGGGTTCCCCAGATTTCCACCGGCGACATTCTCCGAAACGCCATCAAGAATGGCACGAAGATGGGGCTCGAAGCCAAGTCCTACATGGACCAGGGCAAGCTGGTTCCGGACTCGGTCGTCATCGGCATCATTCGCGACCGGCTTCAGGAGCCTGACGCGGCCTCCGGATACATTCTGGACGGCTTCCCGCGGACCATCGAACAGGCCAATGCCCTCAAGGCACTGTTGTCCGGAATGGGACAGAAGCTCGACGCGGCACTGAATCTGGCCGTCAGGTCGGAGGAACTCGTAGCGCGACTGCTCGATCGGGCCAAGAAAGAGGGGCGCGCTGACGATACGGAGCCGGTCATCAAGCAGCGCCTGAAGACGTACGAGGATCAGACGCAACCGCTCATCGACTACTACCGTTCGGAGGGCCTGCTGCGCGAGGTGGACGGCTTGGGTTCGCTGGAGGACATCACCGGACGGATTCGGCGGGCGCTGGGGCGGTGAAGCCGGTCGCCTGATTTCCAGGGAACTGCAAAAAGCGGGCCCGCGGCCGAATCCTGGGTGACAGGGGCGCGGCTTTCCGGGAAATGGTATTTTTTCGCCGGTTTTTTGGACCGGTTTGGCATTTGGGGCGGGTGCGAACACCACTTTGGCGCGAGAAGATGCAATAGAAGTAGAAGGGACCGTTGTGGAGCCCCTGCCGAACGCTATGTTTCGCGTGGAGCTCGAAAACGGCCACAGGGTGCTCGCGCACATCTCGGGAAAGATGAGAATGCATTACATTCGCATCCTGCCGGGGGACAAGGTGGTGGTGGAGCTTTCGCCGTACGATCTGACGCGCGGTCGCATCATCTTTCGGAAGAAGTAAGGCAGGCGGATATGAAGGTTCGTGTATCAGTAAGAAAGCTCTGCGGCGACTGTAGGGTCATTCGCCGCGCGGGCGTGGTGCGGGTGATCTGCAAGAACCCGCGGCACAAGCAACGGCAGGGATAAAAGCATGGCAAGGATTGAAGGTGTCGACCTCCCCAAAGAGAAACGCGTCGTCGTCGGTCTGACGAGCATATTCGGAATCGGGCGCAGTTCTTCGCAGAAAATACTCGCGCGAGCCGGCGTGCCCGAAGGCGTTCGGGTGCGGGACCTGACGGAAGACCAGGTTACCTCCATTCGCCAGCAGATTCAGGGCAAGCAGCGCGTGGAAGGGGACCTGCGCACCGAGATCAACCTGAACATCAAGCGCCTGATGGACATCGGCTGCTACCGCGGGTTGCGGCATCGCATGCATCTGCCGGTACGCGGCCAGCGCACGAAGACCAACGCGCGGACGCGCAAAGGCGTGCGCAAAACCGTGGCCAACAAGAAGAAAGCCACCAAATAACGGGTTGAAGTAAGAACAACGAAGAGATTTTGCTATGGCAGTTCAGAAGAAGAAAGAGAAACGAAACGTACCGCGCGGACGCGTGTTCATTCAGGCTTCGTTCAACAACACGATTGTCTCCATCACGGATATGCAGGGGAACGTCGTGTCCTGGTCGTCGTCGGGCCACATGAGCTTTCGGGGCTCGCGCAAGTCCACGCCGTACGCCGCCCAGATGGCCGCGCGGGACGCGGCAGAAAAAGCCATGGACCAGGGCATGCGCGAAGTGGAAGTCTTTGTCAAGGGACCGGGCATCGGTCGCGAATCGGCCATTCGAGCGCTGGCCAACAAGGGCCTGAATGTGCGCTTCATCAAGGATGTCACCCCGCTTCCGCACAACGGTTGCCGCCCCCGCAAGCGGCGCCGTGTATAGGAGACGGAAGCAAGCCCTGTAGGTGAATCGATTTCATAGTGTTGTTCGGGCCGGGTGCCCGGGAAGGGAGAAGATATGGCCACCAAGAACCTGCTGCGCGGACTGAAGCGCCCCCGACAGATCGAGTTCGTCACGGACTCGGCTACGCCAGGCTATGGCAAGTTTACAGCCGAGCCGTTCGAACGCGGCTACGGTGTGACCGTGGCTAACTCGCTCCGCCGTACGCTCATGTCCTCTATTGAAGGCGCGGCCATCACGGCGGTGAAGATCGAGGGAGTGCCGCACGAGTTCTCCGTGATCGAGGGTGTCGTGGAAGACGTCACCCGGCTGATCCTGAACCTCAAGCAGGTGCGTGTTTCCTACGAAAGCGAAAGTCGCGACGAACCCAAGGTCATCCACGTCGAAAAGCGCGGCGCGGGCATCCTGCGCGCCGGGGATCTCGCGGTGGATTCCTCCCTTCAGATCCTCAACCCTGAATTGCACATCGCCACCCTCAACGAGGATGCGCAACTCGTGCTGGATATCCAGTTCGAACGCGGGCGCGGCTACGTTCCGGCCGAGATTCTCAAGAAGAACATCGACGAAATCGGCACCATCCCCGTGGACGCGCTCTTCTCTCCGGTGACGCGCGTGAACTACGAGATCGGCGAGACCCGGGTCGGTCAGCGGACGGACTACGAGAAGCTGGTGATGGAAGTCTGGACGGATGGCTCCGTGGCCCCCGAGGACGCCCTGGCTCAGGCCGCCAAGATTCTGAAAGAACACCTGACCGTGTTCATCAACTTCGAAGAAGAACCCGAGGAAGAAGAAGACGAAGGCGACGAGATCGAAGAGACGCTGCGTCACAACCTCGAAAAGCACGTCGAAGAACTGGAGCTTTCCGTGCGCTCGCTTTCCGTACTCAAGAGCCTCGAGATCGAGCAACTGGCGGATCTGGTGCGCCGAAACGAAGAGGAGCTTCAGAAGTCGCGCCACTACTCCGAAGAGTGCCTCCAGGAAATCAAGATGCGGCTTTCCGAGCTGGGTCTCGAGTTCGGCATGCGGGACTTTCTGGCCCCGCGCGATTGAAACGGCAACATAGGATACCGCAATGCGCAAGAGAAACAAAGTAAAACAGCTGAACCGAACGGCCTCTCACCGGCGGGCCATGCTGCGCAACATGGCCACGAGCCTGTTCGAACACGAACGGATTCTCACGACCCGCGCCAAGAGCAAGGTGCTGCGGTCGTACGCGGAAAAGCTGATCACGCGCGCTCGCGTGAGCCTGGACGAATCGCTTTCGCCGGCCAGCAAGCTGCACCACAGACGCGAAGTGCTGCGCGACATCGCCAATGAAGATGTTGTCACCAAGCTGTTCGGCGACATTGCGCCGCGTTTCAAAGACCGGCCGGGTGGCTACACCCGCATCATTCATCTGCCTGAGCGTCACGCCGACAGCGCACAAATGAGCATCATCGAACTGGTCGATCGGAAAGAAAAAACACCGAAGACCAGGGCAGCAAAAGCCGCAAAGGCCGAACCACCGGCCGACGAAAAGAAGGGTTCGAAGAAGAAAGCTTCGAAGAAAGACACAAAGAAAGAAAGCAAGACCGCTGCCGAAGAGCAGAAGCCCAAAGAGAAGGGCAAAGAAGAGAAGAAAGGCAAGTGGTGGTCCGGGTTCCGCAAGAAGAAAGGCGACGAGCACGGCGGCTGATCGGCGCGAGGTTACTGCGCCCCCGGTTTGCGTGCAGAACCGATCCTTGACCGAGGCCGTAACCAGCGAGTGAGCGTCGGTGCGCCCGCAAAATTTACGTCAGCGGCTTCGCGTCCCTTTTGCGCATCAAAACGGCGGTGTCCGTCCGTTCTTGTTCTTGCATTCGCGGTAGCGAATGACTGCCGCCGCACACAGAGCCAGGAAGAAGTCAGGGGGTTCACCGGTTGTGGCATCGCGCGCCGCTAATGCCGACATGGCACAGGACTCATTCACTTCGGTCACGGCTCCGGATTCACCCGAGTCGGCGTCTCCGCCATAGCAAACCTGCCGCGTGGATGAACTGGTCCAGCCGCAAGCGCTGGAGAAGAGACTCACCAGGAGGATCGAACCAAGGAATCGGATCATGCCTCATCCGTTGCATGAAGGTCGGAACTTGTCGCATCTTGTGGGGTGATTGCTGCTTGCGCCGTGGTGAACAGTTCGACATCGCTTCCTGGAGGTCGTCCGGTCCGTGCAGCCCTACCGGCAACTCTACGTTGACACAGGCTTTGAGCGGCTCGCTCTTTTCAAAGCTCTGGGCGCGACGCTGCGGCCTCAAACGGTACTGTATGCTGGTTCGTCGGTCCACATAACGCCCTCGTTCGTCTTCCAGAACGTGACCTACGTTGACCCTTCGGGGCTTGCGGCAGGCTTCTTCCAAAACATGGAGGAAGTTCGCGAGTTCATAGAAAAAAACAAATCATACAGACAGAAAACATTCATTCGGTATATAGAAGGAAAGGTCGAGAACTGCCGCGGAATGCATCTGCAATTCGATTTGGCGATGTCTTTGTACTCTGGCGCTATCGGCAGCCACTGCTGGCCCCTCCTGAGGCCGGGCGGACACTACGTGGGCAATAACCACCTTGGGGACATGGCACAGGTCCTCGCTCTGCCGGACGCTGGCTACCTCGGGTTCTTCTGCCAACGGCGGACGCGCTATGAGTTCACCGAGGCTCACGATCCTGATACCGTGGAGCCGCCGCCGGAGACCTACAGAGGGCACAAGGGCGGCGCGATCACCTACCTCGAAAACGAGAAATTTTACCTCGTTCGCAAACAGCCCAAAAAGATCGCGATGAGCTCCCGCGGATCAGGGCGGTAGCTGCTTCAAGAAGAAATGCCTGAGGGCCCTTACCGCAAGCACCGTCGTCAGGTGACCGCAGTCCCAGATCTCGACGGGCGTGCCTCCGTACGAAGGACCCTGTTCCTCCAGCCGACAGACGGCATCGAACCGGCCAAGAATCGGAAACACATTCTCGGGCGCAGCCTTCCGCCACTTGTCGCGAAAGTTCAAGTGCTCGCGAATTGCAGCCGCGTGAGGCCGTGCCCGTGGGTCCGCTTCGCGCAGAAGCACTTCCGCAAAGGCTGTCCCCGCCACCACGGGAGCGTAGAAAGTGGCGCTGCCGTAGTGTACGCGATGACGGTTGGCTATGAAGCCGCCCATGCTGATCCCGACCACGCCCACATGCTTGACCCCACGTGCGCGCAGGGCCTGAACGAGATGCTCGGTGACTCGAACACTGACGGCCATCAAGGCCAAGAAGCGCGAAAGCGTCGCCCCGCCTTCCAACAATTCCAGACGGCCCTTCTGATGAAAAGGCGTGCGCACGACGATCAGGTTTGCTGCGAGATCCGGCGGCAGTTTTTCGGGGTCGAAGATCGCGTTGAAGACTCCGTCGAAAGGGATCTGGGAGGCCCCGTGGTGGTAGATCAGTGTGGGCGCCCGATCTCCGTGCCAGCGATGCACCCGAAAGGCCGGGAACATCACCCCTTCGGCGGTTTGGGCTTCCAGTTCGTAGAGGCCCTCGCCCTTCCATTGGGGGAGTTTGTTATGAACGGCCGCGAGGTGTTCCTCAAACGAGCGCGACGCGACTCCGTCTCGAAAGTAGCGTTTGTCCCCGGTGAGGAGGCGGCTCACGACAAAGACAGTCGAGTCAAGCGCAGTGTGAAAGCTCCAGATCGAGCGCGGGCGTAAGTCGGCGGTTCGGGTAGACGATATGGTTTCTTTCGGGATGTTGTCGTAGGGCGGATCGTCGAGCGCCTTGGACAGAAAGGCCCCCACGAGACCCAGGAGGACGACCGCAAGAACTGCAGTCCCAAACAGAATCTTCTTTCCGGGCATCACTTGCCCCATCGCCCCCGGAACACGAACTCGCTCTGTAGCTTCCGCGTGCGCGCGGCCTGCTCTTGCGCTTGAAACAGCTCGGGGAGATCCTCCACTCGCCCCGGATACCCGATGGCGATGGCCGCCACAGGTTCGTGCCCGGCCGGGATCCCCAGAAGTTCCCGCGCTCGAACTGCGTCGAACCCGGCCATCTGATGCGCGCAGAGTCCGCGCGCGGTTGCTTCGAGCACGAGTTGCCCAACAGCCTGTCCCACATCGTGAAGAGCGTGGCGATTCGGTTTCTCATTGTGGCGAAAGGAAAGCGCCGCCACCGAAACGCACAAGACGGCCGCGCGGCCGGCCCACAAACGATTGCGCTCCGAGAGGCACGAATGGATGCGATCGAACGCTTCCTTGTCGGTCCGGTGCGCAAAGACGAAGCTCCAGGGCTGTTCGTTGAAAGCGGACGCGGCCCAGCGGGCCGCTTCGAAGAGCGAAGAGAGGTTTTCGTCTTCCACGGGGCGATCTGCAAAGGACCGCGGACTCCAACGGGCCGCAATCAGTTCGTGCACGACATACTGAACGTCTGCCTTTTTCCCCATTGCCTGCTGCCTGCCCCCGGCACCGTCTGTTGCCGCCGACGAAGTCGCGCCATCAAATGTAGTACATGAGCCCCTCGGGCTCCGAGCGACCGGCTGCCAGGAACTCCGTCAACGGCACCGAAAGCAGGGAGCGAACGCGCTCCTCCAGCTGATGCCAAAAGCGTCCCTGCTCGGCTTCCCAATCTCCTTCGCTTCTGTCCATGATCGAAAGGTCACCCTCGAGAACCTCGAGGACCTCGTACACCAGGATTTCTGCCGGAGGTCGCGCCAGTCGGTACCCTCCCTCCGCTCCGCGCAGGCTCACGACCAGGCGTCCGCGCTTGAGAGTGTTGATGATCTGTTCGAGGTATTTGTGAGGGATGCCGTGCTTCTCGGCAATCTCTCGCGTCTTGAGGTACTGACCGCCTTCGTAAGATGCGGACAGTTCGATGACGGCCTTCAGACCATAGCGACCTTTGCTCGTGATGCGCATCGTTTGGCCGGCAGCCGCTTCTTCCGCCAGTTTTGGCGCGCCCGTGCTTGCGGACGGCCGTGATGTGGCGACTAGCGGGTGCCCGCGGAACTCTGCAGCCTTTTGATATCCGCGTCCACCATCATTTGCACCAGACCGGGGAAGTCCACCTTCTGCTTCCACTTCAACCTTTCGCGGGCCTTGGCGGGATTTCCGATCAAAAGATCCACTTCCGCGGGGCGGTAGAACTGCGGGTCGATTTTGACGTAATCATGGAAGTCCAGGCCAACATGCTCGAAGGCGACGCGGCAGAGCTCCTCGACGGAATGCGCCTCCCCGGTGGCGACCACGAAGTCCTCCGGCGTGGGTTGCTGTAGCATCAGCCACATGGCTTCGACGTAGTCACCGGCAAAACCCCAATCCCGTTTGGCGTCCAGGTTGCCCATGCGCAGCTCTTTGGCAAGGCCGAGCTTGATGCGCGCCACGCCGTTCGAGACTTTGCGCGTTACGAACTCCAGGCCGCGCCGCGGGCTCTCGTGATTGAACAGGATACCCGAAACCGCAAACAGGTCGTACGACTCGCGGTAGTTCACCGTGATGAAATGGCCGTACACCTTGGCGACGCCGTACGGACTGCGTGGATAGAAGGGCGTGTCTTCGTTCTGCGGCACTTCGCGCACCTTGCCGAACATCTCGGAACTGGAGGCCTGGTAGAAGCGGATTTTGGAACTCACGACGCGGAGCGCTTCCAGCATGCGCGTCACACCCAACGCGGTGAAGTCTCCTGTCAGGAGCGGCTTGGTCCACGAAGTTGGCACGAACGATTGCGCGGCCAGATTGTAGATCTCGTCCGGCTGGGCCTCTTCGATCAGCTTGATGAGACTGAGCTGGTCCAGCAGATCCCCCTGCCGCAATTGCAGGCGGTCCCGAAGGTGCTCGATGCGCTCGAAGTTCTCCGTGGAAGATCGGCGCACCATCCCGAAGACGGTGTAGCCTTTGGCCAGAAGGAACTCAGCAAGATACGAACCGTCCTGTCCGGTGATTCCCGTGATAAGCGCCCTTTTTCCCACGCAGGTCCTCTGCGGGCCACGTTTCGGTCGAAGGGGGACACCTGGAAGCTGTTTTTGCGCAGGCAGAATGCAATTGACCCGACGGCATCGGACGGCAATCCTGACTTGCTCAGGCCGAGCGAACCGGAATGGCCAGACCCATATTCGAAATCCATGCGGCCGGCCTGGACGCCAACGCCGTTCAAGCCGACATCGAACAGGAACTGCGAGCGCAGGCCCTGGACCCCGCGCTCGTTCGCCGTGTCGAGGAACTTAGCTTCACACCGGTCGCGCCAACCACGGATGGTGGATTCGATCCTGCCCTGACCGCCGAGTTGTTCGAACACCCCGTCGCCCTGCCGGATTTCCGTAGCCGGAAGTATCGGTTCGTTCGCGGCCCGTTGCGCGCTTTGGCCAACGCTCTGTTCCGTCTCCTGGTTCAGGTCGACGAGAAGCTTTCCGAGAACAAAGTTCAGTCCTTTCACCATGTCGTTCACGAACTCATCCGCCTTTCGCACCGCTTCGAAAGCCTGCTTTCCAGGTATGCCCTTCTCGAGGAGGAAGTGCTCGCGCTGCGGGCGGCCGGCGGTCGCGGCGTCCGGCCGGTCAAGTCCGCAGCCCCCGAAGAGTTGCCGCCGCCGCCTTCCGAACTCGCCCGTCGCCACGAAGAGCTGGCTTCCGAACTGAGCGCCCTCCTGGAACGTGGCTCCGCCCTCACGCTCGACGACGCATGGGGGCACTTTGCCCACTCGCTGGAACGTGTCGGTTTTTCGGTGGCCTGCTCCATGCCCGAGGAGTCACGCGCCGGCGTCGCCGCCGCCGCACGTTCGTTCGAGGTCGCGGGCGTGGAAAGCACGAGCGCGCTCTTGGGACGCGCGGTCGGCAGTCTTCACCTGGTGACGCACCTCGCGCTCGAGAATCTCTCCGGAGACGGCGAGCTCTTCATCGAGCTCTTGGGTTCGCGGGTCGCTCCCGGCGGGGTGGCGCTTCTGTGCTGGAACGAAGCGACTGCCGGCGCATTGCAGGCGCGACCGCGGTTCACCGTGGACCCCGAGCGACTCCACGAAGAGCTTTCCCGCGTCGGCTTCGAATCGATTCAAGAACGCAGACGCGGGCGGACGGTGGAATGGCTCTGCCGCCGGCGGCACTAGTTTCGGGGAGTATGCAGCGGCTCCCGCGATTCGTTCAGCTCCTTGCGGGCGCAACTCCTGAAGACGCTTCCACGGAGGAGGCGCGCGCCATAGCCCTGGCCGCGCGGCAGACGGATCGTTATCGGCAGGTGATGACGTTTGCACTTCATCGCGCGCCCGGCCTGCCGCTCCCCGTGCGCGACCTGAGAAGCTTTCACTCCCAACCCGGCGACAGGGTTCTTCTGCACTACGGAATCCACATTCCGGATTTGTCCCGACTGCTCGGGGACTCCCGGTACGCTCTGCTCTACCACAACATCACCCCTTCGCATTTCTTTCTTCCGTACAGCCTCTTCGTGGCCGCGGAGCTGAAACGCGCGCGACGGGCGCTGCCGACGATTGCGTCCGGTGCCCTTTGCGCCATGGCCCACTCGCGTTTCAGCGCGGAGGAATTGGAGGCTTCGGGCGCCCGCAACGTGCGCGTCCTGCCGCTTGCGCTGGGTCCGGGTTCGCCCGTGCACGAAGCGCGCTACCTCACAGGCCCGGCCCCATCGCCGGAAGCTGGGCGCGAGTTGGACCCGGGCGGCCCGGGCGGACGTCCGCTAACACTGCTTTTCGTGGGCCGCCTTGCCCCCAACAAGGGACACGCTCGCCTGATACGCTGCCTGTGGTTCGTTCGCAGGGCCTTTCCCGAGGCGCGGCTCGTGCTTGCCGGGCGCAGCGTGCTTCGGGCGCCGGGCTACGTTGCCGAGCTTCTGCAACTGACGCGGGCCCTCGGAATGCGAACCGGAGGCGACGGTGACGTGAGCATCCACAGCGATCCGACTGCTGCGCAGTTGGTTCAAATGTACCAAAGAGCTCACCTCTTCGTGTGCGCCTCGGAGCACGAAGGCTTCTGCGTTCCGCTGATCGAGGCCATGGCCTTCGGTCTGCCGATCGTGGCGCACGCTGAGAACGAAAGCGCCGTCGCCGAAACGCTCGGTGGAGTCGGCCTGCGCGTGGCGGGAGGCACAACCGAACAGTTTGCGCAGGCGGTCGTCTACGCCTTGCAGCGGCCGAATGTGCGAGCCACGCTCATTGCCGAGCAGGACCGACGCCTGGGCCGATACCTCCAGAGAGATCCCGCTCGCGAAATTGTGGCCTTCGTGGAGAGCGCCTATCAGGAGGGCGTATGGAAGGCTGGCTGAAGGGCCTGAGTGCCGCGGAGCTCTTCGGTGCTTTACACGGTATGCCTCCGTGGCTGGTGTACGTCGCGCTTGCTGTCTCGTCGGTCATCGAGAACGTCTTTCCGCCCTGGCCGGGGGACACCGTTACCGTCATTGGCGGAGTGCTGGCTGCCCAGGGCTTGGTCGAATGGTCCTGGAGCATGGTGGCTCTGGTGGTGGGCAACCTGATCGGCGCCTACATCATGTATTTTCTGGGAGCGCCGCTCGTTGCGCTCGTCAGACGTCTGCACACGCATCTTCACGGGCCGGAGTTCGTAAAGAAAACCCTCCGCGAATTGGTCAGCGACGAGAGCATGGCGCGAACGACGCGCTGGTTCGATCGGTGGGGCGCCACCTTCGTGCTGGTTTCGCGTTTCTCCGCGGGCATCCGCTTCTTCGTCAGTATCGTGGCGGGGATCTCGGGAATGAACTTGCTCTTGTTTTCCAGCGTGTTCACTCTGGGCGTCCTGATCTGGAACAGCCTGCTTCTGGCCGGCGGCTATGTGTTGGGTCGACAGTGGGACTTGATTCTCGTGTGGCTGCGCGTTTACAACACGGTCGTGCTTTCGTTGATCGGCGTGGCGGTGGCGGCGTTCGTGATCTGGCGCGTTCTCCGCAAGAGGATGCAGGCGCAAAGATCGGACGCGCCATGAGCCAGCGCGACGGCATCTTCGAGGCCGCGCGTCTCCTCTCCCGGGCCCAGCGGGTTGCAGTCCTCACCGGCGCGGGGATTTCGGCCGAAAGCGGCATCCCCACCTTCCGCGGTCAGGGCGGGCTTTGGGAGAACCATCGGGCCGAGGATCTGGCCACTCCGGAGGCGTTTCGTCGGGACCCGAGCCTGGTGTGGCGCTGGTACGATTGGCGCCGCGGCATTTGCGCTCGGGCCGAACCGAACCCGGCCCACAAGGTCGTGGCCCAAATGGAGGAGCGCTTCGCCGACTTTCTCCTGGTCACGCAGAACGTAGACGGCCTGCACCGTCGCGCCGGCTCACGGCGAATCGTGGAGATCCACGGGGACATCTGGCGCGCGCGCTGCACGAAGTGCGGCGTCGTGTTTCCGGTGGAGGAAGTTCCGTTGTCGGTCGTGCCCGTCCCCTGCGTCGAATGCGGAGGACTCGCGCGGACTCATGTCGTCTGGTTTGGGGAGTCGTACGACCCGGAGCTGCTCGCCCTGGCCGGCCGCTTCCTCTCCGCCTGCGACGTGCTTCTCGTCGTGGGCACCTCCGGGATGGTCAGCGTCCCGGTTTCGTTGGCGCTGTCGGCCGCGCGCAGCGGCGCGGAGGTGATCGACGTGAACCCGGATGGCTCGCCGGTCGGCGAATTCGCGCGCATCGAGCTGCGCGCCCGCGCGGGGGAAGCGCTTCCCGCCATCTGGGCGCAGGTCGCGGATCGCTGATCGGGGATGTGGTCTTCGCGGCCACGACCGCGGCCGTCGCGCGGCGGAAATTCGTTTGACACCGTGCTCGCGCGACCGGGAAGGTCCGCACAGAACGGGGGCTTAGCTCAGCTGGTTAGAGCGCTTCCTTGACATGGAAGAGGTCACTGGTTCGATTCCAGTAGCTCCCAATGCACGCACCAACTCCCCCCGCGGATAGGCAACTCGACGCGCGTCCGTCGCTGTGGCAGGAACTCAAGGACGCCGTGCGCGGAACCGGCGCTGACTATACCAGCATCGGCCTCGGTCGCGCCATTTTTCTCCTCGCAGTACCCATGATCCTCGAACTGGTCATGGAGTCCACCTTTGCCATCGCGGACATCTACTTCGTCGGCAAACTGGGACCATCGGCGGTGGCCACGGTCGGTCTCACGGAGACCTTTCTGTTTCTCTTGTACTCGGTCGCCATGGGTCTGGCCATGGCCGTCACGGCCATCGTGGCTCGACGCATCGGTGAAAAGAATGCCGAAGAAGCGGGGCGCACGGCCGTGCAGGCTCTGTACTTCTCGCTGTTCGCTTCAATTCCTTTTGTCATTGCGGGCGTGTATTTTGCCCGGGACCTGCTCGTCCTCATGGGCGCAGATGCCTGGACCATCGAACACGGCGTCGGCTACACGAGGTGGATGCTCGGCGGAAGTCCCATCATCATCCTCATCTTCGTCCTCAACGCGGTGTTCCGCGGCGCGGGAGACGCGGCCATCGCCATGCGGGTTCTGTTTCTGGCCAATGGGATCAACATCGTGCTCGACCCCATGCTCATCTTCGGGATTGGCCCCTTTCCGAAGCTGGGGATCGAAGGCGCCGCCATCGCCACCAACATCGGGCGGGGTGTGGGTGTCCTGGTTCAGATCTGGGCGCTGCGAAATGCGGGAAAGCACATGCGCGTCACAGCCGACCAATTGGGCTTCGACGGCGCCATACTCTGGAACATTCTGCGTACATCGCTCGGCGGCATCGGCCAGATGCTCGTGGGCACAACCTCCTGGATCTTCCTGATGCGCATTCTCGCGGACGTGGGCACCGTGGCGGTGGCAGGGGCCACCATCACGTTGCGCATTCTCATGATGAGCATGATGCCCGCTTGGGGCTTTTCGAACGCAGCGGCCACACTCGTCGGCCAGAACCTGGGCGCAAACCGACCCGGTCGCGCGGCGGCTTCGGTCTGGAGGATCGGCAATTACAACATGGCCTACCTGGTCGTGCTCTCGGTCGCCTTCTTCATCCTTCGCGAAACGATCGTCGGATTTTTCAGTGACGACCCCCACGTCGTCAGCGCGGGCGCGGAGTGGATGGGTATTCTCTGCTATTCGTTTTTCGTGTATGGATGGTGGATGGTCGCGGTGCAGGCCTTCAACGGAGCGGGAGACACCCGGACTCCGACGCTGATCAACGTGGTGTTCTTCTGGATGATCCAGATTCCTCTATCCTACTTTCTGGCGCGGGAGTTGGGCTGGGGGCAATCCGGCGTGTTCTGGGGCGTCTTCGTTTCGGAAACCGCGGTGGGTCTGTTCACCCTGTGGCTCTTCGATCGGGGTTCCTGGAAGACGGCCAAGGTCTGACCCGCATCCCTCGGACAGGGTCAAATCGCCGCGCCTTTCTCTTTTCGGCTTGCCCGCAGGGTGTGCCGTGTCACCCCTTCACCCGACGCCTGCCGATCCATGGAGGCGCCAACCTTCGAATCATGGCCGCGTCCGCACCCGTTTCGCTGCGTGTCCGAGTCTTCACGCCGGATGGGGCGCCGGTGTATTGCGTGTTCGCCTTCGAGGTGGACCCCGCGCGCAGAGCGGTCAAGACGCAATCCGCCGCGGGGAGTGCCGAACAATTTCGCGCGTTGTCCCTGGACGCTCCGGGCTCGGAACTGCGCTCCTGGTTCGAGGAGTTGCGCTACTACGGCCGTGAGGATGCCAGGCTTTCTCAGGACCTGGACAGACACCTCAAGCGTGTGCTTGCCGACGAGTCGTTCCGGCAGGCCCTCGTGGAAACGGTCGTGGACCGCAACGTTTCGCGCGTCGAGTACGCGTTGCTCGCGCCCCTGGAACACATCCTGGGCCAGAAGACTCTGGCCAAGGAGTTCGCTTTCGGTGATGTGGGCGGCCCCGCGCCGGTCACGCAGGAAAAGCCCATCCCGATGCAGTTCCTCATGGCGCCGCTCAACGGCATCCCGCTTCTGCGTCTTTCCATTCCGCAGACGGTGATTGCGCGGCTGGCCGACCTCAAGGACGCGCGCACGAAGGCGTTCCTGGCCAGCCTGCCTGAGGAAGAGCGCAATCAGTCTCAGTTCCAGGTCGTGGTCAAAGGATTGCGGGAGGCGCCCGACGTCGGCTCGGAGGCGGTGCGCGCCACGGTCGAGTTGCCCGGCGGCATTGCGGGGGAGATCGTCGAAGAGAATCGCTACATTCGCGTGCGCCTTCCCGCTCCCGATCCCAGTGTTGCCAAACGGATGCGGGCGGAGTCTGCCACAACCGTCCCGATCGCGAGGTTCGACGTGCCCAGTTGGGCGATTTTTGCCGCCGCCGCTTTCCTGCTCCTGCTCTTCGGGACTCTCCTTGTGACATTGCTTTGACGCGAATCGAACCCATCGGCTACTTCCACGGGCCGCTCCGCTTTCGCCACGAGGCGCCCAGGCAGGGTGTGCTCGGTCCGCCCGGTTTTGCGGTGCACGGTCGCGTGGAACTTTTGGCCGAACACAACTTCGAGCAGGCCGTTCGTGGCCTCGAGCGATTCGAACGCATCTGGCTGGTGTACGGCTTTCACCGGAACGTGGGCAGCCGCGCCGTCGTCCGTCCCCCGGGGAGCGAAGACCGGGTGGGCGTGTTCGCCACGCGTTCTCCCTATCGGCCGTCCGGGTTGGGCCTTTCGTGCGTTCGGCTCGAGCGCGTGCGCGGTCTCGTGCTCGAAGTGTCCGAGTTCGACCTGCTCGACGGCTCTCCGATCTACGACATCAAGCCCTATGTTCCGGCATATGATTCGTTTCCCGGCAGCGGCGTTCCGGACTACGCGCGGCCCGAACTGCGGCAGTTGTTTGCGGTACGCTTTGCCCGGGCTGCCGAGGAGCGAATGGCCGCGCTGAAGGTCGATGGCGGTCCGGATCTGAAACGCTATGCGTTACTACAGCTTTCGCACGAGCCCCTCGACGCGAGGCGCAAGCGGGTCCGTCCGGTGACCCCCGAAGCGGGCCCGCCACCCATGCGGGGCGTGGATGGTGCGGCGGGCGAGGCTGCGTCCGGCCACGTCCTGTGGACCCGCGGCGACGCGCCGCAGCAGCACGTGTTGGCCTTTCGGATGTGGCGGATCACCTTCGAAGTGAACGCGACGGAGGCTTCCGTGTGTGTCCGGGATCTCCACAGCGGCTATTCCGAAGAGGAACTGGAGGCGGCCGACGACCCGTACCACGACAAGGCCGAGCACCGCGCCTTTCGCACGCGCTTTGGTGAGTCATGAGGGAGGCTTCGCGTCGATGAGGAGGTGTTCGCCCTCGAGCCGCGCGAGCGCCGTGGCGCACGTCAGGTCTCCGGTGATGTTGATGGTGGTGCGGAACATGTCGAGGATCCTGTCGATCCCGAAGATGAGCGCGATTCCGGTCGTCGGTACGCCCGCCGTCGTGAGGACGACGGCCAGCGTGATCATGCCGGCGCCCGGAATCCCGGCCGCCCCCACCGAAGCCAACGTGGCGGTGAGGATCATGACCAATTGCTGCGTCATCGTGAGTTCGATTCCGAAAACCTGCGCGATGAAGATGGCCGCCACGCCCTGGTAGAGCGCGGTGCCATCCATGTTAATGGTGGCGCCCAGGGGAAGGACGAAGCTCGTCACTTCGTGCGAGACGCCGAGCTTCTCGCGGGCCACGTTGATGCTGATCGGGAGCGTGGCGTTGCTCGAACTCGTGCTGAACCCGAGCAGCAGCGCTTCGCGGATGGCGCCGAAGAAGCGCAGCGGGTTGACGCGGGCCACAAAAACCAGAAGGAGCGTGTACGTCACCAGAACGTGCAGAAGGAGCCCCGCCACGACCACGCCGCCGTAGAGCAGGAGCGGCTTGAGTATGGCAATGCCCATGGTGGAGACGATTCCCGCCATGAGCGCGAACACCCCGTAGGGAGCGGTCTCCATGGCCAGCGTGACCATCTTGAGAACGGCTTCGTTGAGCCCGTCGATGGTGGACAGGAACGCCGCCGACCTGGGGCCCGGGATCAAGGTAAGACACAATCCCAGGAAGATGGAAAAGAAGATGATGGCCAGCATGTCCCCCTCGGCCAGAGCGCGCGCCGGATTGGTGGGCACCATGTTCAGAAGCATGTCGAGGATCTTGATGGCCTCGCTCTTGCGACTCATCTCCTCCTTTTTCAGTGCTTCGATGCGCAGCCTGTCGCGGTAACTTTCGTACGCGCGGCGCTGCTCCTGTCCGGGCGCTGTCTGGATCAGGATCCGCAGCACTCGCTCAGCATCCTCATCGACGCCGGCGGCCACCTTCTTTTCGGCCTGCTCGCGGTAGCGTTCGATGAGAGCGTCACGCGCTGCGGCGTCCAGGGATCGGCCGGGTCGAGCGAGGTCCGCAAGGCTGACGCCGATCGCCACGGCAAAAGCCGTCGTGGCCAGGAAGAAGAGCAGCGCCCGCCCGCCGATTCGTCCGACGCGCGCGATGTCCCCCAACTGGGCGGCGCCCAGCGTGAGCGAAGCCAGAATGAGCGGGACGACCACGAGCGTGACCAGGCGAATGAAAAGTTTGCCCGCGTAGTCCGTATAGCGCGTGATGGCACCGAGGTCCAGGGCGTGCAGAACCCAGCCGAAGAGGACGCCGAGCACCAATCCGATGAGGATCTTGTTGTAGAGCTTCATATAGTTGTGCCCGCAGTGGTTTCGGACGCGCGTTCGGCCAGGAGTCGCGTGAGCTCTTTGGTCAGGCGGAGGTAGTCCACCGCCACGTCACTGTTGCGGTCAAACAGAACGAGCGGCGAGCGCGATTCAGCGGCGCGGGCGGCATCCACGCGTTCGCGGATGACGCTCTGCAAGACGGGTGAACTGCCGCCCGCAATCCCGCAATCGGCGTACCTCCCGCCCCGGAAGTCCTCGCTCACCTGGTCGTAGTACCGTTGGTGCATGGTACGGTTCAAGCCGCCGAAGCGCGTAAAGACCACGCCCAGCAGGTCCGCGCGGCGGTCCCGAATCTGCGAGGCGTAACGGTCGAAGTAAGATTGAAGCGTGGAAAGCAAATGCCGAATGCCTGACGTCGAAACGTGGTCGGGGACGGTGGGCACCAGATAGTGATCCGAGGCGAGTATGTTGTTGCGAACCGCGCTGTACATGACCGGTGGGCTGTCGATGATGATGACGTCGAAACTGTTGCGCAGCGGATTGAGGATGGAGTCGAGGAGCGTGGGGCGGTTGTGCAGGCCGCGGTCGAGGCGAATCAGGCGATTGTCACCTGCCAGCATCCAGAGTTGTTCGAGCCCCGCTGCTTCGGTGACCGGAGGCCGCAGAAGGAACTGCTCGCTGTCCCAGGTGAGTCCTTTGCCCGCGCGGAACAGAAGCTGCGCTATGGTTCGACGCGGACCGGTGACGAGTTCGCTGACCTGCGTATCGGTCCAGAGATGAAACGTGGCGCTGGCCTGTGGGTCCATGTCCACGAGCAGAGTGCGCAGCGCGCGATCCGCAAAATACGCGGCCAGGTTGACGGCCGTCGTGGTCTTACCGACGCCACCCTTGAAGTTGACGACACAAATGACTTCGGCGGCGCTCATTCGGCTGTCCGGGCCTATCGGACCCTTTCGGCACGCGGCCGCAACAAGGTTTTCACGACGGGAGTTGTGGCAGCGGCGAAGCGGCCAGGGTCAGCGCAGGTGGAACACTCCCTCACGATCCAGGCGCTGGAAGCCGTGATGGCCGAAGAAGTCGCGCTGCAGCGCAACGAGCGCGAGCCCCGGTTCGCTCTTTTGGTCCCCGCTGCTGTGGCGTGGCTGGCTCCGCGCCAGGGCCGCGGCCAGTACCGGCATCGCCGTTCCGCGCAACGCGGCCGCTGCCGCCACCTCCCGGGCGGCCCGGGGGAACGGACGAATCGTTGCTCGCTGAGAGTCGGCCGGAGCCGGGTTTCCCTCCGGGGAGCCCAGAATCGACTGCTGGAGTTCATCGAGGTAAGTGCAGCGGATGATACAGCCCGCGCGCCAGGCCCTGAGCACTTCGCCGACGGGGATGTCGTACCCGAACCACGTACCGGCTGCCAGTTGACCGAGCCCCTCGGCAAAGGCCTCGCGCCAGAGAAATGCCAATGTCTCCCGCACCGCTTCGACGGAAATACCCGGCGCATTCGGCTCCCCGGCCTGCGCCGAGCGAGCAGTCGCAACAGGTGGAGCTGAGCCCGCCTGGCCACCTTTCGTTTCAGGCTCCCCAGAAGCGAAGCGCGCAAAGAGCGCCGCTGCAAGCAGAGGTGCCGGTACGCCCGATTCGAGCGCGGTCGAAAGGGCCCAGCTTCCGGTGCCTTTGTGTCCGACCGAAGGCGAGGTCACTTCCAGGAGCGGTCGACCGGTCTTCTCGTCCACGGTGCCCAAGAGGTGAGCCGTAATTTCCATTAGGTACGACCCGAGCTCCGGCGTGTCGTTCCACTCCGAGCAGATTGCGGCAAGTTCGCCCGCCCTGTGTCCCTGTCCGAGCATGAAGGCGACGCATTCGCCGATGCTCTGCATGAGCACGTACTCGATGGCGTTGTGAACCATCTTCACGTAGTGGCCCGAACCGCGAGGACCGCAGTAAACCGCGCACGGCCTTCCGTCGTGCTGCGCAGCCATTCGTTCGAGGATCGGCCAGACCGTCGTGTGCGCAGGCCCGCCCAGCATGAGACTCGGGCCATTGCGGGCGCCTTCGGCCCCGCCCGACACGCCCAGGCCGAAGTAGGCGCTTTCGACCAGGCCCGCACGGGCCTCCGTGTCGCGAAAGAAGGAGTTACCGCACTCGAGGATCGTATCCGTGGCGCGCAGGTGCGGCCGGATGGAAGCCAGCGCATCCGCAACGGCTGCTGCGGGAACGAGGAGCAGCACAACCCTGGGCACGCCCCGGTCTTCCAGGGCAGCGGCCGCGCTCTCGCAGACCCTCACCCGGTCGGGAAAGGGATACGTGGATAGCTGATCCCGAAATTCGCTGCGTCTCCCTTCGTCCAGGTCGAAAACGTGCAGCGGCCCGCCCAGCAGTTCCGTGCAGGTATCCGCAATGCGCAGGGCGAGAGGAGTTCCCATGACACCCAAGCCGAAGAGCGCGAGTTGCATGCAACAAGGGACGGGGGCCGCTTCGCCAGCGAAAGCAAAAACTTGCGGCAGGCGCCGGGGCCTCCTTCTTGGGATCATGTGGGAGCAGTTGCGCACGACCCGCTTGCTCTTGCGTCGCTGGCTGCCCCAGGATCGCAGGCCCTTTGCCGCTCTGAACGCGGACCCGCACGTCATGCGTTTTTTCCCGGCTCTGCTCAGCCGCGCCCAATCCGACGCGATGATCGTCAAGATGGAAGCCCACTTCGAGCGACATGGCTACGGCCTTTGGGCCCTCGAACGGATCCAGGACGAACGCTTTGTCGGCTTTTGCGGCCTCAACCACCCGGCCTTTGACGCGCCTTTTCAGCCCTGCGTCGAGATTGGCTGGAGGCTCGCGGCCGAAGCCCACGGAAGCGGTCTGGCCACCGAGGCCGCTCTGGCCGTCTGCAAACTTGCGTTTTCGGAGATCGGACTCTCCGAGATCGTCTCCTTCACCGTTCCGTCAAATGCGCCTTCGCGGCGCGTGATGGAGAAGATTGGCATGCTACACGATCCAAGAAATGACTTCGATCACCCGGGACTGCCGCCGGGGCACCCCCTCTGCCGGCATGTGTTGTATCGCCTCTCGAGGGAGTGAGCGATCAGCCGGGACGGCGATTCCCCAGCGGAACTTTGTTGCTCGTGGCCCAGCCCTTGTTCGTTTTCGCGGTCGGTTTCCAGCCCGCCTTGTTCGAGAATGACTCGTAGGAAACGTCCGTCGTGATGGAAAGCTCCCTGCCTGTCTTACGCTCGTATGCTTCGCCCGCCAAGGAGAGCAGCGCCTCGAACTCGGCATCTTGAAACATGATCGTAGGGTCCTTTACTGCGGCCTCATAGGTCTCCCGGCCATTGACGAGCATTACGCAGCGGGAGTAGAGAAAATCATCGGCGGAGATGTACCCGTCACCGTCATCCGGATCAACTTCTCCCCTGTAGACCGCTCGAGCGTGCTCCCGAGTATCCAGGGCGAATAGTCTGCGCGTCAGCATCGCTTCAAACCGCTCGATGTCGGCTACGGACAATGCGGCCGTATCGTGTGTGGAGCTCCTTCTCGGAGGTCCACACTGCCCAGAACTTGTTCGAACTTTCATCAACCAGATGAAACCAACGCATGGCTTTGGTCCTCCAGACCTCCAGACTCCGGGACCCGCGTCGACTTCCCAGAAAGGCAGTTGCGGCTCACCTCCCCCTCAACTCCCCCGGCCGCGACCTCAGCGGTCGACCGACGCAGAGGCCAAGACGCGAACGAGCGCTTCACCCACGCCGGTGGCCGAACCGGGATTCTGACCGGTGATCAGGCGACCGTCCACGACCACGTGGGCCGAAAACGGAAACAGCGCCTTGGAGTACACACCCCCGCGCTCTTTGAGCGCGTCTTCCAGTAGGTAGGGAACGGCCGACCGTTTCAGCACAATCGTTTCTTCTGTGTTCGCGAAGCCCGTGACCTTTCTTCCCTTCACGAGGAAGTCGCCGTTCGAAAGTTTGATGCCCAAGAGTCCGGCCGGCCCGTGGCACACGGCTGAAACGATGCCGCCGGATTCGTAGATGCGCGCAGCCAATCGCGCGAGCGCAGCAGCTTCCGGGAAGTCCCACATGGTTCCGTGACCACCGGCAAAGTAGATGGCCACATAGCGCGCGGGGTCCAGCCCTTCGGGCGAAAGGGGCTTCTGCAGCTTCTCTTTGAGATACGGGTTCTCCCAGAACGAGCGGTTCAGATCGTCGCCGAGGCTGAAACTGCCCGGGTCCATCACGGAAGGGCGGCCGCCGGGGCTCGCAAAATCGATCGGCAGACCGTGGCGAGCAACCACGTGATAGAAGTGTGTCACCTCGGAGAGCCAGTAGCCGGTCGGCTTGCCGGTCTCGCCCAACTTCGCATGCGCAGACACGACGATGAGCACGCGGCGGTCGTGTGCATTTTTCAGAGCGGCGCTACCATCTATCGGCGGAGTCCCGATGCGCTGCGCCAGCCCGCAGCCAGGAGACAGCAGGGCCGTCACCAGGAGGAGGGACGGGACCCCAACAAAAGGAGGGCGGGAGGACGTCATAGGGGAACTGCGGCACGCAAGCGCGCTGCCGGCAAGCGAAAGGATGGTCCATATCCTTTCGGCCAATGACCCGGTCGCGCGCCCAGTGGTACCGATCAAGTCAGCGCGCTCGCCGCAGGGACGTTCGTTCGCAAAAGGCGCGCGAAACCGGCGCCTTCGGACAGGCTGGCTTTCGCCACCTTCGAAAGGGGCACGCGTTCGGGCTGCGAACGCGGTCGTTTCGGGAAAACATACGGACCATTCGGATTCCTGGGAATGATGCGAGCGTCGGCCCGCCGATTTGAGTCGCTCAGCCGCGCCTAAGCGACGGTGCTGTTCTGGACGCGACCGAGTGGGCTTGTCGGAACCCGAGGGCGCGCCGAAAACTTGCGACCGAACGGAGCGCGGGTGCCAATGGCAGAGCCTCCCGCGCCCTTCACCGCGCGCTATCAAAGTTCCGGGCGAGAGTGCAATCCTGATCCTAAACCGTTCGGCCGCTCAAAGCGCCCGTGCCGGTGGCGCTCGGGAACAAGTCGCACATCCCAATGGTCCCAAAGGGAAGATTCCGACTACGAATGCAACACAGCAAATGAGCGCCTGCCATCTACAGCGCCGCGGCCAGCCTGGCGCCCTGGTTGATGGCGCGCTTGGCATCCAATTCGGCGGCCACGTCCGCGCCACCGATTAGGTGGACCGGTAGGCCGGCTGCGCGCAGCGGCGCTTCCAATTCCCGATTCGGCTCCTGGCCCGCGCACAGAACGACAGTGTCGGCCGGAATCAGACGCTCCTCCCCGCCGCTGCTCACGTACACGCCACGCTCGTCGATTCTCGTGTACTCGACTCCGGCCAGCTTCTCGACGCCGCGTTCGTCGATGGTGAGCTTGTGGATCCAGCCCGTGGTCTTGCCGAGCGTGCTGCCAAACTTGTTCTTGCTGCGCTTGAGGAGCGTGACTTTTCGCGCGGGCGGGGCGTGCTCCCGCTCGGTCAACCCGCCCACGTGCGTCAGGCTTTCGTCGATTCCCCACTCTTTCAGAAAGGCGCTTCGGTCCTGACTCGTATCCACCGGCGGCGCCGTCAGGTAAAGCGACACGTCGTACCCAATGCCGCCCGCTCCAATCACGGCCGCGCTGTTGCCCACCGGTTTCCCCTTCAGCACGACGTCGACGTAGGTCAGCACGTTCGGCCGCTCGACGCCCGGGATGGCTGGGACGCGCGGCGAAACACCGGTGGCCAGAATGACCGCGTCGAAACCGCCGCCGATCAGTTCCTCCGCGGACACGCGCTTGTTCAGTCGCAGGTCGACGCCGGTTTCGCGGATCCGCTCGCCGAAATAGCGGATGGTTTCCTTGAATTCTTCCTTCCCCGGAATGCGACGGGCGATGTTCAACTGACCGCCGATTTCGGCCGCGGCTTCGAACAAGACGACGTGATGCCCGCGTCCGGCCAACACCGTGGCCGCCGAAAGTCCACCCGGTCCCGCGCCGACGACAGCAAAGCGTTTGGGTTCCTGGGTGGCAACGTAGTTCAGCTCGGTTTCATGGCAGGCCCTCGGGTTCACGAGGCAGCTCGTCAGTTGACCTTCGAAGATGTGATCGAGACACGCCTGATTGCAGGCGATGCACGTGTTGATCGATCGCGATTGCCCGAGCCGCGCTTTACGCATGAACTCGGCGTCCGCCAGAAACGGCCTGGCCATCGAAACCATGTCCGCCTCTCCGCGCGCCAGGATGGCTTCCGCGATCTCCGGTGTATTGATGCGGTTGGAGGTCACGAGGGGGATGCCGACCTTGCCCTTGAGGCGGGCGGTCACCCAGGAGAAGGCTCCGCGCGGCACCATCATTGCAATCGTAGGAATGCGCGCCTCGTGCCAGCCGATGCCGGTGTTGATGATCGTGGCGCCCGCTTGCTCCACTTCCCGCGCCAGTTGTTCCACCTCCTCGAACGTGCCGCCCTCTTCGACGAGGTCGAGCATCGAGAGCCGGTAGATGATGATGAAGTCCGGACCGGTGGCCTGGCGAACGGCGCGGATGATTTCGAGCGCGAGGCGAATCCTGTTCTCGAACGAGCCGCCCCAATCGTCGTCCCGGTCGTTGGTGCGCCTGGCGATGAACTGGTTGATGAGGTAGCCCTCCGAGCCCATGATTTCCACGCCGTCGTAACCGCCTTCGCGGGCCAGCGACGCGCAACGCGCGAAGTCCTCGATGGTGGTCAGAATCTCTTCGTGCGTCAACCGGTGCGGGCGAATCACGTTGATGGGCGCGCGGGCGTCGCTCGGGCCGACGGCCGCCTTGTGGTAACCGTAGCGACCCGTGTGCAGGATCTGCATGCAGATGACGCCGCCTTCGTCATGTACCGCGCGCGTCACTTCCTGATGGTGGCGAGCCTCGGCGCCGGTCGTCAGGATGCTGCCCGTGGAGCTCACCTTGCCCGCTTCGTTGGGGGCGATGCCGCCGGTCACGATCAGTCCGCACTCACCCCGCGCGCGTTCCGCGTAGAACGCCGCCATGCGCGCGTACCCGCCGGCAACATCCTCGAGGCCCGTGTGCATGGACCCCATCAGGGCCCGGTTGCGCAACGTCCGGAATCCGAGGTCGAGGGGAGAGAGCAAATGCGGGAACTGATCCATGAGCCAAACCGCCTCAGGCGACGGCCCGGGCAACCATTTCTGGCGCGCGCATGCGACCGTCGAACCGGAGGTCTTCCGTGGGCTCCCAACTTCTGATGCTTTCAGCTTTACAACCTTATCGACGTGTGGTCTCTGCCGGTCTCAGGCCATGACCCAATCGACCCCCAGGGAACTCGAAGAGTTGCTGCAGCGGGCCGGAGAACTTGTGGCCGGTTACTTTGCCGATCGCCGCGAGGATCCGCAACTCGGTACCATCGAGATCGCGGACCAGCGCTACATCCTGGTGCGCGCGGGCGCCATGGCCTTCGAGTTTTTCGAACTCGTGCGCCGCATGTTCCCGGAGCGGGCCGAATCGGAAGCGTTCGAGCTGGCGCACTCCATGCTCTATGACCTGGCGCATGCCATGGCGCTCTCCGACGTCGCCATCCTCACCGAGCGATTGGGGGTGCAGTCTCCCTCGGAACGGATGGCGCTGGGTCCGTTTCACTTTGCGCATATGGGCTGGGCGTCCGTTCGCCTCATCGACGGCGCGAACGCGCCCTTTGATCCCCGCGAGGGTGGTGAGTACGATCACCCCGCATCATTTGAAGCGGATTCTTGGATTGCCTCAGGGCGGCGCGCGGACCGTCCCGTTTGCGTGATGGGCGCGGGGTACTCCTCGGGTTGGTGTGAGGCTTCTTTCGGCACGCCGCTCGTTGCCGTGGAGATCCTGTGCCGCGCCCGCGGGGACGAGCACTGTCGCTTCGTGATGGCGCCACCGAATCGCATCCATGCGCGGATTTCAGCCTACACGCAGGCCCATCCGGAACACGCGGACCGGGTGAAAGGGTACGTCGTGCCGGAGTTTTTCTCCGTTCCCGAGGAGCATTCTCACCTGCGCGCGGAGCATGCGCGGCTCCGGCAGCTCAACGAACGAATCATCGAAGCGCTGCCGGGCGGTTTGGTGCATGTCCGCAATGATGGGGCCATTCTCCGGGCGAATCGGGAGGCCTGTCAGATCTTAGGCCTTGCATACGATCGCCTGACGGGCATGTACACGCGGGACTTCGATACGGAAACCATTTGGGAAGACGGCAGCCACTGCAGCCTGGAAGAGTATCCCGTCACGCGCGCGCTGGCAACAGGCCAGACGCAACCACCGCGAACCATCGGCGTACGAAGGCCGGACGGTGGGCTCTCGTGGGCGGTGTTCACCGCTGTGCCTGTGCTCGGACCGGAAGGCACTCCGGTTTCCGCTGTGGTCACCTTCTTTGACATCACCGAGCGCAAGGCGCGCGAAGAGGAGCGCCAACTCTTCGAACGCAATCTCTGGCAGACCCAGAAGCTCGAAAGCCTCGGCGTGCTGGCCGGAGGGATCGCGCATGATTTCAACAACCTGCTCACGGGCGTACTGGCCAATGTTGGGTTGGCGCGCGACGTGCTGGCCGACGGAGGTGACGCGCGATCGCTGCTCGACGCCGTCGAGCTTGCCGCCGGCCGGGCGGCTGAATTGACGCAACAACTCCTTGCGTATGCGGGCCGCGGGCATACGCGCAAGTCGCCCGTCGATCTGTCCGGCGTGGTGGGGGAAATGGCGGACCTGCTGCGTGCTGCCGTGCCGAAAGGGGTCCGCTTCGAGCTCGAGCTCGCGCGGGACATTCCTCCAGTGGAAGCGGACGCCACGCAACTACGTCAGATCGTCATGAATCTGATCACGAACGCGGGCGAAGCGATCGGTTCCGAGGGCGGCACGGTGACCATGACGACGCGCGTCCGGCACCTCGACTCCGAAGCCCTGCGAGAACTCCACGCGCCGGAGGGGATCCGATCCGGTCGGTTCGTCGTGCTGACCGTGGCGGATACCGGCATCGGCATGACACCCGAAGTGGTGGCGCGCATCTTCGATCCCTTCTTTACAACCAAGTTCAGCGGAAGGGGCTTGGGTCTGGCGGCCGTGCTCGGTATCGTGCGCGGGCACGGCGGTCTGGTGAGCGTGGAGTCCACGCCGGGTCAGGGCAGCACGATCAGGGTCTTTCTGCCTGCTTCTGCGCGCGTTCCGGTTCGTGGGGAAGCGGACGCGCGACCGCCGCCAGTAGACCTTTCCGGCAAGACCTGCCTCGTCATCGACGACGACCCGGGCGTGCTCTCCGTTGTCACGGCAGCGCTCGAACGCTTTGGCGCGGGGGTGATTGCGGTGACGGACGGGCAGCAGGGCCTGGAAGCCCTCGAAGCCGGAGGTTCGTTCGATCTGATCGTGCTCGACTGGACCATGCCAGGTCTTTCCGGGTCGGAGGTCCTCGAACGGATTCGCGCGGGGCATCCCGAACTTCCGGTCCTCATCACCAGCGGATACCAGGGGTGTATGACGGAAGGTTTGCCGGCGGCAACCGCCGCTACAGGCTTTCTACCCAAACCCTTTCGCCTTGCCGAGCTCTCCGATCGCCTTTGTCAACTCCTGAACTCCGGATGAGCCGGGCCCGGTCGCCCGCGTCCCCGCCCGGCAGCCCTGCGTCCCGTCCCGCACCCGTCTCGGCAGCACCCAAACCGATTTCGCATTTTTTTCCGATTCCCGGTCACAACGACCCGGTGCATACCGTCCTAGTGCGCACGGGTCGCCGAAGGCGACTCCGGGAGGAATCAAATGATCACAGCAGCAAAGGTCGTGGCAGGGGTTGTGGCTCTGCAACACGTACTCATTTTTATCATGGAGAGTTTCCTGTGGCGCACGCTCGGCGCGCGCATCTTCAAGATGACGCCCGAGGTGGCGGAGACCACAGCGACGCTTGCGCTCAATCAGGGTGTCTACAACCTGTTTCTGGCGGCGGGCCTTGCCTGGGCTCTTTCCATTGCGGACGCAGAGTGGGGGCGCAAGGTGGCGCTGTTCTTTTTGGGATGCGTCGTGGTTGCGGGTATCGTCGGCGGGCTGACCGCGAAGTTCACCATTCTGCTCACTCAGGGTGGCCCGGCGCTTCTCGGTCTCGTGCTGTGGTTCCTGGTCCGGAAGGGTTGAAGCCGTGAAGAGTCCACGGCCGGGCGCAGGGCCAAATCGCCGCTCCGCGTCCCGTCCCGACTCCGACGCCTGGGCCGAGGACCATGAACTGTCTCTTCGCGCCCACGGCGGAGAGATGCGGGCGCTCGAGGAACTACTCGGGCGCGTGCGCGGTCCCGTCTACAACCTGGCGCTCCGCTTCCTGTGGGATCCGGACGAAGCCGAAGACGCGGCGCAGGAGATCCTCCTCAAGATTACTACGCATTTGCATACGTTTCGGGGTCGGGCGCTCTTTTCCACGTGGGCTTACCGCGTAGCTGCGAACTATCTGATTGATGTCAAGCGCAGCCGCGCCGAAGAGCGCAACGCTTCCTTCGAACGTGTGGCCGCCACTCTGAGACGCGGTTCTCGGGAACCGGATTTCGTGACGCGGCTCGAAGGCGAAGCGCTGGCCGAGGAAGTCAAGACCGCCTGCACGCACGCGATGCTCCTGTGTCTGAATCGAGAGGAGCGACTGGCCTTCATCGTGGGTCACATCATCGGGCTTTCCGGGGCCGAATCGGCCTACGTGCTGGCGGTGAATGCGCCCGTGTTCCGAAAGCGCCTTTCCCGCGCGCGTGAGGCCATGCGCGAATTTCTCGGTTCGCATTGCGGTCTGATGGACTCGGCCAACGCCTGCCGTTGCGAGCGGCGGATTGCGTACGCCGGTCGTGCCTTTGCTCCTTATCTGCATTTCGCGGGCGCGCGTCCCGAACGCCGTTCCATACCCGAACTCGGTCGCTCTTCCGTTCGGGATCTCGAACGATTGGCCGCCATTTACCGAACGAATCCCGAGCGCAAAGCTCCGGCGGCGTTGTTGCGGCGTATCCGCACGATGTTGCGCGCCGGCGCGGAGTGGGGGGCGGGCGGAGTGCCTCAGGCGACCGGGAAGAACACGGTGAAGGTCGTCCCCGCTCCCGGCGAGCTCTGAACCTGAATCGCGCCGTCGTGCGCGCGCACGATCCCCGGCACGGACGCAAGGCCCAGACCGCGGCCCGTCGCCTTTGTCGTGAAGAAGGGGTCGAACATGCACTGGAGCGTTCCCTGATCCATGCCGCAGCCCGTGTCGCTCACTTCGATAAAAGCGTGCCGGCCGCCCGCCTGCGCGGATCCAAAATCCGCGGCGAGCAACTCATCCGGGGTAACGTCCCGCGCGCCGGTCCGCAGGCGGACCCAACCACGTCCGGCGGGCAGGGCCTCCGTCGCATTGAGTACCAAGTTCATCACGATCTGGCGAATCTGGCTGGCGTCGGCTGGAACGGGCGGGACGACCTCCAGGTCCAAATGGATTTCCGCGTTGCGCAGCAGTGAGGACCTCAGAAGGGACACCGTCTCACGGCACAGCGCGCTGATATCTGTCGGTTCGCGCTGCGGATGGCCGAGCCCCGCGTACACCAGCAGTTGCTTGGTCAGGTCTCCCGCGCGCTCGGCTGCCAGACGAATTTCGTCGATCCGTCGCGCGACCTCGGTGGCGTCCGGGGGAAGTGGGTTCAACAATTCGGCGCTGGCATGAATGACCGTGAGCAGGTTGTTGAAGTCGTGCGCGAGTCCACCGGCCAGGCGACCGAGTGTCTGGACCCGGTCCGCCATGTTCACGCGCTGCTGGAGTTTTTCGCGCTCTTCCTCCTGGTGCTTGCGTTCGGTGAGGTCTCGCATGCCGGAAATGCGGGCCGGGCCTCCCTGGTAGGTGATATTGCGACCGAGCACTTCGCACGGAAAACGGCTGCCGTCCTTGCGGACCAGGGTGAGTTCGTAAGGAGCTTCACTGCCGGATTCCCATTGCTCCCGGACCAATGGCACACACTCGGGAGCAACGACGTCCAGAGCCAGAACGCCGATGAGCTCGTCGGGGCCGTACCCGAGAAGCGCGGCAGTCGTGCGGTTCACCGCCACGATGCGTTGGTCGACCGTGATGGCAAGGCCCTCGAAGGAAGCGTCGACCAGCGCCCGATAACGCTCGTCTGCTTCCAGCAGTCTTTTCTCGGCCTGCTTCCATTCTGTAACATCGTGGGTGATCAGGATGGCGCTTTCTACGACCCCGCTGTCGATGACGGGGCTGATCCGATTGATGTAGTACCGTCCGCTCACGCTTCCGATGGATTCGTAGCTGGCCAACTGACCCGTGGCGAACACCTGCTCGACCGCCCGGCCGAAGTCCTCATGGTTCTGGGGTTCCATCCAGCGGCGCACGTTGGAACCGATCATGTCCTCGATCGTGTGACCGGGTGCCGGGCGGTTCATGTACGAAATCGTCCCGGCCCGGTCGAACTGGAGGATGTAGTCGGGCGCATGCGCCGCCACGGATCCCCAACGGCGGTCTGCGGCCCTCAGGCGATCCAGCTCAGCCTGAGTCTGGGCTCCCCCTTCGGCCCCGTCGGCCGGATTTGGCTCCGCCCGGGGATTTATGCGCTCGGATGGCATTCCCCAGACCGGAATGCGCATCCACGATACGGTCCAGTAGAAAATTTCGTCCAAGAATTTCGAACTTGACGCCTGTTGAAACTTCGGGTTTCTTTTGCACCGTGCGCAGCAGCATCGTCCCGGTCCTGAGTCTGTTCGTCGCGCTGGCGGCAGCCTTGGCCATTGGTTCGGGAGGTTGTTCGGAGAAGAGTTCTGATTCTTCCGCCGCCGCGCTTGCGCTCTTGGCCGCGAGCCGTGCGGCGTGCACAGCACCCACGTTTGACCAGAGCGCATCAACCGCCGATTCGGCAGGCTATGCATCCAAATGTGCTTCCTGCCACGGCGCCACTGGAGGCGGTGGCAGCGGACCTCAGCTCAACACCTGTTCTCGTTGTTCCGACTTTCAAGCCCTCGCCCAGTATATCCACTGCAACATGCCGCCAGGAAATCCAGGCGATTGTCAGGGGAATTGTGCGCGGGACATTGCTCGCTACATTCTGGACTCATTGTGATTTCGCGGTGGGGTGGTTTGGGGCCGACGGTTTCCGTTCAGGGGGTGATTTCGTGGACCTGTTCCGGGGACGCTGGCGTGGGAGAAAGTGCTCCTGCCTCGAATTCGGATCAGGGACCTTCTCGCCGCGTTCCCGCTCCGGGCCGGCCAGGACCAAAGAATGAATGATGTGCCCCGCGGTGCCCGTGCCCCGGGCCTGACCGTGAATGCGTTGCGCGCGCGCCTGCTGATTTCCTTTCTCTGGGTTGCCGCACCGGCGGCAGTATCAGCTGGCCCTGCCACAGTACCGCATCTCGAGGTTGTTCGCGGCACTGTGCGCTTTGAGATTCAGGCCTTCGTTTCAGGTACGCGTTTTCACAAGATCGAGGGCGTCGGCAATCGGGTGTCGGGTGGCGTGCTGTCCTCGGGTTCGTTCCAGGTGAAGGCCGATCTCCGCGCCCTTTCCACGCGCAATCGCCAAAGAGACCGGGACCTGCACGAAAAGGTGCTGCACACGGCCCGGTTTCCCGAAGCGGCCTTCAGCGGAAGCGTGACCTCCTTTGACGCCACGGGCGGCGCCACGGAGTTGAGCGGCACGCTCGAACTCCACGGACAGAAACGACCGCTGCGCGTTTCGGGCAAACTTTCGGTCGAAAATGGGCGGAGATTGTTTCGCGCGGAGTTCGTCATTTCGCTGCGCGCGTTTGAAATCGTCGCGCCGCGCAACCTCTTCGTCCTTCGCGTGGGGGATGAGCTTCGCGTTCGAGTGGAACTGGAGCTGCGCGAAGGCGGGGCGGGGTCGTGAGCTTGCGCCGTGTGACCTTGTTCGCGTTGGTCTGCGCCGCCGGGGGCTTTTTGCCAGCGCCGCTCGGGACCGAGCCGGCCGCGCCCGAGGGCGGCTTCCCAAGCACGAACCTGATTCACACGCCCACCGCCAAAGTGCTCGAAGCCAAAACCCTCGAGTTTCTCATCTTTCACCGCTTTGGCAGCGCGCGCTCGGGCGTGGAAGACTTCTTCGGACTCGATTCGGGCGCCAACGTGCAGTTGGCTCTCGATTTCGCGCTCACGAATCGCCTGGCGTTCGGTCTTTCCCGCACGAGCGACCTCAAGACGTACGAAGCGCGGACCAAGTTTTCGGTGATCCGGCGCAACTCCTGGGCCCTTTCGCTCTTCGGGGCCGCCGGACAGGAAACGACCGACCAGGTCGAGTACCGTGGCCCTCTCATCGCGGACCCCGCGCGCGTTCCGCAGACCGGACTTCCGCTCGTGGACGCAGAAATCAACGAACTCAATCGCCTGCCGCACGAACTTTCTCCGAGGGAGAAGCAGAGCTACCTGGGCGCCGTGCTCCTTTCGCGCACCTGGGGTCCGGTCACGCTTCAGTTCAGCCCCATGTTCGTGCACCGCAACCATGTGCCGTACGGTCTTCTGAAAGATCGGTGGGGGATTGCCTTTGGCGGGCGATTGCGCATCACCGAGCGTCTGGGAATCCTGTTCGAGACAATCGGCACGCCGCAGCGCGACTACCAGGGTGACGACTACCGTACGCTGGATGGCCGCTCGTACGGCGACCAGCAGAACTTCACGGCCGATCAGGTCAACAGTACGCTCGGCACGAACCCTTCTGCGCTGACAGGGATTCTGCTGCGCAACGTCGTGTTCGACAGACCCGTGCCGTACTACTACGTCCCCGCCAGCCTGGCCCTGGACATCGACACCGGCGGCCACATCTTTCAGATCGTGTTCAGCAATTCGCGACGCCTGGCCGCCACCCAGATACTGCGCGGCGCGGACTTCGACTACAATCGCCGCGATTATGTGATTGGGTTCAATATTTCACGATTGTTTTGGTTCGGAGGCGGCGAATGATGGCCCACCGGAATAGGCGGACGAATCGGTCGCCCGCGGCCGCCCGGCGGCCGTTCCCGACTCAGCGCTGGTTTGTTCTCCTCTGCGCCAAGGGTCTGGTCTGCGCGGTGGCCCTCGGCTGCGGTGAGGACCCCCGGAACACCGAGGCGGACAAGAATCAACAGGCCACGCTGGGCTATGCGCTCACGGGCGTGCTGGCTCCCGCGTGCCCCACCTCTCCGCCGACCGTGACCTACACTCAACTCGGCCCCGCCGGTCTCACCAGTCGCTGCGCCACACATCATGTGGGCGCAAGCCCGACCGCGGGGCTGGACGTGACCAGCTACAGCCAGATGCGCGCGCGCGTCGTGCCCAACAACCTGGGCGGCAGTTCGCTGTACATCAAGGTCACCGTTGGTTCCATGGCCGCCAACAGCGACGCCGCTCTGAATGAAGCGTTGCGCAACTGGATCTGCAGCGGCGCGGGGCCGTGAGCGCTCGTGTCACCAGGCTGTCGCACTGGCCCGGCAAAGGAGTTGCGCCGCAATCGCCTTTGGTCGAGCCTTGGTCATGCCTCGCCTATCCCTTGTCGTATTCCTGATCGCCTTCGGCGCGGTGGCCCATTCGTGCGCGTCCAAGCAGTCCCGGCTGGGCCCCAGGCCCGGTGAGCTTTCGCACCTCAACGCAGATCCACGTCTGCCTCAGTCCGTTGCATCGCATCCACCGCTACCCAAGGATATAGTGGCGCTCGTCACAATCACTCATGGTATCAAGAAATTCACCCCCGCTGGTGTCGTGGAAGCCCTGAACTCGGTGCTGTCCATTGGCGGGCGGAAGGTGAGACTGGCGCAGGTCGGGGAAAAGCCGAACCTGAAGCTCGAACTGCAACCGCAGGCCATGCCTGAACAGTATCGCCTGTTCGGAACCGGAGCGCCAAGGACGCTGTACGCCGGAGCGCGCGTGGCGGCTGCCGTGACCGTAGGCGATGGACCGACGACGGCCGTCGTATCCGTTCTCATCCCCCCATTCTCCGCATCCATGAGTCGCACGCAACCCGAGGACGCCCCTTTCATGGATGCTCTGTACGTGCGCGGAGGGCTGGTCGAAATGCTGATTGCGCTGCTTGCGCGACACGACGGAGAGCCGGTGCTCGCAAAGGCTCTGGCCCATCCGCACGCGGACGTTCGTAGAGCTGCCATTCGCTACATCGCTCACGCGAAGCCCAGGGGTGGGCCTGAGCTGCTGGTGGCGAGCCTGCCCGGCCAGGTCGATGCGTCACTCTGCGGTGACCTTGCGGGTGCGCTGCATTTGCTCGATGCGCGAGATCAGGCGGTGAACCTGGTTCGTACGGCCGTGAACGCTGACCGCTGCGCGTATGAGGTGATCCGCCTGGTGGGCAGGTGGGACCACCACCCCGCGATCGTCGCCTCATCGCTTTTCTTTCGCGCAGGCCGCCGGCCCTTGGACATCCGGTCCTACTACTTTGCCATTGCCGCCGAAGGCATCAAGGATGTGCGTCTCGTTCCTGCGCTCGCCGAAATCCTCAAGGACTTCCGGGGCAAGAAGCCTATTGGACTGGATCGAATCACTGTGGTTCGGTCGATGGACACCCTCGAAGAACTCACCGGAGCAAACCCAGGAGACACTGCCGAGTCCTGGTTGATCTGGTGGGAAGCGAACCAGAGCAAGTATCCCTTCGGCGAACTCGAGGCCATGCTGCAACCGATGGCCCGGTGAACTATGGAAGCGCCGCTACTGCCGCGCAAACACCATGCGGATCCTCTCCGGATGCACGCTTCTGTCGGATACCTCCACGAGGGCCGAACGGGCGGAGATTAGCGTCATGGTGAATCCACCCGTACGCAGCGATTTGCTTTTGGCCGGGTACGCTCCCTGCAATGTCTTGGCGACGCGGCCGTTCCTCGAAAAGGCGACCTGGAACCTGTCCGCCGAACTCGACACACGCACTTCGAGCGGTTCGGCGGCGCGTTCGGTCAACAGCACAGCTTTCCAGCGGCCGTGGAACTCCTGCAACCCTTCGCCCGGGAGGAAACGGTGGCGAACCGATTGCACGGGCTGGTTTTCGAACGCGGCCACGAGACCCGAGTTTTCCGATTCACCGCCGAGGGCCGACTTGGCCCGCACCGCGTAGAAGAAGAGTCGGCCCTTCTCGGGCAGTTCATCGTCGAGGCTGGTGCTCTTGGAGGCTTTCACGAAACGGAACGCCTTCTCCCGATCCGCTCGGCGAAAGAGATAGTACTCGGCCGCGCCGGGAACGGCCTGCCAGCGCAACGAGACACGCAGACCGGTTCGCTTCAGGATGGAGAGCCCCTTGGGCGGCGGTAGCGTGTTGCCGCGCTCGGCGTTCGGATTCGCGCGGCCCTGCACGGGCTCGCTGGGGTCTCCCGTGACGGTGCCGGTGTAGGGGACGATGGAGTAGTTCACCCATTGACCCGACCGCGCGAGCGACGAAGTGTCGGTCCACGAAGTGCCCGTGATGCGCGCGGCCGGCTCCCAGTCTTCTTTGCGCGGATCGTAGCGAACCACAAAGTATCCGGTGGCGCCGGGCACCGCGCTCCAGCTCAGCTCGATGCGGTCCTTGAATGTTCCCTGCGAGGCGCTCACCGAAGCAGCGGCGCTGGGGCTTCCGCCCCCGCCTGTGCTCACTTCGACAGCGTCGCTCCATTCGCTGCGGCCGAAGTTGTTTCCCGCAAGCACCGCGTAGTGGTTCGTGCCGGTGGGCGCCGAGCTGTCAGCGTACTCCGTGCCGGTGTGGCGCGAGGTGAGAATCTTCCAGTCTTCCGCCGAGCTGTCGTAGCGGGCCACCGCGTAGTACGAAGCGCCTGCGGCTGCGCTCCAGCTCAGTCGGACCCGTGCGCGCCCGCCTGATGCTTCCGCCGAGCCCTGAAGGCCGACCACTTTCGGTGGGACACCGCCACCCCCTCCACCTCCGCCGCCACCGGAAGCGGACCCTTCTGCAATCGGGGAGTCCTCAGCGTTCGAGCGGATTTCGCCGGCAATGGCCGCCACCCGGTAGCGATAAGTCACGCCCGCCTGCGCGGCCGTGTCCTTGTACTGCGAAGAATCAGAGAAAGCAATATGCGCGAAAGAATCCGAACCGGGCTCGGAGCGCTCGACGCTGTAGGCGTGCGCGCCACGCACCACATCCCAAACGACAATTACATAACCAGAATAGTTGGTACTTGCTGTGATTTGCTTGGGCGGCGAAAGGGAGGTGACGGGGGGCGGCGTGGGCTCTTCTCCCGGGACGGGGTCGTTCTCTCCGCCGATCTTATCGTAGCCGACATAGAGATCCTGGCAGACGTTGTTGAAGTTTTCGTAGGAGATCCAGCCGAACCCCTGGTCGCCGTACTCGGTGCCCCACGAGTTGACGAACTTGAATGCGCCCAGGTTGCCGCGCGCGGAGCGTTTGTTGTCGTCGTAGCCGACGACCGCCATAGCATGCCCGCCCTTCACATCGCCGTCGAACGAATCCCACACGCCGCTCGGGCCGAGTTGGTACATGTCGTCGGTGACTTTGAAGCCGCCTACCAGCGGATCCCCTTTGGCGAGTACCGCCTTGATGGCGTTGTGGTCCTGACACTCGACCCGCGTGACGGCCCGTGATCGGAACTGCGCGGCCTGCCTCTTGACTTCGCGGTTCGGTTGGGTCTGGAAATCGTTGACGTTGTAGCTCATGAAGCTGCACGGAGCCGCGCCCAAGTTGACCAACAGCTCGAACGCGTGGATGATGGCCGAACCTCCATCGGAGCCTCCGTTAATCTGATTGTAGGTCCAGGCTGGCGAGAACACGCGTGAAGCGCCCCTCACGCAACGGGCATCCGGACTGCCGCCCGCGTTGAGATTCCATTTGCGTTCCTTGTTTTCCTGGAGCGTTTTTACGTAGTACGTAGTAGCCCAAGCGGTGCAACTTCCCTGGCGGCCCTGGTTGCCCACAGGTGGAAGGAAGGCGCTCAGATCCGCCCGCGCGGGCAGGCCGCGGTGGCGCACGAATGAGGCCGGGTCTTTGGGAATGGATTCGGCCTTCGAGCGTTTGGCCACCACCATGCCGAAACATTGCAGCGCGCCTGCTTTGCAGCCGCGTGGCAGAACGCCCGACGGGTCGAACTTCTTCTGCGTGAGCACCGGAACCGCAGCGAGCAGCAGGACGAGCGAAATGCCAGCGGCAAACAGAGAGCGAAGCGAAGCGGTCATGGCGAGTCTCCTGGGACGGCAGGCCCGCAAATGATTCTCGCCGGTCGCGCGCGGTGGTCAAGCACGAAAAGGTGGTGAGGGAAGGAGGCCGGGGATAGGGGCGGTTTCCTGTTGACGGTTCATCCCAGAAACCTCTTGCTGGAGGCATGACGGCCACTCGACCGGTTGCCGCGCCACGGTACGATGGATTGCGCGTGACGCGCGAGGAATACTGTGACCTTGCCGAAGATGGCTTCAAGTACGACATGGTCGACGGAGTGCTGCACGTGACACCGAGCGCGGATTTTCATCACGGCAGCACTCAGGCCAGGTTGGCGCGGCTCTTGGACGAATACCTGGAGGAACACACGGTCGGCCGGGTTGTGACGGCGGTTCGATGTCCTCCTCCCCGATGGCGGGGACGTCTTGCGGCCGGATCTCTCGGTGATTCTGGACGAGCATCTGAGCCAGGTGAAGACGCACATTCATGGCACGCCCGATCTCGTGTGCGAGATCCTTTCAGATCGGACGGCGGCGCGAGATTTGAGTGAGAAAGCCGATCGTTACCTGGCCTGCGGAGTTCGCGAGTACTGGATCGTCGATCCGCGCGATTGCACCGCGTCGGTCTGGTACAACACGGCGGGCGGTTGGGAGAAGTCGTCAGGGGAGGAATTGAAGAGCCTCCTGTTGGCAGGCTTTCAGGTATCGCGCGCGCGGCTCTTTCCCGATCAAGTGTAGAGGACTCGCCGGGAGTCGCGGAATTCGTCGATGGGGAAGTCCCGTTGCGGAGGTATGCTTGGGACACCAGGCGTCCCTCGTCGGATTCGCCTTCAACGTCTGTGCAGGGTCATTGGAAGCCCGCCGAGCGGCCGCATGGCGGTGAGCGGAGTGTGAGCCTTGACCGGCGGACCACCCGGGATGGGTCGCAGTTCGAAGCGATGCAGCAGATGTCCCAGAAGGAGCCCTCCTTCGGCGAGCGCCATGCTCGATCCGATGCAGATACGCAGACCCGCCCCGAGTGGAAAGGAGGCCATCTTGTGCGCGGGCTCTCTGCGCTCTGGTCCGAATCGCTGCGGATCAAATCTTTCAGGGGTTGACCACCATTGTTGATCGCGATGAACGTGGTACATGCAGATGAGGATTCGGCTGCGCGCCGGGATATGGTAACCTCCGAGCTCCTCATCGACCTTGCATGTACGGACCATGACGGGTACCGGTGGGAAAAGACGCGTACTCTCCTGCATGGCCTGTTGGAGGTAGGTGAGTTTGTCGAGGTCTTCGAAATGTGGAATGCGCCCGCCCAGTTCGTCCAATTGCCGGCAGACTCTGGCACACTCGGTCGGGTTCTGTGCAAGCAGATGTAGGGTCCATGTCAGCATTTGGGCCGTCGTCTCATGGCCGGCTCCCAAGATCGTGATGCATTCTTCACGGAGCTGTGAATCAGACATGGACTCGCCCGTGTCCGGGTCGACCGCCTTCAGCATTCGAGCAAGCAGGTCGTCGTTGCTTCCGGGCCGCTCCCGATGTATCTGAATCATGTGGTCCGCAATCCCATCCAGGGCCGCGCGGGCTTCCAAAAAGCGGCGGTGAGCGGGGAGGGGCCAACTCAGCGGGAAGCGCAGAGGGGAAACCATAGTCTTGAAGCAGAATTGCAGGCACCTATCCATGGATTCGCGGAGGGTGCGATTCTGTTCTCCCAAGTCCGTACTGAACAGGGCCAGGGCGACGGCATCTAACGCAAGCTGCATCATTTCTTCGGCAACGTCCACGACCGCACCGTCCGGTTGGCGCGACCACCGCTCGAAGAGTCGCAGGCTGGCGTTCTTGAATTGCGGCGCGAGCGCAGCGAAAGAACCCCTTCGAAAAACGGGAAGCATGGTCCGCTGCTGCTTGCGCCAGTGCGCTCCCATGCTCGTGATCAGGCCGTTGCGCAGGAAAAGGGGAAGCCCTGCGCTTCGTTGGATGAAGCCTATCTTCGGGAAGTCGTCCGCGCGGTTAACCAAAACCTCTTGGGCCAGTGCTGGAGAGGCGATCGAGTGGAACAAGCGGTGGAAGATGCGCGTTCTGACAACAGGGCCGTAGGCGACGTGCCACTCAGAAAGCAACTCCGGGAGGTTGCGTCGGCGCACTTCCAAGAGGGGGCCCGCCAGGGGCAAGCCCCGCGGTCCCGGTGCCGTGGCACCCCGAGCCCCGTGACGAGATTCCATCATTCTACTGCCTCGACCGCACGTCCGTATCTATATCGGCCTTTTTCACCACACCAAATGTATGTCCACGCGATCGAAAAGACGCTCGTTCGCGGTTCGTCCTGGTCGTAGAATTCGGGAGCAATGCGGCTCACCTTGGGAAGATGAAACCATGGGATCATGGGGAAGTCATGGTGCTCGGTGTGCAGGCCCTGATTGAAGAACAGGAAGTTGTAAGCTCGATCGTACACAGAGCCGCTCGGCGGCGTATTGGGGCCCTCCGGCGGCAAGGAATGAAAGGCGAGCATCACTCCCATAAGTGGATGACCAAGGAACCCGTAATGGAACAAGTAGCACAACGACAGATAGAGCAGCGAAAACCAACCACCCGTGTAGAGTAGGATCAAGCAGAAGGCGAACCGGAGCAGGGTGTCTTGGGTCAGCTCGCGAATCATATTTTGGCCGCGCCTGGAGACCGGTTTGCGGCGTATCCAAATCCAAGCGTGCCGGAGCAACAGCACGAGGCGCCCAACCACAAGGCGAGCCAAGCCCAAGACCAAGCGTGTCGAAAGGACCAGCACTCTGACAAGGGGATTGCTGTGGGTCTGCTCATAGCGCGAAATATTGCGCAAGAGGTTTGCAGCCCGAGGACCAAAGGGGCGGTTCCGACTACGAACCCGGCGGAACGATGGTTCATGAAGGCTCTGATCTCCGGGTGCTGGGCCAGGATCTCACGGCGTCTTCTCAAATGCACAGAGGCGCCAATGCCAACCTCGTTCATAACTCAACCCGGAGGCCCCATTTCGGTAGCTGTCAATCAGAATCATGTCCTGGCGGTCGAGGCAAAGGCGGCACTGAGTTGACGACGTGATGGACGATCGGTCATGTTGCCATTTCGGCCTCCTTCTAGGGCAATTCCTACGTTGGTAAGCTTACATGGAATATCGGTTTGATCACTATGATCCGGACTTCTTCAGCGAGGAACCCGATGTGCTGGAAATCGGAGATGCGCGGATAGAATACCTCAGCTTCCAGGCACCGGGTCTTGCCGAGAAAGAACCCTTCGTCATTCTCTGCGGTGCCTTTCAGGACTTTTCCTCATTCAAGGTGCAGGTCAACCGTCTGTTCAAGTACCACCCAATCCTGATTGTGAATCTTCCGGGACAGGGAAGCAACAGACAGGTGGCGTCCGATCTGAGCCTGCTAGACCTCGCGAATCTGCTGGAAAAGACATTGTTGGCGTTGGGTTTGGGCCGCATCATCCTGGCCGGTTTCTCCTACGGCTCAGCTATTGCATATGCCCACGCTGCGGCTTTTTCGGAACGCGTCCGTGCGCTGATTCTCTTGGGTGTGGCGCATCAACTCCGTCCATCACTGCGGCGCAACCTCGAACGGACGATGGACTACTGTCGCGCCAACCGCATGAAGGAGTTCAGCGCCGCGGTTGCCCAACATCTCTTCAATGTTTCGAAGCTCGATGTTACGCGGGTCCCGGAGGAGTTCGTGGAAAGCCTGCGCAGCACGATGCTGACACTGTCTCCCCCGGAGAAGGAGAAGTACCTCGTCAACACGGAACGCCTGCTGCGTCTTGACGGTCTGCCTGGCAGGCCAGCATGCCCAACGCTCGTTGTGACGGCCGAGTACGACAATTTCTTGACTCCAAATGACAACTACCAGGTAGCCCGTCGGCTCGAAGAGTACACCTTCGTGATCCTCGCCGATGCCGATCACTTGGCTCCCTCCCTCGTGCCGCGCACGCTGGTGCAGATGTACCTGGCCTTCTTGGATGGGGAACCATTGAGTGACATACCGGGCGTCCGCTACACGGAATCATCAGCGAAGCAAACATTGTCGCCTGTGGATGGTTTCGATCGTCGCCTCTACCCCCGGTGGGAGGTATCCAACGAGCTTGGCGCACACTTCTACAACACTTCGGACAAGAAGTTCAGGGTTCGGGTGATCGACATCAACTATGATGGCTGCCTCATCAGCCCGGTTGAGGCGGCCATCGACGAGCTCTTGGCTTCTGGTGACGAATACTTCTTCGAATTGGATGGGCAGGAGATTGTCCTTCCTGTGTGTGCGTTTGCCAGCCAGCAGGGCGTTCGCTGCGTCTTTCTTAAGAGCAGCACGACGACCTTTCGGAAGTTTCTGGCTTTCCTGCATGAGCATGCGGCGGCCGCCACCTCCGGGTAGAGGGCGGAAGCGGGGCGGCGCCGTCCCCGCGCGATTTCGCGCACGACTGGCGGCCGGACGTGCGGCCCGGCGCAACCTCACGTTCAATCGCCCCCCTGCTTGTACGCGAGGAGCGCAAAGTCCACCGCCGAAGTCCCCGGGTTGTACACCGACACGATGCGAAAGTCCCCCGGGTTCATGGCAGGAATGCTTTCGCTCTTCGTAGAAACAAAGTCGTCGGCGTTCCCGAGATTGCGCGAGCAGCGCACCCATCCGCCACCCGAATTCTGAGCCGAACAACCCGTGAAGGCCGTGGTTCCTCCCGTGGCGTCGTTATCGAAACCCAGATATAGATCCACGTTCCCGGTCTCCGACACCAACTGGAAGTCCGGCCGGAAGGGCCCCGTGTTGCCGGGCTCGTATACGATTTCGAAGCGATAGAAACACGACTTCCCGGCCGGCGCTTCCCCCACGCGCACGTAGGCGATGGGCGTCGCCGCCGCGGGTGACGTGGCGCAAGTCGAGGCCGTCGATTCTCCCGAACCGGTCGCTCCCCCACCGCCGGAGCCACCTGACGTTCCGCCTCCGGAGTTCCCGCGCGGCAGCGAAGCCCAGAAGACCAGGTGTCGCGCGGCTTCGCATTCCTCCGCGTTTTCGCCGCTGCAATCCCATGGATCCGACCAGCAACCGCCGGAGATCAGAACGGCGGCCAACACGACGCCCGAAACAATAGAAAAACGTACGGTTCTCATTCTGCAATCCTCCCGATGCAACATTTGTCCGATGTCACATTAGGGGCCGAACGCCATGACTTTGGCTTACGATTGTATAGAATGGCAGGAAAAAAGTACTGCGGATTTATAGATCCGAAGTACGACGGAACCTGCCGGGTGGCATTCCCGCCAGGCGACGGAAGGCGGTGTGGAAGGCGGTGTAGGAGTTGAATCCCACCTCCATTCCAATGGAAAGCGATGTGCGGTCCGGGTGCCGACGCAGCAACTCGCGCGCCTCCGCAATCCGATAGCCGTTGACGAAGTTCGGAAAGTTCACGTCCAAATGTTCGTTCAGGAAAGCCGAAAGCTGGTGCACGGTTAGCTCCGCACGCGCCGCCAGGCGTGGCAGGGTCAGCTCCTCGTCACGGTAAACGCGCTCTACTTCCATGAGCAGTCGCAACCGCTCGCGGGTGGCCTCCACATCCAATCCGGCCGTTCTGGATCGGGCGTAGGTCCGCGAAAGCGACCGCACGCGCAAGAGGAAGTCCCGGTCGCGCTCGACGAGAACGACGAACACGCCCAGAAGGGCCGCGCCCGCCAGGTGCGCGTACTTCAGCACAACCGCCTCCGGCGAAAACCAGAACCACACGCTGGAGACTGTGGCCGGAAGGAGGCAGACGACGGCGATGATCAGGCCGAGGACTTTCTGGCGGCTGGGTGCCTGCCGCAGTGAAGTCGGATCGAACAAAGCAGCACCCGCCACAATACAGACGGAGACGAATACCGTGCTGCCGGTGGCCAGCAGTCGGAATTGCTCGGTTGCCGTGGTGGGTTCGGGAGGTCCACCAAGAGTCAACCAGACGGCGACCCCGATCAGGAAAACGCCGGCGGGCAGGAAAGCGGCAAAGGTCACGCCGTGCGAAGTCGCGGATCGGCCGGCCAGGTCGCGGAAGAAGAACAAAAGCAGAGGACCGAGTACCAACTTGCTTTGGGTGTGGAAGAGCACGATGTAGGATCCGGTTGGACCCGACCACGCTGAGGTCTCGGGCAAGACCGCCCCCGCCAACTGCAGCAGGCCAACAGTCCCGAGGATTGCGCCGAGCAACAGTCGGCGGTCGCCCGAGCCCAGGCTCTGACCCAGGCCCAAGAGCAAAGCCATGAGGCCGCTCCCCAGGATGAGTGCATCCAGCAAGTCGAACACGGTGCGAGCATGGATTGGGCGACGCTTCCTCCAAGCTTTTTTAGGCAGCGCGACGGTCCGTTACCCTGGCCTGCCCGCTGCGCTGACAAACGTCATGCAACCGAATGGGCCCAAGCATGGACGCTGGGCCGCTGTGAGCCGTATCTTACAGCCATGACGAAAACTTCTTCCGACGTCCGCCCCGGAGCCAAACGTGTGCTCGTTCTGGGCGGCAACTTTGCGGGTGTTTCCGCGGCCATCGAAGTCAAGCGCAAGCTCAGGGGAGACGTTGACGTGACGGTGATCTCGCCGTCGGAAAAGTTCCTGTACGTGCCGTCCCTGATTTGGGTTCCGTTCGGCAAGCGTCGCGTAGCGGACATCACCTTTCCGGTCGCGCCCGTCCTGGAAAAGAAGGGTGTGGCTTTCGTGCAGGACCGCGCACTCCGCATTCGACCCGACGAGAACGTGGTGGAAACCGAGCGCGCCGGCCGAGTTTCCTACGACTACCTCGTCGTGGCCACGGGCGTTTCCCTCAACTACGGGATCCTTCCGCACCTCGACCCGGCCGAAGGCTATGTCAACACCATCGTAACCCCGCCGCTGGCCGAGCAGGCCTATCGTTCGTTCGAGGAGTTGGTGGCCAATCCAGATCCTGTCGTGGTGGGCGCCACGCAGGGCGCAAGCTGTATGGGTGCTGCCTACGAGTACCTCTTCAACCTGGAGAAGTTTCTGCGAAAACGGGGTGTGCGCAAGAAGGTCGAAGTCACCTGGATCACGCCGGAGCCCTTCCTCGGCCACTTTGGCATCGGCGGCATCACGGGTGGGAAGTCCATGTTGCAGGCCTTCATGAAGCTCTACGGGATTCGTTGGCACGTCAACAGCGTGATCCGGAGCATCGAGAAGGAGAAGATCACCCTTGCCGATGGTACCGTTCTGCCTTACCGCATGGCCATGCTGATCCCGCCGTTTGTTGGAGCGGATGTCGTGCGTAACTCGCCGGAGATCTCCGACGAGAAGGGCTTCGTTCCCACGAACGACGGCTATCAGCACGAGCGCTACAGCAACGTCTTCGCGGCGGGTCTGGCCGTTCAGGTGCAGTCGCCCTTCACGAAGTGCGCGGCTCCCTTTGGCGTGCCGAAGACCGGATTCCCCAGCGACGTGCAGGGCAAGATCGTCGCCACGAACATCCGCCACCTGGTACGGGGGACCGGGAAGTGGAAGCAACTGCCTTTTGGCAGGATACCGGGCATCTGCATCATGGATGCGGGCTCCAAAGAAGTGTGGATTCTGACCAATCACCTGTTCCCGCCCCGTCAGCTCGAAATCATGATGCCCAACATCGTGGCTTCCACGGGCAAGTGGATACTCGAAAAGTATATGATCTTCAAGAATCGACACGGCCTGGCGCAACTGCCCTGAGTCGGGCATGTCGGGCGCGGCACCCCTGTCTCACTCCAGGTGGATGCCCGTGTTGATGGCGGCCGGTTCCAGCAGTTCTCCGTCGTTTGCCGCCACGGCCATGAGTTCCAGATAGTGTTCGAAGAGCATGGTGCGTTGCAGTACGACTCGACCGCAACTCCAGGCGCGGCGACCGTCGGGCAACTCCACTTCGAAGGGGACCCGGTGCGGCTCGTAGCTGCAACGCTGAATGTCGAGGTCCGCGGGGACACCGAGCCCGACGAGCACCTTCCAGCGGTCCAGCTTCCGATAGCCGTTGAGGTGGAGGCGGGCGCGTAGCCTGTGCAGTTCCCCGCATGCGCGCAGCGCCTCGGGGTCGGTGACCCGGCTGCGCAGCACGCGTACACGATTGCCCTCGTAGAAGCGAACGAAGACCGGCTTTGGCGGGGTCGTCTCTGGTGCGCCGCTGATCGCCTTGGGGGCCCCCAAGAGGACGAGGAGGAGAACGGCGATGGCGGCCGCGATCGCCATGGCGACGATGCGACCGCGCCGCAGGCGGGAGGCGCATCGCGCGCCTTGGTTGGCCATGTATTTCGGACGCAGATACGCGGGCCGATGTTCGATAGGATCGCTCGCGCTCCAGCGACGTCTGACGCTCAAACCGCGTGAGCTTCGAACCGCCTCAGTTGTCGTCGTAGATGCTGCCCGCGTACTCGCTGATGGCGCGCCTGCGCTCTTCGGCCATCTGCTTGTGAAACCACAAGTTCTGGATCTTGTTGGAGTTCTTCGTATTGTCGGTGCGAATCTCCACCAGGCACTCGTTGACGGCATACTTCATGGCCGCCACGGAGCTCTCCCCCAGGCCTTTGTTCCGCTTCTTGCGCACGATGCTGCCGCCCGACCGCTGTGTCTCGCGAACGAGCTTCTCGTAGGCGTCGTCGTCCACGCAGAAAATCAGCTCTCGGTCCTTCCCCTTCTGGACTTCGACTTCGTACAGTGGCGCCGTCGTGATATTGATGAAGCCCATGTCGAAGAGTTCCGGCCAATATTCATAGAAGAAAGACAACATCAGGCTGCGGATGGCATAACCGTCGAAATCCGCATCCGTGATGATCGAGATCTTCTGGTACTTGAGCTCCTCGACCCGCTGCACTTTGCCCTGGATGGGCAGACCGAGAATGGCCACGAGGTTTTTGATCTCCTCGTTGGCCATGGCTTTGGCCAGCGACAGGCCCTTGACGTTCAGCGGCTTGCCCCGCAGGGGAAACAGACCGTGAATTCTGGGATCCCGCGCTGGGCGCAGGCCAGCAATGGCGGAGTCCCCTTCGGCGACGAAAAGCATGCGCGTGCCGTCTCCCGGCTGACCTGTGGCCGGAATGAGCTTGGGGATGGTTTCGCGTGCGGCGCGGCGCAGGCCTTTTTCGGCATCCTCGAGCGCCTTGAGCTGCGTGCGGCGCTCCATCTGCGCCTTCACTTCGGTCAATAGATCTGTCTTGCGGATCAGCTTGTCCAGGTGCGAGTCCACGGCCTGGCGCATCTCTTCGTTGAGGTCGTTGATCAGGTACGACTTGTCCTGCGACTTGAAGCGCGGGTTGAGGACGCGCAGGTCGATGTACATGTGAAAGCAGTTGCGGACGTCATTGCGGGTGGAGGTGGTCTTGAGTTTCTTCTCCAACGCCTGAATGCCGGGCTTCTTGCGGACTTCGTCGCAGATGCGGTTCTCCAGATACTCGATCGGGGAACCGCCGAGCGAAGCGAAGTTGGAATTCACCCAGGTGAGCGTCTTGTTCTGGCCGAGCACTACAAACGCCGTCAGGTCCATCTGAGACGGCGCCTTGGGCAGCTTTTCGGAGAGCTTGTAGTAGACCATGTCCGAGCTTGCGAACACTTCCTCGAGACCGCGCTTGAACTGGAGCGTTTCCGACTTCTTCTTGTGGTGGAAGATGACGGCCAGGCCGGGGTTGGTCATGGCCAGGTCCTGGAGGTACTGACGAAAGAGTTTCAGGTCGAAGGCGACGTCGGCGCCGTTGAAGTAGCGACGGTCGAGGCGGAACTCGACGGTCACGCCGTGCCTTCCGGCGCCGGCCTTGCGCACGCGCTCCGTCATGAGCGTCTTCTTCATGACGACTTTGCACTTTTCGCGCTGCTTGGCATTCAGCTCGGGGCAGTCGTCCAGGTTCCCGTGCGTGTCGAAGTAGAGATGAACCGCGTCCTGCTTTTCTTTCGAGAGCCCGAGGCCCGGCAGGAGCCTCATGAATTCTGGAGTGGCGGTGAAGGTGCGCGCGTATTCCATCCCGCGGTTCACCGAAATCGCGTGAAAGTGTTCGGAGACCATGCGAACGAGGGAGATCCCCACGCCGTTCTGGCCGGCCACGTGGTCGCTCGAGGCCATGTCGTCGAAGTTCTCTCCGTACATGAGGTGCATGAAGACGCCTTCACAGTTCTCGGCCGGAATGCCGCGGCCGTTGTCGCTGACGGTCACGGTTTTGCGGTCGTCGGAGAGGGTCACCTCCAGGCGATTCATCCGGTCCCGGGGTTTGAGGCTGCGGTCGTTCTGGTTCTTGCGGTACTCGTCGATGCAGTTCATGCATGCTTCGTCCAGGCACTTCCAGACCGCGGGGATGATCTGCACCTCTTCGTGCTCGATACTGGTGTGGCCCGACCTGTCACGCAGGAAGAAATGTTGCGAAATCTGTGCCGGTGAATTCTGGCCCAGCCACATCCCGGTCCGCATCCGGACGTGTTCGACGTTGGACAGTTTGCGAAATCGCCGCTCGTCCTTCTTGGGGGCCAGCGCGCTCGAACCGGCCACCGCAGGCGCGGGGCTCGGCGCGCGCCCTGCGGCTTCACCGGACGCGGTGGGCGTCTTCGTGGCGCGCCCGCCAGCCTTGGGCTTGCGAGCAGCTGCGACTGCTGCCTTGGGCCTGCGAGCCGCTGCCGCTCCTGCTCTGCCTTTCTTCTTTGCGGCCATGTCTACCTCTCCGATTCCGACCGGTTCTTTCGGGACAGGTCCTGTGCGTGCACTGCCTGACCGCGTCTCTCATGAAAAATGCGGGCTCACGGGTCCCACCGCTTCTGCAGTTCGTCCAGTTCCGCCACCATGAAAGCCGTGAGGTCCTTGTCCTGCTTGACGAGTCGCTGGTAACGGCGAAAGGCTTCCTTGGCTTCGACGATTGCTTCTTCGCACTTGCGGACTTCCTCTTTCGTCATCCGGTATACGGGCAATCCGGCCAGCCATTCGAAATGCACGAATTTGTTCTTCTTGAGTTCATCTTCGAAATGCGATTTGGATTTTAGGTTCGTGACCTTCTGGTTCCACTTTTCCTGAATGAAGCGAATGAGTTCCGAATTGCGGCTGATCTTCTCCTGTTCAAGAGCGGAGAGGCGCTTGAACCGCGTGATGAGATGCTTCTTGCGGAACAGGCAGAAGCGCTTGACGATGTCCTCGGGTCCGTGGTGCTCCAGGTGTCCGTCGACGGTGATCACGTTGTAGGCGAGCACCTCGTTGTTCACGCGCGAGAATAGACCCTTCAGATTCTCCGGTGTCGGCTTGAAGCCCCGCTTGAAATGCAGCTCGATGCGGAAGCGATCCGTGCAGAAGTCCGTGTAGTCTTTGAGTTCGGAATCCTTCTTCTCAATCAGCGCCTCCAGGTAGTCGACGACCTTTGTGCGGTTCCAGCTCTGGGGCGCGTCGGAGAGATAAACGCGACCGTTCTCGACAGCAAAACCGAAGCCGGTGGTCAGCGTCGGCTCCCCGTTTTCGTTTTTGTGAAATTCCATCGTCCCGCCGAAGCCCTGGTACCAGGGGGTGAGCTTCGTGGGTTTGCCCTTGAGGAGATACGCCTTCAGGGAGCCGGTCACATCCCGCAGCCTGTGTCCCGGGATGTTGCAGCGAAAGCCGGTGGCGATTCCCATGATGCTGTTCAGAAGCACCACGGGAAGCTTGCCGAAGAAGAACGTGGGTTCGTCTTCGGTTTCGTCGTAGTTGCGCACGTACTGAATGTCCGGCAGGCTCTCGAAGAAGCCCATGTCCTTCACGAAGTCGGAGAGTTTCACCTCCGTGTAGCGCGGGCTGGCGATGGCCGAAGGATCGACCACGTCTCCAAACGTGCCTTCGCCCGCCACGAGGGGATAGTTGTTGGCAAAGGGAAAGTTCTGCGCCATGGCGGAGAGCGCGTCCTGGATGGACTTGTCCCCGTGCGGATGGTAGGCCATGGCCAGCCCCGCAACCTTAACGGTCTTGGTGAAGGCGTTGCGGCTCGAAGAATTCCACATGGCCCATAGAATGCGACGCTGCACCGGCTTGAGTCCGTCGATTTCGTGCGGTATGGCCCGCGAGTCGCAGACGTACCTCGAGTACTTCTGCTGGTCGATGTGCACCTGTCGGCTGAAGAATGTGTAAGGCGTGTTGCGACGACGGGCGGGAGGCGGCGGTGCTTTCTTGCTCATGAGGAGGCTCTGTTCAGACGCGTTATGTCCCCTTCGGCGACGCTGCAAGCAAAAAGCATTTGGCTTGGAACGGCCCGCTTCGGCACTATCCTCGCAATGCTGTCAAACGTCGATCTGTTGCAGGCCATCGCGCAGGGCCACCTGGAAGTGGAGCCCTTCTCCGAAGCGCAGTTGCGGGCCGCCGGCCTGACGCTGCATTTGGGCCACGACCTACTCAAGCCGCTCCCGGGCGTGACTGTGGACGTGAAGAAGCGGATCCTGCCGGAATACCGGGAGATTCGCATCTCGGACGACGAACCCTACGCGCTGGCTCCTCAGGAGTTCCTACTCGGACACACGCTCGAACGCATCACGGTCGGACCGCAGCTTGCGTTTCTCATCGAGGGGCGTTCCACGCTCGCCCGGCTGGGACTGACGATCGTGAAGACGGCCATGATGGTCGAACCGGGACACAAGGATCGTGTCATCACCCTCGAGTTGGCCAACCATGGACCCAACCCGATTCTCCTGTACCCACTCATGAAGATTGCGCGCGCCGTCGTTCACGAGCTGAAGACTCCCAGTACACGGCCGTACGACGAACGCGGCGGCAAGTACCGGGATCAGTTCACGGTCGGTCGCCCCATATTTGGTAACGAGTTCCGTGTGGAGAAGGACTGAAGCTCCATGTCCGAACTCTTTGTGTCGCGCCCCGAAGCGGGACCCGTCATCGGCATCATCGTCAACCCGCACGCGCGCAAGAATCGGCGCAACCGTCGGGATCCTGCGCGCTGGATGGCAGACACGGCGGGTGGCCTCGCGGTCGTTCGCACGACGGCCTCGCCCGATGAGGTGGACGGTGTGGCCGCGGAGTTCCGCGAGCGCCAGATACCGATCATTGGGATCTCCGGAGGCGACGGAACTCTCCACACAGTGCTCTCCCGACTCATCCGTGTGTACGCTTCGGCGCCGCCGCCCCTGCTCATCTTGAAGGGTGGGACGATGGACCTGGTTTCGCGCACGCTGAAGTTGCGCGGCGACGGGTTCGCCATTCTGCGGCGGTTCGTTTCCCGAATCCGTCAGGGCGAGTCGCTTCGGTTACACGCGCGTGACACTCTGGAGGCAGACGGTCGTTTTGGCTTTCTGTTTGGTGCGGGCGCGGTCACAGCCTTCCTGGAAGAAGTCTACGCTGCCAAGAAGGGATTGCGGGCCAACCTCAAAGCATTCGGACGGGCCGTCTTCGAGGGCATCAAGCAACCGGCTGATGCGCGCATCTTTCGGGCCATGCAGGCTCGCGTCCAGGTGGACGAGCGCATACTGCCGTTCGAGAACTTCCAGGTATTGATAGCAGGCACCGTGGAGAACTACGGGCATTTGGCAGGCGTCGAGTTTCGACCGCTGGCGCGCGCCCTCGAAAAGGGCGGCTGCTTTCATACCATCCTTTCTGGCATGCCGCCGCACGAACTTGTCCGGAATCTGGACAACATCCGGCGCGGTCGCCCCATACGCCACGCCCAGCACTTCGATGGAATTGCCTCTCGCCTGACTGTGCGCGCGGGCGACCCCTTTTCGTACACGCTCGACGGGGATCTGTACCAGAGTCAGGGCGAGCTCGTCCTGAAAACCGGTCCGAGCGTGAAACTGGTTGAGTCTTAAAGCCGGTCCTCCGAAAATCGGCCGGCGGGCGCGTACGCTTCCGGGTCCAACGTGACGGCAACGAAACCAAAGAACTCCCTCGTGCGTACCGCCATGCGGGAGGTGTCCGGCTACATCGAAGTCTATCGCATCCTACTTGTGATCGGCGCCCTGGCCAACATTGGCTTCGCCCTCGTGCATCGCTACCTCTTCGAGAACGCCGTGGATCCCTGGGCGGTTCGCTGGGCCCTCTCGGGTCTCATGGTGGCGGTGCTCGTTGCCACCTACGCCTCCGGGTTCGTCCGTCGCCAGATCCGGCCTGTGCTCATCGCGCTCGTCTACGTCTTCACCGCGCACGGCGTCTACATCTCGTTCTGGAACCAGTTGGGCTTCTTTCCAACGGTTACCTTCGTGGTGCTGCTGGGCGCCATCGCCGCAAGTTTCCCCTTCACGTTCGCCAGCGTCCGTTCGCTCGGATACTACCTGGGAATTCTGGCCGTGGCCTGCGTGGGGCTGGCGGTTCTGGTGGATGAGCCCGCGCGCAACAAGGTGATCTTCCTGTTATCTCTGCTGGTCATGGAGTTCATTTGCTTTTCGGCGCTCTTCTTTCGGTACCGCGCGCTCGAAAAGGCGGACGAAGCCGAAGCGCGCCTTTTCGAGAATGCCGCCAAGCTGCGTCGGTACGACTTCATCGTGAACACGTCGCGCGAGTTCATGACGCTGATCAGTCGGGACTACACCTACGAAGCCGTCAACGATTCGTACACGCGGGCGCATCACAAACGCCGCGAAGAGATCCTCGGCCGGACCGTCGCGGAAATCTGGGGCAAAGATCTTTTCGAGAACGCCATCCGCCCGCACCTGGACGTCTGCTTCCGGGGGGAGGACGTCAACTATCAGCTTCCGCTCCAGTTCCCGGATCGCCCCAGTCGCTTCTATGATATCAGCTACTATCCGTACCGGGACGAAGACGGCGACATCACGCACGCCGTAGTCGTGACCCGGGACATCACGGAGCAGAGGCGCGCCGAGGAGCAACTGCGGCACGAGGCCCTGCACGATGCGCTCACCGGCCTTCCCAACCGGGCTCTGTTCTTGGACCGGGTGCAGCAGGCCATCCAGATGATGGAGCGAATCCCCGACTACGGCTTCGCGGTCGTGATCGTGGATCTGGATCGCTTCAAGATTGTGAACGAAAGCTTGGGCCACACCGTGGGAGATCGCATGATCCTCGAAACGGCCCGTCGCGTGCATTCGGTTCTCCGCCGCGTGGACACGACCGCGCGCCTCGGTGGAGATGAGTTTGCCATACTGATCAACGGCGCCCGTCGCCCCGAAGATGCGGTGTACGTGGCCGAACGGATCATCTCGCGCATGGCCGACCCGTTCGAGATGGAAGGAGTCGAGATCTTTGCTTCGGCCACCGTAGGGATCACCATGTCGGAGGCCAGCTACAAGGATCCGCAGCAGATGTTGCGCGACGCGGACACGGCGCTCTACCGCGCCAAACAGTCGGGCGGGGCGCGCTACGAGATCTTTCGCAGAGAGATGCACCTGCGCGCTTTGAGTCTGCTCCACATGGGCGCGGACCTGCGTCGCGCCATCGCGCGGGGTGAACTGGTCGTTCACTACATGCCGATCGTGGACGCGAATACCCACCGCATCGTGGCGGTCGAATCCCTGGTGCGCTGGATGGACCCTCATCGCGGGATGATACCGCCCGCCAGGTTCGTGGGTTTTGCGGAAGAGACAGGCATCATTCTGGAGATCGGCAAACAGGTTCTGCGCCAGGCCTGCGAGCAGGCTCATCGTTGGCGCGCGGGCGGGTTCGACCTGCGGGTGGCGGTGAATTTTTCCGCGCGCCAGTTCCAGATGAAGAACCTGACGCAGTTCCTACAGGAGTTGCTCACCGAGTGGCGGGCGCCGGCAGAATCGCTCGAGCTCGAGATCACCGAGAGCGCTTTCATCGGCCACGAAGAGGAAGCCGAACTCGAACTTTCGAAGCTCCGCGAGATGGGTGTGCGGCTGGCCATCGACGATTTTGGAACGGGCTACTCGTCCCTGGGCTACCTCCGACGCTTTCCCTTTCACGCGCTCAAGATTGACCGCTCCTTCGTCAGCGACAGTGAGCAGGGCGCCGGACGCGCCATCCTCGGTGCCATCGTGAGGATGGCTCACGAAATGGGGCTTCATGTTGTGGCCGAGGGAGTCGAGACGGAAGGTCAGCTCCGCCTGATGTCGGAGCTCGGCTGCAATGCCATTCAGGGCTACTACTTCAGCCCGGCGGTGCCTGCTTCGCGACTGACCGAGATGTTGCAGGCGGGGCCGATGAAGGGTGCGCCGGTGAAGACGTAGTCTCTTTCGCGCGATCATCTTGCGAATCTGCCGTTCATGGTTACGCGGTTCGAGTACATGAAGTATTGGGTTTTTTGGAGTCGTGAATGTACGCGATGATCGGGCATGCCTTCTTCTGGAGTGGTCCACCCGGCCTGTGATGGCCCTGATTCGCTCCCTCAATCCACGAGAATGTCTTCCCGGTTCGTGTCGTAGGCAAACATGCAATGCGCGCGGCTGGTGGCGTAGGTGTAGGTGCGCATTCCTTCCCCGTCAAAGGCGCGGATGAAGGGACGCCAGCGTTCACCGCCGAGCTCGTCTCCATCCGGAGTCGTGAGTGTGGTCGCGTAACCCAAGTCTTCGAGGCGACGAGCCACGTTCGTAAGTTGGGCAAAAGGATCGCTCACCGTGCCGATGTCGAAGTCCAGCGTGGCGCGCTCGTAGCCGTGGACCGCCATCGCCATCGCGCCGATCACGGCGTGCCGAATGCCCATTTCGCGCAGGAGTCTGCTGCGATGGCCAAGATACAGCGCAAGCGCCATACGCTCGCAGGCCGAAAGTCTCTCCGTGAGGCGCCGGGTTCCGCCCTCTTGGCCGACACTGTCCTGCTCGGGACCGGCTTCATGCTGACCGGTTACCGGCTGACGGTTCGGTCGGCAACCGCGATCAAGAAGCGCCAGGCTCGTATACTACCCCGCCGTCGCGCCACCAGCAAAGCGCCGCCTCAGTCGGCGCGTCACGTACCAGCCAATCGGCAGAAGCAGGAGCAGATAGAGGCGCGTGTAGTCCGCGTTCGAGAAAAATCCGGAGAGCGTCACCGTACGCACCATGCGGGCTTTGGCTATCTCGCCCTCGACCGGGAAGTCGGGGATTCCGTTGCCGTTCGTGTCCGGGAAGCTGCGCACATGCTGGATGATGGCAGCCCACTCCTTGAGCTCCTGCACGCCCGGTCGCCGGGGGTCCGAGTCGATCACCATCGCTTTTACGTCCGTGATGGGCTCACCTTTCGCGTTTTTGGGCGTGACGGTTCGCAGGCCGAACGAGAGCTTCTTGATGATGTACATGAACTTCATAATGTAGTTCGTGGCGGCCACGCTGTAGAGGCGTGTTTCGTCTTTGAGGTCGATTTCTTCGGCGGCTCCTGTTTCCGTGAGACGCTCCACGCGATAGACCCGGTCCATCGGGAGTCGCAAAGGGTTGTGGTAAAAGCGAATGCCCGAAAGCCTCGGGTAGTAGGAGTTGCCCTTCACCACGTACGCAAACGAAAGCACTTCCAGCATGGCTTTGAGGTCCTTCCCGTTCACGTAGATCTTGGCCAGCGTGTTGCCGACCTCGCCGTCGGTTTCCCCGACTCCCAGCGGGGCAATACGAAAGATGTCCGACACCCTCTGCACGCCGGTGCGACCGACCAGTACGTCGTCGCGGATGACGCCGTTCGTGGTCACACCGATGTCGGTCCCGGCCGCTTTGCGAATGGCGTCGGCCGTGATGTTTCCGAGAACATGGTCGTCATAGCGGCGCGTGAGCTCCCGCGGCGTCTCGGCGAGCACCTGATCGAAACGCAGGCCGTGTCTCTGTAGAACCACGCGGGTGACCTCGCGTTCGAGTTCGTCGGTCAGGCGGATGGCCCGCTCGTCGCCCTTTAGGCGGTCGTCAATCTTATGTAATACATATGATGTGGCTTTCGCTTTCCCGGGGCTTACCTCGAAGGTGAGTTCGCCGAGGGCCCGCAGTTCGCTGCCCGCCTGGAGTACCGGCACGCGTCCATTCACGAAACGGGGCTTTTCGACGAGTGTGTGCGAGTGTCCGCCGACGACCGCATCGATCCCTTCCACGCCGGCCAGGTCGACATCCTCGCCCGTCCATTCCTCCCCCTGGCGACGTACGCCGCTGTGGGAGCACACGATCACGACATCGACCTTCTCCTGCTCGCGCAGCACGCGCACCATCTCGCGAGCCGTCGCAAGCGGATCGAGGAACTTGAGCGGCGCCATGGTCTTCGTAGACTCGTGCGCGTCGTGTCCCATGATTCCGAAAAGCCCGATGCGGACCCTACCTTTGGTGAGAACCAGGTGGCGACGGATGGCGCCCTCTTTCACGAGCGATTCCAGGGAGTCGTCGGCTGGATCTTTCGGGTCGAAGGCCAGGTTGCTCATGAGCAGCGTCGGGATGCGCTTCTCGTGGCGGAGAGCCGAACGCACCATGCGCGCAAGTCCCTCCGGATGGAAATCGAATTCGTGATTGCCGACGGCCGCGGCGTCGTAACCGGCGAGCGCCATCAGCCGCAGTTCGCCGCCGGTTTCGCGGGTCACCGTGTGGAAGAGACTCCCCATCGTGATGTCCCCTCCGTCCAGGAGCAGAACCTCCGCGCCTTCGCGCGCCGCGGCTGCCCGCCGTTCCTGGACGAGGGTGACGAGGCGAGCAAAACCCCCGATGGTTCGATCGTCGCCGGTTGTCCGGGGCGTGTACTCGGCGTTCGGCCCGTAGCCGAGCAGCCGCGACTGGATGTCGTTGGTGTGGAGCACGACGAGCTTTTTGGCCTGCGGGTCCGGTGCTGCCGTGGCAATGAAAGCCCACAAACAGGCGGCACCGACACCGAGCGCGATGGCCAGGGGCCGCACCTTCATGGGCAACGTGGTTTTGGTCATGCTGATGCTCCTGTGCTCGCTCGCGACTGCCCGCGGCCTGGAGCAGGAGCGGATCCATGGGCGGGTCCGCAAGCAACCAATTTTTCCGGCGCACTCGGCTCCAAATATGCCAGATGCCGGCCTGGCGGGCACTGAAGTTCATGTGGGCTCGTCCGGCGGCACACAGTTCTTGCCTGTCGATATTGCCGAGTTGATCTACTACGACAGCGTGATTCTTTCCGGGGACTTCCAGGTCAGAATCACGGCACCCCGCCGCTGTTCATCCTCCACCAAGCGATGCGCCTGTGGAGCCTGCTCCATGGGCAGGAGGCGATCGACCACGCTCCGAATACGTCCGGACTCCAGAAGTTCGCGCAGGTGCTCCAGCTCCGCGAGTTGCTCGCGCGCGAATGCAAAGACCGCGCGTTTCCCACGGAGGCGCGCGAAGGGCGAACGCAGCATATCCGAGAGGCGCGGGTTTCCCAGAAGGTAGCGCCCGCCGGGCGCCAGAGCCCCCAGGTTCTTCGAGTACGAAGAGCCAGCTACCATGTTGAAGATGACGTCGTACTTCTTCTCTTCTCGGGTGAAATCTTCGCGGCTGTAGTCGATCACGCGGTCGGCCCCAATCGCGCGCAGCAGGTCGAGTTTGGCGTCCTTGTCCACCGCTGTGACTTCGGCCCCCAGGTGTTTGGCGATCTGGACGGCATAGATCCCGATGCTGCCTCCCGCTCCGTTGACCAGCACTCGTTCGCCGGGTTGGATTCCTGCCCGGGTCATGAAGTGCAGGGCGTTCAGACCTCCCAGGGGCACGGCCGCCGCCTCGGCATAGCTCAGGTTCTCCGGTTTGGCGGCGATGGTGAACTCTTCCGGAAGCGCGACGCGTTCGGCGTACCCACCCAGGCGCAGTTGCGCGCAACCGAAAACCGCGTCGCCGACGCGCAGCCTTCGAACTTCCGAGCCGGTTGCAACGACTTCACCCGCGAAGTAGGAGCCAAGAACCCGGCGTTTCGGTCGGCGCACGCCGAGCGCCAGACGCAGGGGCAACCAAAACCACTTCACGGCGAAACGAAAGCTTCGCATCTCGACGTCGGCCTTCGTGGCCTCGACCGCGTGCACATCAATCAGCACCTCGTTCGGTGCAGGCGACGGCTCGGGGAGTTCGGCGACGTGCAGCACGTCCGGTGGGCCGTATCGATTGTACACGACTGCTTTCATCACT
>CAZPFB010000018.1:0-46927 GCA_964585735.1 uncultured Leptospiraceae bacterium
GCCCGGGGGCCGGTTTGTTGCGGATTTTTCCGGAACCGGAGAGAAAATGTCCCGGGAGGGTTTGGGAAGAGTGCTTCAGGGAGAGGATTGATGGTACTGTGGCAGTCGGAGGGCATGCACCTTGCTTCAGTTGGGAAGGATTCGCGATCCTACGGTGAGATGCGTGCCAGGCCCGGCGGCCAAGGCGTGGGCCTTTTTCGTCACAGGTACGAGGCTGGCACGGCTCGTGGGAGAAGGGCCGAACGGGTAGGAAAATCGCTGGACGCCCGCGGTAGAGAGTCCCTTCATACTTGGGGAATTGCGAAGGCTATGACGTTGCATGACATTCAGTCTGCCGCTTTGAGTCTGCCCGAAAAAGACCGGGAGCTGTTGGTCCATGAGCTTCTTTCCTCCCTAAGTGAGGAAGGGGCGGCTGAAGTCCGTCGGCTGCAGGAGGAGGAAGTGCGAAGGCGGCTACAGGAGGTCGACGAAGGACGGGTTACCCTCGTTGACGCCAAAGAGGTCATCGCCGAACTCCGCGCCGAGTTTGATGCGCCGCGTTAGGCTCCACCCTGCCGTCCGCGCGGAACTGCGGGATGCAGCCCGGTACTATGAAGACCACCGGCCCAGCAAGGGAGCGGACTTTCTCGCGGACTTTCTGACGAAACGGGACTACATTGCCCTGTATCCCGAGGGCGCGCCCATTTTCACGGACCGCGTGCGGCGCCTCGGTTTTGCTCGGTTTCCATACGGGATCTACCTATTGCCTGCGGGGTGCTGATCTCGAAATTCTCGCAGTGATGCATGATAGCCGCCGGCCACGCCTGTGGTCGGACAGGACTTGACGCCCGCAACATGCGTGCCGGCGCACCTGAACTCTGCGAGTGCCGCAAGTGCGTCGGCACGCATGTTGCCGTCCCGGCCTCGACCCATTCCTCTATGCGAACAGTCCGGATTCACGACCGGCGCAACCGGCAGTGAGTGTGTGGACACGGGCCGATCCAGAGAGATGGAGACGGATCGCATTCACTCCTTTCGGGCGGACCGGCACGTCAAGAAGGGATCCGTCTCTGTCTATCGTCCCGCGTGACGGCCCGAGGGACGGGCCCACCCAGACCGCGTGCGCAGCCTCGCGGCCTGGTTTGTCGCCCTCGCAACCGGTTGCGCCATTGCCGAGACGGATTGTCGGACCACACTCGGCATCGGATCAGAGCGGTTCCTCTTTCTTGGAAGCAGGGCGCGACGACCTGTTCGCTCCACGCCGCATTATCGTTTCGAACTCCGGAATGGACTCGTAGACCTTCCGATCGGCCTCATCGAGGGCAGGCGTGGTCCCGACGAATCGATCCTCCTTGTATCTTGTGCGCACATGATACTTGTATATTGCTGCAAGAGCCGTCAGGCCCACGCGCTGCGCCGCGATCGCCGCGCAGATCTTCAGCGAGACAATGTCGCCGCAGGGTCTTGCTTCGGCTTCACAGACAGCAATTCCCTGAGTGTAGACAAGGACCGCGAGCTCGAAACGGCGTTTCTCTCCTTCCAGTTCGGGGTACGTTCCCAAGAAGCACGCGATCCAGTACGCTGCCTCTACATCCGCGCCAACAAAGCGCATGACTTGGCTCTGAAAATTCGGCCCCAGTCGCGCGCGATCCTTTTCGAGTGCCGCAGCAAGAACGTGGTTGTAGCTGCCCCAGACAGACCTGCCGGCCGCCCGGCGCGAACGGATCTCCGCCTCCAGATGCGGCAGCAGGTCGCCCGGTTTCGGTTCCGGCGGCTTCACTTCCTTCGGCTCCGGAGCCTGCTCTTTCTTGGATGCAGGGCGCGCAGCGGGCCCACGAGGAACGTATCGAAAGCCCACCAACTGGTCCAAACGATCGGCGTACACGAAGAAGGCATAATAGTACGAGAAGCGCTCGTGATGGACGATCTTCTTCAGCACGACAAGAGGCTTGCCTTCGTGCTCGCCGAACTCGAACCACCACTGCTGAGGCTTGAAACCCTGGAGCGGACCTCCGAAGGATTCGATCTGAGCTACAAGTCGACCGTACTGGTCCGGAGAAATCTGTTTTCGTAGCTCCGGGGCGAAATGCTGGCGCACGACCGAATTCCAATCGCGCGCTTTGGTCAGGCGAACGACTTCATTTCCGAGTTCCAACAAGCGCGAGTATTGTCTGCTCTCGTCAGAGAGTGGGCTTTCAACGTCCTCATCCTCGATGGTGCCGGACCTTTGGACGTGCTGGGCCGAGAGCGGCTGATGCAGGACGAGAATGGCGATGGCGGACGCGGCAAGAGACATTGGCAGGGTTCTCATGCCTCGAGGTGCCCGATCCCGGCCGGCCTGATCAACCCCGATCCTGGGACCTGCGCTCCGTTTTTGCCTCCTCCGGGGCCGGGCGCCATTGATTGGGACGGCGTACCCGGCGTTCTGCGGCTTGCTGGAACATCAATTACCGGGATCACATTTGGGCATTCTGGCTATTGCGATACCACCACAGCCACGGAAGATGCTACAAGCAACACAACGATCCAGAGCGGTAACTTCAACTCCAGCACGACGCAGATGTTGTACTGCGTGCAGCAGTAGGGTCAAGTTCCACCGGACCCGGCCACAATTTCCGAGTTCGACCGGGAATTGCTGCTTGCGCCGTTTCCGGGCGCGTGGCTCATCGAGGATCGACACGGAGGATCGGCCTCACCGGACGCCCGGGCCCAGCCGCGATCCCGCGTGGGTGCAGATAGCAACGCTCCTCATTCAGCGCGGCGCAGACGTGACGGTTGTAGAACCGGAACTGGGAAAGACGACCATCCTGCTCGCCGCGGAGGGGCCGCTCAGTCCATCGAACTCCTCCTCAAGCACGGCGCCGATGTGAACGCGACCATGAAGGAAGGCTGGACCCCGCTCATGGCGGCCGTTTGGCGTCAGGACCTCCGAGCCGTGGACCTCGTGCTACGAAGGCGGCTCAGCTTCCTATAAGATTTGAGATAAATTAGTGTTGGAAATTTTAGGGCTTGCTTTGTCGTTGGCGGATGGGTGTTCGCTCCTTTCTCGCCCGCTCTTTCGCCATCCTGCTGGCCTCGCAGCTCACTCTGAACTGCATTGCTGCGCTGGCCCTGAAGCCGTCCGATGAGGACGGTCACGGTCGCCATTGGCTGCTTCTGCTCTTTGGCCGGGGCGGGCCGCGCGACATCTCCTCCCCTCCCACAATCCGCCTCACCGAGGGGGTCAATTATCCCGTTGAGTTGATCGAGGTGTCCCCCTCTGCGGCGATCTCCGTGCCCGAGCGGGTCGAGGGTGCCATGATTCCGATCGGCCAGGTGTACGACGTCCGGCCGGCGTACAATCGCGGCCAGATTCAACTGCGGGGCCATCTCATGTTCGGAGGTACCGCCGAATTGCACTATACGTACGATGCGCACGCCCTCGCGGCGGTCGGACTCGTACCGGAGTTCAATTCGTTTTTCTGGAGCGAATTCGAGCAAGATTGGCGGCCCGCAGAGCGCACCAGCGCCCCTGAACTCGGCCGAGTCCTTGCCCTCACGGATCACCTCACACCATTCCTCCTCACCGCGTCTTCGGGAGATCTGACCGAGTTGCCGGCACCGCCGGAATGCATCACGGCGGACTTCGCCGGTGGCATTGGCGGCAGCGGTGGCGCGGTGCTCACAACGGTTGGCGACGGAACCAAGTTCTACCGGGACCGAACGTACCGGATTGTGGGCGATGTGGTGTGGAAGGATCTCGGCCTTGAGGGAGCACTGGCCCTGGCCACCTGCAACGGGGGCGGTGCCTGTGGCACTTTCTCCGAACATAAGCACTATATTCGTGACGGCTATGTGGCATTTCAGGCGCCTGCGGACCTGACGGTTTACGTGATGTATGACGCGGCTGGGCCCGCGGATGGTTCAGGTGATGCGGCATGGCTTGCTGCTGGAGGCTTTCAGAATACGGGTCGTGTCGTCTCGACGAGCGCACCGGGCGGTCGTTTTCGGGTGTACGCCCGCAATGTCGCCCGGGGAACCTCTGTCTCGCTTGGGGGCAACCGGCAGGGCGCCGGCTCCGGAGCCATTGAGAATAACTATTGGCTGGCCCTGAAGCGGCAGGGCGAAGTGGGCAGCGTCCAACCCGGGACGATTTGCCAGACGCCGGGGCCCATCGCCGGCGCCCTTTCACCCGGCAATTTGCGGGCACTGCCTGGACAGGATCGTGTGCGGCTGATTTTCGATCCTCCGGTGGCGGAAGGCTTTGCCAGCGTCGTGATCCGAAGGAGCTCGGTGGCGCCACCTGCAAGCGTGAGCGCCGGAAGTCCGGTTACGAACCTGCCTGCGACCGCGAATTCCCACTTGGACACCGGGTTGGACAGTGCCACGACGTACTTCTATTCGGCCTTCGCGCTGTACGACGGCAGTGATGCGCGACCGTTTGCATCCGTTCGCGTACGCACGGGCGTGGATTCGGATAGTGACGGCCTTTCTGATGTCTTCGAGCGCGATTTGGTGCCGAGCCAGTTCCTCGGACGTACTACGACGGGCGAAAAGCTGCTCCCCAACAACGCCGATACGGATGGCGATGGTGTCGCGGACGGAACTGAGCTCGCAACGGGGACCGACCCAACGAACCCGGACAGCACTCCGCCCGCGATCACCGCCTTTTCCCGAACCAGCCCCTCCCCCGCCACATTTCCTGTTGTGACCTTTGATCTCTCAGGTACCGACAATACCGGGATTGTGGGCTGGCAGATCACCGAATCGGCCACGCCTCCCCGCCCTGACGCGCCCGGCTGGATGGCGGACGTTCCCACAACCCATGCGCTCAAGACTCCCGGTAGCCGGGATCTCTACGCTTGGGCCAAGGATGCGGCCGGAAACGTGAACGGCGCCCAGACGATTTCTGTCTCTGTTCCCGGATTTAATATTCCTCTTTTCGCCTACGCTACTCACGGCGCCACGCGCAAGGTCGTTGCGTACAGAATCGACCCTGCCACGGGGGGGCTCACGCCGTTCCAGGAGCAGGTCCTGGACACTACCGCTGCTCAGGATGTTGCGCTGCATCCGTCCGGACACCTTGTGGTTATTGACCAAACTCATATTTGGAGCTTCCCTCTGGATCTGGCAAACGGGAACTTCGATCCGAATCCGGCTTCGCAGGCGGCACTTGCGGGGTTCTCGGGAAGGGGAATCGAAGTTCCTCCCGGCGGAGGTTTCCTGTACGCGTTCGGCGGTTCCTCGATCGCGCGGTATTCTCTCAACCCGGCTACCGGTCAGCTTGAACAGGTGAGCACCACAGGGGCCGGGACGGAAATCAGGGAGGTTTCCCTGGCTCCGGACGGGTCTTTCGGTGTCTATCTGTTCGGTGATGTTTGGTCCGGGTTCAACTACGACGTGCGACCGGCCTGTTATGATCAATGCTGCGCGAATATCGAGTTCGGCTGTTGGAACTTGGGTATCTATTCTTGGTGCCTGACATCATGTACGAGGACGCACAGTTCACCCAATTCGAGTGTGTTTGATTCCTGCTACGCCAACTGCTGCGCCGGTGAGCAGTGGATGTGTGACGGCGGTGTCGGGCCATTTGAAGGTTGCCTCGCGAGTTGTACAGCACAGCAGGCCGCGGTGCTTCTCCCCGAAACACGAGCGAGGATCTTTGACGGCACGCTGAATCCCACCTGGACCACCGGCAGCACCCGGGGTACTGACGCCTACTCGGGAGCAGTTGTGGATCCGGCCGGGTCTCGGGCGTATTTCGGCCGCGCGGACAGTGGCGGCAGCATCCGGGCGCACACCGCCACGGGTCAAGCGGTTGGGACAGTGCCAGCGGGCGGTGCGCCGGGCAGAATGCGCATTCGTCCGGACGGGCAGTTTCTGTACGTCGTCGTGGACGGAAGCCGGGTGAACGTCTTCGGGCTGGATGCAAACGGTGCGCCTGTATCCACAGGCAGCTCGGGGAGCGGGGACGTCGGAACGATCAGCGGAATTACCATTGACTCCACTGGCAACTACCTCTATGTCCCGATTGCGTCGAGCAATCAGATCCGGGTGTTCCGAATCGATCAGACTACGGGCGCACTGACGGCAGGTCCGGTGGTCGCCACGGAGAACACACCGAACGCTGTTGCCGTTCGGTCTCAGCATTCGGTCAACGCACCACCGATTGCCAACGCCGGCGTCACGCGATGGATTCAGGTGGGACAGCGCGCCGCCATGAGCGGGGCACGTTCCGTCGACCCGGACCGCTACGGGTGCAGCGCCAACACAGACAATTACCGCTACGCCTGGCGTGTGGCGGGTGTTCCCGCCGGTTCGGCCGTGGCCCTGGGGGGCACAGCTTTCACGGACGCGGATGGTATCAATGCCAGCTTCCTGCCCGATGTGGCCGGTGACTACACGATTCAGTTCTCAATGACCGACGACCCTGGAAGTTGCGGCGGGGAGCCCAGAACCAGCACGGCCAGCGTGACTATTCGCGCAGGATACCTCCGCCGGTCAGCAACGCAGAAATTCAGCATATCGGCCGCCACGCCGCGATACCCGAACACAGCACCCAACCAGGACGCCCATTGGGTGCCGGTCAGTACCGGCCACGAGTTTGATGGGTTCGATATCAGTGCCATGCTCGTTTGGGAGTTGGACGTGATTGGCTGGCTGGGTTGCCAGTACGGAATCTCCCTTCTAATGGAAGCGGGCGGAGCCATGTGCGGTCAGGTGGCATCTTACGCGTCCATGGCCGCCGGCGACCCGTTCAGCGGGTACGTGGCGGGGATGGCGGCCGGTGCTGCATGCAACAGCGTTGTGAATTATCTGGTTGGACAGTCTGTATCTTGCGCCAGCTACTACGGCTGGAGGATACTGTTTCCCTATTGCGTGAGCAACTTCCTGGAGCAATCCGAGGCGTATTCGGCCTGCCACAACTTCGATGCGACGCGAACGGTCTATCGAAACGTGGCCAAAGACGGATGGCTCCGAGTCTCGTTCATCGGTGCGCACCATTTCTGGGCGCTGGCCCGCAGGACGGTCCAGCACGGCTATTGGGAATGGTGGTCCTACACACCATAGCTCATCGACACTTCCCGGGCGGCCGCTGCGTTCCAAGAAAATCATGAGCGGCGGGCCCGTTCTTCGGGGCTCCCGGGTATTCCCGCGTACACCGATGAGCTGAGGCAACAACGAGCCGCGCCAGAAAGGATTTGACAACCTGTCAGGATACATCGCTTTTCCCAGCATGTTAAGGTCCCTGGCGCCTCTTGTTCTCGCTCTGGTGATGGCAGGCTGCGCCGAGAGCCAGTTGATTGTCGCGGTAAGGAACCGCGACATGGGCCGGATTCCCGGTTTAATCAGCGAGCGTCCGGACGACCTGAATTCCAGAGACGGGCGGTACGGATATACGTCTTTGATGATTGCGTCGCGCGACGGGAATCTGCAGGCCGTTCGCATGCTGCTCAAGGCCGGCGCAAATGTGAACCTGGTTTCGCCAAAGCGCAGGGTGGTCGTCTTCGATCTGAACGACAGCGCGCTTACACTCGCCCTGCGAAACAATCATAGCGAAGTGTCCGCCGAGCTCATTCGAGCAGGAGCGGACCTGAACTTCACGACCCTGGACGGGTGGAAACCGATCGGCCTTGCTGGCGATGAAAATGAGCTGGAGGTTCTTGAGCTCATGCTCGCGCGCGGGGCAGACATCAACTGGCTGCACAGCGTCTACGGAAGCAATCTCGTTCGGGGCGCGGTCGTCCGGTGTGATGAGCGACTCCTGAGGTTCCTGATTGCACGCAAAGCCAATCTGAATCACAGGGGGGAAGACTCCAACGCCATGATGGCAGCACTCGCGAATTGGAAATTCTTCACGAAGAACCCGGGGCGCAAAGCAAGCTGCGACGTGCCCAAATCAATCTCAATGGCCCACACACTGGCGGAGGGCGGGGCCAGCATCGAGGTTTCTTTCGATCGGGCCCAACCGGATTGCGGAAGGACAGTGCGCGAATGCCTCGTGCGCGAGCAAGCCTTCCCGCTCCTCGCGCCCTTTGAGAATCCTGCCGGCAAAGTCAATTCCGGCCCCCAACCATAGCAAGAGCCCCGGTAGTTCCCTGAAGGGCTCTGCGGTTCCGTTCTTTCGTTTGGGGCTATGACGTTCCCCGCCATACCCAGGCCCGGAGCAGCGTGAGCCGCTCGCTCCTGGTCTCCTTGGCGCTCGGCCATCGCGCAAACGCGATTGACGAGCCGCCGGAAGGTCACCGGATGCAACCGAAATCTGGAGCCTTACGGCCAAGTCCTGGGAGGTTGCCCGCCTCAGGCGGAACGATTTGTTGGGCTGGGGGCCCTACAAGCCGCAAATCTCCGCGGACGAGGATCTGCTCGCTTTCTACCGGCGGCACCGCCATTCAGAGCGGAAACTTCAACTGCAGCACGACGCAGATGTTGTACTGCGTGCAGCAGTATTGTCAAGTTCCACCGGACCCGGCCACAATTTCCGAGTTCGACCGGGAATTGCTGCTTGCGCCGTTTCCGGGCGCGTGGCTCATCGAGGATCGACACGGAAGAGGCACACTTGGATCCGTCGATGGCAACAGGAATGGCGGAAGGGAAGCGGACGGGTCTGCTCCCGTTCTTGGCTCAGTTGGACCGGCTTCGCGCCACACTCCGTACCGCTGCGGAGAATTCCGCTCCGGGAGCGGCCCTTTTGGCCGCCGGCGGACGGACACCCCTCTTCATGCTGGAGGCCCTCTGCCGCATCCACCGCGTTATCGGGACCGAGGAGACCTTCCAGTCACTCTACACCTCATTCAAAGAGTTGGAGGATGCGCTGGGTGCGGTGGACTACTATGCAGCCATCCAGGTTCAGGTGCGGACAGCCGGCCTGCGTGAATTGGAAGAACACTTTGGGCCCAAGCATGCTGCCGCCTGCGCGCGGGTGGAGCAATTGCTCTGGTCGCGCGGCTGGCTGGAAAAGGCCGACGGTGGCGCCCAAGTCGGACCGCGCATCCAACAGATCACTGGCATCCTAACAGCGGCGAAATGGCAAAAGCCCAAGAAGTATCGCCGCAACCTCATTCGCTTTCTGCGGCGGGTGGCCCGAAAGATTGCCGACGAGATCAGGAAGGACAGGATCGATTTCAACGACATCGAGCACGGACTGCACGAGTTCCGCCGCAACATCCGCTGGATCAGCATCTACGCCCATGCGCTGGGCGGAATCATCCAGGTGGAAGGGGATCCCCAGCACTCCGGACTCGAACGCTACCGGACCGCATCGGTCCTGAACTCACCCCTCAGCAAGCTGCCCCCCTTCCAGGGGACCGGAGAACCCATTCGGATCCATAGCGACCATTGGTTTGCTCTCTCATGGCTCATCGAGGCTCTGGGCAGCCTCAAAGACCGTGCGCAGCTTGCAGAAGAGGTAGCCAGAGCGCAGGGCGAAATCGGGCGCGCGGATGCTACTCGAGGCGTGCTGGAGGCTCTCGGTTGCGTCGATTCCCTCGAGGAGATCTCCCGCGAAGGGGCGGCGATCGTGCGCAGATTCGTGCTGGAGGACCGCGTCCTGCGAGGGCTCCGCCGCGACCTCAAGGCGAACGTATGAACCGACGCGGCCAGTCGCACCGGCGCGCGAAATGGTGGTTGCAGAGCTATCAGTTGGGCCACTTCAGTGAGGGCGCGGCGTACTTCAAGGCGGTGCTCGCAGTCGACAACTCGGATGGCGCAGCGTCACTCTACCTCAGAAGGTGCGACCATCTTGCCAGGCACGGTATTCCTCCCGGGTGGGAGGGGGTCGAGGTGCTGGAGAACAAGTCAACCACCGTCCTATTGAGGCAGGGCGACGATCTTCGTGATCGTGGTGGCCGCAGCAGGTGTCGGCAAAACGATTGCACAGATCAAGTCTGCCACGGATCCTGCGCCACCCATGAAGACGGGCGTATTCCACGTTGCCCCTCCGGTTTCGGACGCGGACGCGAACGGGGCCCAACGAGGCGATTCCCCACAGTCATCACAAGAATCCCAGCCCACTTAGGATTGCACGAAAACCGGCGGCGTGCGAGCACAGGCTCCAGGAGCAATGCTATGTCCAAGGCCAAGGTCTTCCTCATTCCCGTCGGTCTCCTTCTGGGGCTTCTGGGTTCGGCCACACTCTGCGGCGCCATGAGCGGAACGCGACTCGGACCTCCGAGGACGTTTGCCCCCGTGCCGGAGTCCATCCGATCGGTCCTTGCTGCGAATGACTCCCTGAAATCGTCGCTGCTCGTAGAGATGCCGGAGTTGCCCGGTCACGATGACCTGATCTTCGATGAAGCCCGCGGCGTCGCTTTCGCGTCCGGAATGGACGGCTGGATCTGGAAGCTGGACCTCCGGAGTAAAAAAGCCGCGCGATGGCTCGAGGCGCCTTTGAACCCGGCCGGCATGCAATTCGCCGACTCGCGCAAGGAGAGGATTCTATTCTGCGCTTCGCGGCTGGGCGGCGAAACCTACCCGACAACGGCCCGGGTCGGGCTCTACGAAGCTGAAACCGCAAACGGACAGGTGCGCCCCATTCTCCTGTGGCTGCCCAAAACGGACCTACCCTCCGGCCCCCGAGTGTACGGGGCGGGCGAAGGTCCCGCCGCAACGGTGGCCGGCCTGGATGCAACCACAGCACGCGCGTTTGCTCTCTGCAATGACCTGGCCGTATCGAAGGACGGTTCGCAGGTCTTCATTACCGAACCGTTTGTTCGCGAACGCGCTGCCATGGGACCGGGCGCCGTGCCCGAAGCGATCGGTCTTTTCCCTCATGGGAAGCTGTGGCAACTGGATCGAAACAAAAGGACAATCTCGCTGGTCATGGATGGTTTCACATTTGTGGACGGCATCGTGCTGGAAGAGTCGGACGGCGGCATCGTCGAGTCTGTAATCATTAGTGAAACTACTAACTTTCGTATCGTTAGAGCATTTGTAAGCGGACCGCGTCGGGGGCAATTCGAAGTGCTCCTGGCGGACCTACCGGGCATGGCCGATGGCCTGGAGCGCGATGACCGGGGACGCATCTGGATCGGAATCATCAAGCGCCGCTCCGGGCTCATGAACTTCGTTCACCGTCACCCGACCTGGAAGTATCTCCTTCTGGGCCTGCCGCAGAACCTGCTTCCGGTTTCGCGCGAGGCGGGGGTGCTGGTTCTCGACAGGACCGGCAAGAAGCCGCTACGGTACGTGTTGCATGACGGCTCTCGCGTGAGCGACATCTCCGTGGCCGTGCCGTTCCAAGATCGCTTCTATCTCCCGTCGTTCAGCAAGACTTCGCGCGGGTTGTTTTCCGTTCCGATTGCGCGGCTCGACCTGCGCGAGTAGGTACGAGTTCAGAACAAACGCGTCCGACCGTCGCCCGGCCAGGGGCCGCCTGCGCGGTCCCGCTTAGATGCGACCTTCGACCTTTCGCAACTGCCATCCCAAAAAGAGCAGAAGCGAAGCGGCGGTGATCTGCGCCACTACGGAGAAGATCACGAGGCTCAAGCGCGAGGTTTCATAGAGGTAGCCCATCGTCGTGCTGCCCACCCACCACGCCAACCCGAAGAGCGCAAAGAAGATACCGTAGGCACGGGCGCGCTGCTCCTTGGGTACCAGCGCAGCGATGGCCGCTTTGAAGATGGAATCCTGCGCGCCCATACCCAGGCCCCAGCAGACGACTCCCGCAAACAAACTCCAAGCGGAGGGGGCCAGAAACACCAGTGGCGCAAAAGCGGCGGCAGCGACCGTCGTGGCGGCCAGCACAAACAGGCCGTGTCGATCGAAAAGAACGCCAAAAGCAAGCGCACCGACCGCATCGACGCCCATGACGCCCGCGTAGAGCAATGGCAAAGTCGCGGCGCTCATCAGGCCGGTTCGGACGGCATGGTAGGCCACCATCGCCCAATCGGAAAAGCCCAGACCCAAAAGCATGGCCGCCACGACGTACAGAACGAAATGCCGGCGCAGATCCGGATGCGCGCGCTCGGCCGAAGGTTCGAAGCTTTCGGGGTCAGGAAAGCGGGAGCGCGCTCGAACAACGAAGGCCAAGTTCAGGATCACGGGAACAAGCAGCACAAAGAACGCCACGCGATACTGAACGAGCACCGTCTCCCCGCGAACCACCCAGATAGCAAGAGCCGTCAGGAGCGGACCGCTCACTGCACCGATCTGATCGAGAGCCTCGTCGAGGCCGAAGCCCCGACCAATGCCGGTCCGACTGGCGGCGTACGAAACCAGAGTGGAGCGGGCCGGACTGCGGACCGCCTTGCCAATGCGTTCGAGGAGCAGAAGCACAACGGCCGCCTCCCAGCTTCCGACGAACGCGAGCCCCGGGATGGCGATCAGGTTGAGGGCGTAGCCCCCGATCACGAGCGGCCAATAGGCCCTCAGGCGATCCCCCAACCAGCCCGAAGCGATGCGCAGACCGTACCCGAGAAACTCACCGAGTCCTGCCGCAAAACCGACCGCAAGGGCGCTTGCACCCAGCAGTGCCAGGTAGGGGCCGACCAGCCCCCGCGCGCCTTCGTAGCTCATGTCCCCGAACAGCGCGACCACGCCCATCCATACGATGAACCTGCGCGCCTGAGTGGGAGGCTCCGGTCGATTCACGACGGTCACGAGCCGCGGTGGCGCGTGACTCCGCTCCAGTCAAACAGCCTTCGCGCCGAGTAACCGGGCCGCCCCAGGGTTTGACTTGACCCGACCATCGCCGTGCGCGTTCGTCGCGCATGGGCGAAAAGAACTTCTCGCGCGAGGACATCCAGACCAAGACCGGAGGCGTCAGCATCGTTACGATTCGCACCAACGAGCAGAATTCTTTTACGTACGAAAACCTGCTCGAGTTTCAGGACATTCTGGCCGGCCTCCAAGCGCAGGCAGATGTCCGGGCCGTGGTGCTCGCGTCGGACAACGAGAAGTTCTTCAGCAACGGAGTGGACGCGGAGTCCATAAGCACAGCCTCCCCGGAGAGGCTGCCGACTGAAATGGGCCAGATTGTTCAGTTCTTCAACTTTTTGGTGCGATTCAGCAAACCCCTGTTGGCCGAAGTCTCGGGATATGCCATGGGCGGAGGAGCAGTGGTCACGCTCGCCTCCGACTTCAAGTACATGCTCGAAGGCAAAGCGCGGATTTCTTTTACCGAAGTGTTGTTCGGTCTGCCGCTTCCCGGCGTCTTCATCGAGAAGCTGAAGTTGACCGTGCTGCCGCAGCACCTGAACGAAACCATCTACGGCGCGCTCTACCGGGCGCAGGAGGCACAGGCAGTCGGCCTGATCGATGGCACGGCAGCCACGCGGGAGGAACTGCGCTCCCTGACCCTGCGCAAGGCCGAAGCCGTGTTGCGCGTGCCCTCCTCGGCTTTTGCGGGCACGAAGCAGAGCCTGCACCGGGGTCTTCTGGAAAAGACCGAAGCCCACATGCGCGACCTTGCCGCAAATTTCGAGATTCCCGAGGTTCGCAAGAATCTCCTCGAAGCCATGCGCGCCCTCCAGGAAAAACGGCGCCCGGTCTTCGTCTGAAGACAGACCCGCACACTCGGCGAGCAGCGGCGCGAGGTTCAGTCGGCAACGTCGATCACGACCAGCGCAATGTCGTCCTCGATCCCGCTGCCTCCGCCGCTCCAGTCCTCGATCCGACGAATGAGCTCGTCGGCAAAATCCGCGGCCGACAGGCTCGAAAGCTCTTGAATCTCCGCTTCGAAGCGCCCTTCGCCGAACACCTCCCGTCTCGGGCTCTGCGCTTCGGGAATCCCGTCCGTGTACAGCAGAATCCTGTCGCCTGTACGCAGTTCGACCTCCGTTTGTTGGAAACCACCATCCTCGAAGGGCCCCAGGATTCGACCCATCGGTCGCAACTTCAACAGTTCCCGCTCACCACGGCGCCATACGTACAACGGAGGATGTCCGGCGTTGGCCACCACCAGCCTTCGCCGCTGGGGTTCGATGAAAGCGTACGCGGCGGTCACGAAATCGCGATGAATCGTCGTTCGGAGAACACGGTTGATGCTGCTCATTACAACAGCCGGCTGATCGGCCACCTCCTCTTGAAAGTAGAAGGCCGTTTTCAGAAGCGAAACGATGAGAGCAGCGGGCATCCCATGACCGGTCACGTCGCCGACGAAAACGCCGAGCGTGCCCGCGGATGGCACCAGGAAATCGCAATAGTCTCCGCCCACCTGCTCCATGGCTCGGTAGCGCAGTGCAATGTCCAGACCGGCGATGCTGGGACCCGCGGTCGGGATCAGGGACTCCTGCACACGGCGGGCAACCTCGAGTTCGCTTTGCAGAGAGGCGAGCGTGGCCTGTGAGATGGCGGCGCGTCGGAACTCGATCATCGTGCGCGTGCGCGCGAGCAATTCGCGCGAGTCGAACGGCTTGACGAGGTAGTCGTTGGCCCCGCTTTCGAGACCGGCCACGAGGTCCGGAATGCGGTTCTTGGCCGTGAGCATGATCACCGGCAGTTGGCTCGTCGAAAATGTCTGCCGCACGATACGGCAGACTTCGTAGCCCGAGAGGCCGGGCATCATCACGTCCAAGAGAACCAGGTCGAACGGCTCGACTCCAATCAACTCCAGGGCGGCCCGACCGCTGGACGCCTCCCGTACGGAGTAGTGGTCGAGCGACAGGTGATTTCGCAGGACGCGCAGATTGACCGGATCGTCATCGACGATCAGGACGCGCGCGAGTCCGTTCGTGCTCGGGCTCGCCGCGACCGCGGCGTTCGGCTCCTCGGGCAGCGCGTTTCCGGTCTGCGATGGCGCCGGGGCCAGGTCCACAGCTTCTTTCAAATACAAGCGCGTGATCACATCGCCTTCATTCAGAGGATCGGAAGCAACGTCGGGCACCGCCACTCCCAGTACGGGGCCGCCTGCCTCGGTGGCAGCCGGCAATGTGAAGGTGAAGCGGGCCCCGCTGCCCGGCGCGGACCGGACGCGGATGGTTCCGCCGTGCAACTCCACCAGTCGCCTCGAGACCGAAAGCCCGAGCCCCGTGCCGCCGTACTCCCGCGAAACCGAACCGTCCGCCTGTGTGAACGAATCGAAGATGACCTCCTGCTTTTCCAGCGGGATCCCGATTCCGGTATCGGTGACGGATACCTCGATCATGGAGCCGTCGGCTGAGGGGGCCGCCGAAACGGTGATGGTCCCCTGCTTCGTGAACTTCACCGCGTTGCCCACCAGGTTGTGCAGGATCTGCTCGAGCCGTTCTTCATCGGCGTGAGCGGGAGGAAGCGCAGGAGTCATGTGGGCGACCAGAAAGACCGGCTTGTCCGCCACGAGGGGCTGAGAAAGCCAAAGCACGGCGCGCACTACGGACTCGACGTCCACACGCCGGAGTCGGAGCACGAGGTCGCCGTGGCGCATCTTCGAAAAGTCCAGGATGTCGTTGACGAGATTGGTGAGCCGCCTGCCGCTCGAAGCGACCAGCGACAGGTCCTGACGCGCGGTTTCGGGAAGTGGGCCCGCCGCACCGCGCATCAGCGATTCGCTGATACCGATGATGCCGTTGAGCGGCGTGCGCAACTCGTGGGAAGCATTTGCGAGGAACTCGTCCTTCAGGCGATCCAGTCTCGTGAGCTCTTCGTTCTTTGAGGAAAGCTCGCCGGACAGCTTCTCTACTGTGGCGAAGGACTGTGCGTACCGAACCGAAAGCAGCCCGGCCTGGGTGCAGATGAACGCAAGGAGCGCCACGTAGCCGACCTGCCCCGTCTGGATGATTCCGCGCGAATAGAGGACGTCGTTCACCGTGCCCGCATACATCACGAGGCCCGCGGCCAGGAGCCAGCCTGCATTGGCGCGTCGTCGATAGAGTGCCAGGGCAACCATGGCAGAAAGCGCAAGACCGCTCGCGAAGGTGAACGCCTGGTAGGCAATCACGAGGCGACTCAAAACCAGCGTGGTGAGGACAAAGGGAAGGAGAACGAGCACAGCGGCCGCCGCGACGAGCGCGCGGACCGGCCACCGCCCGAATTCGTTCGGATACAGCGAGCGCAGAAAAAAAAGGAAGGCGGTGAACAAAAGCGGAATGCTGACGTACTCCAGGGAAAGATGAAAGTGGTAGCCCAACCCAGGCAGCCAGGAGAGCAGAAAAGATTCCCCGGAAGTCAGCGGACGAATGGAGACAAAAAGGCAGTGGAGACCGAGCCAGAACACAGACCGATCCCTGGGGCGAATCACGTACAGAAACAGATGGTAGAGGCCCATCAGGATCAAAGCGCCGCTCGTGAAGAGGCCGAAGGCGAGCGACCGACGTTCTTCGTCGCGCAACGCGCTCTCCAAGCCCAGGTGGATGGATTTGCGGATACCACCTTCGCGGTAGTGGAAGTTCGAGACCTCAACGGATAGTTCCAAATCTCCCCGAGGGGGAGCGGGAAGCGCGAACAGCATCGTCCTGGGACCGGGAATGGAGCTCATCAGGTCCCTCCCCACGACGCCCTTGGTCCCCACAAGCTGACCGTCGGCAAAGATCCGCCCCGCCGTGTAGATGCCGCGCTCACGCAGGGCAAGACCCCGGGCGCCCGCTTCACGACTGCGTTGCGGCAGGAGGACCCGCAGATGGTAGGTGCCGATGCCTGTGGCTCCCTGCACAGAATTCCACGCGCGCGGAACGAATACCCGGCGCGCACCCGTCAGCTCGACCTTCGAGGGAGCCGATGCGGCTCCTCCCACGAGGCGACCCGAATGGAATTGCCACTCTCCGTCGAGTCGCACGGGGCCCTGCTTTGCGAAATCCCAGGCCCGCAGATCCAGGACACCGCCGATGGCCTGCGGTGCGGGCTTATGTGAGCGATCGCAGCTCAGAAGCAGGGCCGGCAACAGAACCGCAAACACCGACCGTCGCGACATTCACAAACCCTCACTCGGAACGAACTCCCGTCAAGTGGAAGCGCCGAGGCCACCTCGTTGACAGATCGTGCGGCGGGCAGGAACGTCTCCGAGATGCGCGCCATGGTGCTATCCAAACGCGGTGGGCCGCTCCTGCTCACGAATCGACCGAGACCCCAGCCCGGTCCCGGAGAGCTGTTGATCCGCGTCAGCTACTGCGGCGTCTGTCGCACGGACCTGCACATTCTGGACGGCGAGTTGGAAGGCGGCACGCGGCCGGTGATCCCCGGCCACCAGGTGACAGGCGTGGTGGAAGACTTGGGTCCGGGGACCGAACGCCACAAACCGGGAGACAGAGTCGGCGTGCCGTGGCTGGGTCGAACCTGTCGTCGCTGTTCGCAATGCGCCAACGGCCGCGAAAACCTCTGCGATGCAGCGGTATTCACCGGTTTCGATCGCGATGGTGGTTTTGCCGAATTTGTTGTTGCCGATGAACAGTTTGTACTTGCATTGCCTCGGGACTTCTCGGACCTTGCGGCCGCGCCGTTGCTGTGCGCGGGGCTCATTGGTTTTCGTACCCTGCGCATGGCGCCGGATACCCGCAGACTCGGGATCTATGGTTTCGGCGCAGCCGCCCACATCGTCTGCCAGATCGCGCGTTTCGAAGGAAGCGAAGTCTACGCATTCGTCCGCGAGGGAGACACCAAGGGCATGGCCTTCGCCCGCGAGTTGGGGGTAACATGGTCAGGTCCGTCGAGCGCAGCGCCCCCTGACCTTCTCGATGCCGCCCTCATCTTCGCGCCCGCAGGCGAACTCGTTCCGCTGGCGTTGCGCGCGGTACGCAAGGGCGGCACCGTGGTGTGCGGCGGCATCCACATGAGCGACATCCCTTCGTTCCCCTACCGCGACCTCTGGGGCGAGCGGGTCGTGCGCTCGGTGGCAAACCTCACCAGAAAAGACGGCGAAGAATTCCTCGCGCTGGCTCCCCGCGTACCCATCCACACGAAGACGACCGTGTATCCTCTGGAGTCGGCAGGCGAAGCCCTCGACGACCTGCGTCACGGACGCTTTGAGGGGGCGGCCGTCCTGCGTATCTGATGATGGTTGCAGATCCGTCGTCCGGACCGGCGCAGACTACACCTCGGCCGCCGTCCGCCGCAGCAGCGGCCAGCAGGCACACAGCGATCCGTACAGGGCCACAAACGCCTGTGTGAGCGCAAGTCCATCCGGCCGTTCCTCGAACTCAAGGGCGACAGGTGGAGGCGAATCCACCACCCGTGAAACGACCGCTTCGATTCGACGCTCGACGTCGCGGGCCCAGAAAATCGGTTCGCCGCGGAAGCGCCGCAGCAGACCCTCGAGGTAGTCCACGTATTCGCCCGTGCTGCGTGCGAGAAGGGAGCCCACGAGGACTTCGAAGTCCTCGGGCGAAAGACTCCCGGCAGCTTCCAGTCTCCGGCCGAGTTCGACCAGACGTCCTTCCGCTTGCGATTCGAGCAGGCTGGCGGCAGCATGCTGGACCAAGAGGGAAATGATTTCAGAGAGACGCAAACGGCAATCGAATAGAGCTTCGTAAGGAAAAACGCGTCTTTCGGCCGGGTGATGTCCGACGGTTCCTGGCGGACCAGAAGTGCCTTGTCCCGATGCGGCGGCCGTCAGCCGCATCGGTTTCATACTTTCCAAGGGTCAGCAACGCGGCCATTGTGCCGCAATGGCCGGGCAGCAGCAGAAACGGCGCCGGGTCACGCTTGCTGGGGTCGCAGTCGCCGCAGGCGTGCTGGGCTGGGGGTGCACGGCCGCGTTCGATTGCCCGGGGGAGATGCTGGCGGGCCGCGCCGCGTGCCCGTCCGACACCCGCGAGACTGCCCTCGCAGCCTTCCTCCTCTACCTTGCCGCAACTCCGGCACGCGGTCCCCAGTTCGCGTTCGTCACCTCCACCGGAACGGCCGGCAATGACACCCTTTCCGCCTATCGCATTTCCGAACAGAACGGAAACCTCATTCATCTTTCCGACTATACCGTCCAGGCTGACCCCTACGATCTCACGGTCGACCAGACAGGCCGATTCCTGTACGTGATGAACAGCGCCTCCAACACGATCTCGCAGTTTCGGATCGACCGCAGCACGGGAGCGCTCACCAGCATCGCCGCGCCGTTTGCCAGTGTGACGACACCGTTTGCGGGGCCGACCCTTCTCAACGGCACGCAGCTCTACGTGCCGTCCGGTGCTGCAGTCAACAACCTCGGTCGCTACTCGATCGATTCGAATGGAGCGCTCACGTTTCAGGAAAACGTGGCGGGGCCGGCGGGAGGCAGCCAGGTGTGGTACATGCGCGGCACTGCCGACAGCCGCTTTCTGTATGCTACCATCTACAACAACGCGTCGGTGGCGCAGTATTCCGTGAACTCGAACACCGGAGGACTCTCCCCTCTGGGAACGCCGACCATCGCCACGGGAACAAACCCGTGGTCGATCGAAGTAGACGCGTCGGGCCGGTTTGCCTACGTCACGAACTACGGCGCAACGTCCGTAAGCCAGTATTCCATCAACACGACTTCGGGCCAGCTCACCGCGCTCTCGCCGTCTACCGTCGGATCGGGCACGCAACCGGTCGGCCTGGCCATTCACCCTTCGAGCACGTTCGTCTATGTCGGCAACAACGGTTCGGGCACGGTCTCACAGTACCGCGTCGAGGGAACGACGGGCGCGCTCACGCCGCTCTCACCCGCCACAGTGACCGCTTCGGGGGCCTACGGCCTGGCCGTCGACCGGGACGGGCGCTACGCGTACGTGTGCGACGCGGGCGCCGCCCGAATTCATCAGTTCGCCATCGGCTCGGATGGAACGCTGTCGGCGCAGTCTCCGGCAACCGCGGTCACGGGCAGCGAGTGTCGCTTCGTGGCGATTGTCGGTTAACAGCGCGAGCTTCAATCTGTGGCCTGCGGCTGTGGCGTGCTTGCGGGCGCCAGGCCGGGCCCACGTTGCACCTCCGTCCCTTCGAAGCCTTCGCCCGTGTCGTGCACCATGCGATGAACCACGTACATGAGAACCATCGTGATCGCAATCGCGCCCGAAACCACAAAGCCGAGTTCCCGGTAGTGCAAAATGGTCCCCGATGGGGTCTGCACGACGATCATGCCGGCCACCAACGAAGCGACACCGCCCGACAACTGCTGGAGCGCCGAGTTGATGGCCATGAAGGCGCCACGGTCGTGAGCGGCGGGCACGGCCGTAATCATCGCCTGTGCCGAAATCATGCGCGCGTTGATGGCCACGAACATGGCCGCGCTGATGACCAGGACCCACCACAGGGGCGTTACGCCCAGAGCGGTGTAGTGCAGCACTACGATAATGGCAATCGCCGAGCCCACGAAAAAGAGCCGGTACTTGCCCACGTAGTCGCTCAGGCGTCCGAGCAGAGGCCCTGCCACGATCGAGACGACACCGGTGACCATGTAGATGACGGGCAGGGTTTCGAGCGCGATGCCCATATTGTGCACGTTGAAAGCACTCCCGAAGGGCATGAGCATGAAACCACCGGTCGCCAGCAGCATCGTGGAGGCAAAACCGACGAGGTAGCGCGGCCTCGTGACCGTTGCGAACAGGTGGTGCAACACGTTTCGGTCGGTGCGTGCGCCCAGGTGTTGGTCGATCGGACGCAGTCGCACCGCGATCACGATGCCCGCAAGGCCCGCCAGGCCAGCAATGAGCAAGAAGGGCATGCGCCAGCCGAAGTGGGTGGCCAGAAACACGCTGAAAGGAATCCCGAGCACCTGGCTGGCCGCAAACGCCGTCATGACGAATCCCATCACGCGACCGCGCACCTCCAGCGGGAAGAGGTCGGCGATGATGGCGAGGCTGATGGAACTGATCACGCCTCCGAACACACCGGTGACGATGCGCGCTCCCAGAAGGAAGTGATAGGTCGGCGCAATGCCGCACAGAACTGTTCCCATCAAGAAGCCCATATAAAAGAACAATAGAAGTCGCTTGCGATCGAAGCGGTCAGCGAATCCGGCCGCAAGAATCCCTGAAGCCCCGGCGCTGAAGGCGTACGCCGAGACGACCAGGCCGAATTGCGAAGTCGTTATTCGCAACTTTTCGAGAACCATCACTCCCAACGGTGAGATGACCATGAAGTCCAGCATCACGGTGAACTGCAGAAAGGCGAGCGTGGCGATGACGAACTTCTGGTACGATGTGAACACATGTTTCATTTGTTCTTACCTCTTCGATTGGTTCGGACCCGGGGGCCTGGAACGGGAGTGAGCGCGCGCACGACCAATTCCAGAGTCTGTTCCAGAGCCGCGCTATCGCAAACGAAGCGCGAGGAGCCTGGGAAGCTGCGGCGCTGGAGATGAAACTTCAGGAGCTGATAGAGCGGCGCATAGGCGACGGACCAGTACACTTCCACGGGGATGGACACGAGCTCGCCGCGCTCGATGGCGCCGTGGACGAAACCGCGCATCGCGTCGTGAAAACGTGGGTCCATGCGCTTCATGGCAGCATCGTGGAAAGGCGAGAAGCGCACCTGTTCGAGAAAGTGCGACTCCACCGGATACGCCAGGTAGTACTCGGCGCGATTGATCCACTGAACGCGCAGCCCTTCCCGAAAGGGCATCTGGGGGTCGAAGCCCCGCAGGGCGGCGTCGGTCATCTTCTGCATTTCTTCGGAGTAGAGTTGGAGTATCAGGTCGTCCCGATCCTCGAAGTAGATGTAGAGCGTGGCCGGAGAGACGCGGGCCGCGCGCGCCAGCTTCTGCATGCTGAAGCCGTCGAAGCCCTGCTCAAAGAGCAGCTTCAACGCCTGCCGCCGAATAGCGGCCTCCTTGGCCGGGTCGCGAGAGCGCACAGCGGATAACAGAATGAATGTTCATTTATTTGCCAAGCCCTTTTTTTTTGGAAAAATGGGGCGGGGCCAGAGCCGATTCCAGGGGGCGCACCCGGGCGCTGGCATCAGCGCGCCAGAAGGCCGCGCTTGATGATCTGCATCGTTTCGTTCGAGAAAGGAAATGGCAAGCCTGACACGTGTTGCCGGGCGCAAAAAAAGAAGCCTGCCCAGCCGGTAGCGATGCTCGTGCGTACCGTCGGGCCGCCCGGGAGAAGGCAATCAGGCAGGAGCGGGAGCGTGGCAATTCACGCACCACACACTCGGTTCGCGCGCATGACTTTCCACGTAGAGGCGATTCGTGAACGCCACACGGTGGCGACTGGAGTACCAATTTGCGTAAACCTGCTCGTGACACCGGCGACAGTCGGCAGCCGCGTGTCCCCGCGCCTCCCGATCGACGAGTTTGTCGCGCCGCCAATCGAAGGTCACCGGCAGAACGGCCTTGCTGAAACCGAACGCGCCGCGCAGCTCGTTTTGGTGTGAGAGGGGGGTCCCCGTCATGTCCGGTGGCGCACAACCAATGGCGAAAACAGAAGCGCTGGCGAGCGCCGTCGTCAGCGCCCTCACCTGTACCCGGGCGATGCCGAACACCAGGAGCCATGCCCACGATGTGCGCTGGCGGATGGACGCCATCGTGCTCCACTTCTGCTTTGCAAACTGAAACCTCACCGGGAAGCCTTGACAATCCCAAGAACCGGGCCTTTCTGGGCGTATGCTTCGCACCCCCCCACCGCTTGAAAAGCCAATCCTGGTCGCTGGGACCTGCCGAACACTTCGCCCCTTCGTGACAGGGGTTCTTCTGTTCCTGCCGGTCCTCGTCGTGGCGTCTTGTGGGTTGCCGCGTCGTGTGATCGGCGCGGCCTTCGTCATTGGAGACAAAGTCACGGTGCACTCCGAGCCCAAACGCGGCGCTCCCGTCGTGGCCACGCTCGCGCGAAACGAGCGAATCAACATCGTGAAGAAGCGCATCGAGGATCGCGCGCTGGGCAGCATGACGTTTTGGTACGGCGTTCGCCTCAAGGACGGCCGACCGGCCTATCTCTCCTATGATGAGGAACTGGTGCGATCGGCCATCACTACGATCGAGCCCGTGGAGAAGACCACTTTCGGACTCGTGACCGCCGAAGCCCTGCACCTGCGCGCCGCTCCCGGCGTGACGGCCAAGAGCATTCAGGTCTTGAAGCGAAACACAGTGATCGAGATCACCGGAGAAAGCTCCGCCCGCCAGAAGATCGGCGAAGATGAATCCAATTGGATGGAGGTGCGCAGCCCGCAGGGGCCTGCCTACGTCTTTGCCGCTCACATAGAAAAAGGAACAAAGGCCGACCTGGAAGATTTGGCACGCAACGACTACCGCCGACTGACGGGTTGGGCCTTTCTGAGGGAGGATGCCGTCGTGCACGACGCTCTCCACGGGGCCCGCAAGCGCGCGGAGGTCGAGACATGCGGAAGCAAGCCTGCCCTCAAGCCACCCACCCAAAGTGACTACGTGAATCGAGCCGTTGGCGGGAACCTGAACGTCTATTCGGTGAAGCTGCGGACGGTGGACCTCGCGCGCGAGTCAGAACAAAAACCGGAACAACCGGCCCGCGCCAATTCTCCCGAGGGAAAGAAAACGGACGGCCCTTCCGGCGATGGACCCGCCGCTGCGACCGACAAGGGCAGTGAAGCTGCTGCCGGTGCCTGCGCAGCGCTCTACATCGATCCGAAGTTGCAGGAAGAAGCCGAAGGCAAAGCCGGCGGCTCGTGCCGGCGCTATTTCTTGGTTCAGGGTCAGGTCGGCAGCCATGGAGAAAAGCAAGTAGCCTTTCTCATGCGCGATGGTGGCGTCTTTCGCACGGTTGGCATTTTTCAGACCGAGGACATTCCTCAGAACGGAAGCCACCTGAGCGCTCCCTTCTCGAAACGGTTTCACGGGCGCCGTGAGCGCGCACTCAAGTTCGAGCGAGATCCATTCGTAGAAGTGGATGCCAAGAAGACCGGCGTGAACTTCAAGAAGCACTTCCGGACCTGAGTTCGGCCGATCAACGGAGTTCCCCAGAGCGCTGCGCAGCCCCCCAACGTCATGGCATTGGACTGGCTCGACGATCGCCGCGCGGAGATGCTGGAGTGCGTGAGGCGCTGGAGCCGCGTGAACACCGGCACGGGCAACACGGAAGGACTTTTTGCCCTATCCGAGCTGCTCGAGAAGGACTTTGCCCCGCTCGAAGCTGGCTTCGAGCGGAGAGCGCTCCCGAGCGAGATGGTGCTCCAGCCAAACGGGACCCTCGTCGCGCAACCACACGGCCCGCTCCTCATCTGGAGAAAGAGGCCCCTCGCGAAAAAGCAGGTGCTCCTCTGCATTCACTACGACACCGTCTACTCACGCGAGCATCCCTTTCAGACGGTGGAAGACATCGACGACGATCGCCTGCGAGGTCCGGGAGTGGCCGATGCCAAAGGCGGCATCGCCATACTGCTCTTTGCACTGCTGGCATTCGAACGCAGCGCGCGCGCCGGTTCGCTGGGTTGGACGGTGGCCCTCAACCCGGACGAAGAGGTGGGTTCCCCGGTCTCCACCGACTCTCTGCTGGAATTGGCGCGACCGTGCTCCTTCGGTCTCCTGTACGAACCGTCCCTGCCGGATGGCTCCCTGGTCAGTGACCGCAAGGGCTCCGGCAACTTCGCATGCGTAATTCGGGGACGCGCCGCGCACGCGGGCCGCGAGTTCGAACAAGGGCGGTCGGCTCTGTTCGCGGCGGCGCGCTTCGTTACCGCTCTCGAAGCCCAGAACCGGACTCCCGGTGTCACCGTCAACGTCGGCAGGATCGAGGGAGGCGGCGCGCTCAACGTCGTGCCCGATTTGGCGATCGTCCGCTTCAACGCGCGCGTCGAGCAGATCGAGCAGGCGCGCCACCTGAAACAAACCTGTCACGAACTGGTCACGGACATCAACGCCCAGGATGGCTTCACCGCCGAACTCCACGGCGATTTCAGTTCGCCGCCTAAGCACATGACTCCAAAGTCGCGAGAACTGTTCGACCTGGTGCTCGAATGCGCCCGCGCCGAAGGCCTCGCGCCCGAACTGCGCAAGACCGGGGGCGCCTGTGACGGCAATCGCCTCCACGCGGCGGGCCTCCCCAACGTGGACACCCTGGGCGCGCGCGGCGACTTCATCCATTCGGAGCGGGAGTTCCTGATTGTGCCCTCCCTCGTGGAACGCGCGCGACTGAGCGCGCGCATCCTGCTTTCGGCAGATCGGACCGCCTGAAAAAGCGTTTGAAACGAACGCACTCGAATCGAAATGTGGGGCGATGCTCCACCTGCGGCCCATCCGCGCTCTGGACCTGGACGACATGTTCGAGCTCGCCTCGGAGGCTGCGTTCGGGATCACCACGCTGACCAAGGACCGCGAGGTTCTCGCCGCCAAGATCGAACACGCCGAGCACAGCTTCGCCACCATGCCCAAGAAGCCGGGCGCGGAAACGTACCTCTTTGCTCTGGAAGACACCGAGCGTCGTCGCGTAGTCGGGACGGCGGCCATCGAAGCAAAAGTTGGTGGATTTCAGCCTTTCTATTCCTTCCGCATCGAACAAATCGTGCGACGCAGCGCCGACCTCGGAATCGTGCGCGAATTGCGTCTTCTGCGTCTGCACGCCGATCACGACGGTCCTTCGGCTATCGGAACGCTTTACTTGATGCCGGAATATCGCCGGGACGGAAACGGACGGTTCCTTTCGCTCGCGCGCTTTCTGTTCCTCGCTCTGCACCCAGCGGCATTCGAAGACCGGGTCATTGCCGAGATGCGCGGAGTGTCCGATCGCGAGGGCCGCTGTCCCTTCTGGGAGGGGGTCGGTCGCCACTTCTTCGGCATGGACTTTCCGAAAGCGGACTATCTCTCAGGGATCGATAAGAAGTTCATCGCGGAGTTGCTACCGGACATTCCCATCTGCGCCGACCTGCTTCCCGAGAGTGCGCGCAACGTGCTCGGCAAGACGCATCCGGCCACCGAGCCTGCGCTGAAGCTTCTGTACGGAGAGGGCTTTTCCTTCATGCACCACGTGGACATCTTCGACGGCGGGCCCCTGGTGGCCGCAGAAGCTCGCTCCATCCGCACGGTGCGGACAGCCCAGCGCGTCCACCGCTGCGAAAAGCCCGCACCCTCCGCCGAGAGCGTGACCCCCTTCGAGGCCATCGTGGCCAGGACGGATCGGTTCTGCGCCATTCACACGCACGTCCAAATTTCCCACGGGGAATGCTTCCTCAAAGACAAAGCCGCTCATGTCCTGGGCCTCGAAGGCGAGCCGGAACTCATCGTGTCCCCGCTGCGTTGATATGGAAATCCGGACCGAGCACTACATCGGAGGGCGTTGGATTCCGGGGACCGGGGAAGCCTTCGTTGCCTTCGATCGCGCGCATCTGGAGGAGTTCGCTTCGTTCCGGGCCGCCGAAGCCGCGCAGGTGGACGCGGCCGTCGCAGCGGCGCGCCACGCCCTGCCCTCCTGGGCAGACCTATCTCAAGACGAACGCGCGGCCTTTCTTCTGCGCTACGCGGGTTTCTTGGAGGAAAACAAACAGGAAGTATCCCTCATCATTTCACGAGAGACCGGCAAGCCACTGTCCGAAAGCCGCGCGGAAGTGGAGTTGATGAGGAACAAAGTAGACCTCTCGCAGCGCGCGGTCACGGAGCGACTGGCCGCGCGCGAGGTCTCGCCGGGCAGCGAACTCGACTATCGCCCGATCGGGGTCGCGGCCGTCTTCGGCCCCTTCAACATGCCAGGGCATCTCCCGGGGAGCCACTTCGTGCCCGCGCTGCTTGCCGGCAATACCGTGGTCTTCAAACCCTCCGAACTGACCCCGGCCGTCGGCAGCATGCTCGGGCGGGGCATGGAGGAGGCAGGGCTGCCGGCGGGCGTCTTCAACCTGGTCCAGGGGGCGCGCTCGACCGGGGTGCTGCTCTCGCAATCGCCCGGAATCGACGGACTGTTCTTCACGGGCAGTTCGGCAACCGGCGAAATCCTGGCCCGTCAGTTCGCCCCGCACGTGGAGCGGCTTCTGGCTCTGGAGTTGGGCGGGAACAATCCGCTGGTCGTGCACGGCGTGGCGAACCGAACAGTGGCCGTGCGCGCCACCATTCATTCTGCTTTCGTGACCGCGGGGCAGCGCTGCACGTGCGCGCGCCGACTCATCCTTCCACGCGGAGAGGAAGGAGATCGTTTTCTCGAAGAGTTGTGCGAAACAACCGCGCGCATTCGCGTAGGGCACTACGACGAGAAACCGGAGCCCTTCCTCGGACCGGTGGTTTCGCAAAGCGCCGCCGCCGCCGTTCTGCGCGCGCAGTCAAACTTGGTGGCCGCTGGTGGACGAATCCTCGTGGAGTGCCGGACAAAGCGCGAACACCCGTTGCTGCTCTCTCCGGGTATCCTGGATACGACGGGTGTGGACGACCCACCCGACGAAGAGGTCTTCGGTCCCTTTCTCCAGGTGAGACGGGTGGCGGATTTCGCCGCGGCCGTGGAAGAGGCCAACCGCACCGCGTTCGGGCTTTCGGCTGCTTTGTTCTCGGACGATCGCAATCTGTGGAACGAATTCCGTCGCCGAGTACGGGCCGGGGTCGTGAACTGGAACCGGCCGACCACCGGCGCAAGCGGCGCCCTTCCCTTCGGAGGCCTGGGACGCAGCGGCAACTTCCGCCCGGGCGGCTTCTTCGCCGTCGATTACTGTGCCGCGCCCGTGGCCCACATGGTCAAAGACGCCCTGTCCGACAGCGAGCTGCCTGCTGTGCCGCTCGTCTGACAAACCAGCACAGGCGCACGATCCGAGCGGGAAGCTCGCCAACCGTCACGCCGTCACGCCGTCGGACCTCTCGTAGATGAAACGATAGCGCTCCGGATGGTGCACCCTCAGCGAATCGCGGAACTCAGTCAGACGAAACGCGCAGGGATAACGATCGCGTCCCCAATAGTGGCGGGGTTGGCCAAGCGTCTTCCAAGGAATTCCAATGCGTCGGTGGTAACGCAGGACGATCAACTCCATTTCGGCCACGCCCAAGAACTGTTCAGGTTGCGGAAAGTCCTCAGTCAGTCCGCGGATCAGCAGATCGAAAACGAATACCGAACGATTGGCCGCCAGTCCGTGGGCCTCCAGGGCGTGCTTGTCAACGGCAGTACGCCAACCATTGAAAAGGAAGCGAGTGTCCGGGGCCTGCATGGCCGCAACAATCTCTTCGGTGGCAATCGAGAACAGATTCTGAATGGGCAGCGGTGCGGAATCCTCACGCGTTTTGACCACGAGGCCCCAGGTACCGAAGATGGTTCCGTCCGGATGACATACGGCGCAGAGCCGGGCCTGATCGAAGTACTGCTCACTGGCTTGGACAACGTCATCGAACGAGAACGGCACCTGACCATTCACGGCAAAGGCTTCGCTGTAGACTCGATACACGAAGCGATTGAATTCGTCGAAGCGGTCCCGGCCCAGACGCCACAACTCGAATCCGCCCGCTTCTTCCAGGCGCCGGGATGACTCCCCCGTAACCCAGCTACTGATTGTTTCCTGCACTGTAGTTTGCATCGCGAAGCCTCCGGGCCGGAAAATGGACTTGACCCCGGCCAGCCAACATTATTACTGACCAGTAATATAACCTCCCATGAGCAGGGCAAGCAAAAAGGGGCGACCGGGTCCCGCGGAGCGCGGCCGCCAAAGCGCGCCGCGGAAGCCATACAGTGGCGGACGCCAGCGGATCGCCGCGGCGGCAGCACGCCTCTTCTTCGAGGAGGGTCTGGCTACGGGACTCGAACGGGTGCTGCTCGAAGCAGACGCGAGCAAGCCCACCTTCTATCACCACTACGAAGGTCGCACGGCGCTCGAAGAGGAATACCTGAGAGAGCAAGCAAGCGAACTATGGTCCGCGCTGACCAGGATTGCAGAGCGGTCACGCAGCCCTCGACAGCTCATCACGCGCTGGATGGACTTCGTCAGACGCCGGGCCCGCAGCACGCGATTTGCCGGTTGTCCCTTGGGCAACTTCGCCGTCGAATCGGCCGGAAGGCACAAACGGGCGGTGGGCCTCGCTTTCGAAGAATCCGTCGCGCGTCTCGAAGAGAGTCTCCTGCAAACGGGCCTCGCGCCGGATCGGGCGGCCGAACTCTCCTGGAGCTTGTTTCTGATCTACGAAGGTTCACACCTGCTCGCGCGCGCGACAGGGAACCTCGAGCACTACGCGCGGGCCACGCGTATGATGATCTCGCTTGTTTCTTCGCCGTCTCATGGGCGCCGTCTGAAATAGATTCGGCCGGAGACGGTACCGCTTTCCGACAGTGCTTGACGGCTGGCATGTTAGAGAGACGGTGAAGAATGCGGTGCTTTGGCTCGGCAGCGGCGCGTGCCGTCTCTCTGGCAGTCACCACAGGTTGCGTCGAAAAGCCCTACAATCCGGGCGACCCGGCCTCCGACGATCACCTACGGCTGACGCTCTGGACCTGCTTTCTGACGCGGTGCTGGGATCCGACCTGGTCGATTCTCTCCTATGAGGCGGGCAGCGGGAACGAGCCCACGCACCTGCTGCTGGAAGACGGCTTCCTGTTCTTTTCTGGCGGCGGAGGATCGACCGACCAGGAATGGCGAATGGAGAAACGCAGCCGAAGTACCGGGGCGCTGGCCGCGGAGTTTGGTGCTTCGGGCACGCTTACGGTGAATCCCTCACCTGGCTCGGACGTAGGACGGGGACTCTTGGTCCACCAGGGCCGCATCTCCTGGGTGGGGGAGGACAACAACGGGGGGGACCGGCGCCTGCGCATGATGCGACTCGACGCAACCACGGGAGCACCTGACACGAGCTTTGGCACGGGCGGAACCGGGCTGAACAATCCCACAGCCGGCAACGATCACTACAGGACCATCGCCTCTGACGGCACGAGCATGTACGTGATCGGAAATGATTCGGTCGCGGGCAACTGGCAGTTTCGGATCGAGAAACGCTCAGTCGAGTCGGGAGCCCTGGAAACAGGTTCTGGCTTCGGGGTCAGCGGGATCCTCCAGTACAACCCCTCCGCCAATCCAGATGAGATCACCTCCGGAGCTGTTGCTGGCGGCGCTCTGTGGCTCCTCGGCTATCAGCGCGGCGCGGGCAACAACGACTGGGTGGTGGAAAAGCGAACCTTGGGAACAGGCGCATACGATCTCAGTTTTCTGGGCACGGGCTCGTACTATCCCGCCCTTTCCGCGAGCGACGAGAGTCCACAGGGCTTGTGCTTTTCGGATTCGCATCTTTTTGTGGTGGGGAGCGACCAATCCGGCGGATTCGAGCGCTGGCGGGTGGAGAAGCGCGCTTTGTCCGACGGCGCTCTCGACAGCTCGTTCGGCAATGCGGGCGTGATCCTCGAAGACATCGATGCCGATGGCCAGGGCGATGCTGCCCGCGCCTGTGCGACGGCGGGTGGGCTGCTCGTGATTGCGGGCGGTTCCGGTTTCGGCGGTCAGCTTCGCTACCGGATCGAGGCGCGCTCACCGGCTACGGGTGCCCCGGTCTGGGAGGTGCGGGGTAGTGCCGCTTTGGGCACGTCAACAGCGGCCAGTCTGGCTGCCGATGAGATGCATGTCTTCGCGGGCATCCGAACGGATCAGGGCTGGCTCCTCGAGAAGCGGTTCCTGGCCACAGGGAGTTTCTAGGGAGGTCTCCAAGACGGATCTCGGGTGCGACGGGACCGGAAACACGCAGCAGACTCTTCAGGCTGAGCGGTTCTCGCTTGTTTCTTCGCCTACCGCAAACACAGAAAAGCGCCGTCCTCGGCGTGCAGAAACACGCGGCCGTTGACGACGACGATGGCCGTCTCGTCCATTGCGGCCACTTCACGCTTCCAGATCGTGCGACCCGTCCGCTCGTCGAGGCAATACAGTTGGTTGCCGTACTCGCCCACGTATACCCGCCCGTCCGCGACGCCACAGGCCGTGAAGACACCTGCTTCGATCTTGTTGGCCCAGCGCTGACGGCCGGAGTCGGCCTTCAGGCACACAAGGCGATCCTCGTTGCCAAAAAAGGCGCAGTCACCGTCCCCGGTGAGTTGGGTCCGAATGTCCGTCTTGGACTCGTGCTGCCAGATGAGGCGACCATCGGTCACGGAAACGCAATAGACGTTGCGTTCGTCGCGAAAGAGGAGCGTATCCGCCAGACTGATCAGATCGCATTCGGATGCCTCCGGGAGCGCCACGGCCCAGCGATGGACGCCGGAGAATGGACCGGATAGGTAGACGCGGTCGTGCGCCAACGTCGGCGGGCTATAGATCTCGGAATCGAACCGACGCTCCCAGACGACCTCCCCTGACTCGGCGCCAAGGCAATAGACGATCCCGTTACGACATGGCAAATAACAGTTCCCGTATCCGACCGTGATGCCGGCCGCGCACCCGCTATCAGCGGCCCGGGCTTCCCTTCGGTACGTGGAGAATCGCCACAGCAGGCGACCCGACTCGGCCTCATAGCAGTAGACTCCGTCGCCCGGGTCCCCTTCCCCTTCTTCGGCGCCGGCGCTGCCCACGAAGACGCGATCGGAAGCAACCGCGAACTGGGCGTCGTTGCCACGCAGGCCCGGTTCGCTCTTCCAGAGCAATTCACCCGCCGGCAGGATCCCCGAATCCTCTCCGCGGCGGCCATCGGGCGAAAGGCCGCGGTACGGCCAGGCGGTCGGCGCGGTTGCCTCCGGCGATGAAGGAGCCAACTCGCTCGCTGCGGGCGGCGTGGGCCTCGGCGTGGGCGTGAGCATGGGCCGCACCCTCGCCCGCCTGCTGGACACGGCCGCAGGCGGTACGGCAGAAACCACTCCGGCCGCAGGCAGCCCCGCTCCGGCCTTCTGCGCCGCGTGCGGCAAGCCCCTGCCTGCGGCGGCCCGCTTCTGCCCTCAGTGCGGCGCGGCCACGACTCGGTAGGCTCCGGCCTCACCCCGGAAACCGCGAATCCTTGGGTCCCGTTTTCTCCTTGACCTGTTTTCCTAATTATTTTGACATCAAACTAAATGGACGCGAGGCGTATCATTCATCTGATTTCGCGAACGCGGGACCGGATTCAGAAGATCTTTCAGGCCGAAATCGACGCCCTGGAGCTCGGTAACATTGCGCCGGCCCATGGTTCGGTCTTTTACGTCCTGTTGTCCGGCCCCCAGACGATGCAGGAACTCGCGCGCCTGATTGAACGAGATACCTCGACAGTGACCGCGCTTGCCAACAAGATGGAGAAGCTCGGCTATGTTCGCCGCAAGGTATCCCCGGATGACCGCCGGTCCTTTCTCCTCACGCTCACAGCCAAAGGGCGTAGAGCGGGGCCCCGGGTGGTCGAAGCCTCTCGGAAAATTGTGCGCCGAATCCTTGGGGATCTCACGGAGGCGGAGAAAACGACTCTGATGCGACTGTTGGGCAGAGTCTACGCAAATGCGACCGACTGACCGAAGCAACGAGGGGCTGGGCTGACACGGAGTCTCAAGGCCGATCCTTTGACGCCTTATGCTTTGACATCAAACTAATATCAGGAGATACGCTCATGAAAGTGGGGCAGGAGAATCGGGCTGTGGTAGAGGGGCTTTTTGCTGCCATCAACGCCCGAGACATCGAAAAGGCGGACGGGTTGCTTGCCGACGACCTCGACTGGTGGATCATCGGTCGCGCCCAGGTTTCCGGCAACAAGGACAGGCGCATGGTGCGCCTGCTGTTCAAGATGATCTTCCGGGGGTTTCATGAGTTTCGCTTCACCCTCCACGATTTCACGATCGAGGACGAGCGCGTGGCCGTGACCGCTGAGTCGCACGGAGTTCACAGATCGGGAAAGTCCTACAACAACCACTATCACTTCCTTTTCTTCGTCGCCGATGGCAGGATCCACCGCGTGAAGGAATACTTCGACACAGAGCACGCAATCTGGCTGGAGGCCGGTTGAGGTCGCCTGCACCTGTCAACACGCGCGCGGTTGGGGATTGGCTGCGTTTCACCAGTGTTCCGGTCGCGTCGTTTGCGGCGGCCCTGACGGGCGCTGCTTTTCTGTACGGGGGCAGTGTGCCTGTCGGACATGGCGGGTGGCTCGCTCTGCTTTACTGCGCCTTCGTTTCGGCATCAGTCCTGGCCGTTTACAGCCTGGATCGATACGTGGTGGCCTGGTCTCCCGAGGATGCCATCAACCGGGCAGAGGCGCTCGCGTGGCAGATGACTCACACGCGAACCGTCCCGGCATTGGGCGTGGTGGGCAGCGCAGTGGGCGCCGGACTGCTTCTGGTCTTGTGGCCGTCGGTTCCGCCATCGGCAACAATCCTGCTTGTTGCATCCGCGGTACTCTCTTTCTTCTATTGCGTTCCGATCCCCCCCGTGGGCCGACTTCAGGATCGATCTGTGCTCAAGCCCTTTCTGGCCGCGCTCATATGGACGGTCGGGACCACGGCGATTCCACTCTCGATCCTGGCCACGCCCCCAGAAACCGTGGGATTTGGGGTTGTCTCGGCCTTCTTGCTCCTGTCCGCAAATGCACTCTTGTGTGACGTCCTGGACATCGAGGGCGACGCGGCCGCGGGACGGCGCACACTGGCGGTCCGTCTGGGGGCCGAGAGAACACGTCGCTACGTGCGTCGTATACTGTTTGTGTTATTTGTAATATATACGACTCTGGGAGTGGTAATGCCGGTGGCGGCGCAGCAGGCGCGATTTGCGGGATGGGTGGGTGTGCGCCCGATTCTGCTTTCCTTCGCACCGGCTTTCGCAGCTCTGGCCGGCCTGGCCGGTTCTGTCGGGACGGCCGACCCGATCAGGGCCCGCCTGCTCTATGACGGCGTCCTGTGCGTTCCGCTCTTGGCCGGAGCCTTCTTGACCTGAAATCGACCCACGCAGGGGGCCCCGGCTCCGGTCTTCATCCAATCCCGGAAAAAAGGAAATACAGTTGACCATGGCGAAAGAGCGAGCGCACACGCGTCATGCCCTCGCTTGGCAGCGGCTTTGGACACAGTCAAGCGATTGCCGGTTTCCAACTCCCGGGAAGTAGAAGGCGGGCTGCGCACGGGCTGGTGAGAGGGCTCATCTTCCTCTTGTTGGCGGTTGCACAGTTCGTGTCCTGCGCGCGAATGTCCACCCCGACCGACCCAACGGTGAGCGCGGGTTCATTGGACCTCTCCCGTTGGGACCGAAATCGAACCATCGAGCTCAACGGCCCCTGGCAGTTCTTCTGGAAGGAGTTCCTCGTTTCCGCCCCGCGCAAACAAACTCCACCGCCGGTGCTGGCGCCAACGCCACGCGTTTGGAACGAAATGACGGCGCCCCAGAAGGGCGGCAAGATCGGAGCCTTCGGCTATGCCACGTACCGGCTCACTGTATCCGGGGCGCCCCAAGGAGAACTGCTCGGCGTGAAGTTTCAGCATCTGCCGTCCGCTTTTGTCCTGTACGCAAACGGCAAACCGATCGCAACCAGGGGTCGGCCGGCCACGGAGGCTGGCCACGAGACACCCCAGTGGCTTCCGGGCAGCGCCTACTTCGCAAGCAGCGACGGTCGGGTCGTACTCGATCTGGAGATTTCCAACTGGAGTTATGGATTCGGAGGCGTGCGCTTTCCCCTACGCTTGGGGACGGCCGAGCAGATCAAAGAGCTCGAGCAGGTGCGACTTCTCCCCGATCTGTTCCTCTTCGGTTGCGCGGCCATCATGGGCCTCTACCACCTGAGTCTCTTCGCGCTGCGGAGGGAAGATCGCCGCGCGCTCACTTTCGGTCTCTTCTGCCTGACGATTGCGGTCAATCTGAGTGTGAACGGCGAGTTCTTCCTCGTGCGCATCTTTCCTGATCTCAACTGGACGCTGCTTCTCAAGATCATCTACACGGACCTTTTTCTCTCCCTCATCTTTCTGATGGCCTACGTGGAGGCGGTCTTTCCCAAGGAGACCCCGCGTCGCCTATACCGATTCGCTTACGCCTTCTTCGCGCTCTTCGCTGTGGCGGGGCTGATCGCTCCGGTGGCCGCTTTCAGCAGACTTCTGCCGCTCGTGGTCCTCAGCGCTGCGGGCGGACTCCTGGTTCTTCCGTACGTGGCCATCCGCGCGCTCTTGCGGCGGCGGGAGGGCGCCCGTCTCTTTTCGGCGGCGCTCGGCGTGTTGCTTTTTGCCGCGATCAACGACCTGCTGCTCGTCGTGCTTTTTCCCGGCACCCTGCACATCATCGGATTCGCGTTGTTTCTTTTCATTTTCGCGCAGGCCTTCCTGCTTTCGCGCATGTTCGCGCGCGCCTTCCGAACGGCCGAGGAACTCTCCCGGGACCTGGAGCAGCGTGTGGAGCTGCGCACCGCGGAGCTGCATGCTTCGAACGCCGCCCTGCAGAGGGCGCGTGACGAACTCTGGGGCGAAATGGAGCTCGCCAAACGAATACAGACAGTCCTGCTACCACCGACACCGGCCATCCTTGGCTATGACATTGTCGCCTACATGGAACCTGCCGAGCAGGTGGGCGGGGACTACTACGACATCGTCTCCGCCGCCGGAGTGGACTGGGTCGTCATCGGCGATGTTTCCGGCCACGGTGTGCCGGCAGGACTCATCATGATGATGGTTCAGACGGCGATTCATACCGCCATCGACAGACATCCGCACGGAACTCCGGCTGACCTCCTCGCCTCGGTGAATCGTGTGATCTACGAAAACATCCGCAGGCTGGAGAACCGCGGCGCGCCGCGCAAGTACATGACCATCACGGCGCTTTCGGCGGGCCCGGACGGCCGCTTCTTCTTCTCGGGACAGCACCAGGACATCATCATCCATCGCTCGCACAGCGATCAAATAGAGCTGCGGGAAACTTCCGGGATGTGGCTGGGCGTCATGCCCGACATTGTGCCGGACCTGGACATTCGCGAACTCACGATCGGCCCCGGAGATACTATGCTCTTGTATACGGATGGCATCACGGAGGCGTTCGCACCGGACGGTTCCCTCTTCTCGGACGACCGGCTGGTGGCACTCATGGAAAAAGCCGACACACGCAGCCTGGAAGACATCCGCGCGGCGATTCTGGAGGCGCTGCGCGAGTTCCGCCGCCACGACGACGTCACCTTCGTGCTCATACGCAGGACGTCGCCTGCGTAGGAGCGGGCGCGATGCGCCGAAGGCTGTCAGCGAACGCCCAGGAGTTCGATCTCGAAGCGCAGCGTTGCGTTCGGAGGAATCACCCCGCCCGCACCGCGCTCGCCGTAGGCCAGGTGCGGCGGGATGGTGAGAACGCGCACGCCGCCCACCTTCATGCCTTCCACACCCTGTTCCCAGCCGGGGATGACGTTGCCCGCGCCCAACTGAAAGACGAATGGCTGCCCGCGATCCCGCGAGCTGTCGAACTTCTCACCCGAAAGCAGGGTGCCGGTGTAGTGAACGCTCACCGTACTTCCGCGCGTTGCGGCGGCCCCGGTTCCCGGACGGGTGTCCTGAATCTCCAACTTCGCCGGAGGGCTTTGACCTGCGGCCGGCGCCTGCGCAGTCTCCTTCCCACATCCAACGCCGGCCGGACCGGCCGTCAGCGTCACCAAAACGAGAAGACCAAAACGAAGCCGAACGGTTGCATTCATTCGACCAACTCCGCCCGGTAGCCCGAGTTCCTCCATCAAAAAAACCCTTGCCCAACACACCACTCGTGGCGGATGACTGTTCGCGTGAGCGGCGCTTTCTGGAGCCGGGCGCGCCCCCTGGTCCCGGCGCGGTGGAGACATACGGGCCTGCCCGTCTGGCTCGGCGTTTGCGGCGCGGCGCTGGCCGCCAGCTGCACCTTGGTCCCGACGCAGTGCGAAGCCGGGGACGTGGGCTGCAACCCGGGCGTCGCGCTCCTGCGTCCTTCGTCCGGTCCGGCCGCCCTTTCCTGCGAACGCCTGGAAGCCACGGGCAACGTCATCACGGTGACCTCGCTTGGCGACACGATTGCCGCCGATGGAGTCGTGACGCTACGCGAAGCGCTGACGGCGGCCAACACGGATGCGCCCTCGGGAGATGCCCCTGCGGGCAGCGGAACGGACGCCATCGATCTGCGTTCCCTTTCAGGCACGATCACGCTGGCTACGTCCCTTTCCATCTCCAGTTCGGTTTCGGTGCTCGGTCCCTGCCCGCTCGCGCTGACCATCAGTGGCAACAATTCCGTGCGCATCCTGGACGTGGGTGGTGGAGGTACGGTGTTCCTCGGAAACCTGAACCTGACGGCGGGGCGAGCCACAGGACAACAGGGAGGCGATGGCATCCTCAACAACCAGAGTGGCGGCGGCGGCGCGGCGGGCCAGGGGGGCGCCATCTTTCTCAGCAGCTCGACGCTCACGCTGCAGACCATCGCGGGCAGCAACAGCGAGGCGCAGGGTGGACGCGGTGGCAACGGTGGAGCGCTCGTGGGTCCCGCATTGGCCGCGGGCGCCGACGGCGGCGGCGCTTTTTTTGGCGCGGGCGGGGCGGGCGGCACCGCGCCCGCCAACGGTTCGGCGGGAAGTCCGGGAGGATACGCAAGCGGTGGCGGCGCGGGCGGCACCGCTTCCTGCTGCGGCGGGGGCCAGGGCGGCGCCGGTGGTGCGGGTGGACTCTACGGAGGCGGTGGCGGCGGCGGTGGTTCACGATCGGGGGGCAACGGACTGGGCGCGGGCACAGGCGGTACCTTCGCGGGCAACGGAGGGAACGGCTGTGCCTCCGGTGTTGCCGGTGGGGGCGGTGGCGCGGGACTCGGTGGCTTCTTGTTCCTTCGTTCGGGTTCCCTCGTCGTGCGAAACTCTACGTTCACGAACAATCGCGCGAGCGCCGGAGCCGCTGGCACGGGTTCCTTCGGCTGCGGCGACAACGGTCTGCCCGGTCAGGGAAAAGGTGGCGCGTTCTTCGTGGAACCGGGCTTCACCTTCACGCGCGAGAACGTGACGTTCTCCGGAAACAGCGCGCCCAACGCGACTGGCAGCGCGACGGACAACACGGATGTGTACGCGCCATGAAAGCGAGTGCGCGACTGCACCAGTCGAGAGGATGCGACTGAACCACCCGAGCGCACCATGGATACTCTGCACGACCTGCTCACCGGCCGCGGCGCCGCTCACAGCATCTTCCTCCTCAGCCTGATCGTTTCGTTGGGTGTGGCGCTCGGTCGCCTGCGGGTCTTCTCGTTTCGACTCGGCGTTTCCGGAGTGCTCTTCGTCGCGGTGGTCTTCGGTCACTTCGGCTGGACAATCGAGAAGGAGTTGCTCGAATTCACGCGCGAGTTCGGTCTCATCCTGTTCGTATACACGATCGGGCTGCAGTTGGGTCCGGGATTCCTGGCAGTGCTCCGCAGAAGCGGGCTGCTTCTGAATCTCCTGGCTGCAGGCGGGGTATCGTTGGGTTTCGCCATCGCGGCCACGTACGCGGCAACCGATTGGTTCGGCCCGCCCGCGGTGGTCGGGCTGTTCAGCGGCGGCACCACCAATACGCCGAGCCTGGCGGCGGGTCTGGAGGTACTCCGATCCGTTCCCGGGACTCCGCCGGCAGCCCTTCAGGTGCCCGGGATGGCCTACGCCATCGCCTATCCGTTCGGGATCGTTGGTACGATCTCAGCGATGGTGACGCTGCGGGCGGTGTTTCGAATCGACATCTCCGAGCAGGCTCGCCTCTTCGAAGAGCGGCAGGCCGCCGAATCGCCACCGCTGGGCTCGGTCGACCTCAACGTCGAAAACCCCAACCTCGAAGGCCTGCGCCTGCGCGATATCCCGGTGCTCAAGCAAAGCGACGTGGTCGTTTCGCGCATCCTGCATGCGGGAGTGGTACAGGTGGCCACGCCGGATACGGTGGTCCACCAGGGCGACATCATCCATGCCGTCGGACAGAAAGCATCGCTCGCGGACCTGGCACTCGTGGTCGGCAGCGAAAGCCAAACCGACCTGCGATCCGATGTTCCTTCGAATATCACCTCACGCCAGATCGTGGTGACCCGCACGGACGCTGTCGGACGCACGGTCGCTCTGGTGAGCCGGTCGGCTTTCTCGGAGGTCCGCGTAACACGCGTGAGTCGTGCGGGCATCGAGTTTCCGGCCACAGCGCAGACGGAACTACAGTTCGCCGACGTTCTTACCGTGGTGGGAGACCGGGAGACGCTGACGACGCTGGCAACGGCTCTCGGCGATTCCAAACGCGACCTCGACCTGCCGCAGCTGATCCCGCTGTTCGTGGGCCTTTGCCTGGGGGTAGTGGCGGGCAGCCTTCCGCTGGCCATCCCGGGGCTCCCGGCCAAGGTGAAACTGGGACTCGCGGGCGGCCCGCTGGTCGTGGCGCTCGTGTTGAGTCGGCTCGGACACATCGGTCGGGTGGTCTGGTGGATGCCCGCCGGTTCGAACCTGATGCTGCGCGAGTTCGGGATCGCCCTGTTCTTGGCCTGCGTGGGACTCGCTTCGGGAGAACGGTTCTGGCAGACGCTGTGGAGTCCGACCGGTCTGTGGTGGCTCGCCGCGGGCGCGCTGATCACGGCCGTGCCGCTGGTCACAGTGGCGTTGGCCGGATACTGGATGCGCATAAACTATCTGACGCTGTGCGGCGTCCTCGCGGGCAGCATGACCGACCCTCCGGCGCTCGCCTTTGCATCCACTCTGGCCCGGTGCAACGCCGCCGCTCTGGCGTACGCCACCGTCTACCCGCTCACCATGATCCTGCGCGTGCTCGGCGCCCAAATGTTGGTGCTGCTCTTTGCTCCCTGACAGCCTGCATCGGCGCCGCGCGCAATGGCCGGGCGGCGCCGCTCCTGCGACTCAGGCGCCGCAACAGCCTCCGCCACAGCAGGCCGCATCCTTCGGCTTTTCGGCGCGCAGGGTGACACTCCGGACGGAAACGCCGGACGCCCGGGCAGCGGACATTTCTTCTGGAGTCAGGTACTGCGCGAGTATCTCGTCGGGGATCTCGATCACCTTTTCGGTCAGAACCGAAAGATTCACGAATCCCAATGAGATCACCATGCCCAGGTAGTCGTTCTTGTTCATCGCTCCCGAAACACAACCGGCGTACATCTCGGCGGCGCGGCGCACGGGCGCCGGAAGGTCGCCCTGGAGGACGACGTCGGAAATCGTGAAATGCCCGCCGGGTTTGAGCACGCGAAAGATCTCGCGGTAGGCCTGCTCCTTGTCCGGAACGAGGTTGATGACGCAGTTGCTGATGACCACGTCCACCTGATCGGAGGCGACGGGCAACCGTTCGATTTCACCGAGCCGGAACTCGACGTTCGAGAACCCCAAGCGCGCGTTGTTGGCCCGGGCCTTCTCGATCATGGCCGGCGTCATGTCCACACCGATGACGCGTCCGTCTTCGCCCACCGCCGAGCGCGCAATGAACACGTCGTTCCCCGCGCCGGATCCCAGGTCGAGCACCGTGTCTTTGGGGCGAATGTCGGAATGACGAGTCGGGATGCCGCAACCCAGGCCCAGGTCCGACTGGGGATCGTAACCCGGCACCGAGGCGTAGTCGTCGCCCTGCATCATCAGGTCACCGGTGCCGCAACCGGTGGCGCCGCAACAGGATGAGGCGTTGTCGTCCCGTTCCTGAGTGGCCGCCTCCGAGTACGTCCTGCGAACGATGCTCTTGAGTTCTTCTGCTGATTTCACGATTGTTTCTTCCATGAATGTTCCTCCAAAAAAATCGAATGGTTCGTGGCTTCCGTTTCCCGGTCGCGGAATTTATTTATGTACACATAGCATTGCTCGTGGCGGCTTCGCGAGGCTGTTCGGGACCGCAGCAGGACAGAAGCGCCGGTTCCAGGGCGCGCATGATCTCGAAGAATTCGGCGAGTGCCTGCTCGTTCAGGCAATAGCACGAACGCGGTCCGTCGACCTCGCCCACGATGAGGCCCGCCTCCTTGAGTTCGCGCAGGTGCTGGGACACGGTCGACTGGGCGAGCGGCAGAACCTCCACCAATTCACCGCAGATGCATGTGCCCCGCTGGGCCAGAGTGCGCAGGATGGCCACACGCGCCGGATGCGCCAGAGCCCGCGCCAGGTCCGAAAGGCGCAGGTCCGCGTCCGAGAAGTCCGCCCGGTTGAATGCAGCCATATCGTATATCGCAAATATACGATAATTAATCTCATGGGGCAACCGAAAAATCTGGTCATCATCGAGTTTTTGGCGGGTTTGCGACGGAGCCCAAGAAATCGGCGATCTCGGCCTCGACCCGCCCGTGGTCGACGCGAACAAAACGGCTCAGCATCACGTGCGAGCCGTCGGCCAGGGCCACGGCCCGGTTCTTCGGCTGGCCGCCGCGGGCGCGACCGAACTCCCCGAAAGCCGCCAGCATGGCCGGCACAGAGGCAGCCCGATCCTGGTCCTCCTCGGTGCGATAGTGGTAGAGGAGCAGAGTGGGCGCAACGACGCGCCGGAAGACGGCCGGTCGCGCCACGTGGTGGCGCAGTTCGATGGCGCTGCGAATGGCCGCCGGGTACTGTTCGGTGTACCAACCCGCCTCGAAACCCGGGATGCGCCGGTCGAGGGGGTCGTCGGGCCGTCGCCCCGTCTTGCGAATGGGGCCGCCATACAAACGGGCGATGACCTCGGGCGCCGGCAGCCGATCCACCCACCGCGCCAGCGACGTTCCGTGATCGTAGAAGGGTGAAACGAGCACCAGCGCTGTCACGCGCTCGGGGTACGTGGCCGCCAGGTGCGTGGCCAAAAGCCCGCCCATGCTGGTGCCGATAAGGACCACCCGGTTGCCCAGCGCCGAAACAGCGCAGAGCGATTCTTCAGCTTCGCGAAGGTACTCATGGAAGTGAGTGCGGGCATGGTCGGCCGCGTTCGTTCCGTGACCGGGCAGGCGCAGGTAGTACGTATTCCAGCCGAAGCCACGACTCAGGCGATCCACGACGAACTCGCCCTCCATCCGGGAAGCACCGAAGCCGTGGACGTAAAGCAGGGCGACCGGTGTGACCGCGCCGTGGCGAACCCACTTCTCTTCGTTGCCCGGGCGCGCGCCCGCTGCGCGGGAGCGCGCTAGACGCCCCTCGTAGAACGAGGCAAAGTCCGGGCGCGCAGAGCACACCACCCGCTCGGGGGTCCGCGGGCGGGTGCGTTCGATCAGGTACGCGCCGAAAACCAATAGGGCGGCAACGGGAACCATGAGCAGGCGGGGCTGCATGCAACTGCGACATTTCCGCCGTACGGGGCAGCCGGCAAGCGCATTCAGGGACCGGCGCCGACTGCCGAAAGCGATGGGTGCGCCGGGTTCACGCTGCGCAACTCGGACTCCAGCCAGTCCGCGCGCTCGTCGTTCCCGAGCCGGCGATAGATTTGCGCAAGGTGAACGAGCCCTTCTTCGTCGGTCGGGTCCCGCAGGAGGACTCGTTCTCCACAGTCAGCCGCGTATTCGAGGTCCCCGGCGTTGTGGACGCAGATGGCCAACTGATGGATCAGGCGCTTGCTCTGCGGATTCACGAGCAGGTACTCTTCGGCCAGGTCGCGACCTTCTGCGAAGCGCCCGAGGTCGATGTACGCCTGCATCAGGGCTGTGACCAAGAGCCCGTAGCACAGATCGGTTTCGTCCCCCGCAGAGCCCACAGCAAGAAGCTCGCGACACGGAGACTCGAGCAGAGCCACGGCATCCGCCGCCCGCCCCGACTGCCGCAGCTCGTGCGCCTCGCTCGAAAGATCCAGCGCCCGGTCCGGGCCGAAGGAGGGAGCCTGAGGGACGTCGGCCGGTTCGTACGCGATCGAAACCAACGACACGTCGTCGGTGACCGTGCCAGTTCGGCGGATACGATCGTAGATCTTTTCGAGATCCCCCTGCCCCTCCTCCACATGACGGAGGAACAGCGAATCGTCGCTGTTCATTTCGTTCCCGTGCGCGTTCAGGGTCGGCAGCAGAATGTCGTCGCGCCCATCGGAACCGCACACCAACTGATCTCCGGGTTGGAGCTTTAGGAAATCGACCGCCAGGCGATCGTGTCCCAACAGAAAACCCAGTTTGCGCGCGCGGTACTTCGGCGTCACGAAGACAGCCCGCCCTTCGCGATAGAGGACGGGAAAGGGATGCTCCGCGTTGATGAAGTAAAGCGCCCCCGTGGCGTCGTCCACGAGACCGAGCACGATGGAGATGTACATGCTCCCCTCGAAGGTCCGGAAGATCCTGTCCAGCTCTACGTAGGTGTTCTTCAGCCACTGCTCCGGGTACTGGTAGCGCGTGCGGGGCGTCCGGTCCAGGATGATCATGAACACCGCGCCGAGCACCAGAACCCCGCCTGCGCCCTGAATCGACTTGCCCATGGCATCGGCGTTCAGGAAGGCCGTGTGCGGCCGGCCTTTGAGCAGGACGCTGGCCGCCTGCGTGATATCGCCGCCGATCTCGCAATGCCAGCGCAGATGGGGAAAGCTTTTCTTCTGCCGCGTCAGACTCCGGACGGTCACCGATTCGCTGCTCACCCGAATCTTTTCGAGCGGGCGAATCAGGTTGGAGGTGAGGTAGTAGTCGGTATCCTGTTGAAACTTCAGCCTCCGCACCTCGTCGAGCCTCTGCTCCGCGATCATGCGGGAGAACTCGCTTTCCGTGTGCAGCCGCGAGTTGTTGATGGCCCCGGCAATCTGGTCGCAGAACCACTTGATGCCGGCAATGTCCTTGCGGGAGAGCTTCATGGAGCGGTCGAAGCGCGTAAAGGAAATGAGCGCCTTCACCTGGTCGGCGATGATGAGCGGGACGTAGAGACAGGAGTCGATGCCCAGAAAGTCGGCGATGCGTCGATCGCGCTCCGCCATGCGCTGCGGACGGTGCGCCATATAGAACAGGCGTTTGCGCTCGTACACCAATCGACTGATTCCACCGTCTTCATCCAGAGGAACGCGCATGCCGCGAATGTAGTTCACCTGCTCGTCCGAAAGCCCCTTCGGACGCGTGGTCTTGTAGGTGTAGAGCTCGCGGCCCTCTTCGTCGATGAACTGCAGCCAGATACCGTCCAGGTCATAGTAGGTTTCGATGAATTCGAAAATGCGATTGAGGATGACGTCGAGATTTCCCTCGGAGTTGATCTGGCGCGTGAAATCGGAGAGGCTGGTGAGTTCCCGCTCCGAACGTTCTGCTTCGTGACGAGCCTCCTCCGCGCGCCGGCGGAGCACATTCGCTTCGTCGCGGAGGAGGGAGCTGCGCAGGGAGCCGCTGATCTGCTCGCAGAAGGAAAAGAGGCTGCGCAGATCCTCCTGGTTCCGAACGACGGCGGGCGGATCGAGGACAAGCAGGACCCCGAAAGCCTCGTCGTGGATTAGGAGTGGGACCACCTGAGCTGTGGATGCGCCGACGGCTTCCATCAGGCTGCGGTCTTCCGGCTGGCCCTCAGGCGACATCAGAACCAGGGGCTTTCGCCGGGCAATGGCGGAAGCAGGCGCCGCGTTTGACGCGCCGGCCACGCGCGTGGCGGCCGCGGTGAGTTCTTCGGTGGTGCGCTCATGGCCGCCGCGGAAATGGCAGGCGCGAACACTCAGACCCCCGGTGGTCCCATCGGCCAAGAAGAGGACCACGTCGCCCGCCCGAAAATCCTCCTCCAGAAAACGGAAGACCCGCACGACGAGCTCGTCGAGGTCCGCAGCCGCGTTGAGACGCCGGGCAAAGTCGTTGTAGGCCTCCAACTCCAGTCGTAGCTTTTCGGCCATCACCGTCGCCAGTTCGGAACGCTCCCGGTCCGCTTCGGCCGCGCGCCTGGAGTCCAGGGAACGCCGGTACAGCGTGTGGATGACCCGATTGACGAGAAAACAAAACGAAGCGAGCAGCGCAGGCGGCATCACCATGGCGATGAGGCCCGGTCGCGTGGCCGTTCCTAGCATGCTGGCGGGTTCGATGATGCCCAAACCGGTGAGGACGACCAGCAGCGCATAGGCCCCGCTGCAGTAGACCACAGCCCCCCGACCGACTCCGGTTTCTTCGCGGACCGAGCTGAGAGCCGTGATGACCACGTAGCCCATCACCAGAAAGGAAGAGGCGTTGTTGGTAATGTGAACGAAAAGGGTGAGGGCGACGACGTCCATGAGGACCCGGACGTGAGAGGACCGAAACCGGGCGCCCCACCCGGCCACGTTGGTCTCGAGAACCAGGACCCAAGCCACCGAAACGGCCACGTAGGACGCCCCGATCCACAGGAGCAGGTGAAAGCCGAACAGGTAGGTGATCAGAACGAAGCTGACACCCATGAACAGCCTGACCGAATAGGCCAGACGCATGCGGGCCCTGTCCGTGGCGTAGCCAGGTTCCATGGCAGACCCAGTATGGCTCCCGGTAGTGTGTACGGTAAACAAAATATTTGAAGAAAGACGGTTGGGTGCCCCCAAGGTGGCGGTCCGATATTGGTATTCGGGGAACGTCGCCCAAGACGCGACCGACCGCCAGCGGTTCGGTCCGGCCGCCGCTTGACCTTGCAAAATGCGCAAAACCAGGGAACAAGTGGAAGAGGCAACCCGGGAGGCGCTGCGTCGGGGCCAGGTGATCACGTTCGTCACTCACTATCTGAGTGATTACGGAGAGATGGTGCTTCACGCCATCTCAGAGTCTCTGCTGCGCGAGATGGGGCGACCCGACCTTCTGGATGTCGTCTATACCGGCATCAAGGAACTCGTCATGAACGCCACCAAGGCGAATCTGAAAAGGGTCCTGATTAAGGAACGCGGCTTCAACCCCGACGACCCGGCCCAGTACGACGAGTGTATGCGCGTGCTCAAACGCAACATCGCCGAAGACAAGATCCGTTCGTACAAGAAGAGCTTCCGGGAACACAACCTGCCCGTCACGATTACCTTCTACCATTCGGGCACCGAGGCCCTGATGCTCAAGATCAAGAACAACTTCACCCTGCTTCCTCAGGAAGAGGACCGCGTGCGCGAGAAGTTCGCCAATGCGCAGCGCTATACCGACATACTGGAGTTCTACACCAATCACTCCGATGAAACGGAGGGCGCGGGCATGGGACTCTCCCTCGTAGGAATTCTCCTCCATCAGAGCGGCATCGACAAACACCAGTTCTCCATCTACTCCAGCCGACGCTACCAGGAGACCATCGCCCGCCTCGAGATCCCGCTCAAGCCGAGCTACGAACCCCGAAGGCAACGGTTCGAGCGTGAGTGGGGGGACAGCGGGATGGGTCGCGATGACTTCCGCGTGGAGTTCCTCCGGGGATCCAAGGAATTGCCGGGTTGAGCCTCGTGCCTGGAACCTCGGGAAAGTGCGGGGAGAGGGCCCGCAATTCCCACCCGCCGTCGCGGCCCGTGCCAAAAAGGGGCTTCCTTGTTCGCCCTTTTTTTGGGCAGCCCTGTTTGATATCAGCGCCGAAGCCCGTCCTATGGGATGTTGGAATTTGAACTTGGAGGATTGTCCATGAAACGCCTACTGCTCCACGCGGGCTTGGTTTTGACTGCGCTCGTCTTCTTTGCCTGCGGCAAGAAGGATGACGCCCTTTTGCTTCCCTTGGGGATACAAGCAACGCAAAGCGCGGCTGCCCCCTCGGTCCCGCAAGAAGACTTGGTACCGGTTAACAACGGAAGCGCGGGCACCGGGAACGTAAGCGCGATTACCGGTGATAGCGCCACTCCAGGAGGTGGCTCGTCGGGCGATAGCTCCGGTTCATCCGGTGGCAGCTCCGGTTCATCCGGTGGCAGCGCCGGCTCATCGGGTGACAGCTCCGGTTCGTCCGGTGACAGCTCCGGTTCGTCCGGTGACAGCTCCGGTTCGTCCGGTGGAAGCTCCGGTTCGTCCGGTGGCAGCTCCGGTTCATCCGGTGACAGCTCCGGCTCATCGGGTGACAGCTCCGGTTCGTCCGGTGGAAGCTCCGGTTCATCCGGTGGCGCGCCGGCCCTCAACACCTCCGCTTCCTTCACCGGCAAAGACTACAGCCATGTCGATGGCAAGTGGTACCTGGACGGGACGACCCTCTTCACGTACGACAAGAACAATAGCGTTGGTTTCACGATGGAGAACATGCAGGCCGGAACCTACCAGGTCACAATTGAGGCCAAGCATTGGGTGAAGCATGGCGAATCGCAAGGGCTGCCCTCCGGCTTCAGCAGCTATCAGTTGCTCGTGGGCGCGGGTGGCGCCACTGCCGATGCGACGCTGGCGGCTTCGTCCACGGAAACCAAGACGGTCACCGTCAATGTCGTGGTTCCTGAGGGCAAATCCGTGCTCCTCATCAGCTGGCTGAACCAGACCTGCTCGGCCGAAAGCTCCGGCAGTTCCAAGGACTCCAAGTCCAAAGACTCCAAGTCCAAAGACTCCAAGTCCAAGGACTCCAAGTCCAAAGACTCCAAGTCCAAGGACTCCAAGTCCAAGGACTCCAAGTCCAAGGACTCCAAGTCCAAGGACTCCAAGT
>CAZPFB010000018.1:47027-65505 GCA_964585735.1 uncultured Leptospiraceae bacterium
CCAAAGACGGCGGAGACAAGGTTTCTGTTTGCCACATTCCCCCGGGAAATCCGGCGAACAAGCAAACGCTGAGCATCGACAAGAGCGCCCTTTCGGCCCACTTGGGACATGGTGACTCCGAGGGAGCCTGCCTGGTCTGTGCGAACTTCGCAGTGAGCACCGTGAAGGCCGTTCGCCTCGGTGACACCGGCTTGGGCGCTTACATCGCAGGTGCTGTGAACAAGCGCAATGTTGTCCTGATTGTGGTGATCGCATTGATTGCCGCGGCCGGTATGTTCGGCATGCGCCTCTTGGACCGGCGGCCTGAAAATCGCTGATCGCGTCCGCATCACTTTCGCAAAAAAGCCCGGCCCACGCGGCCGGGCTTTTTTTGCTTCTGGCCGGACACAGGTCATGGAACTCTCGGGTCTATGAATCCAATCGAACTCACGGGGGCAGGTGAGAAGCTACGGTTGCGCCTTTTCCTCTTCCTGTTCCTGGTTGAATGCCTCCTGCTCTTGGCAGACCTCACCCTCAATTTTGGCGGGTGGACCGAACTCGGCCCCGTGCAGCGGTTCTTCAACATCGCTCGCGAGGATGGCGTGGCATCGTGGTTCCAGGTTTCGCAGACCCTCCTCGTCGCCCTCACCCTCTGGTTGATTGTGGCCCTGTCGTTCGCTGCGGGACGCGATCGTGTCCGCCGCTGGGGCTGGCTCCTTCTGGCCCTGTTCTATACCTTCCTCTGCTTCGATGACGGCGCCCAGTTTCACGAGCGAGTGGGCAGCGTCGTGGAATTGCTGGGCCAGTCGCCGGGCTCTTCCAACGTCGTCTCGGCTTTCCCGACGTACCACTGGCATCTGGCCCTCGGACCGATCTTTTTCGCAGTGGGCGTGGGTATGCTCTGGTTCGTGCTGCGGGAACTGCGCGCCGATCGCCGCAACGTCATCCTGTTCCTGCTCGGGATGGCTGCCATGGGCGTGGCGCAGGTTCTCGATTTCTTCGAGGGCATGAAAGCGGACTCGCCGTGGAATCCGTTGCGGGTGGCTCGCGAATGGATGCATTATTCCCAGGACGACACCGAACACCTGTCCCGCGCCGGGGAAGAAATGCTCGAGATGTACTCGATGACCTGCTTCTGGATATCCTACTTGGGATATCTGCTCCAGGAATTCCCGCGCTTCTCGGTGCGCCTGGACCCGGAGTGAGTCCGGGCACTTTTGGCTTGACCAGGGCGACACGCCGATGCCCCTTCGGGAAGAGTGTTCGTTGCCGTCCTGCTCGTCCTGGCCCTGGCCGCCCTGTCTTCGGGCATCAACGCCGTCTACGTTTCAGGTCGCCTGAGAAGGGCGGGAGCCCCCGCGCTTCTCCTCATTTGCATCGGTACGCTCGTGTGGAGCGTGGGGTACGGGCTGGAACTGACCTCGCTCACCGCGGAGCGCGCCATCTTCTGGGACAATGTGCAGTTCCTCGGCGCAGACCTCTGCGCGGCGGGCGCTCTCTTTCTTGCGGGTCATGACCGACCCGTGCCACGCTGGCAGTGGGCCATCCTCGCGATCATTCCCGTCCCAACGCTGTTGGCCTTTGCCGATCCCGCTTTCGGCGTCGTGCGTCTCAACGCTCAGTTCGAACAGCGGTTCGGCCTGGCCATTCTTAGATACGACTACGGCGCCCTCATGTGGGCCATCGTAGGCTACGAGTACCTGCTGCTCGTGTGGGCCATGGCGCGCATCGGCTGGCGCGTGGCCGCGCGCCGGGGAGTCTTTCGCAGACAGTGGATCGTGCTCCTCGTCGGTATGCTGGTCCCCTTCGTCGGAACCGTACTCACCGTCTCGGGGAGCCTGCCGGGGGAACTCCCCAAGCTGGACATTTCGCCCGCCACGCTTTCGTTTGCGCATATCCTCTACTCGATTGCGCTGTTTCGCCTGCGTCTGCTCGACCTCGTTCCCCTGGCGCGCACGCGCGTCTTCGAAACCCTGCGCGAGGCGGTGCTCGTTGTGGACGGGTCGGACACGCTCGTGGACGCCAACGATTCGGCCCGGCGGGCCTGGCCGTGGCTGCATCCCGGCGAACGGCTTCCGGCACGAGGCATAGCCGTGGAGGACACGGACGGTCGCCTTCTCGAAACCGCAGTGGGGCCCATCTGGTTCGAGCAGCGGGTGACCGAGATCGAACCCACGCCGGGCGGTGAGTCGGGTCGCGCGCTGGTGCTCTTCGACATCACCGAAAGGCGACTGGCCCTGGAGGGGCTTCGCGCGCGCGAAGCGGCTCTGATCCGCGCGCGCGAGGAGGCCGAACACCTCGCCCGCGCTCGTTCCGATTTTCTTTCGCGCATGAGCCACGAGATTCGAACGCCGCTAAACGGGATCATCGGATTTACGGACCTCATGCTGGGGCGGGAGGGGCAACTCTCGCGCGACGAGCTTGCCATCATACAAAAGTCGGCACGCCACCTCAAGAGTCTGGTGGACGACATTCTCGACTATGCTCGCCTGCAGAGCGGACGGGTTCGCCCGGATGAGCGCGTGTTCTCGATCGACCAATTGCTCGAGGATCTGAGACAGATGCTGCAGGGACGTGCGGACGAGAAAGGTCTTGTCCTCAGCTTCGCCAAGGATGCCGACGTGCCCGTCGCCCTTCGTGGAGACCCCACGGCGCTGCGGCAGATCCTCCTGAATCTATTGGACAACGCCATCAAGTTCACACCGCAGGGGCTGGTGAGTCTGCGAGTGTCTCTCGAAGGCCGGCGCGACGATCTTTGGCTTCTCTCGATATGTGTTGAGGACACAGGGCCCGGTGTGGCGCCCCATCTGCGACAGCGGATCTTCGACCCGTTCGAGCAGGAGAGCGCGGGCATCTCGCGGCGCCACGGCGGCACGGGACTGGGTTTGGCCATCGTCGCCGAACTCGCGCGACATCAGGGCGGTTCGGTACGCTGCGAAGCCGGACCCGATGGATTTGGCGCGGCTTTCACAGTCGTGCTGCCGTTTGTCACCGCGAGAGAGCTTCCGGAGGCAGAAGCGCAGCACACACCCGTTTCCATTCGCGGTGAGCGCATCCTGCTCGTTGAAGACGACGAGGCCAATCAGGTGCTGGCCTCCCGCATTCTGGTGGAAGCAGGCGCGCTGGTCGATGCGGCTTGGGGGGGCAAGGAGGCTGTCGAGCTACTTCGGGAGCGGGAGTACGACATCGTTCTGCTCGACCTGCACATGCCCGGCATGGACGGCTTCGAGACGCTTCGGGAGATCCGTTCTCTCCGCGGTTCCGGGCTCCCCGTGATCGCCCTTTCCGCAGACGCCATGCCGGAAACCCTGGTTCGCGTAGAGGAAGCCGGCTTCACGGCCTATCTCTCCAAGCCCTACACGGTGGCACAACTGCGCGAGGCATTGGGCCCGCTGGTAGCGAGCGCCCGGCCTACCACGGCTTCTTGACGATGACGCAGCGCCCGTCCTGGCATTCCGCCACGTTGCGGGTCCGGGGTTTGTCGCAATCGGCCACGGGACACTTAGCCCGCATTACTCATGAAAGACAGGGTCAAGAATGCATGCAGCCACACCCTGGCGCCCTCCTGGCTTCGCGGCAGGGAGTGGGTGCGTGCACGTCAACCTGTCTTTCATGAATCCTGACGGGCCGGGGTGGAGCATGATGGTTGCCCGGGAGCAGCTTCGGGACCGGAGCTTTGGAGATGAGGGGAGCGCGCGCGTGCCGATTGTAACTGGGCAGGCGCGCCTAGACGCCGGCGAGGCCGCGGACGCATGTCGCCACGATGCCGCGTACCGTGGGCGCGGGGAACGGCTGCGGCAGCAGAGCAAAGAGCAAGAGCAAGAGCAAGAGCAAGAGCAAAGCACCTGCCGACGTAGCAGCTTCAGCTTTCCTGCTTCGACTGGAGCGCGCGAATCCTGCGCCGTTGCGCTTTGAGCAGCGCGGCCAACTCGGCTTCATCCGGTGCGCTCTCTTCCTCCTGCTCCCGCGAAGGCGCGGCAAAATCGAAGAGATCGGGACCGGAGTTCCTGGCCGAAGATTGGCTCTCACCGAAATCAACGGGAGCTGTAGCGCTGCCGCCCTGCTCCCGCAGCAGCTTGCGAAAGGATTCGCGCTCGGCGTTCGGCCGCGCGCCTTCGGCCGCTGCATTCCAGAACCGAAAGTCGGTTCCCCGAATGATCCGGGTCAGTCTGCCGAGCAGACCACCGCTTTGTTCCGGACCCGGCCGATTCTGCGACTGCCACACCCGAATCCGGTCCACCGTACGCGCGTCCGTGACTTCCGAAAGAAGCGAAACGGCGTGGTCGGAGACGCCGAGAACCAGGAGGCGACCGCCCATGTCGACAATTTGCAGAAAGCGGCCCTGAATGAGGGGCACTGAGGCAATCACCTGCACGAGATCCGAAGTCTGCGCGCCCATTCCGTTTCGGCCGCGCGTATAGCGCACGAACAGGTAGAATCCTCCCAGCATGATCGCGAGGATGGCCACGAACCGAAACACAACTGAAAGAAAGGAAGCGTCATCGCCGCCGTCCGCGAACATGCGCGAAGGAGCAGGGGCGGCTCGGGACGCGGGGCCGGGATCGGTCAGACGCTCCCGCTTCTCTCCGCCAGCACTCAATGTGCGACCGTCCGCACTTCCTTCGCCTTCACCGCCGCCCGTTCGGGCGCGGGCGCCTTCGCCAACTTCCGAAGTGCCCCCGGAACCAGCGGACTTGGGAGCCTTGGAGTCCCGGGCACTACCGCGAATGGCGTCCATCCAGGCACGATCAATCTCTGCCATCGATCGGCCGCCCTTCGCCTCGCCCTTTCCGGAACCCACGGATGCGCTCGGCGCTTTTCCGGCGCGAACTCCCTCTTCACCGGGGACCGTCCGAGATTCCTGCGCGGTCACGGCAAAAACCCCGGTCAGGAAAATCACAGCCAGCGCAAAGCTGGCGAGAGTATGGAGCCCGCCGCGTACTGCTCGTTGTTCACTGCGAGGCGACTGCTTGCGTTGCACGGACTTCTCCGAGCCTTTCCGGCGACCTACTGCTGACCCTGTTTGAGACGATCGATGGGACTGACGATGTCCGTCACGCGAACACCGAAGTTTTCGTCGATGACCACGACTTCGCCCTTGGCGATCAGCTTTCCGTTCACGAGGAGATCGACTGGTTCACCCGCAAGCTTGTCGAGCTCGATGATCGAGCCTTCGCCCAGACCCAAGATCTCTTTGATGTACATTTTGGTCCGGCCCAGCTCCACCGTCAGGGTCATCTGAACGTCCATCAGGAGGTTCATGTTTGCCTGAGAGGGTACGGGACCCGCGGCCAGACTCGGGAAGGCGACTTCCTTCACGCCGAGCTGTCCGGGCTGAGGACCGCTGGGCATGGCCATGCCGCCCGTTGGGGCCGCACGACCGGATGTCTGCTCCTGGCTGCGCGCCATGCGCGAAAGGCTCTGAGCCATCGGCATCGGCATGAGGAGGTTGATCTTGGCATCCACCGCGCCTTCGACGGTGAACGGGATCTGAATGCGCAGATAGCTGGGAGCCTCCCGGAGCGGAAAGGCGGTGCCCTGCGAAAGAACAGTAACCTCGACGGGCATGGGCGTGAGCACCGAACCGATGCGGACCGAGATCTGCGTGGCCACCGAGAAGAGCATCGGGCCCATGGCGTCCTTCACGGTGGCAATCTGCGCGCTGTCCAAGTCCGCGCTGACGCTATCGAAGGAGTCGTTGCCCATCACGATGGCGCTGATCTTGGCCGCCGCATCGGCGCCGATGAACAGCGCAAGCGTGCCGTTGAGCGCGCCGCTCGTCTTTTGCGCAAAGAGAACCTGGCCCGCGCCGAACTCGCGCTCGACGTCACCCTGCGCGCGCACGTCAACGTAGGGCGGACCGAGTTTCACCGTCCGCGAAAGGATGAGACCGAGGCCCTGAGTACCCGATTGCAGGGCGCTGTGGATGATGTCCCCGACATTCTCGCGCTCGAGCGGCGAGAGCTCCTCGGATCCACCGCCGGTTCCGCCGAGCCCCGCAAGGCCCCCCGCACTGCCAGCGCCGACGTCCCCCGCGCCCTGAAGGAGCAGGTCGATCTCGTCCTGTGTCAGCGAACCGTCGCCCATGGCCAGCCTCCAAAATGAGACATAATATCAGGGTGTAAAGGAATATTTGCCACCGGTGGGCAAAATTCCAGACCGCTTACCATAGTATAGCCACCATGCTCTCGTACGCGCCGAGGCCCAATTCGACGCGGTCTTCGAAGACCTCCCAGGGCATCCGCCGGCCGGTCCAGTAGTCACGCGCCTGGCGCAGGGCCTGACGATCCACGCGGAGCGGCAGGCGGACTCGCACCCACTCGGGCCGCGCGGTGGGATTCCAGACTCCGAGACAGCCGGCCGGATTGTAGAGCCCTCTCGGGAAGTGATGATCCAGAAGGCCGAGCGGGAGCGGCGTTTCCTGCCCGCAACGGCGATGCAACTCGCGCGTACGACGCAGCAACTCGAGAGCCTCCCGGTCCAGTCGCGTCATGTCGTCGGAAAAGAGCAGCACACCACCGGCCAGGGCCATCACCGAGGCCTGCAACTGAATCTGCGCGGGCGTGAGACTGGTATCCGTCGTGCGGACCATCAGGCAGTCCGGGTCATTCAGCCAGAAGCGACGGTGCAGCGCGCTGCGCGTGATGGTGTTGATGAGTGCCGAGCGCAGCGTCGGGAAATTGCGATCCCGCAGCGCCCACGACATGAGATTACCCGACCAGATGTGATTGGTGTCCATCCCGATGCGCATCCCGTCGACCAGGCCCACCGCCGGGAAGATGGGACAACCGCAACCCAACAGGAACGTCTTGCGCGGCACAGCCTTGCGGATCAGTTCGAGCGCCTGACGCAGGCGAACGGCCCCCGTGGTCGTATCATCGTGATACTTTCCGCGAAACGCGGCGGCGTAGAGAAAGTCCAGCTTGAGCAACTCGAAGCCCCAACGTTCGGTGTGCGTGCGCGCCACTTCGGCGATGTAGTCGCGCGTGCGCGGGTGGGTCACGTCCAGGCAATAGGTCCAGCCGCCCCAAATGGGGTTGTAGAGCGCGCGCACCGGTCGGTCGCGCGCGTCTTTCAAAATCATCTCCGGTTCTTCGCGAAAGATCCGCGAGTCCGGACGCGCCACAAAGGGCGCGAGCCACAGCCCCGGTCGATACCCGGATTCCCGGATTTGGCGGGCGAGAAAAGGCATGCCACTCGGGAAACGGTCGTTCACGCTCAACCAATCGCCAATGGCGCTCTGCCAGCCATCGTCAACCTGAAAGAAGTCCAGCGGGATCCGCGATTCACGCAGAACGCGCAGGTTCATAAGCATCTTGTTTTCATCTATATTTGCATAGTAATAGTACCACGAGCACCAGCCTACCGGAGAGACGTCTGCATTCACGCGGGGCTGCATCGAACCGGACAGGACGCGGACGTTTTCGTCCAACACCTCCGCAAAGTCGACGCGACGCGCACTCGGCCGACCCTGCTGCGAATACCAGCGCAGAGGCGTCAGAGCAGTTCGCGCGTGGGGTTGAAAGCGCCTGCCGTTGAAATCCCAGATGACGACGAACTCCCGCAGCCGTCCATCCCGAGAGAGCACGACGCGAAAGCGTACGAACTGTTGTCCGTCGGCGCCGCTGCAGGCGAGAAAGCGAAAGGGTTCCGCAGACTCCTCCTGCTCGAGTCCGACGATTCCTTCCGAATGAAAGCGCCCGCGACGCGCCAAGAAGGCGCCGGGCAGAAACGGCAACCATCCCTGGTGCGGGGTCTCCGGGTTTTCGTCCAGATTGTGCTTCCAGCGCAAACGCGCAAAAACGTCGGCCTCCCGCGCGTTCCGCAACATTGTCGAGGACCAACTGTGGTAGCCGTGCTGAAACAGGCGAAAGCCGACCTCCAGAGGAGCTCCATCAGCCAATGACAGAACGCCCGAGCCGGCCTCGGGCAGAAGCCGCAGTTCCAGTCTTTCGAGAAAAACCGGCGGACCCGATTGCTGTCGGAGCATCAGGCGGAGTTCGTGCGCACTTCGTCCCCAGCGCAGGCGGAAGCGATGGTTCTCGGAAACTCGTTCGGGTCCGGTCCCGGCGAGCGTCGTTTCTTCCACAGGCGATTGCGCGGAGCGCTCACGGAAGAACAGCGACAGGGAAGTTTGATCGGGAAAAGCCACCCGCGGAATCGTTTGACCGCCGCCGCGATTCCTGTAAAGAGGTTTCGTGCGGCTCATGCTCCCTCTCTTCGGCCTGCTCCTGGTTTCGGGTTGCGGTGGCATCGGAGGGTGCGCGTCCGGTGCTCCCGACACCCGAGGCACTGCCAAAGAGGGAACCGTGCTCACCGCCAAAGATGCAGACAAACCCTCCACTGTTTCGGTGGGTTCGACGCTCGCCATCGAAGTTAAGGGGCGGCCCTCCACGGGCTACGACTGGCAGTACGGCGGCGGCGGAGAGCCGTACCTGGTGTCCCTCGGGGACCCGGAATTCAAACTGCTCGGACCGGAAGAGAACGTCGAACAGGGCGGCCTGTACCGTTTTCGGTTTCGGGCGGACCGTCCGGGTCAATGCACGCTCCTTCTGCGTTACGCCCGTCCGTGGGAGAAGAACGGCGATGCGGACGTCCTGAGATTCCCGGTCCGGGTCACGCAGTGAAGCAGGTATGGCCTTTCGCGCGGTCAATCCCACGACGGGCGCTCTGATCCGTGAAGTTCCTTTTGCCGGCCGCGCCCAACAGGATCGTGTGCTCGACTCGACTGTGCGCGCGCTGCGCGATTGGCTGCGCCTTTCTTCCGAAGTGCGCGCTCGGCCTCTGACCCGCCTCGCGGCTCTGTTCCGCGAACGCAGTTCCGAGCTCGCGCTGCTCATGGCCGAAGAGATGGGGAAACCGGTAAGGGACGGTCGGAGCGAGTGCCACAAGTGTGCGTCCGCCGCCGACTACTTTGCCCAAACCGCACCGCAGGTTCTGCGTCCCGTGCCAGTGCCTTTCGAGGGACGCGCTGAGATCCACTTCGAAGCCCTCGGTGTCATTTTGCTCGTCATGCCCTGGAACTTCCCGTTCTGGCAGGTGATTCGCGCAGCCGTTCCGGCCATCGCCGCGGGCAACACCGTCATCCTCAAGCACGCACCGAACGTACCTGGCTGCGCGCTGGCGGCAGAGCAGCTTTTCCTCGAAGCCGGCTTCCCGCCCGGCGTTTTCACGAATCTCTTCTGCTCCACCGAAGACGCGACCAACCTCATCGCCGACGACCGCGTGGCCGGCGTTTCACTGACCGGGAGCACGCGCGCGGGGCGCTCGGTCGCCCGCGCGGCGGGACAGGCCCTCAAGAAATGCGTGCTCGAACTCGGCGGCAGCGATCCGTACATCGTACTCGGCGACGCCGATCTCGACGCGGCAGCCCTGGCCTGCGCGACCGGCAGGCTCATCAACGGCGGTCAGAGCTGCATTGCGGCCAAACGATTTCTCGTGGTCGAGCCGATTCAGGACGCCTTCGTTCAGGCTCTGACCGCGCGCCTCGGTCGCGTGGTCATGGGCGATCCGACCGACGAGCGGACCGAACTCGGACCGCTGGCGCGATCGGACCTTCGCGAAACACTGCATCGACAGGTGGAAGAGTCCGTGGCAGGCGGCGCGCGTTTGCTGCTGGGCGGAAAGCTGCCGGCAGAGGCGGGCTACTTCTACCCTGCAACGGTGCTCGATCACGTCCGACCCGGCATGCCTGCTTTCGACGAGGAAACATTCGGTCCGGTCGCAGCCATCGTTCGCGCACGCCATGTGGAAGAGGCCGTCGCGCTCGCCAATCAGAGTCGCTACGGACTCGGCGGGGCCGTTTTCAGCCAGAACGAAGAAACCGCGTGGCGCCTGGCCGCCGAGGAACTTTCCGTGGGCAGCGCTTTCGTGAACTCCTTCGTGCGTTCCGACCCACGCCTGCCCTTCGGCGGCGTTCGGGAAAGCGGTTTCGGCCGGGAGCTCGCGCGGCAGGGGTTGCTCGAGTTCGTCAACGTAAAGACTGTCGCCCGCCCGACGCCCCCGCGGCATTGAATGGCGAAAATCTGGTTGCTGTGCGATGGCGCAGCCGGGAGCCTGCGCGCGCATGCTCTCGTTCGTGGTGCTGCTGGTGCTCCTGTTCGTCATCGTGGGCTTGGGAATCCTCGAGTACGCGCAGCATCGCCAGAACCTGGCGCGCTTGCGCTACCGCATCCACGTGAACGGGACGCGGGGCAAGTCGAGCGTCACCCGGCTCATCGCGGCCGGCCTGCGCGAAGCGGGAATTCCGACTTCGGCCAAGACGACCGGGACACTGGCGCGCATGATCCTGCCCGATGGCCAGGAGTTCCCCGTCTACCGGCCGGGTCGCCCCAACGTCATCGAACAGGTGCGCATCGTCGATACGGCAGTTCGTTTGGGTTCCGAAGCCCTCGTCATCGAATGCATGGCGCTCCAGCCGCTGCTCCAGTGGATCAGCGAATCTCGCCTCGTTCAGGCCACGCACGCCGTCATCACAAACGCTCGCGCTGATCACCTTGACGTGATGGGACCCGATGAGGACGGTGTGGCCCTCGCGCTCGCAGGGATGATTCCTCCCGGGGGAAATCTCTACACCTGCGAAGTCCGTCATCGAGATCTCCTGCTCGAAGCCTGCCGCGACCGGAACGCCGAATTGATTCAGGTCGGCGCCGACGATGTGGCTGCGGTCAGCGAGGACGAAATGCAGCGGTTTTCGTACGTCGAGCACCGGGAGAACGTTGCGTTGGCCCTGCGCGTCTGCGCGGATGTCGGGATTGCGCGAGATGTGGCGTTGCGCGGAATGTTGGCTGCTACGCCGGATCCGGGTGCGCTCACCTACAACCCGATCGATTTCTTCGGCCGCCGCATCGTCTTCGTCAACGCTTTTGCCGCAAACGACCCGGAGTCCACCGAGCAACTCTGGAGGATGGCGCTGGCCGCGCATCCCGAGGCCAAGAAGCGCATCGCCCTGTTCAACTGTCGGGACGACCGCCAGGATCGCAGCCGCCAGCTCGGCGAAGCCATGGCGGACTGGCCGGACATCGACCACTGCATCCTCATGGGCAGCGGGACCTTCATCTTCGCGCGCGCGGCCGTAGGGCGCGGTGCGAGTTCCCTCAAATTCTCCTTTGCCGAGCAGGGCCGCGTGGACGACATCTTCGAGATGGTGGTAGACCTGGCGGGAGACTCCGCCTTGGTCGTCGGCATGGGCAACATCGGCGGCCAGGGATTGGAGGTGGCGCGCTACTTTCGCAACCGCAGTCGCCCCATGGCTCGAGCTTCCTGATGGTTGCGGCGGTTTTCTTGAGGCGAGTCTGTTCAACAATCGTCCGGGGACGAGCGGGGCTGAAACAACCTGAACATCACTGAATATGGAACACCTAACACTATCCATCGGCATCGGACTGGGTATCAGCCTCCTGTTTGCGGAGTTGTTTGGCCTGGCCGCGGGCGGCATGATTGTCCCGGGGTACTTTGCTTTGTTTCTCACGCACCCGGTAACGGTCACTCTCACGATCGTCTGCGGCACCCTCACTTTCCTTCTCGTTCGGCTCATCTCCGGCTTCGTCATCGTGTACGGCAAACGCCGCACCGTGCTCATGATACTGGTGGGCTATCTGCTGGGCCTGCTCATCCCGGCCGTATTCCCCAAGTTTGGAGCCGCCGTGCCCAGCACGGAACTGCGCGTCATCGGCTACATCATCCCCGGGCTCATCGCCATCTGGTTGGACCGACAGGGTTTCGTGGAAACCCTGGCCACACTCCTCATTGCTTCGGCGGTCGTGCGGCTCGTGATGATCCTGATTCTGGGCGAGGACATCCGCGTATGAAGAAGCTGTATTGGCGTCCGCGTGAAGTCTCTCAGGTGCTGCTCGTTCTGATCGCCATTGCGTCGCTGGGTGCCGTGTGGTCCGTGGAACGTTTCAAGTGGAAGAGCCTCCAGCCCCATCAGACGCTGAAACTGGAAGCGGCGCGTCACGCCGCCACCGCGTTCGCCACGGTCAAACAGGAGCGCCGCGCTCGCGGCATCCCCCTCGATCGGGAGTTCGATCCGGCCGTCTCGGGTCTGATTGGCCCCTACATGAGCTACGTGACGACGGTCCCCGGCACACTGACGTCGAAACAGACCACCGTGAATCCGAACTTCGCGGCGGTCCTCGTGCATTATTTCAAATTGCTCAACCTCAAGGAGGGAGACCTCGTGGCCGTGGGCTTCAGCGGCTCGTTCCCTGCCCTCAACATTTGCGTACTCGCTGCGGTGAAGGTCATGCGTTTGCGTGTGGTCATCATTTCCAGCGTGGGCGCTTCCGGTTTCGGGGCTAACATGCCCGACCTCCTCTGGATCGATATGGAGCGCATTCTTGCAAGCACACGGTTGTGGTCTTATCGCAGTGCTGCTGCTTCCCCGGGCGGGATCGGCGACCGCCTCGTGGGCATGCAGGAGCACGGGAAGGCAAAGATTGCTGCGGCCATTCGCGCGGCCGGCGTGCCCCTCATAGAAACGAAGAGCTACGAAGATGGCGTGGAGCAGCGCATGAAGATCTTCGATCGGGAGGCGGGAGACCTGCCCATCAAAGCGTACGTGAACGTCGGCGGCGGTACCCTGTCTGTGGGCACGGTCGTTGGGAAACATCTGTACGAGCCGGGCTTGAACCGCCGCGCGCCGCCGGGCGCGCTGGAGGTCGATTCGGTCATGACCCGCTTCATGAAACGCGATGTCCCGGTCATCCATCTGACGAACATACCGAAGCTGGCCGAACGCTTCGGCCTGCCGGTCGCGCCCCAGGCCATGCCAAAAGTTGGGGAAGGCAAAATATTCTCCAGACAGGAATACAACCCCTATCTCACCGGGGGCATGCTCGCCCTCATCCTGGGCGCGCTGTTCATCTTCTTGCGCACCGAATGGGGGCAACGCTTTCTGTTGAGCGCCACGCCCGGCCGGGAGAAGAAGCCGCCGGTGCCGTCGATCTGAAATGCGGAGATACGATATGTTCACACACATTTTCTACGGAACACCTCGGGGAGGTCACGCAGGTGCCTGCGCCCCGCGCAAAGTGCGAAAACGCCGCGCGGCAGGAGGACGGATCACGAGGAGGCTCGGCATAGCACTCACCTGCGCTCTGCTTCTGCACGCGGCCGCGTGCTCCAAGCCGGATGAGGGCGAACAGAGCAAAGGCGCTCCCGCGGCAAAAAGCGACCTACCGAGTATCGTGTTTCTCGGAGACAGTCTGACGGCGGGTCGCGGCCTTCCGCTCGAACTGTCCATGCCCAGCATGGTTGCGCGGCAGATCCAAGCAGACGGGCTGCGCTACCGGGTCATCAATGCCGGCCGTTCCGGTGACACCACTGCCGGCGGCCTGGCGCGACTACCCTGGTATCTGCGGAAGGAAAACAAGGTTCGGATGCTCGTCATCGGCCTGGGTTCCAACGACGCCATGCGCGGACAGCCCGTGGAATCGATGGCCGCCAACCTCCGCAGCATCGTCCAGGCCACGCGCCGTTTTGACGCAACGATCACCATCGCCCTGTTTCAGATGCACACGTTTCCCAATATGGGCAAACAATATGCAGGTTCTTACGAACGCATGTTCCGGGATGTGGCCCGACGCGAGAAGATTGTCCTTCTGCCCTTCCCGCTCACGGGCGTGGCCGGGGTGAGCAAGCTGAATCAACCGGACGGTATTCACCCCACGGAGCAGGGAACAGAGATGTTCGCGGCCAATGTCTGGAAGGCCCTGCGGCCGCACGTCCTTCGGCTCCCGTCCCGATGAACAACTCAGAGTGATCCTGGGCCGGACGGTTCATGAACGACGCTTCGACCGTTTCGCATTTCTCCCATGCGCACGAAGGCGTTCGCCTGCACGTCGCCGAAGCAGGAACCGGGCCGCAGATTCTGTTCTTGCACGGCTTTCCAGAGTTTCACGGCTCGTGGGCCCGCCACATGCACTTCTTTGCCGGGCACGGGTTTTGCGCACTGGCCCCGGACCTGCGCGGATACGGTCAGAGCGACAAACCCGCGACCACAGCCGACTATCGCTTGGACGTCCTGGCGGGCGATGTCATTGCACTTCTGGAAACACGCGGGCCGGCCACGATCGTGGGCCACGATTGGGGCGGCATCATTTCCTGGCGCGTTGCAGAACTGCGGCCGGACCTCGTTCAGGGACTCGTCGTGTTGAATGCTCCCCATCCCGCGACGCTTCCCCGCGCCATTCGCCGCGACCCGCGCCAACTGTTGCGGAGTTGGTACGTGTTCTTCTTTCAGATCCCGTGGCTCCCGGAGTGGATTCTCGCGCGCGGCGCGCTGCGGCGGGCGCTCGCAGCCACGGGACGACCCGACTCTTTCACCGCCGAGGAACTGCGCTCACTCGAACAGGCTTGGGCGTGCCCGGGCGCGCATTCCGGCATGCTGGCCTACTACCGCGCCGCCGTGCGCTATGGAGTTCCGAGTACGGGAATTCCCATCACACCTCGAACACTGATCCTCTGGGGAGAGCGTGACCGCGCCCTGGGGCGCAAGCTTGCAGAAGAGAGTCTCACGCGCGCCCGCGATGTGCAACTCCACTACTTCCCTCAGGCCACGCATTGGGTGCAGCACGAAGAATTCGACGCAGTGTGTGAGGCCGTGCTGGAGTTCTTGAGCTGATGGGGGCAGGTCCAGGCAGGGACGGCGAAAGCGATCTTGCTGTGCGACCGATTCCGTTCACGTCGCCCTGGAGGTGCGTCAGGTAAGCGGAGTCGCGGCGACTTCGCTCCGGCGTTTCGGAGCGGCCCATCGACCTGCATCGGCACGAGCGCAATCACGCCATTTCCAAAGCCTATCACCGGCTTGCTTTTGCAGCGCCGTCCCCGCAGGATGAAACAGGATCCTGAACAGGATCGCGCTCGTATCGGATCGGCTTTCCCTTTTGAAAGTGGCGAACGAGGAGATCGCACAACCGGCCCCGCTTTTACGCCTCCTCGCGCAGGATGTCCAGCGGACGGGCGCGCGCCGTATCCCGGCTGATCCACAAGCCCACAGCGGTATTGAGAGCAAGCACGACAAGGAGCGCCGCAGCAATGCGACCGTACGGAACCACGACCGGCGCTTCGAAAAATCCCGTGAGCAGCACCCGGCTGATGGCCTCCCCGAGCAGCCAGCCGCAGAGGCAGCCGAGGCCCGCCGTCACCGCGTACTCGACGGAAAGAATGCGACGCAGGTCCCCGCGATTGGCGCCCAGCACCTTGAGAAGCATAGCCTCCCGCATTCTGGCAAAGCGCCCTGAGGCCACGGCTCCCGCCAGAATGACCATCCCGTTCATGACGGTAATCAGCGCCAGGAAGCCGATCACACCCGCAATCTTGTCCGCAATGAGGGCGATGTTGGCCGCCGCCTCGGTCACGTCCACGACAGAAATGTTCGGATAACGTCCCACGATTGCGCGACGCATGGCATAGCGGCTGTCCCGATCCTCCAGACGGAAACTGACCACGTGCATGCGCGGGGCCTGCTCGATCATCCCTGGGGAGAAGAGCAAAAGGACGTTGGGACGCATGGCCCGCCATTCCACGTGCCTCATGCTGGTGATTTTGGCCTCCAACGGCAGACCCTGGATGTCCATGGTCAGCCGGTCCCCCAGTCGCGCCCCGATGCGGCGCGCCCAGTCTTCATCCACCGAAACTTCCTGCTCCGTCGGTCGCCCGCTCCAGAACTTGCCGTCGATCAGACGCTCCGAATCGAGCAGTTCCTGCCGGTAGGACACGAGATACTCGCGCGTGCGAATTTGATCCTCCCAACCGCGCCGGGCCGCGTTGCGCTCCACGCCACCCGAAATGGGCCGGCCATTCAGAGCCTGGATGCGCGCGGCCACCATGGGTGCGGTGGTGACATCCTTGGCCTTGAAGCTTTCGAGTACCTGGAGCACTCCCGCCTGCTGGTCGGGTTGGATGTCGATCACGAAATGGTTGGGAACATCGCGCCTGTCGGAAACGGCAAGTTCCTTCCGTAGAGAGGAGTCTACGATGAGAATCCCGGTGAGCAAGAGCGAGCCGACGCCCACGGCTGTCACGACCGCGGTCGTCTGATTCCCGGGTCGGTGGAGGTTCGCCATGCCCTGGCGCACGTGGTAGCTGCGAATGCTCCGGCCCAGCTTACGGGTCAAGCGCACGAGCCCCCGCGCGGGCACGACAATGAGAATCGCCGCGGCCAGGACGGCCCCCGTGAAGAAAAAGGCGACCGGCAGTGACTCGGTCTGCGTCAGGGCCGTCAGCGCGATGAGCACGACGAACAGCAGCACTGTGCCGCCGTAGAGGAGCAGGTCGCGGCGCAAATCGACAGGTACCGGATCCGCCTCGCGCCGGAAGATGCGCAATGGGGACACGCTGCGTAACCGATGCACGGGAATCAGCGTGAAGACGAAGGTGCCCGATATCCCGACAAGCGCCCCTTCGAGACACGCGCGCCACGAAAAGGTCAGGTCCACGAGAAACGGAACGCCACGCGTTCCTTCGAGCAAAGAGGTCAGGGCGCCGCCGGACAGGACCGGCAGTACTCCCCCCACGAGGACTCCCACAAGACTCCCGGCGCCTCCGAGGATCAGAGCCGTCACTAGGTAAATACGAAATACTTCTCCGGGCAGCGCGCCCAGACTGCGCAACACGGCCGCGTGGTCCAAGCGCTCGCGCACGAAAGCGTGAACGGCCGCGCCGATGCCCACGCCTCCAAGGAGCAGAGTCACCAGGCCCGCCGTGGTCAGGTAGTGCGAGAGCCGCCAGAGAAAGCGCTGCAGTCCGGCCGCCGCTTCGCGGTGTGTGCGAATTCCGAGGTTCGCGCGCACGGCCTCTTCCCAGCGCGCTTCTTTCCAGGCCTCACCATCGAACCCGGAGGGCAGGACGAACATGCGCTCGTGACGAATCCGACTTCCCCGCGAAAGAAGCCCGGTGCCTTCCAGCCAGCGATGGTTCACGTAAACCGTGGGCGCGAACCCCACGCCCGCCGCCGGACTTCCGGGGCGCGGGACGAAGCGACCGATGATGCGAAAGTACTGCTGTCCGAGGCGAACGCGATCCCCGACGCCGAGTCCGAGCTGATCGAGAACGTCGGGCGCTGCGATCAGCTCGGGACGTTCACCGCGACCGAGACGCGCCCACGCAGTCGCCGGTTCCGTTTCGATCTTTCCATAGAAAGGAAAACCCTGCTCCACTCCACGCGCCACCACCAGGAGCGTCCCGCTCGAGGCCGCACCCACCGCCGTTGGTCGATCGGAGGCGACGGGCCGACCGGGTTTCGACCGGGCCGGACTGTAGAGCATGGAATAAAACCAGGTGAGCCGCGCAAATCGACCACCCTCTTTCACGAGGCTGCGCGTGAGAGCCTCTCCTTCTGCGCCGAATTCGGTGTTCGAATCCAGTACGAGATCCGCGCCCAGAAGACTGCGCGCCTGCGCGGCAATGCTGTGCTCCAAGCTGAGCACCGCCGTGCGCACAGCCGTGACCGCTGCCACCCCGACGGCAACGGCGAACACGGCGAACAGCAGCACTCCGCGCAGCTTTCGCGTTTCGGCAAGGGCCAGGGAGATGATGTGCCGCCAGCTCACCGCGCGCTCCGCCTGGCAGAAGCGCGCTTCCGAGTGGTCGGACGGGAAGGACGAGGAGACCGCGCGGCGGCGTGTTTCTCAACCCTGTGTTTCGCGCCACGACCACTTCTCCGGTGCTCTACGATACGATCGATGCGACCGTCCCGTAGCTGAATCTCGCGGTCGGCCATGCGGGCCAGTTCCGGGTTATGCGTTACCAGGACGAGCGTGGCGTCCTGGTTGAGTTCCAGGAGCAGATTCATCACCAACCGACCGTTCTCGGAATCCAGATTGCCTGTGGGTTCATCGGCCAGAAACACCGGCGGTTTCGTCACGGCGGCGCGGGCAATGGCCGTACGCTGCATCTCCCCGCCGCTGAGCTGAGATGGATAGTGGTCCGCACGCTCGGCAAGGCCGACCCGCGAGAGCAGTCCGACTGCCTCCCCGGCTGCCGCTTCGTCGCCCAGAATCTCGGCCGGGACGCGTACATTTTCCAGCGCGGTCAGCGTTTGCAGCAACTGGAAGTTCTGAAAAACAAAACCAATCTTGCGACCGCGCAACCGGGAAAGCTCCTCTTCGCTCTGGACGGTCAGGTCCACACCGTCGATCTGGATGAGCCCGTGCGAAGGTCGGTCGAGGCCCGCAAGCAAGCCCAACAGCGTGGACTTCCCACTTCCGGAGGGGCCGGTAATGGCCACGAACTCTCCGGGCGCCACCCGAAAGCTCACCCCCGAGAGCACGGCGAGTCGGGTCTCCCCCAATTGATATTCCTTTCCTAAGTTTTCGACGAGGATCAAGCGGTGTGCCTCCGTCCAGGCCCGAGATACGAACGCGCAGCCCGACCGTCGCCCCTTTTTGCGCCCGCGGACCAAAATGTGGTTGGCCCGTCGCGCGTGCTTCCCGGAGTTTCCTCCATAGAAAAGGCGCAGTCCACCGCTGCCGGAGGACTGACAAAAAACGATTGC
>CAZPFB010000019.1:0-37958 GCA_964585735.1 uncultured Leptospiraceae bacterium
TCCCGCTCGGTGGCAACCGCGGTTCGAAGTTGCGGTCCTACGCGAACATCCTGGTCACGATGGTCTTGGGTGGATTGTGGCACGGCGCAAACTACACCTTCCTCGTGTGGGGCGTGTTGCACGGCGTCTTTCTCGTAGCGGAACGGGCCCTCGGTCTTGCGTCGCCCGGAAAGGAAGCAGGAGCTGTGCGCTGGTTGCGCAGGCTGGTCGTTTTTCATCTGGTCTGCCTGGCCTGGGTTTTCTTCCGGGCTCCCACGTTGCGGTCAGGCTGGGAGATGCTCTCTACCGTAGCGGGTCCTTCCGAACGCATGCTCGGCGACGCCAACCTGCTGGTGTTCCTGATGCTCGTTTTCGGCGGACTGCACCTATTGGAAGGAACCCAACGGGTGGCCGGTTGGATCCGGGCGCGCCGCGCGCGCCTGGTTCCTGCCGCGGCTTGCGTGTTGGCCCTCCTGGTGGCTGCCTTCGGGCCGAAATCATCGGCCTTCATCTACTTTCAGTTCTGAGTGCGACGGAGTTTGGACATGGTGCCGATCTCGGCGATCCGCATGTCCACCGCTACTTGCGCAGCACGTAGTGCTCGTCACCTTCTTCCTGAACCCGGATGAAAAGGCGACGGCGCGCCTCGATCCCGAGGAGCAGTTGGAACAGGTCCGTGAGAATGGCCCGACTGGAGTAGTATCCGTGCCCGAGTCCACCCACCCAGAAGAGCGGTGAGTCGATCAGGTTCACGTTGATGACATCCATCCCGTCGATGCGCGAACACTGACCCACGCGCTTGTTTTCGTTCACGCGTACCGAGACGCGCAACGCATTGTCCGCGGGGGAACAGTACAGCGTGATGCGTCGGGCGACCTGGCGGAGCTTCGGAGCCAGAGCGCGAAACTCGGCCTCGGCGAAATCGGGCGCGGTGAAAACGAGCTCGTGCATGATCTGCTTCGCGCCGGAATCGGCCAGAGCGGCCGCGGCGGGGATGACCACCTGGTGGCCCATCGAATGCACTACGACGTGAATTCGCCTCTTTGTGGCCGCGAGCCTTTCGAGTGTTTCGCGCATGGCCGCCACGCTCTGGGCCGCGCGATCCCGGTTCTCGCGGTAGGTCAGGTCCATGCGCAGAGAAGCTAAGAATCCCGGCCGCGCACCGGCCGGCCACGAAAAGAGGACGACGCTGCCCTGAAACTTGGCGTCGTACGCAATCTGAGCCGACCGCAAGACAGCTTCGCGGAACTTCACATTGAAGCCGTGAACGAACACGAGAATGTCGCTGGGGTCCTTGTCCAGCGTCGCGTAGAAGTCGGCTTCCGCGAGCGGCTGGTGGCGGGTGACGATGAAATGCTCGTGCCGCTGGGGGTCCCCTCCGGTCGCATCAATGGAGCCCACCTCGTGTGCGCGCGGCACGTTGACGAGGCACAGGCCGTGGCGTTTGGGGCCCAGTTCCACGGAATAGTAACCGTCCGAGCAATCCGGCGCCTCTCCTGTCACCTGCCGGTTGCTTACGAAATTCACCGCGACCATCTGCGTGTTGTCGTACGGCATGGCAATCCGGGCGTTGAGCATTTCCGCCAGGTTCGCCGCGCGGGCGGGCTCGGTCCGGCAGTTCCAAGGAGCGGATCCTGCGGCCCCCAGCACCATCATCCCCCACAAAAGGCGGAGGATTCGCGGCCGGACGACCGCGCCGGAGCGAGACCGGCCGGGTAGACATAACGTCCGCCGGGCGGCAGCAGGGTGGTTGCGGGTTGCGGCGATGGGCGGAAACACGAGGGCGAGCATTGTGCCCAAGCTCAAATGGGCACCCGTTTTTTTCTGGACGTCCCGCGTCCTGAACGGGACAAAAAGGACGCCGCTCGTTAATCGGGGGCCGCATTATTTCGATAATTTCGAGAGAGGTATCCTTGCATGCGCTTTGATTCGGCCAAATGGAAAAGAAGTGCCACGGTAGTGGCGCTCGCGAGCCTGATTGGCTTCCTGTCACCGGCCGGGGGCGCACCGGGCGGCGGGGGAGCCGCCGGACCGGAGGCCAAGACCTCGGAGCCGCCCAAGGGCGAGAAAAAGGGCGGTATTCCGGTGTTGATGACCATCCAGGATTTCTCGCCGATTGCGGTGGCCAGTTCTCGTTTCACGATCCGCAACCTGAACTTCGATCGGCGCTACGCGCCCACGGGACTCGGTGAGTTCCTGGATGTGGTCTTCGACGTGGAGAACCTGACAGCGGGCGATCTCAACCTCGTGGCCTACGTCATGGCTGCCGCCGAGACGAACGCCGTGGACGATGATTACCACGAAGTCATACCGTACCCCGCATGGCGCCGCTACGACCCCCTCAAAGAGAAGTTTCTCGTGCGCTACCTTACCCTGACCGGCCGTGATGGGTTGAAGGTGTCCGACATTGCGGCCCAGGTATGGGACGAAAGCGATCCCGACTATCAATGGGCGCGAGCCCGAATTCGCTACATGCGCAATTCGGCCGCCGTACAGAAGCCTATCCACGAGGTTCTGCCGCCCATGTGGAAGTTCCAGAACTACTTCTTCTTCAATCCGGACCAGGGGTTGAAGTTCAAGCTGTACGGCGATTTGGGACCCACGGAAGCCGATGCGGTGCAGACGAACTTCCTGCGCCCCACCGCGAAGGAACAGGAGACGCGCATCTTCACGAACATCGACCGCCACACCTACACCCTGGAACATTCTCGCCGGCGCACGATCTTTCGGTCCCATCACTACTCACCGTTCCGACCCGACTATCGCTTCTTCAACCGCGTGACCCTCCTGGTCTTCGAGCAGGACCGCGCCGAGGCGTTCAAGAAAGACGTTGAGGCCCTGATGCCCCGCAAGCGTGACCTGCAGGTCAAGCGTGTAGAGCTGGATCGTAAACTGATCCAGGCGGAAAAGGACGAGGACGAAACGGCTTTGACTCAATTGGCCTCTGAAAACCTCAACCTTCGCCGGGAAGAGGAGAAGATGGGCGATGAGGTTCACGCTCTGATTCTCAAGCACGACCACCTGGCCTTCAAGAAGACCTTCAGCCTGCCGCGCATGAGAGTCTACTGACCCCCACGGAACCGGGCCGGCCCGCCAGACCTCCAACCAAAGGGTATCAGGCAGTCCGGCCGAGTTCCTTGTTCGATCGGCGCCGGATGGCCGGTGCCAATCCCTCCGTGCGGCTGCCCCCGAACTCCTGCTCTTCCACCTCTCCGAAGAGTCTGTACTGCCTTTCGTCAATGGGCGCAGCGCGGCAATCCTGAAGCTGCCTTCGGATCACATCGACTCGATTCTGCAAGAGGGTGCGCACCTGCGAAAAAAGGAGCCGCACGTCATCGGAGTGCGTGAGTCGGGTCCACAGGAGCACCTCTCCTTCCGGGTAGAAGCGCACCTGCACCGGCAAACGCCCTCTGACAGTTTGCCAGCCTTCCCTGGCTCGGCCTCTTCCTAGCGGTCCTTCCGTTGCAAAGGCACTTGTGTGGTCATTCATTCGGCCATGATAGACGGCCCCTGCGACAGCCCCCCGACCGGCCGACCAAAAAGTGTTGCCGGGGCGGAAAACGGGCTCTTACTCGGTCGCTGTGCTTCCGTTTCGGGACGGTCACGACAATGCGGGAGCGGTGGAAGCGGTCTTGGCCGGCAACCCGGTCACGCTACGCTATCCGGGGCTTCTGGACTCCCGGATCAACTTCATATCAGGCTTCTTGTTTCGCCTTCTTTCCCGACTCAATATCGGTTTCCTAACTGAGCTGATGGTGGTTCTCCTCAAAGAGCTCACTTCGAATTGCTCCAAGGCCAATGCCAAACGGATCTTCCTGGAGGAACGAAAGCTCTCTGTCGGTTCGAAGGAGGAGTACACGAGTGCAATCGCCAGATTCTCCGAAGAGGTTCTGGCGGACTGGGATGCGTTCTTGGCCGCACATCTCAAGTCGACGTACTACATCGACGTGACCCTGCAGCGGGCTTCGGATGCCCTCGAACTGGTCATCGAGAACAACGTCCAGTTGCTTCCCTTCGAGTGGGAACGGATCAAGACACGGATCGAGAGCTTCCACAAGTATCAGTCGATCGATCGCGCCTTTGCGGAAATCCGCGACACCAGCGAAGGAGCGGGGCTCGGCATCGTCATGACCTTGCTCCTCCTTCGGAATGCGGGAATCCCGCCCGATTCGTTCCGCCTGGTGTCCGGGGAAGGTCGAACGCGTACGACGGTGCGCATTCCTCTCGAATTGACGCAGCCGGAAGTGGCGGGCGCCATCAAATCAGAAATACTGGCCGAGTGCGAGGCCCTGCCGTCCTTTCCGGAGAGCATCAACAGCCTCATTCAGCTCTGCAATTCCGACAGCGTGAGCCTTCAGGTGATCGCGGAGCGAATTCAAAGAGATCCGGGTCTTACCGCTCAGATCCTCAGGGTGGTGAATTCGGCGGGCTACATGAGTCGCAATCGCAATCCCAGTCTCACGGACGCCGTCAAGATCATCGGTCTCAAAGTGATCCGCAATCTTCTCATGGTAAGTGGCGCGCGGAACGTAATCAACAGCCGCTACCGCTACCGCGAGCTGGAGCAGATCTGGGACGGGGCCAACCGCGTTTCCTTCTTTGCCCGTCGCCTGGCGCGCCGCAAGGACACGACGACGGCGGAACTGGCAACCGTGGCCGGACTGCTCTTCGAGCTGGGGAAGATCATCCTCTTCTCGATGCGGCCCGAGTTCGAGCGCAAGGTGCAGGAACTCCAGGGCGCCGGGCGTATCCGGAGCAGTCACCTGCTCGAAGAGATCGCCCTCGGAATCAGTCATCCCGAGATCGGAGCACTCGTGGCCGCCAAATGGAAGTTTCCGGCTCCCCTCGTGGCCGCCATTCGCTTCCAACAAAAACCACTGGATGCGCCGGCAGAGGACATGGACCTCGTCCACTGCGTCTACATGGGCATTCGCATCCAAGAAGCCGCGGCGGGTCGTTCGCACTACTACAGCGTCGAACCGGAGATCCTGGAAGAGTTCGAAATCGATTCGCCGACCCGTTTTGCAACGGTCGTCGAGCAGATGACGAAATCGTACGCGGCCGAAGCGGGCGATGCCGGCTGATCCGGGCGGGGCGGTCGCGCCTGTCGTGAAACTCGACCGCGTTTGCTTACGGCGGAGAGGCGTCGAGATACTGAGCTCCGTCTCCTGGTCCATGCCTTCGGGTTCGCACTCTGTGATTCTGGGTCCGAACGGGGCAGGAAAGTCCACGGTGGCAGCGTTGCTCGGCGGGCATCTGTTCCCTTCGGAGGGGAGCGTAGAGGTTTTGGGTGAGCGCTACGGTCGGGTGAATCTGCGAGAACATCGCAGACGGCTGGGTATGTTTCAACCCGTGCAACAGGAGACTCTGGGGATATTTCACCCGCGCATGACTTCTTTGGATGTCGTCTGCACGGGCCTGGACGGCTCGCTGGCAAGCTATCGCGACTACACACAATCGGAGAGGGAAGGGGCCCTCGGACTGTTCGAGCGCCTGCGGGGTCCGGGGGGATTGCCCGCGGAACCGGACCGACCTTTTGCGTACCTGTCGTCCGGGGAGCGACGCAAAGTGCTCCTGTTGCGCCTGCTCATGGGACGACCGGAGCTCATCCTCCTGGACGAGCCGTTCGAGTCCCTCGATCTGCTCGGTCGCGTCCAGCTGGAGGCGCTGCTGGTCACGGTCGTCCGGCAGATGCAGCCGACCGCGCTGATCATTCTTCATCGTCCGGAGGAAATACCGCCCTTCATTTCGGATGCTCTGCTTCTCAAAGATGGACGAGTTTTTGCGACCGGCCCGCTCGAGGCAGTGATGAATTCCGAGGTTGTGTCGAAGTTGTACGGGACACCGGTGCACGTGGGTCGCGAACACGGCAGGTACTATTGGATGCCCGCGGAGACACTGTGACTTCTGGCCCCGCGCCGTCCCTGTGGGACCTGGTCCTGGTGGCGGGTGAGCCGCCGGCGTCTGTGCGTGTCGAGGCCGAGGTCGCGCAGTCCGGTCAGGGCGGGGTTGCCCTCGGAGGGCGTCGTCTTCACAGTCGTCACGAACCGATGGTGGAAGCCGAACGCGCCGCGCGTGCCATTCAGGTGCACGATCGCGACCAGCTCGTCGTCTTCTTCGGAGCGGGACTCGGCTATGTCGTGCGCCGCTTTCTGGAGACGCGGGAAAACCCGTGCCTCTGGTTCGAGCCCTTTGAGGCGCTCCTGAGACTCGCGCTGGCCACGGTGGACGTGGCGCAGTTTCTGGAAAGCGGGCGATTGCGCGCAGTGCAGGGGATGCCCGGAGAAGACATGCTCGACGAATTGTTCCGCGGCCGGGCCAACCGGGACATCGTCTTTTACGCGCATCAGGCTGCCTATTCTGCCGAGCCCACCTACCGCCTGTTGCAGATTCGGGTGGAGGACTACCTCAATCGCAAGTCCGTCAACATGGCCACGCTGGCGCGCTTCGACCGGGAGTGGACGCGCAACCTTTGCGCAAACATTCCCCATCTGCTCCTCGCGCGTCCGGTCCGCGAGCTTTTCGATACAGCGCCGGGCGCCCTGGCGCTTGTGTGCGGCGCGGGGCCTTCGCTGTCGGATTCCATGGACGATATACGCAAATTACGCAGGGGCGCAGTCCTGGTAGCCGTCGATACTGCCGTGCGCCCGCTGAACCTGGCCGGTCTGGATCCGGACTTCATCGTGACTGTCGATCCGCAGGCCCTGAATCGGCACTACCTGGAGGACTACGTCGGAGGCGCCCGCTTCCTTGTGGATCCCACCACAAGCACGCACTCTTTGCGCAGGCTGCCTTCGGAACGCGTCTACTACAGCGCTTCGCCTTTTCCTCTGGCACGGCTCTTCTTCGACGAAGTCGCCGGACACCCCGGCGAGGTCGCCTTTGGGGGTTCGGTTTCTACGAACGCCTACGACTTTGCTCTTCGTCTGGGCTGCAGTCGAGTTGCGCTGTTCGGACAGGATTTCGCTTTCACGAAGGGACTTGCTCACGCGCGCGGCGCGGTCCTCGAGGAGCGGTGGAACTTCCAGGAGGCTCGCCTGCGCAGGCGGGAGTTGCACAACTACCGTCAGCTGAGCGCTCTGCCGGAGCGTCGCCTGCCGCGCAGCGGCGGTGGGAGCGTGCCGACCAACGACAAGCTCCTGATCTTCCATGGCTGGTTTTCCCGTCGGATACCGGCCGATCACGCGCGCGGCGTTCAGGTCTACAACGGCACGCCCGGTGGCGCGCTTCTGCCCGGCGCAGAAAGCGCCCTGCCCTCGGTGGGCCCGCCTCCTGTGCTGACCATCTCCGGTGGCCGACCGCGTATCCAGGGCGCTCGGGAGCGATTACTGGCGCGTCTGGGTCGCCTCTTGGAGGACGCCCGGACCGTGCAGAGCGTGGCAGCGGACGGGCTTGCCGCCGCGCGCGAATTGCTCGACGTTTGCCGGACACAACCGACCACTGAGGGACGCTACGAGCGGGCTCTGGCGAGGGTCGACAGACAGGACGCCCTGCTGCAGGAGCGAACCGCAACATCCGAGGTCGTCAGCAGCCTCATGCAGGGCGCCATATTTCGTATTACAGACGGTTTAGGGGAGCAAAGCGATCCTCCGGGCGCGGGCGGGGGCCTGTCGGTGGCGCGCGTCCGTGCCGCCGAAAAGACGGTGGCCCTCTACGAAGCCTTTGCGGAGGCCGCGGGGCTCCTCATTCGCCTGGTCGGTCGGACCTGCGCGGTTCTGGCCTCTGAAAGCGACGCATGAATTCCGCCTGCCGGGAAGGCGACACGGGAAGTTGCGCCGAAAGAGAGAAGCCGGTGGCGGCCTGAAAAAAACGTGCAAGCAGGCCTCCGGTCACGCCCCAGATGGTATGCCCTTCGTACTCCCAGAAGTAGACCTCCCGTTCGCGGTCGTGGCGGCTCCACACCTCCTTGCGGCAGTTCGAGGCTTCGAGCAGGAAAGCCGCCGGTACCTCGAAGCAGCGATCGATCTCCACACCGTCGGGTTCCAGCGCGGTCGCCTGCTGCCAGGTGCAGACGAAGGAATGCACGAAGTAGTTGCTGTTGGTTTCCATAGGGTCCAGGGCTGAAACGAATTCCACGTTCGTGGGCTCCAGGCTCACCTCCTCGGAAGCCTCCCGCAAAGCCGCCGCAAAGGGATCCTCGCCCGGCTCCACCCTACCTCCAGGTAGGCCGACCTGGCCCCCATGAGTCCGCACGGAAGCCGAACGTTCCACGAACAGAATGGATTCCCGCTGGCGCTCCACCGCGATCAGAACGGCAGCCGGAGTGAGGCCGGAAGGTGGGGCGGCAGGCGCGGCCTGCCGGCTTCCGCTGCGGAGCCGCTCGAGGAACTGCATGGACGGATCCTATTTTTCCGGTCTGCCCGCCCGGAACAGTCGATATTTTTCTATGTATGCAGAATGTGGACTTCTCGCCACGGCTGCGGGGCCGTCGCGCGGGCGGCGCGGAGCCGACCGCCCAGGGGAACGCCCCCCGTACCGGTCTTTCGGGCAGTTGGCGTACCGCGCTCCTGATTGTGGGGATCGCGGCTTTGGGCGCCTTTGTGGGGGGACTCACGCTCGGCCTGCGGATCGGTCGCTACGGCCACGAAGAAGATCGCATTGTACGCAACGCCGCGCGCTCCGTGGCGGCCTCGGATCGGGCTCGTTCTCGAATCGCCGCCGAATCCGAGCGGTCATCTGACACCACCACAGCAGAGTCGAATGCGACCGAGCGTCGAGCCGACGAGTCGAACGGCGGCGCCGAACGTCGAGAGCCAGAACGAGGGGGAGCGCGGGAAGTCGCCCGGGACGAGCGCCGCCCGTCTGACCAAAGAGCTTCGGACAATCGCCTGGCAAACCGGTCGTCGGCGGAGGCCCCGTCCGGACAGGGACGCTACGTGGTGCTCCTCGGCAGCTACTCCCCCGAGGGCGGCCGCCGTCTGGTGAGCCGTTTGAGGGCGATGGACGGAATCCGGACGCGAAGCTTCCAGGCCTGCCCCGCGATGAGCGAAGCGAACGGTTCAGGGGCGTTCCTGCTCACCCATCCTCACAATCGCACGCTGCGGCGGGTCTATGTGGGGTGCTTCCGTGGGCTGCGCGACGCGAACGAAGTGCTGGCTCTCCTCAAACGGGAAGGGCTGCTCGATTCGACGAACGCCCAACTCATCGATATGCAGTAGCTCCGGCGCTCAGGCGTCCTGAACGACCACCCGGTTGCGCCCGCTGTTCTTGGCATTGTAGAGCAACTCGTCGCCTCGTTTGTAGAACGATTCCACCGTGTCGTCGGGGCGGGCCAGAGCCACGCCCAACGAAAGGGTCACGAACACTTCCTGACCGCTGATGCGTATCGGCTGTGCTCCGACCACGCGGCGGATCATCTCCGCGGCGTAGTAGCTGTCCTCACGGTTGAGGCCAAAGAGCACGATGACGAATTCCTCCCCGCCGAGGCGAAAGAGGTGATCATCCCGCGAAGTGCGCAGGACCAGGCGCATGAGGCGGGCCACCTCCTTGAGGATGAGGTCTCCGCCGTCGTGACCGAAGTCCGTATTGATCTTCTTGAAGAAGTCGATGTCCACGCCGAGCAGGGTAACCGGTCCCCGTTTCGTGTTCTCGAAAACGGACTCCATGAACTGGTTGAAGTACTTGCGGGTGTACGCTCCGGTCAGCTCATCGATGATGGCACGCTCGTTGAGCTTGGAGAGTACTTTGGCGAATTTGGCCAGCCGCACGAAACCAGTGGACGGGTCGATGCCGGTGAAGCTTTCGAACTCACCGTCGTCGAGAAAGAGGCCTGCACATTTCGTGCAGATGTCGACCTCCACCTGGTCGATGCTGCGGGACTCCATCTCCGAGTTGCACTTGGGACAGTTCATGGGAGGACCTCGGGCACAGCATGGTCGGCTGCTGTGGGTCCTTCAAGTCTTTTCGAACCCCGGCGCAGCCAGCCCTCAGTGCGTGTCCAGGTAGAGTTGGACGGCGGCCACGGAGCCCAGGGGAGTTCCGGCGGGCGGCGATTGCCGAAACACGGTCCCACTGCCGAAGAGGCGCACATCGATTCCGGCCGGAAGCAACTCCAGCGACTCCCGAGCGGTGAGTCCGCGGAGTTCCGGCATGGTGTCCCGCTCGCCCGCGGCAGCCTGCTTTTGCGGCGTCAGGCGCAGTTCGTCAACATGGACGGTGCGCACGCCCCGGTCGATGACGGGCCGAATCGATTCGAGGACCCGGCCGAAAACAGGAGCAGCCAGGGAGCCGCCGCCCGCGTGCCCGGCCGGTTCGTCGAAGAGGATGAGCATGGCGTACTCGGGCTGCTCGGCCGGAAAGAAGCCCAGAAAACTGGCCACGTAGCGATCGACGTATCCGGCCGCGGTCGCCTTCTGACCCGTCCCGGTCTTCCCGGCCACGCGTATCCCGCGCACGGCCGCTCCGGCTCCGGTTCCACTCTCCACCACCGCGCGCATCATTTCGACGATTGCCTGGTTCACTTCCGGTCGGAAGGGATTCGGAAGGGATTGCGATTCCGCCTCCTGCATCGGGTGACCCGACTCGTCGGTGACCCGCTGCACGACGAACGGACGCATCAGGCGACCGCCGTTGGCCAGAGACGCGCCCGCTCGCAGCAGCTGGAGCGGAGTGACGCTGAAGCTCTGGCCGATCGGGACATAGAATTTCGATGAGGGAACCCACGCCGAAAGCTGGGGGAGGTAGCCGGTCGTTTCCAGACCGGCCTCCGGAAAGAGCTCCGTTCGTCTGCCGAAACCAAGGCCCTCCATGTACTCGTGTACCTTGGCGGGCGGCAGGCGCTGCATGGCCGCTATGATGCCGACGTTGCACGAACGGCGGAGTATGTCCCGCAGTGTGAGCGAACCGTGCGCGTGAATCTGGTTTCGGGTCTTACAATGCACCACCGTGTCGCCGAAGGCGATGGATCCGCGGCAGAGGAAGTGTTCCGTTGGATCGATGCGACGTTCGTTCAGGAGCATGGCCGCCATGAACACCTTCACCGTGGAGCCCGGTTCGTAGTTGAAGCGGATGGCCCAGTTGTTGCGCGCGAAAGGCTGCGAGTCCCAGTACCGGTTCGGATCGAACGTTGGCCGCACGGCCATGGCAGCAATCTCACCGGACTTCACCTTCATCACGATGCCCACGGCGCGCTTGCTGCGCGATTCCCGAAGCCCGCGGTCCAATTCCGTCTCCAGCGAATGCTGGATCAGCGCATCGAGGCTCAGGTGGACAATCGTGCTGCCACGGGTCGGTGTAGAAACCAGAACCCGATTGTAGGCCAGTTCCACTCCGGCCAGAGCGTTGGTGGCATCCCGCCCCGTGAAGCCGAGCAGGTTGGCCGCCAGTTCGCCGTACGGGTAGACACGCCGAAACTCACGCGTTCGGTGAACCCCCGGAAGCCGCAGCTCCATGACCCTGTCCGCCAGGTAGTTGTCCACCTGGCGGGCCAGCGGCACGTGCAAACGTGTCTCGCCCGCCTCGATCTTTTCGAGCAACTCACGCTTGGGCAAATGGATCCAACGCGAGAGGCTCGCGGCCGTGAACTCGCTGTCGATGACCTCGCGCGGGGCCACGGCGATCGTGCTGGCTTCTTCGGTGCTGGCCAGGACGAGCCCCCTTCGGTCCTGGATGGTGCCCCGGACCGGCGCGTCGTCGCGGGAGGAGAGCGACCCTCCTGCCGACGCGAGGTACACGACGCGGATGAAGATGACGACGAGCCCGACGAGCGCGATGGCTCCGAGAGCGAGTATGCGCGCGCCCGGGTTGGTCATGGCTTCAACGGGCGACCGCCGCCGACGGCCACGCCCTCAATGTAGAAGATCGGAACGAATCCGAAGGAGCGCGAGTCCCGGGAAAGGGTGCTGTTGTCGCCCAGCACGAGCAGCGTGTGCGATGGCACGACTCCCCGCGGCGCGGGACCCTGGAGCAGTGCGATTCGGGCTGAGTCTCCAAGCAGGCTGAGCTGATCGGCAGGGATCTCCAACCAGCGACGCGGTTCTTCGGCTGGCGCGCCGGCGCCAAGATCGTAGTCCTCCCCGGGGAGCGCGGCCACACGCTTGACGATACGGCGGTCGCCCCCGGGGAAACGCAGCACAACCACGGAGCCGCGGGGCGGGAGGCCCCAACCCAGGGCCGGGACGAGACCCGCACGAAACGGCGACCCGAACGGGAACGACAGGTCGGGTGGATGGAGGCCGACGGACCATTTCTCGATCCAGAGGGCGTCGCCGGGGCGGTACGTGGGCAGCATGCTTTCCCCGGTGACACGGACGCGTTCGACGATGCTCCCACGGACGTGCGCCGCCAGCGCTACGGCCAAGACGAGGTACCGGATCGTGGTGGAGAGCGGCTTGGACGCGCGGGGGCTGCCCGGACGGGCGGCCACGAGCACGAGCGGCACCAGAATCAGGATGGCCCAGCCGATCGCTCCGGCGTACGGTCCCAGCGGGGCTGTCTCTGCCACGACGTTGGCCAGGAACCAGCCCAGGTAGCAGGAGACAAGCGCCCACGTGCTCAGGCGCAGAACTGAAAATGGTTTTACAGGCAAGAAGCCCATCGGGACTCTAGTTCCGGCGAGAACACCCTCTCCGCCATCTCCCCTCATGGCCGAAGAAAACGTCCTCCAGACCGAATTGTCCAAGTTGGATGTGGCGGGACTGAAGCGTGTCGCTCAGGTCTGGAACATCCCAAACGTCGGCAAGGACAAAAAGTCAATTGTCAAGAGCCTTCTCAAGGGGATGAACAACGAGTTCTACCTCAAGGGAATCTTGGAGAAGCTTTCTGCCGTCCAGGTCACCATCTACTCCTCGATCATTCGCAGTCGCTCGAACATACTGACGCTCGGTGAAATCGCGCGGAAGATTTCCATGCCTCCGGTGAACGCCGAGATGGAACTGGGCGTTCTGAAACGCTACTGCCTGGTCTTCCAGCGCAAGAATCGAGAGCGCCTCACCAACAACCTCGACAAGTACCACTACTACCCGGAGAGCGGGGACCTCGTTCGCCTGGAAACGAACGAAAAGGGTCAGAAGCTCCGTCAGAGCCTGCCGCGCATCCTCGAAACCCGAGAAACTCTGCCGGACTTCTGGCACACGCCCTTGGGCCTCAAGAAGAACCAGGGGCCTAAGGACGTTTCTGATTGGGAGGTCGCCGCAAAGCCGGAGGTGCTGGCCGACCTTCTGAAATCCCTGAATCAGATGGAAAAGAGCCTGGTTTCCGAGTGCTTTCTGCAAGGGGGCGTGCTCGAGTTCTCCCGCGCCAAGGATTTGCTGATCTCGCGCAAGGGCAAGTGGGAGGAAACGATCCGCAAACTGCACGAGCTGGCAGTTCTCCTGGACGTCTACTACATCGACGAAAAGTTCATTCGCGTTCTCGTGCTGCCGCTGGAGTTGTTTGCGTACCTCCAGAGCCACCCGATCCTGCCCGCCCAGAAGCGGGGAACGAAGCGCAGACAGGAGAAAGCAGCCCAGAACGATTTGGACTTCTTCTTGGACATCAAGAAGATGATCGTCTACATCAGCCGCAAGGGCCTCAACCTCGCCAAGTCCGGGAAGATCAAGCAGGCCGATCTGAGGGAGACCGAGAACCGACTGCTCAAGCCGGATATCGGCCTGTTCATCGAGAAGAGCGAGATCTACCAGATCGAATTGCTCCTGCCGATCATGCGTCTCCTGGACATTGTGCGCGTGAAGCGGGACGACGTGGTGTTGCGCAATCAGTACGAAGATATCCTGAACATGGATCTCTCCAAGCTGATGGAGCGCGTCCTGAAGGTGATGGATGACGCGCGCGAACGGCGGGTCCGCTATGAAGACGTCTTCGAGCCAATGTACGTCCCCTTCTACCAGAAGTCCGTTTTCACGGACTGCATCAATTACGTCTCGAAGCATGGCGGCGTGCCGTTCTTCGTGGTCATGGCTTCTCTCGTGCGCGAAAAATTGGTTCTGGCCAAGTCGTTCCGCATCAAGAACTTCCAGCAGGAGTTGGCCGAGTTGCGGCGAGAGATCACCAGTGCGCTCTTCTATCAACAGCTGCTGGGACTCCTGTCGGTTCAGTACCCGGAGCGAACTGTTGCCATATCCGACTTGGGGCAGCACTACCTGAAGGGAGCGCCTCTCACCCGGAAGGACCAGCCAGGCGGCGTCATCATCAACCCGGACCTCAGCCTCATCGCCATTCCGGAAAGCCTCTCGCTCAGGGGCATCAGCACCCTCAAGACGTTCTGCGAGCTCAAGAGCTTCGACAACATCTACCAGTTCCAGCTCACGAGGGAATCGTTCCAGGAAGGCCTGTTGTTGAAGCAGAAACGGGAGACGCTGCTGGAGCTTCTCAAGAAGACGAGCAAGAACGAACTCAGTCAGAACCTGCTCTTCTCCGTGGAAGACTGGTCGCGCTCCCTGCCTCTGGTCACCATCACGGACGAATGCGTGGTGCTGCAGACGAATGACCCGAACCACATGGAATTGCTCTTGGGCCAGATCAACGGCAAGCGGATCGTCGTGGAGAAGATCTCGCCGACCACCATCCTCATCGATGTCGACAAGATCCACGAGACGATCGGGATTGCCGAGAAGCTGAACCTGATCGTGCGCCTGGTCCGCTGAAAACCGCGAGTCTGCCACCGGGCGGACCGGTGGGCCCTGTTTTCGTTTGACCATTCTGGCCAACCGGGCTCTTTGGGGAAATGGGCAGCCGCGTCGGTGTGTTGATCTGGGGGAGCTTGGTTTGTGTTGCCACCCTCGCCGGTCCCGCGTGTTCCCGGGAGCGCTCCCTTCGCCTGCGGGATTTTCAGGTCCGGCAGTTGCCGTCCACGCCTCCCGAAGACCTCCAACGTGAGTTCGTATACAAGAACGCCCGTCTGATTCTCAGCGGCACTTTTCGCAGCGAACGGGTGGTCAGCCCGCCCGAGGGCGTCCTCGTCTCGGAGACGACCGACTCGCTGGCACAGGTGAGAGCCGCATACGAAACGGCGGCGCGTGCTACCGGATGGAACGTCATCCAGAGCATGCAGAAGGAAAGCGACTTCCTTCTAATGGTAGAGTCCCCCACCGATCGCCACAGGCGCCTGGTCACGGTGGTGGCGCGCAAAGGACCTCCGACGGAAATCAAGGTATACTTTCGGCGCAGCGAAAATTGAGTTCGCAACCCAGAGAAGAAGACCCCCAGCCGGTCCCGGCCCAGGATGCCGACGACGCGCCGATCCGGACGCTCAGCAAAGCGCGGATCCTGCCCTATCTGGCCAGTACACTCCTGCTCGGCGCTGGGTTCCTGGTCTTCATCGTGTACAGAACGTACCTCTGGCCTCTGTTCATTGCGATGCTCCTCTATGTGGGTTTCGACGGGCTGAACCGGCGGCTCATTCCCTTGCTCTGGAAGAGCCCCAGTGCGGCCGCAGGCGTAACGACGGCCGTCGTATTTATCGCAGTGCTCGGACCAATTGCGCTGCTGGTGCGGCACCTGATTGGGGAGTTGTTCGTGCTCGTGCGGGCCCTGCAGGGCTTCTTCTCGGGAGATCGGCTGTTCGAGTCGGTGCTCATGTTCCCGAGCCTGACCGACTCGGTTACCGAAGAGCCCTTCTTCTGGACAACCCTGGCAGACAACTACTACAGCTACGTGTCGGAGTACGCCGGTCTGGTCGAATCCGCGCGTTTGGGAGCGTGGATGGGGAACGCGTACGGTTTTCTCACAAGCGGGCTTTCCGTGACCGCGCAGTTGGCCATCAATCTGTTGTTTGCCATCATCATCCTTTTCTTTCTCCTCAGGGATGGTCCGAGCTTCTATTCCTTCCTCCAAGAAGCGTTGCCTTTCCCGAGAGAACTCACGGATCGCTTCGTGCGTCGTATGCGCTCACTCATCCGCGCGGTCCTTTTCGGGAACGTCTTCATCTCGGTTCTTCAGGGTGCCGCCGTCGCCATCGGCTTCTCCATTTGCGGCATACAGAACAGCATCGTTTACGGAGTGTTGGGAGGCATCTTCTCGCTCATCCCCATCATTGGCACGTCGGTCGTCTGGCTGCCCGCGGTCATCTACCTGGTCTTCGGCGAGCACTCCTATGGTTTTGCTTTGTTTCTGACGATTTGGGGAATCTTCTTCTATCTGTTTCTGGAAAACATCGTGAAGCCGAAGATTCTGGACCGGAGACTGGGGGTGCATCCGCTTTTCCTCTTCCTGGCCATCATCGGGGGGATCGCCGAATTCGGTCCGACGGGAGTCATCCTGGGCCCGGTTATCGTGACGATGTTCCTGACGCTGTGGTCCATCTACCACATCTGGGGCGGCTCACTTGCGCCGGAGCCGCATCCGCCGCGCGAAGGCGGAAGTGCGTGAACTCCGGCGGTTCGGTCTGGCGGGTTGCCGGGAGCGCGGTCCCCGATTCCGTCTGGAGCATCGGGCGGCTCAATGAGGCCGTCGCGCAGGCCCTGGCCCGGGACCCGTCGCTGGCCACGGTCTGGGTTCGCGGGGAAGTCTCCAACCTGAAGAACCACGAGTCCGGGCACTGCTACTTCACGCTGAAAGACTCGGGGTCTCAGGTGAGTTGCACGTTCTTTCGTACAGCCGTGCTTCGTCACCGTGGTCAACCGCTGACGGAGGGCGCCGACGTGCTCGCGCGGGGTCGCCCGGGGATTTTCTCGAAGCGCGGCACATACCAGTTCAACGTGCAGGAAGTGCGCCCGGCCGGTCTGGGTGAGCTGCGTCAGCAGCTCGACGAACTGAAGCGACGGTTGTACCAGGAGGGCCTGTTCGCCTCGGAGCGCAAGCGACCCCTGCCTCTCGTTCCTTTCACGCTCGGTGTGGTGACCGCCCCAGGTGGAGCCGCCATCCAGGACATCGTTCGCGTGGCGCGCGGACGTTTTCCGGACCTCAATATTCTTCTGGCCCCCTGCCTCGTGCAGGGCCCCGACGCGGTGCGCAGCATCGCTGCGGGGATTCAGCTCCTGAACGACCCGACCCTGAACGTCGACGTGATCATTGCAGGTCGCGGCGGCGGTTCTTTCGAAGACCTGCTGCCTTTCAGTGACGAGCGCGTGGTGCGCGCTTTTGCTGCGTCCCGACTGCCGATCGTTTCGGCCGTCGGCCACGAAATCGACACGCCGCTTTGCGACTATGCCGCCGACGCCGCCGCCGCCACGCCGAGCGCGGCCGCGGAACGAGCGGTGCCGGTCATCGCCGACGTTGTCGGAGCTTTGGACGAGGCGGCTCTGCGTCTGAACGTGGCGCTCCACAATCGCCGGCGCTACGAAGCCGCCCGCCTGCGTAGCATGCTGGGGTCCGAGGTGTATCGGAATCCAGCTTCTCTTCTCGAACCGCGCTTCCAGGCGGTCGATGTGCTCAGTCGTGAACTCAGGGGCTACCTTCAAGGACGGTTGCACGGCGCCCGCCGTCAGTTGGAACCTTCTGCCGTACTGCAACTGCGCTTCTCAGCCATCCTGGCACGGTTGCGCGGCCGCTTCGAGGTGTTGACGGAACGACTACAGCACCTGAGCGTACAGTCCGCCCTCGAGCGTGGCTACGCGATTGTGCGGGACGCGGACGGCAAAATCGTGCGCGCGGCGTCCGGCGTTCAGCCCGGGGACCGACTGGAAGTGATCCTCGGTCAGGGCAGGTTGGAAGTGGAGACTCTGAAGACGGTTGGCCAGGGGTCCCAAGGGCCAATGCATCGCCGCCGATGATCGGATAGGATGGATCTCAGGGCACGGCGGCAGCTTTTTCGACTTCGATTCAGCCCCTGGCGTGCCTACGGGCGATAGTAGCCGTCGGGACTGTGGATGAAGTGCACGTCGAACGGCTCGAGTCTGGGAAGCTGAACGAAGCGCACGCCTTTCTCGTCGCGCTGTTCGAGCAGGAGTCCGGCTCGGACGGGCAGTGCTTCCGGCCTCTCGCGTACGCCCTCCTCCACAATCTCTTTGGCAATTCCGTCCACCCATTTCAGCTTCACCGCCTGATCCGCAAACTCCTGCCAGTCGCCATCTGAGTTCTTCTGATACATCGTCTTGACGAAGCGGTCGAGGGAAAGGCCCATCTTGGCCGCCACCGGCGTGGCCAGACGCCGCATCCACTCCGAGGCCAGGCGCAGGCGCTCCTTTTGCTGGGTCAAATTGCCACGGATGAAGGTGGAAACCTGATGATGCAGCAGGATCGCATTCGGTGAGGCATAGGATCGGGGCGCGAGCGCGGTGATGACGGCCGCCATGCTTGCGGCGTACGTTTTGACCACGACGATAACCGGCGCTTTGCTGGCCTGCATGGCCCCGAGAATCTGCTGGCCGGCCATGACCGAGCCCCCCGGGCTCGCCTCGATCACGAGAAAGATAGGATAGCGCGTGCTACGATTGTTATAAAAGGCAATCTGTTTGGCGATGCGGTCGGCCATTTCGTAGTAGATCGGGCCGTTCAGCTCGACCCGGCGATCGCTGATGACGAGTCGTCCGCCCGCAAAAGGATGACGGGTGTACCGCGGCGGAGCTTTGACGAGGGAGCGCCAGACTTCCTGGCTTTTGCGGTCGGCAATCCGGAGCTGCATTTCCGAAAGGCGGGCCTGAAGATCCGCCTTTTCGAAGTTCAGCTTGGTGTTCTTCAGGCTGATTCGCTGCATTTCCAGGGCGATCTGACTGCGCTCTTGATCGGCTTGGGCCGCTTTCTGCCGCTGCACTTCCGCATCGCGCGCGTTCTGCGCCTGGAGGAGCTGCGCTTCGGCCCGGAGCTGTGCGAGGCGCGACTTCAACTTCTCGTCTTCGATGGAGTTGCGGATCTGAAGCTCCTGTTGCTCCAGGCGAAGGCGAGCGAGGCGCTTCTCGAACGCAGCGGTCTTTGGATCGGGGGCAGGGCCTTTGGAACCGGGTCCGGCCGGAGCCGCCTGAAGGCCGACTGCGGCCAGGAAGAAGATGGCGACCACCGCAAACAGAGCGCGCATACTCCCCTTATCGAAGCCTTCGGAGGCCACCGGGAGCAATTTCGGGGGCTACTCCGCGAGCGGTCGCACGTAGTTCAGCGTTTCGTGCCGGTCCAGTTGAATGTCCAAGGAGAACAGAAACTCCCGGGGGTCCGCAAAGACCTCGCTGCGCAGGAGAGCTTCTCGGTGACGGCGGCCCCGGGCCACGTTCAGGTAGTGGAAGCCAAAGAGGTCCTGGCCGAATTCATAGCGGACGTAGCTTCCCCTGCGCCGGCCGGTGCTATTCTTTAGAAGAATCTGGCCCATGGCGATGGGAGCACGCTGCGGCGTCGGGGCGCGGCAGTACAAGCAAAAAACGCGCACCGCCACCGGGGACAGAGGGCAGGCTCTTGAGGATTCCTCCCGCGGCGGCCGCGGTTCGAATGGCCGCCTCGATTCCGATCCCCCATCCGCTGCCGCCTCGGCTGATGTTGCGCCTGGCCAGGCGCCGGAGGACGGACTCGGGCGGAAGACCCGGCCCGTCGTCCTCCACTTCGAGGCGTGCAACCTGATCCGTGCTGTGAACCTTGAGGTACACTTTCCGACGAGCGTGGCGGATGGCGTTGTGGACCAGGTTGTGCGCAATCTGCTCTCCACGCCCGTCGACCGCAAGCGGAGCTGAGCCTTCCACAGTAAGCTGAATGGAGCGCTGCCGCGCCTCGTCGCGATAGGTTTCGATGATGGTGGCGACCACCGCATCGAGCGGACGCGGCGGGCGCTGCCCCAGCGGGGTGGTCCCCGTCTGCACGGTGAGAACATCGTTGCAGAGTCGCTCCAGCGAACGGATCTGACTCTCGAGCCGGACGATTCGCTCTTCGGAGGCCGCGGGATCTCCAGCGGCCAGGGCGAGCCGCAGCGCGGCCACCGTCGCAAAGAGTCCGCTCAGGGGCAGCCTCAGGTCGTGCGTCACGCGCGCGAGAATCCAGGCCAACTCGCGCGCGCGGCGGGCGGCACCGCCGTTGTCGCTATCGTCGGTTTCTGACTCCGGGGGATGGGCCGGGGGCGTTGCCTTTCGCTCGTGGCTTGCGCTGTGACGATGGAGCAGTCGGGCGGCTGCGAGGACGCTGCGTGGGCCCGGCAGGCGTCCGGACCGCGTACTGCCAATGATCACCCGGCCGCCCCAGAACGGTTCGGCGCGAATCGCGTAGTACACCCTCGAGTTCCACCGCTTCGCAGCGGGCTCGGTAGCGCGACGGAGGACCAGCGGCAGTCCCGTTGTCTCGAGCGCGACCCGGAGGGACCGGACCATGTGCACCGGGACAGCTGTGGCCCGGGCGGCCATCAGGTGCGGGTCCTCTTCCCTCCCGGATCCGGACAGGACGACATGCCTGCCCGGAAGGGGTGGCGGTCTCCACGCAAGACTGCGGGGTCGTCTGCTGACGTTGCGCCACGGGCGCAGGAAGCCAAGCCACATGGGGCCACCGTCGAGTCGGTGCTCGGCCGGTCGCCCGCGAAAGGCAGGTGGGGCCGGGCCTCAAGAACACTTCGCGGCCTGGGGCGCAACACCCACCTTTTTCCTCGACGGCGCGCTCCTCTACGGGCGCCTGGCAGCATGAGCGCAGGGGAGCGCTTCTTGCGAGTCGCCGAGTTGTATGCTTCGCTCCAGGGCGAAGGACGTCATGCTGGGCTGCCCTGTTTCTTCGTTCGAACAGCGGGTTGCGATCTGCGCTGCGCCTGGTGCGACACGCCGGAGGCACTGGAAGCAACCTCCGGGCGTTGGTTCAGCAGGACCGAACTCTTGGCGGCCATACCGGAAGGGACGCGTCTGGTTCAGATCACCGGTGGCGAGCCGCTGCTTCAGGCGGCAGCCGTTGCGCAGCTCTGTGAAGCCCTGCTTGACGCGGGGAAGGCAGTGCTCCTGGAAACGGGTGGCCATCGACCCCTCTCCGCAATACCTGAAGGCGTACATATAGTAATGGATATTAAACTTCCCGCCTCGGGAGAGGCCGGGCACGATTTTGCCGCCAACCTGGAGTACCTCAAGCCCGGAGACGAGGTCAAATTCGTTGTTGCCGACGAGGGGGACTTTCGGGCTGCCTTGGAATGGGTGGAGAGGTACGAACTCGAGCGCTTCGATCTGCTTTTTTCCGCGGTCTGGGGCGCTGTCGAACCGCTGAAGTTGGCCGAGTGGGTGCTGGCATCAGGTTTGTGGGGTCGCATGCAGTTACAGCAGCACAAGTACATTTGGGGACCCGGCGCGCGCGGAGTTTGAGATGAACACGGGAAAGCAGGAGCAATCGCGCTGGATCAGCATTGTGAAGGAATACCGGTTCGAAGCCGCGCATCTGCTGCCCAACGTACCGGAAGGACACAAGTGCCGTCGCCTCCATGGCCATTCCTTTCGATTCGAAGTCGTCCTGTCCGGGCTCGTTCCACCGGAAACGGGTTGGCTCATGGATTTCGCAGAAATCGGTCGCTTCGTGAAGCCCCTCGTGGAGGAGCACCTGGACCACCGCTATCTCAACGAGACACCCGGTCTTGCCAATCCCACCAGTGAGGAGATCGCCTTCTGGCTCTGGACCAGGCTGAAGCCGGCGCTGCCCCTCCTGTCGAAGATCGTAGTTCACGAAACCTGCACATCCCGCTGCGAGTATACCGGCGAAAGACATGACGGGTCGTGACGCCATCGTGCTGCTGAGCGGGGGCCTTGACTCGACAACCGTGCTCTATCTGGCGCGCGAGCAAGGATTCCGGATCCTGGCCCTGTCCTTCGACTACGGACAGCGCCACGCGGTCGAATTGAACGCGGCGCGTCGCGTTGCTGCGGCGGCCGGAGTGAATGAGCATCTGGTCGCGCGCATCGATTCGGGCATCTTTGCCGGTTCGGCGCTGACCGACCGCGACATCGCCGTACCGCGCGGACAGACGCCTTCCGCCGGGATTCCGGTTACCTACGTTCCCGCGCGCAACCTCCTGTTTCTGGCCTACGCCACGGCGCTTGCGGAGTCGCGGGGGATTTTCGACATCTTTCTCGGCGTCAACGCGCTGGACTACTCGGGCTATCCGGACTGCAGGCCGGAGTTCCTGCACGCATTTGCCCAGGCTGCCAGGTTGGGTACGAGGACGGGTGTCGAGGGCGAATCCCTGCGTTTCCACGCACCGCTCATTGATTTGACCAAAGCCGGTATTGTTCGGGAGGGTCTCCGCTTGGGGATCGACTACGAGCTCACATTCTCCTGCTACGATCCGGACGAGTCTGGAAAACCCTGCGGTCACTGTGACAGTTGCCTCCTGCGCGCGCGAGGTTTCGAAGAAGCGGCAAAATCACTTTGACATGCCCGCGCGGTCGTGGGCTGCTCAGCGCAAATGGCACGTGTGCTCGGCGTGATTCCTGCCCGGTTCGAGGATTCCAGGTTTCCCGGCAAAGTTCTGGCACGAATCGGTGACCGTACCCTGCTCGAGTGGGTGTACCGCTCCCTCTCCCGGGTCGAAGGGGTTGATCAGGTAATCGTGGGTACGGACGACGAAAGGGTTCGCGGGGAGGCGGCGGCCTTTGGCGCAGAGGTTCTGATGACGTCCGAAGAACACCGGACGGGGACGGACCGGTTGGCCGAGGTAGTCGCCTTCTGCGGTGGCGAGTTTGACCTGGTGCTCAACGTTCACGGTAACCTGCCGGGCATCGAGTCCTCGCTCATCGCGCGCGTGCTGGCACTGAAGCACGCGAATCGCGAATGGGAAATGACCACTGCGGCCCGCCCATTCCTGAAGTCAGAGGATCCTCTTTCTCCAAACGCCGTCAAAGTCGTGATGACCAAGCGCAACCGCGCCCTGTACTTCTCCCGCTCGCTCATCCCCTTCCCGCGCGCGAAGGCGGACGGACCCATCTTTCGTCATGTCGGCGTCTATGCCTACGAACGGGAAGCCCTGCTCCGCTTTCAGACGCTGCCGCAGTCCATACTCGAAGAGAGCGAAGCCCTCGAACAATTGCGCGTCCTGGAGAACGATGGCACGGTGGGCGTATCCGTGGTCGAAGACGCGCTGCCCTCGGTGAGCGCGCCGGAGGATGTCGCTTTGGTGAATCGCCTCATGCACGAGCGGGGAATGCTGTGAGCTATCCGTGCGCCCGCCGGGCGCGGTCGGTTTGTGTCCCAACGAGAGGGAGGGGGAGTATGAGTAGGATATCGGCCGTCATGACTGCGGTGTGGCTCTCGGTTGCGCTGCTTTGGACCTGTACCACCCCGTCGCGGGATGCAGGTGTACGGGGCGCTGCGCTCTTTGAGCGGCAGGAGGCGCTGTTCTTGAGCGCGCTGGAGGCAGTGTTTGCGCAATACCGCGAGTTCCGGAAACCGGATGCGCAGATCACCGAACTGCACGTGTACGATTTCGACCACACAATAGCAGACACGCGTACGACGATTCCCGTCCGTCCTCCGAACGGACCGCTGCGCTACAGCGATTCGAAGTGCATCGACATTCGCAAGGGAGACAGGCCGGACTTCGAAGTCTTCACGGAGGCCGAACTCGATCGAGCCGCACCGATCCCACCCACGATCGAACGGCTGCGCGCACTCCGTGGACGCCGGGACGTTTTTGTTTTCGTTGTGACGGCTCGCGGGCAGGAACACACTTTCCGGTCGGCCTTGCGGTACCTTTCGCGGCATGGAGCGGCCGTGCACGGGGTACTCCCCATCCATTCGGAGCTTCTGGAGCAAAGGCTCTGGACTCCCCTGAAAGCAGAAGCTATTCCGTCCGCTTGGAAGAAGGCGCTGCTGATTGCCGCCCTGGCGCAGCAGGCACGAAAGGTCGGAGCGAATATCCGGCTCGTTCGCTATCACGAGGACACGGATTCGTACGTGCGCGGCTATTTCGAAGTCCTGCCTGAACTCGTCCCCGAATCACGCCTGGAAGCCTACGACTACATTCGCACCCCCAGGGGACCGAACTTTGAGTACCGGGAAGCCCTTATCGGTTACGTCGAAAGGCAGCAGGTGCGGCTTCCGGATGGACGGCCGTTTGCGTCCTTTCGGGAATACAATTCGGGGGACTGTCCGCGCTGAGCGGCCGCCGGGAGAGAGTCTGATGTCCTTTCGCGAAATGCCAAAGCTCGACCTGCACCTGCACATCGACGGTGCCGTTCGGACCGAGACCATACTGGCTCTGGCGCGGGAGCAGAACCATTCACTGCCCGCTTCCACTGTCGAGGACCTCGAGTCGTTCGTGCGGGTGGGTCCGGAGTGCCGGAGTCTCACGGAATTCCTGGCAACCTTCGAGGTCTTCTACGACCTCCTGCGCCAGCCGGAAGCCCTGCATCGGGTCACTCGTGAGCTCTGCGAAGACCTTCGTCGCGACGGTGTCGTCTATGCCGAGATGCGTTTTGCCCCCGTTTTGAACATCAGGGACTTGGGGCGGAGTCGGGCGGAGATGCGCGCGGTGGTGGAGGCCGCTTCCGAGGCCGTTCGTTCCGAGCGCGGCGCCGACTTCGAAGCGGGTCTGATTCTCTGCTGCTACCGGGGATTCGACACTGAGTACGCGCTCGAAACGGTGGAGCTGGCCAAGGAGGCAAGAGACCGCTGGGGGGATGAATCCCCCGTGGTGGCGGTCGACCTTGCCGGAGACGAAAGTCGCTATCCGGCCGAGGCGTTCCGCGCTCCTTTCGATTTGGCACAGAAGTACGGCATTCCCGCAACCGTCCACGCCGCCGAGGCGGCGGGTCCGGATTCAGCGCGGGCGGCGCTGGAGGTACTGCACGCACGTCGCATTGGGCACGGGATCCGCATACGCGAAGACGAGGCCCTGCTCCGACGCGTTCGTGAGGAGCGCATACCTCTGGAGATTTGTCTGACCTCCAACCTACAGACGCAAACCGTGCCTGCCCTCGCCGAGCATCCCTTTCCGGACTACCTTCGTAGCGGTGTCTGCGCAACCCTGAACACGGATGATCCGCGAGTTTCGGGCATCACCTTGAGTTCGGAATGGGACCTGGCTGCTTCTGCGTTTCGGCTGACGGAAACCGAGATCCGGAAGCTTTCGGAAAATTCGATCGAAGCCGCCTTTTGTGGTAACGAACGGAAGGCGCGGCTGCGCGCGCAACTGGCGGACTACTTCGGCGGTTCATGACCATGGCAGTGCAGACGCTGTACTTCTTCCTGTTCTTGGGGCTCTTCCTGGGGCTCTTGTTGTTGCTGCACTACCTGCGCACGGTTTCCTATCGCGGGCCGTTCATCATGACGGTCGTCTTTTTGTGGATTCTCATCTACCTCACCGGACAGCTCGGGTATCGGCTGGACTTCCGTGTTACCACGGACTTCGCCATCAGCGTCCGCTACTCCTCCGCGATGTACACGCTGATCTTCGCGGCCATTCTCCTGGTGTACATCACGGAAGGCGTCAAGGAGAGCCGGAACCTGATCCTGGTCTCTTTGGGCAGCCAAGTATTGCTTGGACTGTCTCAGGTATTTCTCCACCTGCTCGCATTGCCACTTCTCGCCTCGAAGCCCACCCTGCTGGCTGCAGCCGAAGTGGTCTTCAAGCCTTCGTTTGACCGACTTCTCGTTTCGATTGTGGCCGTTGCTGTCGATCTGTTCTTCGCGGTCGCCTGTTTTCAGTGGCTGCTGAACCGACTTCGGGCTCCCATGTTCCTGGTGCTGTTTCTCGCGCTCGCGCTAACAATGGCGTTGGATTCCATCATCTTCGTTGGGGGCACGCGCGCCGGAACCTTCTGGCCCACTCTCCAGTCACACCTGATCTTCAAGACGGCCATCTCCCTCATCATCGTCGGTCCGCTCTCCCTGTACATTCGGTGGTTCGAGCGGAGGTCCGGTCTGGATCTGGAGCGGGGTTCTCTCGACATCTTCCGGAAGTTGGAGCGCCTGGAGGAAGACCTCGAAGCCGCCAACCGCGAGCTGCAGCGTTACGCCAATCACTTGGAGCAAATGGTCGAGGAGCGCACCGAGGAGATACGACGCAAGCAGCAGCAGATTGATGCGGAATTGCGAATGGCGGCGGACGTGCAGGTGGCTCTCCTGCCCGACCAGGAACGGTTTCCGCTGCCGCACGCGGTCCTCTATCGTCCATGCTCGGCTGTGTCCGGAGACCTTTACGCGTACGGCGAGCTTTCGAACCGAGAGGTCTACCTGTTCGTGGCTGACATCTCCGGACACGGCGTCCCCAGCGCCCTCGTGGGGATCATGTGCTTCATGTCTCTTTCGCGGGTGGATGCATTGGGGACCCGCCCGGACAACGTTCTGACGGAGATCTCACGGGAACTCACCGTGATTTCGGGGACGCATTACCTGACCGGCGTGTTCCTCCGGGTCCATCACTCAGAGCGAATCGTGGCCTACGCCAACGGCGGACATCCCGCTCCCATCCTGATCGGGCCCTCCGGCGACATCTTTGAACTCGACGCCACCGGGAGCCTGGTAGGTGCGGGGATCGATGGCGGCTACGGGCTGCGGCGGGTGCGCTACAGCCCCGGCACCAGACTGGTACTTTTGACGGATTGCGCCTACGAAGCGCGCAATGCGGCCAAGGAGGAGTTGGGTCGTCAGCGTTTTCTGGAGATTCTGTCGGAGACGAGGGAGCTGCCGCCGCACGAGGTTACCAAACGAGTGCTCGACGTCGTTCAGAGGCACGTCGGCCGCGAGACGCTCGACGATGACTTGACTTTGGTTGTCGTGGATCTACCATGAACCCTCGGGTGGCTCGCCATGACGCTCAAGGAGAAGCTCAAGGAAATCGTCAGTCGCATTCGGGACAGCAACCTTCACAAAGACAAAGACCCAATCCCCACTTCGGACATTATCCACCGTCGCCTTTGCGCCGACCTGGAACCGAATCAGCGCCTGCTTCAGACCTACCTGAAGCTGCTGAGCGAATCGCATCACATTTTCATCGTCAAGATCGTTGAAGCCGACGAGCGATTGCGGATCGACGGCATCGACGGCTATGTGGCGTGCGAAGTTCAGATTCTGGCCAAGCTGCGCGAAATGGCCGCGCGCAACCTGGAGCGGGCGTACGCCGCGCAGATGTATCAACGCAAGCAGGCTGCTCAAATCGTAAAAGAGATGCTGCCTCAGGCGCGGCAGTTCAACAACACCCCGCTCGGAAATTATCTCAACATCAGCGTGATGTTGCAGCAATACGAGCACTTCGTGGCCACCAGCTTTGCCGAATTCAGCGATACGTGGAAGAGTACGAAACTGGACGAACTGGTTCGGAATCTGGATCCGACAGCCGTGCCCGATATGCCGGAGGGCGAACCAGAAGCGGGAGAAGGCGAAACCGACGCGGTCGGGGTTGCTTCGGCGGAAGGGCCCGCCGATGCTTCAGGCGCGCCCATGCGCGCTGTCGATCATGCGGAACTGGCGCGCATCGAGGAAATGGATCGCTCCGGAAAGTGGGGGGAAGCCGTCGACAAGTTCGGCGTGGAATTCCTCGTGAGGATCCATCTCCGCAAGTACGAATTCGACAAGCTGAAGCACCTCGTGCGCACCAAGAAGATTGCGCGCGAGGAAGACCTCAAGTATATCCGAGACGCGCTCATGAAGATGGAGGGCCGCAAGACCTCAGACCCCGGCTTGGTGCGCCATCAGGCGGCTATGATCGATCTGCGCCGGGCCGTGCAGATGCGAATCAGCAGCATCTTCAACGTCCGACGACACGGCGCGGCGGCCCCCGGCGAGGAAGAGCCCTACTGAACCGCCGCGCGCGTGCGGCCTACGTCTTGCCGGTGACGGCTCCGGCGGATGGCTGGCTCGATTGCAGACTGCCGTAGACGTAGATGCCGAGGAAGATTCCGCCTGCGGTGAACAGGCCGGCCAGAGTTCCGAAACCGATTTGCGCGAGCGCAGGTCCCGGGCAGGCGCCCGTAAGAGCCCAACCGAATCCGGACAGAAGACCGCCGATCACGTGAGCGCGCCCGGCCGGCTCACGTTCCGTGTTGATTTCCGCTCCCGTGAGGACAGACCGGAAGCGCAGGCGCTTCAGAAGTTGAACGGCCACGAAGCTCACCCCAACGGCAATGGCCAGCACGCCGTACAAATGGATACTCTGGAAGAGAAACATCTGCCGAATGACGTCGTAGTTGGAGACGCCGGATTGAATCAGCACGTAGCCGAAGGCCGTGCCCATCACGAGAAAGAAACCACGCAAAACCATTGTCATTTTCCTCCCAGGACGGCGTCCAGAACGCGCGTCAGGATCACGCCACCCACGAGGAACATCACCGTGGAGACCAGCGCCGCCAGGCTACCCATGGAGAGGCCCGAGATCGCGTTACCGGAAGTGCACCCGCGGGCCATACGGGAACCGTAACCCCACAGAAAGCCTCCCGTGGCGAGCACGGCCGCCTTCACGCCCAGATGGCTTCCCCAAAGCGTGTCGAAGCTGCCGAGCGCAAACGAACCAGACCAACCGGGACCGGTGAGGGCCGCGAGCAGACCGCCCAGGACGATCCCGATCGAGAACATGGTCCGGAATCCGAAACCCCCGCCGATGTCGGGGTCATGAAAATAGGACTTCCGAGTCACCAGCGAGCAGAGGCTCACGTACCCACGCGTCACTGACAGAAAGTGACCGCCGAAGGCTACGGTGGTGACGGCCACGGCCGCAATTGCCAGACCGCCCCACCAGAACGGCCAATACGATTCGAGCATGGAATCCTCCCTTGGCAGTCAGGGCCCGGACTGCGCCGTACGCAATTTTGGTTGCGGTTGGCGTGAAGCGGAGCCCCCATCCACCAATCTACTTGCCAGCAAGGAGAACGGAGCATGGCCTACAAGGCAACCATCTCAGCGCAGAACTTTCTACGTCGAATCAACAACCGAGGAAAAGAGGCGGCTCTGACGACACCGGAATATCGGCCCGCGCTGGAGCGAGTGCTGGATCCGGTCTCCACGCTCCTCCTTTTCGGAGCCATCCCAGCCTACCTGTGGGTGGGGACTTGGGCTGCCCTGACATCGGCTGGCGCAGCGCTCGTTCTCTTCAGTCTGCGCGAGCTCTTCGTTCAGGATGATCACGCGATCACTCGCATCTACGGTCCTCTCGGCCGCCTGCGGTACATTGCCGAGGATTTGTTTCGGGACAAATACTTACAGTACTTCAACGAAACGAACACGAACGGTCGGCCGATCCCGAAGATCGTTCGCGACTACGTCTACCAGAAAGCCCACAGACTCAAGCCCTACAATAGCTTTGGCACGGAAGTGGACATCTTCGATCCGGACAACACCACGGGTTGCCGCATTCTCCACCGGAACTTTCCGGGGCAGAAAGCTCGCGCCACCTACGAAGTCGTGGTGGGCGACGGTCGCCCCGGTATTCGTCCGTTTCCTGTCCGCAACACGATCAACGTTTCCGCCATGAGCTTCGGGTCCATCAACGAAAAGGCAGCCGAGTGTCTCAGTATCGGCGCCAAAGGGGTCGCCTACGTGAACACCGGCGAAGGCGGCTTCGGTCCCCACGGCGTTGCCGGAAACGATGTCGTCTTTCAACTCGGCACGGGCAAGTTCGGCGCGGGCCGAAACGTTACCATGCCGGACGGCAGCTCTTCGCGGGCCCTCGACGATGAACTGCTGCGCACCGTGGTCCGGGAAAACCCGCACATCGGCATGATCCAACTGAAGATCTCGCAGGGTGCGAAACCGGGTCTGGGTGGCCATCTTCCCGGGGACAAGGTCACGCCGGATATCGCGGCCGTGCGCAGGGTTCCCGTGGGGCAGACAGTGATCAGTCCCCCGCAGCACGTCGAAGTGCTGGGCGCCACGCCGCGCGAGACCATCGAGAAGCTGTTCGATCTGATCGATCGTGTGCGCTCGATTACCGAATTGCCGGTGGGCATCAAGTTCTGCGTGGGGAATCTCCGGGAAGTCGACCTCCTCGTTCTGGCCATGCAGGCCGGCCGCAGCCGACGTCGCGGACCGGATGCCATACAGATCGACGGAGCGGACGGCGGTACCGGCGCCGGACCGAACATTTGGGTGAACTACGTCGGCTACGGTGGAGCGGTCGAGACGACGGCCTACCTGGACGCACGACTGAAGGAAGCCCGCATCCGCGATCGGGTCACGCTGAGCGCGTCCGGTCGCATTCTAACGCCCGCGCATGCCGCGCTCGCGTTCGCCTTCGGCGCGGACATCATCGACACGGCCCGGGGTGCCATGCTCGCCCTGGGATGCATCCAGTCCCTGCGGTGCCATACGAACCATTGTCCCACAGGCATCGCCACGAACAGCGCCTGGCGAATGCATGGCCTCAATGTTCCGGAGAAGGCCACGCGCGTTCACCACTACCTGAGTGGCTTTCACGAAGACATGCTCCTGCTCACGGATATTCTCGGGCGCAGCGATCCCCGTGACATTCGGCCGGACGATCTGCGGATCATGACATCGAAGTCTCACTTCGTCTCCAATTTCGAAGATGACCCATTTGGCGTGACGATGCCCATGTACCGTGGCGACACTCTCGACGCAGCCCTCGACCGAAGGGCCTCGGACCGTGCTCCAGGCGGCTCGACTCGCGGACCCGGGGCCTCGACCCGCGCACCCGCCAAGGGCTCGGCCCGTGCCCGTCGGCGCTGAATCCCGCCCCGGCGGAGCGCGGGTTAGTCTTCGCCTGAGAGGAAGCGCTCGGCCACGCGGGCGAAGTACGCCGCCCCCAGGGGGAGGATTTCGTCGTTGAAGTCGAACTTTGGGCTGTGGAGCACGCAACCACCTTCCGCGCTGCCGTTGCCGATGCGTACGTAGCAGCCGGGCCGCTGTTGCAGCATGAAGGAGAAATCCTCGCTGCCCATGCTCGGCGGCATCTCGCGAATCACTCGCTCTTCCCCCACGAGCTCCGCGGCGACGTTCGCAGCGAACTCTGCTTTCCGGCTATCATTGATGGTCGGCGGATAGCGGCGTTCGTACAGGACCGTGGCCTGGCAGTCGGCGGACCCGGCCGTCCCCGTGGCGATTCGTCGAATGGCGCCTTCGGCCCGCTCCTGATCCTCGGGGCGAAAGCAGCGGACGGTGCCTCGGATCACGCAGGAGGCCGGAATGATGTTGTAAGCTTCCCCACCGTGAATCTGCGTCACGGAAACCACCAGCGCCTCGAAAGGGTTCGTTTCGCGAGACACGATACTCTGCAAATGCGTAACGATTGCGGCTGCCGCCAGAAGCGGATCCCGACCCAGGTGGGGCATAGCGGCATGCGACCCCCGCCCCACGACCTCGATTTCGAAGATGTCGTAGGAGGCCATGATCGGTCCCGACCGCACACCGAAGAAGCCCGTGGGTGTCCCGGGCCAATTGTGGAGGGCGAAAATGGCGTCCACGGGGAAGCGTTCGAAGAGCCCCTCCTCCACCATGACGCGACCGCCCCCTTCGTTCTCTTCCGCCGGCTGAAAAATGAAACGCACCGTTCCCGAGAAGCGACGCGTCTCGGAAAGGTAGCGAGCGGCTCCCAGAAGCATTGCGGTGTGCCCGTCATGCCCGCAGGCGTGCATCCGTCCCGGGTTGCGCGAGGCGTACGGCAGCCCCGTGTCCTCGTGAATGTGGAGGGCGTCCATGTCGGCCCGCAATCCGACGCTGGGCCCCGAGCCGTTCCTCAATGTGCCCACGACGCCCGTACGGGCAATGCCGGTGGCCACGTCGATACCAAAGGAGTGCAGGCGACTGGCCACGAACGCCGAGGTTTCGAGTTCTTCGAAGGCGGTCTCCGGGTTGGCGTGCAGATGTCGACGCCAGGACCTCATCTCTTCGTGCAGAGCTGCAAGTGGCGCGGGAACGGGCACCCGACGAGGAACGCACCAATCTTGCGCCGCGGCAAACCTTTTTGGATCAGACGAGAACTTGGGCCCGGAGTTTCCTGTGCCGATACGAGTGCACTCGGGCTTCCAGGTCGTCGATGCTGCGCACCCCGATGCCGCTCTTGCTGATGATGATATTGGGATCCTCGAGGAAGGCGCTTATGCTCTCTTTTCGGATCCGCAACAACCCGCACATTTTTTGGAGATCTTCCAAAGTGAAATCGAAGAGCTGCTCACCTTCGCCTCCGCGCGTACCGCTGGAAGCGCGATTGCGCGCCAGAAACAGCAAGAAGAAGTACAACCGCGCGGTCGGATCGGGGAGGCGCAGAATGCTCAGCCGTTGGTGAGAGAACCAGATGCGACGGGCCAGGCTTTCGAAGATCTTCTGGAGTATCTTTTCGCCGGCCTCCTCCAGAAACCGCTCTTCCGGCAGCCTGGCGATCTCGCAGTCTGAAAGGCAAACAGCCGTGGCGGCGTACGGCTTGTGATCCAGAATGGATTGTTCGCCGACGATTTCTCCCGGCCCAAGCACCGCGACGACGAACTCCTTGCCCTGCACCAACTTGGAAACGCGGACCGTACCCGCAACAACGACGTAGGCGAACTTGCTCGGTTCGTTCTCGACGAACAGGATGGTGCCACGCTTCACCTGAAGGTGGTTGTCCGGGTATGCGGGCAGGGCGTAGCCGCCGTAGGTCTCGGCCAGCGAACGACGGGCCTGCTCCAAATGACGATGCGCCGGCGAGTCTGGATGAGCGTTCAACCAATCGACCAGGACCGCCAGGCTGTGCGCCGCCAGGCTTTTTTGCCCGAGCTTTGCATAGGTGTCGTGATCTAAGAAGAGTTTCTCGGGCTGGTTATCCCAAGAGGTACGTTCGTTGAGGTTGGCGAGGTGCTTGTCCAGGGCCTTGAGCTCGCGGGAGTAGAGCTGGAGCATTTTCAGGCACACCTCGCGGTGGTTGCGCAGGTACTCCCCCAATATGCTGATGGGCACGCGGATCAGGGTGGCGGCCGTTCTTGCCTGGACCGTGCCCAGGTGCCTTCCGACCGTCAGGGCCGACACCAGACCAAAGGTGTCCCCGGCTTCGAATCGGCTGAGTTCCTTTTCCTGGAACTGGCTTCCGACCACGAACAGGCTTCCAGACTTCACGATGTAGAAGTAGCCCGGATTGGGAGAATCTTTTACAAGAGCCGTAGCCCCCGGTTGAAGTTGGATGATGCGAGCCTGTTGGTCCATGGGCCTCCATCGGGAAAGGGGGGCAGTGCCCGTAGCAGGCAAGGACTTTTGCGCCAAAGCGGGTGACCGAATGAAACCGGCATGCAATGGATCCCGGGTTCGACCGATAAAGATGATGTGGGTGTCTCTCCCGTCTGGATCATTCCGATCACGGGCCTTCTGGCCACGCTTTTCTGGGAGAGCCCGCTGCTGCTGCCGGCCAAGTTGCTGACCGTCTTGCTTCACGAAATGGGTCATGCCATGGCAGCCCTGGCCTTTGGGGGCCAGGTCGAGCGAATCGTCATCTCTCCCCAAGAGTCCGGCGAGACGATCATCAGCAACATCACCGGGCTCGTGCCTTTCTCGGTGGCGGCTTCCATGGGTTACTTCGGGTCGGCGCTGATAGGTGGTTTCTGTCTGCATCGGGGGCTCCGGGCCCGACTGGAGCGCCTGACTCTGATCGTCCTGAGCGGCCTGCTTTTCTATTTCAGCATGCTTTTCACACGTGGAGCCGACACTGCTTTCCTCACCGGCACCGGCTGGGCCATCGCTCTGGCGTTGCTCGCCATTCCAGGAAGGGCGGTGGCGCGGGCAGCTCTGCTCGTAGTCGGCACACTACTCCTGTGGTACTGCTTCTTTGACCTGTTCGATTTCATCCGGCCCGGAAGCAGCACAGACGCAGACCTGCTTGCGCAGTACCTGGTGCGCGAGGGCCACATTGCCAGGGGCGCCGTGTCAACCGCGGCCACGGGGATCGCCTCCGCTTGGGTGCTGATCCTTGCCTGCGGGCTGCTCGTCACCCTGCACCGAGTCTCGGTCGCCTCGGATCGGACGGCCGCGCCCGCACCGGCCGAGTCGACACCGGAAATCCCGGAGCAAGAGGCATTCCCCGGCGAGCTGACACCCGAAGTGGAGTTGTGGTTGATGCAGCGCGGTCTGGGCGCGGACGGACAACCTCTCCTTCCAGTCGGAATGGAATTGCCGGCAATCCCGCCCGCAACACAGCCTGTCGCGGAAGCACCATGCCCGGCGAAAAAACAATACTCGTGACCGGAGGAGCGGGTTTCATCGGGTCACATCTCTGTGACCGACTGATAGACCGCGGCGATTACGTCATCTGCCTGGACAACTTCTTCACCGGACGACGGGCCAACCTCTTGCGTCTGAAGCAACATCCGAACTTTGAATTTATTAGCCATGACCTGGTCGATCCTATCAAGCTGGAGGTGAGCGAAATATACAACCTCGCCTGCCCGGCCTCGCCCCAGCACTACCAGTACAACCCCATCAAGACGATGAAGACATCGGTGCTGGGTACGTCGAACATGCTGGGGCTGGCGCGACGGACCGGAGCCCGCCTCCTCCAGGCAAGCACGTCAGAGGTATACGGAGACCCCAAGGAACACCCTCAACGAGAAACCTACTTCGGCAACGTCAACACGACCGGGGTTCGGTCCTGCTACGACGAAGGAAAGCGGGCCACCGAGGCCTTGTGTTTCGACTACAGTCGTGTGCACGGTGTCGCAGTGCGGGTGGTCCGGATCTTCAACACCTACGGCCCGAGGATGGACATGGAGGACGGGCGCGTCATTTCCAACTTCATCGTGCAGGCCCTTCGCAACGAGGACATCACTGTCTATGGAGACGGATCGCAGACCAGGTCGTTCTGCTATGTGGACGACCTCGTGACCGGCCTCGTCGACTTCATGGCTCACCCCGAGTTCTCGGGTCCGATGAACTTGGGAAACAGCGGCGAGTTCACTGTCCTGGAGCTGGCCGAGCTGGTTATTCGGATGACCGGTTCCCGCTCCCAGATCCGGTTCTTGGATCTACCGGCGGACGATCCCACGCGCCGGCGCCCCGACCTAACGCTTGCCAGGGAACAGATTGGCTACCAGACCAAGGTGGCACTCGAAGAAGGCCTCGAGCGAACGATTCCCTGGTACCGCCAGCAGCTTGGATAGTCCGGTTCAGCGGATCACTCAGCGGATCACCATGATCTCGCTGACTCGATCGTCCTGGAAGCCCAAGATCATGAACGACCTCGGGTAGAAGGCCTGGTTCCCGCGTTCCATCCCGGGGCGACCGAACCTGCTTTCCGCCTGCGCCTTCGTCATTCCAATGTGGGCCCCGTTGGAGAGTGGACCGCTGCCCGCTCCCAGAGCCCGCACGCGTTTGACGAATCCCTGGAGAATGATGATCTCGGCCTGCTGTTTCGGAAACATCCAGCGGGTGTAGTTCATGTATTCCGTTTCGGACTCAGGCTTGCCCCAGGCGCGAATGACCATCGGGATGGACGCACCGGGTCCAATGCCGGATAGGGTCGGGACCGGGCCGGGTTGAACGGAGGCCAGGTCAATGCCCGCCTGAGCAGCGGCGTACTTGCCCCACTCGCTCTCCCAGTCCAGCTCGCGCACGTAGCGGCTCCAGATCTCCTTTGCTTGGGAACTGAAGCCTGTTCGTTGATAGAGCTGACCCAAGTTGAAGAAGCCTTCGAAGAGCCTGCCCATGTTGCGCTGGGAGAACCCCTGGAGCACGGACTGCATCTTCTTTTGCTGCGCCACATAGATGGTCGATTGAAAGGTCTTCCCGACGAGGAACCCCGCGGATCCCTGGAAGCTGGCTTCGGCGGAATGATAGTCTCCGGTGTGATAGTATACGATTCCTAAGTTGTTGAGCGCCATCATTCTCTCGATCACCTGGTTTTTCTGCAGGGTCTCCAGCGCGCTCTCTCCCAGGAGAATGGCGGCCTTTCGTTTCGCGGGGTCGTAGGCCAGAAGCGCGGCGTAGCTGGAGCGCGTCAGGAGATCGGCCTGCGCTTCCACGGCGCGCTGGTAGTACTCCTGCGCTTTCCGAAAGATGGTTTCATCGCCGGGGATCTTTTTCGTTCCCGGAGCGCCCGAGCTGAGCATTCCCTTTTCCGGGATCATGTCGTCTCGAAAGGCCATCGGGGCCAGCGCGGGCTTGAAGAGGATTTCGTCGATGGAGGCGCTGGCCTCCCACCGGCGGTGGTTGACCTTGGCTGCTGCGCTCAAGAGGTGCGTGTTCTTCGGGTACCGTTTGACCTCCGCATCCAGAATTTGCGCGGCGCGGTCGAGGTCGGCGCCCGTTTCGATCGAAGCAAAGGCCCGTTCCAGGCCCGCCATACGCTCGTAGAACTCTTTCCCCTGAGCCTTGGTGGCCACAGCGGCGATCCGTTCGTTCCCGGTCGGATGGCTCTCCAGGTACGGGTTGCCGCCCATGGCGCCAGACTTCACGTACTTGTCCCGTTCCTTCCGGAGCAGGTTGAGGACTTCGAGCAGGTAGATGGGCTCATAACCCAAGCGGTGCAGCATCTGCAACGCAAACTCGTCCGATTCGAGTTCGTGCTCCTGGCCGTAGCGAACGGCCTCGGTCGAAAGATTCATTTTGGTGTTCGTAAGATTCTTCGCGCGGAAGGCGTACTGTCGGATGAAGTGCTGGCCGAAGTAGTGACCCATTTCGTGCCCGAGCACCGCCGCCACCATGCGCCGATAGTGATAGGCTGCTGCGTCCTTGCCCAGCTTTGCGTTCAGGGGAGTCTTCTCGGCGGCCATTTCGTCCGCCCGCTTGTGCATGATCTTCAGAATGCCGCCCAAGAAGATAATCTGTCCGCCGGGTAGAGTCAGGGCGTTGATCACATCGGGGTTGCCGCGTACCTGCGCGATGCTCACGGGATGGTTGTAGTCGCCCCGTCCGGCCGCCCGCGAAATCTGGTGGGCCAGGTCCACCAGCAGCCCCTCTTCCCCCCGGTCGTCTACTTTCACGAAGTAGCGGGTGATCAGCTGGTCGTACATTTGCTTGCTGGTCTTGAGGACGTAAGTCTGCAACTCGGACCAGCCCGGCTCCTTTTCGCTCTCTTTGGTGTCCGCCGGAAGGGACACGAATGCAAAACCAACGAGGACAATGAGGGCGACGATGCGAGCCATGCGACTACTCCTGGGGCCAAACCCCGGCAAAAGTGCGACGTTCCTGCGCGCGCTTTCGTTCGGCTCTTTTCGTGGTTTTGTGGTGCGTCCGCAAGAGAAAAAGGGCGCCCGTTGGGGGCGACCGGCTCCGGGGGACATAAGATCGCCGACGCTTCGGGCCTGAGGCGGCTCGCATCGGGGCCGAGGAGAAGTCCCCGCCCCCGCGTATTCTGCGCGGTTCCGACCACTCAGCCCTGGGGGATCGTCAGTCCGCGTAGGGCGCGGCCAGCCAGTGACGGTAGCGTTCCGAGCGCCCACGAACCACGTCCATGAAGATGTCCTGGAGTCGTTTGGTGATGCGTCCGATCTTGCCATCGGCCACGGGTCGGCGGTCCACTTCGGAGATCCAGGCGACCTGGGCCCCGGTGCCCGTGAAGAAGAGTTCGTCCGCAATGTAGAGTTCCGCGCGGGCAATGTCTCGTTCCACAACCGGGATGTTCTCGTCACGGGCGATTTCGATGATACTGCGGCGTGTGATCCCTTCGAGAACCGAAGCCGTGACGGGCGGGGTGATGAGGACGCCGCCGCGCACCATGAAGATGTTCTCCGCGCTGCCTTCGCTCACGAAGCCGCGCGCGTCCAGGAAGATGGCTTCATCGAAGCCGTGCTGGACGGCCTCCGACTTTGCGAGCGCCGAGTTGGCGTATCCTCCGGAGACTTTGGCCCGTGTGGGAATGATGTTCTCGTCGATTCGCCGCCAACTCGAGATCACTGTCCGCAGACCGTTTTGCGTGTCCAGGTAGTCGTCCAGCCGCAGGGAGTACACCGAGAAGTCATCCGGAACGTCATGAAGTCGGGGCGACAATTGTAGCGCAGACTTGTAGATGAACGGCCGGAAGTACACATTGGCACGATAGCCGTTGCGGCGGACGAGTTCCAGAATGATCTCGGACATCTGGCCGGCGTCCACGGGGGGCTTCATCTGCATGATACGCGCGCTTGCCTGCAGCCGCGCGACATGATCGCTCAGCCGAAAGATGAAGACGCCGTTCGTGTCAGGATCGTGGTAGCCCCGCACACCGCCAAATACCATGGTGCCGTACTGAAGCGCGTGGGTCATGATATTGACCTGGCATTCCTCCAAAGGACGAAACGCGCCCTGATGGTAGGCAATGCTTCGGCCGTCGAACGGCGAGCCACGCT
>CAZPFB010000019.1:37968-54751 GCA_964585735.1 uncultured Leptospiraceae bacterium
GCTCCAGTTCCTTTCCGCCCATATCGACCGACAAGTCGAACGACCAGGGCGTACGTCAATAGCGAAACGGTGTGAAGATTGGGGAGCGCGCAAGGGAGGCATGCGCGAGGGAGGAAAATTGCGCTGGTTGGATCCGCTCCAACTACTGGCGAACGTCAGGGCTCTGAGTCAGAGGTCCTTGAACAGAGCGACGATCTTCAGTCTGCCGCCAAGCTGCATGGCGCGCAGCACTCGAGTCACCTGTTTCTGTTTGCCCGCTTCGGTTACGTTGAACGAAAGCTCCAACTCGACAAACTGAACCCGGTTGGGGTTGGTCTTGGTGCTGGCCGTGAACGTCTTGAGCGCCAGCGTGGCCTTCCGGTCCTTGATGTCCGAGATGAGTCCCGTCCAACGCTCCACGAGCTGCTTGTCAATCTGGCGCAACATCTCGCGCTGCTTTTCCAGGTTGTCATTCCCCTCGAGCTGGCGGCGATATGAAGCGGGCAGATCGGCGGCCTTCAGGGCCTCGATGAGGGCATCGAAGTCTTCCAGGGAAACAAAGAGGTGCGCCACATCGCTGTACTTGCGGCCGGAGCTCAGGCCACGCACGAACTCATCCACCAACTGGCGGCGGTTCATGAGGCCTTCGGCATCAGCCTTTGCCGGCGCCACTATCACCGCGGAGAGCAGCAGCAGATACGCGAGGCCTGTTCTTACTTTCAACATCGTCATCCCCCGGGCCATTGCACAGAAAGCCTCTATATTCTCGGCCAACTTCCCCTGTACGGTCACCGATTTGTCCAGTACTTTGCCCGGTTCGCCGCGGTAGGATTATGTCGCAAGCCTTTTCGGATTTGCCACGATGGGGCGCGCCGCTGTGGCCATCGGCAGAAATCAGGCGCGCGCGGCACCGAGGCGACTTTCACGCTTCGACCGTTTGAGGATCTCGACGAGTTCGTCCATCCCACCGTTCATGAATTCGTGCAGATTGTAGGACGTAAACCCAACTCGATGGTCCGTGACCCGTCCCTGAGGAAAGTTGTATGTCCGGATGCGTTCGGACCGGTCGCCGCTGCCGAGCTGTTCCTTCTTGAGCGCGCTTTCGGAAGCGTGGCGCTCGCGGGCCTGCTTCTCCATCAAGCGGGCGCGTAGAACCCGGAGCGCGCGCGCGCGGTTCTTGTGCTGCGAGCGCTCGTCCTGACAGCTCACTACAATCCCGGTGGGTACGTGCAGGATGCGAATGGCCGACTCGGTCTTGTTCACGTGCTGCCCACCCGCGCCACTTGCGCGAAAGACGTCCACTTTCAGATCTTTTTCGTCTATCGATACCTCTTCTTCCTCGGCTTCCGGCATGACTGCAACCGTGACGGCGCTCGTGTGGATCCGGCCCTGACTTTCGGTTACCGGAATGCGCTGCACGCGATGGGCGCCCGCCTCCTGGTGCAGGTTTTCGTACGCGTGGGGACCCTGTACGGAGAAGACGACCTCCTTGTAGCCGCCCAGCTCGGTGGGCTGAGTGGAGATGAGCTCCGACTTGAGTCCTGTTTTTTCCGCGTACTTGAGGTACATTTTCAGGAGGTCGCCCACGAAGAGGGCCGCTTCGTCACCACCGGTGCCGGCGCGGATCTCCACCATCAGACTCTTGCCTTCGTTGGGATCGGGAGGAAGCAGTAGCAGCTCGATCGCGTCGCGACCTTCCAAGAGTTTCGGCTCCAACTCAGCGCACTCGGCACGGGCCATGGCCTGCAACTCCGAGTCTGACGCGGGATCGGCCAGGACGGCCTGCGCTTCTTCCAGACTACGAATCATCTGCAAATAGGATTGAAACTGACCGAAGCGCGCACCCAAACGCGCGTGCTCGCGCGAAAGGCGCTTGAGTTCAGCCGGGTCCGCCGCGGATTCCGGACGGGCCAATTGTTCTTCCAGGGCGCGGAAGTGGTCTAACTCCTGCTCGACCCGATCGCGAAGAGCCTTTGTGCGCCTCAGTGTGTCGGAAACCGCTGGCATGGACGACGGGTCCGGCTTCTTGTTCTCACTCTGCCGGTCAGTACGGCGATGGGCGAGCAGGACGGTCGCAATGTCAAGCGCACTCGACGCCGACCCTTTTTGTGTTGCTCGCGCCACGCGCCCGTTTCCGGTGGCTGCGGCGGAGGTGCGCACATGGGCTTTTTGGATCGCGTCATGGAAGCGGTGAATACGGTAGGCAGCAAAGCCGGAGGCAACCCGGCTCTTCTCGAGGGTGTGGTCGACCTACTGAAGAACAAAGGAGTCGGCGGCGTCGTTCAGGACTTCAAGGAGAAAGGCCTGTCGGACCTGGTCTCCACGTGGGTGGGATCCGGAGAGAACAAACTGGTGTCTCCGGATCAGATCAAGCAGGCCCTCGGCAGCGAGAAACTCCAAGCCCTGGCGCAGCGCGCCGGTGTTTCTCCAGAGAACGCGTCCAAGTTCCTGACAGAGATCCTCCCGGGACTCGTGGACAAGCTGACTCCGGGTGGCAAGGTACCAGCGGACGATCCGGGCGCGGGAGACGTGGCCGGAGACGAAACGCAGGGTCCGGGCTGACGCCCGGCCGCGCCCGCGTTTTCGCCTGAGCACTTGCTCCCGCTCACGCACGTAAGCACCAGTCCGCTCACCGAGCATGAAAGAGTCACGGACCCCGTGGTTCCGGCATGGACGGCAGTCTGGGGAAACTCGGCGCATCTGGGTGTGGCTGCCAGTGCCAACAATCCCAAGGTCAGTGCGTCGGAATCGTTGTCGTCCTTGTCCGAACCGGGCAGATACTGGCAGGCGCCGGCGGACATGATCGTCGTGCAAAGCAGTAGAGTAAGAAGAACGGGTGCGTTTTTCATCCCAAGATGATGCAGCACCGAACGCCAAGGCGCCAATACCCCCCGAGGGGTAGATGCGGCATTTTTCTGGGGGAGCGCCTACCTTGAGTCGTATTTCCGCAACCCCGGAGGCCGGACCGTTATCGTCCCCTCATGGTCTGAGCTCACTTGGGTCGGGCCGCGTGCCGGTTCAGGTAGCGAAGGACGGCCCCTCTTGCATCGGGCGTGACATTCCGCCCGTGTTCGCTATTGGCAAGATACCGAAACATACGGTCTACAACCGGCACCCACGCTTTTTCGGGGAGTGCCGAGGGTCGGGGCAGAGCATGGCACGCGGCGCAGTAGGCCTGAAAGAGCTGAGCGTCTCTCGTTCGTGGTTCGGGAAGGTCGTGGATCCCAATGGCGGACAGAGCATTCTTGGTGAGGTATTCCTCCAATAGAGAGGCATCGCGATCACCGGGAATGCGGTCGTTGCGCAGTTGGCCGTAGCGGGCTGCCTGAGCCATGCGGTCGCGCATCCTCTCGATGATCGGTTTCCAGTCGGCGGCCGCGTGCATGGCGGGCGCGGGCAGGTTGTGGCACGTGGAGCAGTAGCGCAGATGAGCCTGCGCGCCCGGGCCCGCCGGTTCCGGCAGGTCTGCCGGCCGAATGGGGGGCAGCATCAAGTCACTTCGTTGCCAGCGACCGCGCTCGGGACCCACTCCATGCTTTGGTTCGCACCTATTCTCCCCGCGCCAGTTCAAGCACGGAGCCCCCTGTGCGTCTTCGGCCGGCCGATAGCGAAGGCGATCGCTGCCGTTGGATTCGCAATGGGCAAGCACTGCCAAAGCCGCGGCGGCGCAGTGCAATCCGCACACGCGGGCGCGGCCAAATCGGGGCGAAGCAATCACAACCGAATCCGTCGACTCCGCACGGCAGCTTATCGCTGCGCGATGCGATAGATTATGAGGAGAATGAGGGAGCCCCCGACGGCCAAGCCCAGGCTCTTCACGGAGAACCCGGTCAGACCCCCCACTCCGAAGTAGGTGCCACCGTAGCCACCCAGCAGGGCACCGCCGATTCCAAGAAGGATGGTCAGAATCCAGCCCATGTTGTCCTTGCCGGGCATGATCCACTTGGCGATGACTCCGGCCAGCAATCCCAAAACTATCCAGCTTACGATACCCATGGAGAAGCCACGCGCGCAGCGCCCGTCCCAAGCAACCTGAAAAATCCGCGTCGAGAGAAAAACTTGGCGGGGCCCTCAATCTTCCCACAGTCGTGCAACTTCGCGCGGCAGTTCTTCCGGTGTTGCATCCTCTGCGAATGGTTGGGGCAGGGAAAGCGTATGCCACAGAAGGAGGCGCTGTCCGCCACCGCTCCTTCGGGCGTACGCAAGGAGGGCCGCCGCAGCCTTCCCGGTGTAAGTGAGGTCCAGGTGGATTTGGTCGCGGGCGAACAGGGAGTACGCTTCCTCCGCGCCGGCGGTGGGTCTCCCGTACCCGGTACCCAGCTGATCGGTTACCACCACTAAACCACGCCTTCGCGGCTGCAGGCCCAAAGCGCGCAGCGCCAGCATGTGGAGGTAAGCGCGCCCGACGAATCGATGTGGCACGACGCGAACTGCGTGTACGATGCTCGGAGACTGCAAGACCGAAAGACCTCCCCAGATTCCGGCTGCGGTCCCACCGGAACCGAGGGCGACGAAAATCGCATCAGGCCATGGCAAAGGACCGGTGCGAACCTGCTCCGCGAGTTCCCGAGCAGCATTCGCAAAAGCGCGCGTCCCGAGTCGACCGGTTCCACCGGCGGGAACGAACAGGGGCCTGCCGCCACCGCGCCGAATGGAAGCGAACGTCCTGCGAATGGCGTTCGGCAGGGCCAGCGGACCGGAAACCGGAATCAACTCGGCGCCTGCCCGGGCAGCCGCGGCCGCTTTCTGGTGCGCGAACTTCGAGTAGGGATGTGGCAGCAGGAGCGCGTGTACGTGCAGACCCATCGCGCCGGCATGGAGCGCCGTGGCCAGCACGTGATTCGACCCTATTGCTCCGATGGTGACGAGATCGGTCGCGCGCCGCGTCTGCGCATGCTGGAGGATCAGTTCCAGTTTGCGAACCTTGTTCCCGCCGTAGAGGGGATGACTGAGGTCGTCGCGCTTGATCCAGATTTCTGCGCCGACGGCGTCCGAGACGATCGGCAGTTGTTCTACCGGTGTTCGCAGCGCGCGGGGTGGTCCTTCCGCTTTGGGCGCGGGAGGCATCAGGCGATCATCGCGCGAAACTGTTTGCCAAAATTGTAGGCGTCCCCCGGCCAGCGGGCCGTCAGCAGATTTCCGTCTCGAACCGTGAAGCCACGGCCCATGTTCTGCTCCGAGTCGCGAAAGAGCGGCCTGGGTCCGGGAACGAAGTCTTCGGGCGACCGCAGGTTGCTTACGACCTCGTCCTGGCAGGTCGTGTCGGGATAGGTACGGTAGTAGGTCCCCAGCCAAAGTCGAGTCATATTGTAGGCGGCCATCTCCTGAGAGCGAAGGAGCGTCGTAACGCGGCGTCCGAAAAGAATGGAGCGTCCCTTTCCGTCCCGAGCGCGCGCTGCCAGAAGAACGCCGTGGCAAATGGCCCCCACGGGTTTGCCTGCCGAAAGGAATTCCGCCGCGAGTCGGTGAAGCCTGTCGGATTCGAGGTACGGCCGCATTCCCGGCGCGTGACCGCCGTGCAGAACGAGTCCGGCGTAGTCGGATATCCGCAACTCTTCGTAGCGCAGCGGTTTTTGAAAGCCACTCTCGCGTGTCATTTGACGATACGCCTCAATTGCATCGGACCGGGCCTGAAGGATGGCCTTCCAGGGACCGAGCCCGCGCCCGGTCAGCATGCGGTCGTCCGCGGCGGCCGGTTCGCCTGTCGGCGTGGCAAACTGGAAAGCAACGCCCGTTTCCGCGCAGAGTTTCCAGACGATGGCAGCCTCGGTCGGATCGAAGTCGGTCTGAGAAAGCGGCATGAGTATCACGAAAGCCACCTGAGGTCCGTCGCCCGGGAGCGCAATCCTGAAAGCAAGCAGACCCGAAGCAACCCGGCCCGCGTTATTCATGAAACCCGGTCTGTCTATCACGGATAGTGCGGGTCAGCGGCAGAGCACAAGCAGATGCGAAGGTCGCGTGATGGCCGTGTACAGCAGGCGATTTCGCTCGCGACTTCTTGTGTTGCGCCGGAGGTCCGGCAGGTACACGAACGCGTTGCGAAAGGTGCTCCCCTGCGCTTTGTGCACGGTCTGCGCAAAAGGATAGGCGACCGTGGCAAATCGTTCCCGGTGACGGTAGTACGCCTCCCAGGCCTTGGTTGCCCCCTTCCCCTTTGTTTCCGCCGCCTTCTTGCGCCTTCTGCGCAGGTCTGCTTCGAAAGCGGCGCGGCTTTCGGCGCTGATGACGCGAAGCTCTACATCGTCCTCGGTGGTGATGAGCCAGGTCGAGTACCCATCCATCTGTGCTCGTTCGATCCTCCGCAACCGAAGCTCGCTGGAAACAGGCAGCATGGGTCCGTCCTCCTCGGGCCGATAGGCCTCGTCGAGGACAAGCCACTCACCCTCTGTGTACTCCGGTGCGTCGGGTCCCAGAATTCGTGTACGGACTTCGCTGTTGAAAGAACGCACCTGCTCGTTCGTCCAGGCAAGGATGCGACAGTGGTTGGCATCCCGCCGATACTCATCGGCGACGAACCGCTGCAGAGCCTGCTCCAGGAATTCCTCGCGGTTCGCGCGGACGAGGACGCCCGTGTCGGTGTCGTCGTCGTATCGTGAATTGCCCGGTAGGGTGACGGAGTCCGAATCGATATGCTCGCGTACGTGCGCCGCCAGTTCGAGTATGGGATTGCCCTTTTTCTGGCGAAGTATCCTCGTGAGTTCCGGCCCGTCGATTCTCTCGAACGGTCCGGACTCTTCGTTCACAGGGGGCAACTGGGCCGGATCGCCGACGAAGATGACGGCCATGTCCCCTTCCGATTGCGCTTCATCGATGTGCGCGAAGAGGGTGGAGTCCACCATGGAAGACTCATCCACGATCACGATGTCGGGCAAATCCTCGGATGCTCCCGTCCGCTCCAGGCGATAGCCACCCTCGAAGTCGCGGGTCATCCGAAGACCGAGGAGGCTGTGGATGGTTGCCGTGGGCCTGCCCGTCCGTTCTTCCAGGACCCGAGCGGCTTTGTTGGTGGGAGCGGTGAGCGCCACGGAGGATCGTCGAGGGAGACTCGAACACAAAAACCGAACCAGCGTGGTTTTGCCGGTCCCCGCATAGCCGCGCAGAGCGACCCGTCGCTCGCCTGATTCGATTCGGGCAATCACGATGGCCAGAGCTTCCTTCTGCTCGGCGGTGAGTCGAAGCCCACCCGAACCCCGTTTGCCCTTGGCCATTTGCGCGATGCGGCCCCGTGTGCTTCTGCTTGCCAGCCGAAATGTCACGAGTCGTCGTCCCCCGCTATCGGTTCGGCTCTGCAGGCGGTCCGCATGGTGGCGGTCCGCAAGGTGTTCCGTGATGCCCCCGGTAGCAGCCCGGTTCGCTGAGTGCATTTTTTTGGTGCATCAAGCAAAGGGATCCGGACTGGCGCCAGGTCCTGGGCACCGTCTGGACTATTCTGCGCGCCAGAATTGCATCTATTTTGTGCGTATCTGGATTCGGCCTCGAGCAAAGTGTGCCCGCAGGCGGCGAGGATGCGGCAGTCGGGTTGGCATGGCGGTTCAAGGAGGGCCTGCGGTCAAGGAACCATGCCTTCTACTATAGTATGGACCAGGTTCCCTGTGGGATCCAGCCTTCCGGTGGCTGTTTTCACAGCTGCCGGCACGCCGTTTGCAAGGCTGGGAGCACAAGTAATCGTTGAGGAGTCCATCATGCGCAAGCTATTCGCAGTCATCATCATCGGGGGAGTGTTCGCGGCAGCCGATCTTTCGGCGGCCACCTACCGCCTCTTCGTGCACGGACGGTCGGGGGACAACCACTGCACGTCCATCACCAGCACCAGCAGCGCAACCACCGACTACAGGAACTATTGGGGCGGAAAAGTGACCGGTCTTGCCAACGTGCGCTACGTCGGTTTCGACGGCACGCAAAGCGGCGGCGCTTACAGCTGGAACAATTGCGGCGCGCAGCGGCAGCTCTACAATGCGCTGAACGTTTTCTGCAAGAACGGAAACACGTGTGAAGTCTACACGCATTCCACCGGGGGCTTGGTCGCAGCTTACTTCTTCCGCTACTACGCTCCCAGCACGTACGGTTGGTCCGTCAGTCGTGCCCAACTCCTGGCGTCAGCCGCGGGTGGCTCGGAGCTGGCCGACATTTCTACCTCCTACCTTTCCTGGCTGGGCTTTGATACGCTCGGCGGAGAATTGGACGAATCCGTGAGCACCAGCGGCGCGCGCAGTTGGAGCCATAGCCATGCGAACGGGCTGACGCTCTACACAACTTCCGGTGAAGGCACCGACTACCCGTACGCGACCAGCCCCTTCCTGCCCGGCAAGGATGATGGCGTGCTGGCCAATCACAGCCTGTGCAACGTGAATGCGGTTCGCTCAGTGGATTCATCCTGCTCGCGCGGCAACGGCGTCATTCGGGACAGCTACACCTGCTGGAAGGGTTGGAACCCGTTTGCCACGTGCTATGAGTACAACTATCGGTGGAGCTACTTCTACACCGTTTATCAAGGCGGCGGCGGCCACTCCCACGGGGACGCGAAGGTCGACTACAACCGCCGCTGAGAGGGGATAGGGTCAGGCGAAGAGACACCAAAAAAACATGCGAAGGGAAGAAGCCGGGCAGTGCGCCCGGCTTTTTTCTGGCGGGCTACAGGCGATACGAAAGCTCCCACCCGATCCAGCGCCGCGGTTGCGGATGGGCCGCGGGGAAGTAGCTCCCGTTTCCGTCGCGGAATCCCGGGTCGAGGATCTCCGCGTCCAGGGCGTTTTCTACGCGCACTCGAAAGTCCAGGCCGTCCACGGGCCAATCCCGTGAGCCGAAGCTGACATTCAGAAGAAAGTACGACGGTACGGACCGGTTGGGGTTGGTGGCAATGTTCATCCGACGATCCACCCAGGTGCCGCGCACGTCGAGGATCAGGCGTGCGATTGGCTCGATGTAGGAACCCGCCTGCAGTTTGTGTCGTGCCACGCGCGGCATGTCCCCCGAGTAGCCGCCACATTCCGACCGCAAAGGGCCGAGGCCGTTTCGTTCCAGGAGCGCCCGGCACGCGGTGACGTTGTCGAGGATGGGAAAGTCACGGCGCGCGTCGTGTGCCGTCAGGCCGGGTTCCGAAACGTCGAACAGGCGGGAGCGTTGATACGTGTATCCCAAATAAAAGCGCCAGGTGCCCCGCAGCGCCGCGTCCGCGGTCAGCTCCGCGCCGTCTGCCTGGGCGCGGCCGGCATTCTGGAAACGGGAGAGGTTGCTGCCCTCGCTGCGCCCGGGGCGGTGGATGTCCGTGCCTGCCAGAAGGATCATGTCTCGCACGTAGCTGTGAAAAACAGCCGCGTCGAACAGGATGCGCTTCGATGGGGCCGCCGAAAGACCCGCTTCCGCGGTGCGGATCGTTTCCGGTTCGAGTGCTCCGTTGCTCGTTCGGCTGCTGGAAACGGAGTAGAGTTCGCGAACGGTCGGCGCGCGAAATGCGGCTCCGTACAGGAATCGGGAGGAGATTCGCGGAGTGATCCGGTAGACCAATCCCAGGCGCGGATTGGAGGCGTCGTAGTACTTCTCCGCCACCCGCGGTTCGTAGTACTGCCCGCCGCCCCTGAGAACACATCCGCGAGAGGCCGCTTCGTTCGCCGTCACGAAGTACGGATTGGGAAGTAGCGAGGGCAGCGTACCTTCCGTCGTGCCGCAGAAGCGGGCCCCTTCCGCGCCGGTGATCCGAAAGACATCGTAGCGATAGCCCACGGTCAGGATGAGATCGTCGAAGGGCCTGGCCGTGTGCTCCAGGTACCCGGCCCGATCGGTGTACTTGAACTTGTTGAGGGGATCGGCGTCGGGCCGTACGGGCAGCGCCGTGGCTTCCAGCACGTACCGATTCGGGTACGTGGCCGAGCGGGTGTTGTAGTTCCAGGCGTTCTGGTCCGTGTAGGTGAAACCAACCACTGTCTCCTGGGTTCGCGTCCACCGAATGCTCAAGGGATTGTCGATGGAGACTTCCCGGTCCGGTCGCCGGTAGCGCGTGACCGTTATCGATCCCAGGCGTTGGCCGGGCCGATCGTAGTCGGCATCGGTGCCATCCACCACGGAAGTGTCCCTGTAGGTCACGCGCAATCGCTCGGTCACTCGGCTCCCCAAAGGAAGCTCGACCCTGGCACTGCTCGAGTAGGTGCGTACGTGCCAGAAAGCCAAATCCGCGTCGTCGGCGTAGGCTCTTTCCGAGGCGAATGTTCCCTGTCCCGTGAAGTCCTTGGTGGCGCGACTGGAGACTGTCAGGTACTTCCATTGGAACTTGAATCCGGCCGCATAGTTATCCTTGAGTTCGGAGGCAGTGTAGCCATCGGTCCAAGTGTAGGAAGCTTTCAGTGGATCGACGTTGTCGCGGCGATTGAGGATGGGCCCGTCGCCATCTATCCAATGGCCGTAGACGAGGAGGTCAGGCGCGATGGAGTCCTCGCCGAATTTTCTGCCAAACGTGGCGAAGGCGCTGCGGGCCGGTCGCCTGCCGTCGGGTTCCATGTAGGTGGTGCCGCCACCCAGCTCGAGGAAGTTGCGAACGTCGGCGCCGTCGCGCGTGACGATGTTGACGAGCCCTGTGAATGCGTTCGCGCCGTACAGCGCCGAAGCAGGCCCGTACACAACTTCCACCTGCTTGACTGCATGGAGAGCGTAGGTGTGTTTGATGTAGGCGCTCCCCTGCGAGATGTTGTTGTCCGGGATGCCGTCGATCAGAACGAGGGTGCGCAGATTCTCCGGCTGGTCCAGGCCCCGCTGCGCAAAGATGGATCCGTAAAGTCCCTGTTGAAATGTGACGTCGAAACCCGGCAGGTCGCGGAGCAATTCGTGTAAGTAGCGGTACCCGCGACGGCGAATGTCCTCAGCGGTGATGACCCGGACCGTCGCCGGGATCTCCGGGAGAGGCCTGGGGCTGAGGGTGGCCGAGCGAACCTCCTGCTCCCGAAAGATGCTCAGCGCCCCCGCCGTCCCGTCGGCGGAACGCATGGTGGGCAACGGCAGGCGCATTTCGGGCGTGATAATGCGCTCCCGCTGCGCTTCGGCTATCTGTTCCAGGCGCGGCCGCAGTTCGGGATTGGAGCGGATGCGGAAAGCCAATGTTCGTGCAAAGCGACGCACCAAGAGCGAGTCCGGTGTCTTCTCGCCGAGACCAGGAACCTCGGCCCCCACTGCCGCCAGGTCGTCGCGAATTGCGAACGCGTCCACGAGGACGCCGCGCGAGGCGGACAGCACATGGCCGAAAATCGCCAGTCCCTCGGTTCCCCTCGAGTAGCGGACTGCGAGCACGGCGCCGGACCCCTTTTCTTGGAGTGCCGAACGTATGTTCAGGCTCGGTCTGTCGTCCACGCGCAGGCCCGCGAGACGCAGGGTCTCCAGAACATCGGCGCGAATCCGGCCTTCGAGTTCGACTTCACGGCGTGAGAGAGCCAGAACTTCCGTCAGGAGGATCGCATCGACCGAGGGCCCGGCGCCGGGAGGCGCGGCATGCATCGTCGGGCCCAAGGCCAGCGCCGCGCCCCCGAGGAGCGCGGCCAAGAAGCGGCCGGACACGCGCATCGGTAGATGGAGCGGCGCAAGTTGAAGCTCGTCAACTACTTGGAAACGCAATCATCAGGCGATGCTCGGAGTCTGTGGGCAGAGAGCATGTCACCTCCAGTTTCCGAGACGGCGGATCCCAGCTCCAATGGAGGCCGGTGTGGGTGCCCGACGCTTCGATCTGCTTCGGCCGATGGCACCCATGAACCAGGATCCTCCAATCCCGGCGGGGTGGAACGGCAAACGGACCGGCCGCGGCCGCGAATCGTATCGAGATGGCTTCCGCTGCTGATGTCCCTGTCGAATCCGGATCCTCGGTAACATCGATCAGCTGTTCGGCAAAGCCGCCGTCCTGGTAGTCCAGAGTGCGACCGTCGTCTTCGTAGATCCGGGCCTGTCCGGCGTATGGTCGAAAAAGATGGAGGGAAAGCGACGTGAAGGCGTGTGCGTCCGGGATCGATTCGAGGGTCGGGCCTAGAAGCAGCGGATGGCCTCCCCGCACGAAGACTGGCAGTCGCCCCTGCGGCGCAGAAACGCGCGTTTGCTGCGGCCCACGAAACGCAGCCCCGGTCCACCACTCGTACCACGGTCCGCCGGGAAAATAGACGAGCCGAGAGTCGCCCCTGGAAAGGACCGGCGCCACCAGCAGACGATCTCCGATCAGAAACTGGTCGTCAATGGCCCACGCTTCCCGTTCCTCCTCGAATTCCAGAAGGAGCGGGCGCACGATCGGCAATCCGCTGACAAAGGCTTCGTGACCAAGCGAGCACAGGTACGGCAGCAACTGCATTCGGAGCAGGGCGTGCGTGCGGAAACTCTCGAGACAATCCTGTCCGCTGCCCCACGGGTCGCGCCTGGGATCGTTGGGACTGGAAAAGTAACGGGCGATCGGTCCGAGGAGTGTTGCCTGCGCATAGCGTTGGTGAAGGTCGCGGCCGGGCGTTCGATACAATCCCAGAACGTCGGCCGCCCAGTACGCAAAGCCCTGGAGGCTCAGATTCAAACCGGCGCGCAGCACGCGGCGCAGGTCGTCGTACCGTGGACGTTGGTCGCCCAAAAACACCGCCGGAAAGCGTTGCGAACCGGCCCAGAACATGCGCGAGAACACCAGAGCGCGCTCGCCCGGTCGGTGCGCCTGCGTCTTTTCGTACACGGCGCGGCCGTAGTAGAAACCGTAGAGGTTGTGATGCTCCCGAGCCTCCAGTTTCAGGTGAGATCGATTTTCCAGCGGCAGATACTCGCCGTCATCATTCTTGAAGAAGCTCACGCCCTGATCGAGCAGCGGTCGCTGGAGCGCGAACCACCACTCCACGGCTTCGGGATTGGTCATGTCCAGCATGCCGCCGCGGCCCAACCACCACACGACATCTTCGGCAGCAAAGTAGCCCCGCGACCGTGCTTCCTCGTACAACTCGGGAACCGCCTCCACGGCAAAAAGCGGCGTGCCTCGGGGGGCGTTGCCCGCGTAGAGTCGGGCCGCAAGCTTGAAGAGAGGCAGGGCCGGGCGATTCAAAAAGGGCGTATAGATCAATCCCGTGCGCACGCCCAGATCGCGCAGCTGCGCTAGAAACCGATCGGGCTCGGGGAAGTGGCGTGAGCGCCAGCGGAAATCATGGAACGCATTCTCCCAGTGGTAGTCCAGGATCACGCAGTCGAGCGGGACGCCCGTCTTGCGGTGGCGGAGCACCCTTTCGCGCGTGGCCCGCGCGTCCTCGACGGGGTAGGCCGTATTCCAGAGCCCGAAGGCCCAGCGGGGCAGGAGCGGCGGTCGGCCGGTCAATCGTGTGTATTCACGAAGTATTCGTTTCAGGGAAGGGCCGCGCACGACAATGAGGTCGGCTTCGCCGCCTTCGAATTCGAGCACGAGCCGGCCGGGGGAAGGGTGTATGGTCGCGGATCCTGGATGCGCATTCAAAACAAGCACCAGGTATGCCGCGTCCGACAGGAAGCAGGGGAAGGCGCTGTACGTTTGCCGTTTCTGTGTGAATGCTGGCGATTCCCGGGCAAAGAAATCGACGCGACCGGACGTCCGACGAAACGCGTTGAACCACTCGCCGAAGCCAAAGAACCCCTCGTCCGGCCCTGTACGAAAGTCGAGGCGAATGCCGCCGCCCCGCGTTTCTTCCATACCCACTCCCAGGCGCCAGGGCCCCGCAGGTTCGTGAAGGGACAGGACTGCGCCGTCGTTGTGCCACAGCAGGGCAGGCTCCATCGCGCTCGCACCGCTTCCGTCGAAAGGAGGGGCCGAGGGTGACAGGACATCGTCGGCAAATCGGGCCCTTTCGCGCCCGTCGGAGAGACGCCAATGGACGCGGACGCTTTCCGGACTGAGTCTTTCGGTCACGGCTGCACCCGCACCCGCGCCTGATGCGCGCGAGATGCTCATGGTTCGGGTCCGAGTCGCGCGCTGAAGCGCACGACGAAATCCAGAATGTAGCGCTCCTCCTCGATGAGAAAGCCTCCTTCGCGCAGGATCTGCTGCGTGTCCTGGCCCAGCCGGCAGCCGCCGAACAGCGGAGTCCAAAGCGGGTTGGCCCTCTCGAAGAAGCGCTGCACCAGAGGTCGTTGCGAACGGACGTGCTCGAGTAAGACCACGCGACCTTCCGGTTTCAGCACTCGTCGCATTTCGCGCATAGCGTGCGCCAGATTCCGAACCGAGCAGAGTACGAGGGTGGAAACGACAAAGTCCTGGGAGCGCGGCGGCACGGAACGCAGGTCTTCGATCGGGTCCTCGATAATTCGAACCGAGGCGACCGGCCGGCGGCGCTCCAGCCGCGCATGAGCCCTGGCGCGCATGACGGGATCCGGTTCTGCGGCCACGACGTTGCAGGAAGCCGAATAGTAGCCAAACATGACACCCGTACCGGCGCCCACCTCGAGGACCTCCCCTCGAACGGAGCGCGCCAGCTCCTGGCGGACCCGGCGGAGGAAAACACGTTCCAAGGGCGCCATCAACAGGTCGTAACCGGACGCGAACGCGCGGTTCAGCGGCCCCGGTGCCCGCGGCAGATCCCGGTCGTGGAGGTGATGCTCGGGCACAGTACGAAGGAGTGTTTCTCCCTCCTGTGGCGTCAAGCGGGCCTTTTCTGATTGCGGCCTTCGCAGCCGAATCGGTTTCTCGATGAAAGGAACCACGACGCGGTGGCAAGAGGTACGTAAATGGCTCGAGAGAAACAGACGCGGGAAGGCATTCTCCCGATTTCCACCAAGCTCGGCTACGGGGCCGGAGATCTCGGTGGGAACCTCTTTTTCACTGTGGTGGCTTTCTGGCTTCTGATCTACCTGACGGATGTCGTCGGAATGTCGGGCACCCTCGCAGGTACCGCCCTGTTGCTCGGCAAGTTCTGGGACGCGGTCACGGACCCGGCCGTCGGTATCCTGTCCGACCGCACGCGAACACGCTGGGGTCGCCGTCGTCCCTGGTTCTTCTTTGCCTCCGTGCCACTGGGTCTGGCCTGCTTCTACATGTTCACGAAGCCGAGCTACACTTCGCAAACGGCCCTTTTCCTTTGGGCCAGCTTCGCGTACATGTTGCTTTGCACGGTCTACACCTTCGTCAACATTCCCTACAACGCGCTCACGCCGGAGCTCACGCCGGACTTCAACGAACGTACCTCCATCAACGGTTACCGCATGATGTTCGCCGCCGTCGGAACGCTGGTTGGCGGAGTGGCGGCGCTCCCGATCATCTCCGCGTTTCCCGATCGCGCCACGGGGTTCATGGTGATGGGCGCGGTCTTCGGGACGATCATGACGCTATCGGCTCTCGTGCCCTTCTTCTTCGTGCGCGAAGAACTCAAGGAGAAGCCGCCTCAGGACTCCAATGTGGTCCGCTATTTGCTGCACGCTTATCGGGACGCCTTCCGCAATCGCCCCTTTCTGCTCATTCTGTTTCCATGGGCCTTCAACATCGTCGGTTTCACGATCGTGACGGCGGTGCTCGTGTACTATTTCAAGTACATCTTTCGCAACGAAGGGGCCATCTCTATCGCTCTGGGTACGATGATCGTGACCGCGCTCGTTTTCATTCCGGTAGCCGTGCAGGTCTCCAAGCGGATCGGCAAGAAGTTCACCTACTTTGGGGGCATGTCGATCCTTGCCGTGGCGGTCATGGTCTTCTTTGCCGTCGGCCACCAGTTCGGAGTGAACTTTGCGTACGGCATCATGTTCGTTTCGGGTATTGGTCTTTCCACTCACTACGTCATGCCCTGGGCTATCGTCCCGGACACGGTCGAATACGACTACGTGGACAGCGGGATTCGACGCGAAGGAATCTACTACGGTCTTTGGACTTTCACGATCAAGATCGGCCAGGCCTTTGCGGGATTTCTCACGGGCGTCATCTTGGATGCGTTTGGCTACAACGGCCAGGCAGCCGTGCAAATCGAGTCGGCGCAGTTCGGGATACGGCTCCTCGTGGGGCCGATGACCGCGCTTTTCTTCGTGCTCGCCAACCTGGTGCTGTTCTTCTACCCCATCGACGAGAAGGCGTACCTGGCAATCCGCAAGCGAATCCAAGAACGCGAGGCCGCGGGGGAAATCAGTCCGGGTTGACCTCGCCCCCTCGAGGCGAGGCGCCGGGCCACTTCCTGCCCGCGCGGATCAGCGCGACGGCTGCGACGGCTCCGATGGTGGGAGCGGGAGCGCGGGCAGTCGAAGCGGACAGTCGCTGCTGAAACCGGCCGGTGGAATGCCGAGGGCCTGAATGAGGCGCGCCCAGTAGTTCACCTGCGCGGCAGCGGAGGCGATCATCACGACCTCCCGTGGAGCGAAGTGCTCTCGCAGGGCCTCCACGAGTCGCTGTGGCACGGCCAGGGGTGTTGCTGATATGGCACCCGCGTAGGAAATGGCGGCCCGTTCCGCAGCTGAGAACGAAGAGACAGAATCTTCACCGCCTTCGCGCGCGAGCGCGTCCAGCTCTTCCTGCGAGATCCCGGTTTCGCGCACATCCGGGGAGTTCATGTCGAGGCAGAAGGGGCAGGCTGTGGCCAGCGATGCTTTGAGCCTGACGAGCTTGAGGAGTCTGTGCTGCGCCACGCTGCGCCCGTGCGGCGTGAGCGCCTCCAGGACTCCCGATCCGATGGCTGTGCGTGGATGCCAGGCCATCAAACGAGCGGGCAGCATCCGACGACCGGTGATTTTTTCGGCAAGCCAGATCCCTGGTCGCAACAGCAGCGGAAGGCGCGGGGGTTCAGGCAGGAACGCGTCCATGACCAGCTCAGGCGCCCTCCTGGGCGTTCTGGGTTTGCGCACGGCGCGCCAGGTTTCGACGGATGCGGTG
>CAZPFB010000019.1:54761-64102 GCA_964585735.1 uncultured Leptospiraceae bacterium
AACGCGGTTGAAGCCTTCGATTCTACGGAGTTTGTACTCGGCGTCGGCGCGCCAGATGCTTTCGGGGAAATCCGAAATCACTCGTAGGAAATATCCATGAGCGCGATGAAACTCGCCGAGCGCGTACAGGGCACGGCGCAGCCCGCCTTCGTCGGCCGTGAGTTTCTGTTTTTCTCTGTCCATCATTCCGCCGACGGCTTTGGAGAAGTGCACGAAGCCCTGCTTGTAGTACACGTACGCGGGGTCCCGCACGAAGCCGATCTCTGTTCCGGCCGGCGACGCGCCTTCTTGGTCCGGCGGTACCTCCGGGGCCGCGCGTTCCGCCGTGCGTGCAAACCCGGCCCCGTCTTTCAGGCTCTGGTACGCTTCGTTGATCTGGACCATCTTCCAGCGTTGGAGTTCGCGTTCTTCGGGTGGGAATCGATCCGGGTGATGGCGACGGACCAGCGCGCGGTAGGCCTGCTTCCATTCTTCAGGCGTTGAGTCGGGGCCAACGCCGAGCAGATTCAGATGGAATTCTCGGTTCACCTGGCAAAGCTCTCGAAGACCGCTTTCAGGGTGAGGTCGGTGGGATGCATCCGGACCAGGGATCCGAGTTTTTCGACAGCTGCCTGCGAGCCTTCCGTCTCCACCTGTCGGATAGCGGCCTCCATTTCCTCTTGGAAGTCCTCACGCTGCTTCCGCTCCGAGGGCGGCAGCGCGGAAAGCACCTCGTAAGTGGCCACACCTTCCCGTTTGCCGCGCAACGCCAGGCGACCGAGGTAACGGACCCGCAGGCCCGAGTTGCCGTTTCCCTCCCAGGCCGAAGCGCTCACGAGCATGGTTGTCTCGTACTGGCGGGTCATGGTTTCCAGGCGCGCGGCTATGTTCACAGCATCGGCGATCACCGTGCCGTCCATGCGCTGCTCGGTGCCTACGGTCCCCAGCACCATCGAGCCGCTGTGAACGCCGATCCCGAAGCCGACTTCCTCCTGGCCGCTCTGCAGTCGCTCGTTGTTCCACGCAGCAAGTGTTTCCGCCATGGCCACACCCGCCCGCACCGCCGAGGCCCCGTCCTGGAACAGGGCCATGATGGCATCTCCGATGTACTTGTCGATGAAGCCGCCGTGAGCCTCGATCACCGGAGAGATGCGCGCGAGGTAGGAGTTGAGGAACCGTATCGTGTCCGCGGGGGTCATCCGTTCGGAAATGCCGGTGAAGGCTCGAATGTCGCAGAAGAGCACGGCCAGATCCCGAACCTGCTGATCCCCCAGCTTGACCGTCAGTACACTCTCATGACCCAAACTTTTTAGAAATGCATATGGAACGAACCGGTCGATGGAGCGATTCAGGAGTTGCAGCCCCGCCGCGTACCCGGAGACGGCCTCCACCATGCCGTTGAAGGCGCGCGCCAGTCGCCCGACCTCATCGTTGGATTCCACTTCTACGTGCGCCGTCATGTCCATGTGTGCCATCCTTTCGACGCCGCGCACGAGGCGGTGAAGAGGCCGCGCCAGAATGCGCGAAAGGGCCCAGGCCAGAATGACTGAAAGGAGGAGACCCGCGGCCACGGCGCCCGCGGTGATCTGCAGGAAGTAGCGCAGAAGGTTGGCCTCGTCGCGCGTGTCGTAGTCGACGCCGAGCACCGCGATCACCTGACCGTCGCGGTCCTTGATGGGGACCGCGGCCGTCAGCCATACGCCCCAGCGGTCCGCGTACCAATCCTTCGTGGCAGCGGCCTTGCCGGCCGTGAAAGCGGTCTTGAAGGCTTCGTCGGGCGTGGGCCAGACTGTTCCGATGCCATTGCCGGTCTCGTCTTCGGAGATGCGACCGTCACCGTTTACATCAAACTCGTCGTAGTCCGCATCGGCCAGAAAGCGCGTCACGCGCAGGTCGGGCGCATCGGGAATCGGAACCAGCAGATACGCGAAGCGCACCAGCGGGGAGTCCGGTGTGTTGGGGCGCCGTTGGGGAAGTGGCGCGAGCGGCGAGACGATTCGACGGCTGCCTTCTTTGATCTGGCGAAGCAACTGCACCATGCGCTGGAACTCCGCACCACGCATAAGGACCGTCGCCGATTCGGGCGACAGGCTGGCCAGCGTGTCTTTCCCGGTCAGCTTCGCGTAGTCGGCCGGGCCTGTGCGGCTCTGCTCTTCCACGATCTTGGTCAATCTACGAATGGCGTCCCGGTCTTCCTGAACGAAAAGGAAGGCGCCGGTGCGGCCGACATCCATCAGGCGCGAACTGATCTGCTCGACGATGACTCGCTTGATGCTGACGTAGTAGAAGGTTCCGGCCGACACAGTCAGAACCAACGACAATAGGGAGAAGGTCAGCGCAATGCGGGTACGAAACGAGATCCCAGATTGTCGCCACATTCCCTGCAGTTCTCCTACCGGCTCCGGAGACTGTGCGATTGCCAGCGGTACCCGCTACCCTTTTTCTGGTAAGCAGAGGACGATCCTTTCTCCTGGGCGTTCTTTGGAAGCTCCGAGGACCTGATGGCACATCGCACCGGCACCCTTCGTCTGCTCGAAATCGTCACCAGGCAGATCGCTGCGGACGGGAGCATCAAGCACCTGCTCCGCCTGTCGGATGGCCTCTGCGTGGAAAGTGTGTTCCTGCCGGCCGGGAACCGCCAGACGATCTGCGTTTCCAGCCAGGTCGGTTGCGTTCTCGACTGCGTCTTTTGCGCCACCGGCCGACTGGGCTTTCGGCGCAATCTGTCCGCCGACGAGATCTGCGGGCAACTCACGGCCATGGGCACAACCGCCACGAATGTCGTCTTCATGGGGATGGGGGAACCCTTCTATAACTACGACAACGTTCTCGAAGCCGCGGATCGGTTCGCGGACCAGCGGGGACCGGCCATTGCCGCGCGCCGCATCACGATTTCGACGGCAGGAGTCCTGCCAGGCATCGAACGCTACTTCCGGGAAGAAAGACCGTACCACCTCGCGATCTCGATCACGAGCGCCCTTGCGGCGAAGCGCGACCTCCTCATGCCCATCAACAGACGGTTCCCCCTGGCAGACCTGGAGGCGTTGCTCCGTGCGCTGCCCAGACGCTCGGCTCAGCGTGTCATGTTGGAGGTGCCGGTGTTTGCGGGCCTCAACGATGGCCCTGAGGATGTGGAGGCGCTGCGGGTTTTCTGCCGCGGACTGCCGGTTCGCGTGAATCTGATCGCTTGGAATCCGGTCGAGCTTGGCGAGAGCTCCACCAGCCCAGCGGTAGCTCCCGGTTCGGCGCCTTTCGCGCGACCCAGTCGTGAATCCCTGCTCACCATGCAAGCCGAGCTGCGGCAGGAAGGATTGCCTGTGTTCATCCGGCGCAGCCTCGGTCAGGACATCGCCGCCGCGTGCGGTCAACTGGCGGGCGTTGCGGATAGGATGGTGTGACGCACATCGCCGTTCCCCATACCCATCCCCCAAACAACCCTTGACACCCGTTCGCCTATTGCTTACCGTCGTGTAAGGAATCCTCTCAGAGGTAATGCCCATGCGCGCCACCCTCACCAGCAAAGGGCAGATCACCATCCCCAAACCCATCCGGGACCGCCTCCACCTGCAACCCGGAGACCGGGTGGAGTTTTTCCTGACTGAAGACGGGCGCGTGGAATTCGTGCCAGCCACCGCTTCCCTGACAAGCCTCAAGGGAATGCTTCCCAAGCCGAAGAAGCGGGTGACATTGGAAGACATGAAGAAGGCCATTGCCGAGGGAGCAGGTGGCTCGTGATCGGCCTGGATACGAACGTGCTCGTGCGCTATCTCGTTCAGGACGATCCCAAGCAGGCGCGCGCTGCTACGGCCCTTCTGGAACAGCAGTGCACTTCCGACGAACCGGGTTGGATCAGCACAAACGTAATTTGCGAGTTCTTTTGGGTGCTCCGGCGGGCGTACGGCTATCCGCCTGAATCGATTTTGTCAGTCCTGCGCCAACTTTTGGTTACCGGCGAGTTGGCCCTTGAAGATCCGCACCTGGTTGCGGGGGCAGTGCGCGATTCCGAAAAAGCCAATGTGGACTTCGTCGACTGCCTCATAGGCCTGCGCAACAGGGAGCGCGAATGTACGACCACGTTCACGTTCGACAGGCGTGCAGCGCAACTGTCGTATTTCACTTCTGCTTAGGCCGGCCACGGCCATCGTCTCACCACTGCCTGTATCCGGCGCGCCCGCCATTACGCCAGTGCCTCCACACACCCAAAACCAATTGACGGTAATGCGCTCCCCGTATCAATCTCGTGCGCGTCCCGAGCCTTATTATCGGGAATTTGCTTGCGCCAAGATTATGTCCTCTTCTTGGAGGATCTCCGCGGCGTCCGTCCGCACACCATCACCGGTGGGCCGCGGCTTGAGAACCAGCCTAGGCCTTGGGCTGACGATTGGCCTGCCCGATCATCGCCGCCAGATGTTCGAGAATGCCGCTGCCGCCGGTAACCGAGATGCTGCCGACCTTTTCGCAGATCCGCTCGAGGTACTCGAGTTCCTTGAGGCGATAGAGGATCGGATTGTCTTCCATGAGCTTGGTCGTGTTGAGCAGGCTGCGCGTGGAGGCCGTCTCCTCGCGACGGGTGATGATGTTGGCCTGCGCCTTCTTCTCGGCTGCGATCACGGTGTTCATGATCTCACGTATTTCGCCAGGCAGGATGATATCCCGTAGGCCAGCAAAAATGAACTCGACTCCGAACTCCGCGGAGCGTTCGGCCAACTTTCCGAGCACGAAGGGCCCGAGCTCCTCTTTGCGCTGAAGGATTTCGTCCAGTCGGAGCGTTCCGATGTACTCGCGCAGCACGAGCTGGAGGAGAATGTGCACCTGGAGAGGGAGGTTGTTGATCTTGAGCAGGGCTGTTTCGGCGTCCACGATCCGGTACTGGCAGATGAAGTTCACGCGCAGAGAAACGTGGTCGAGACTCATGATCTCCTGGCCGCTGATCTCCAACTGCTGCTGGCGCCTGTCCACCTTCTGGAGCAGGATGCGCGACCGGCCTTTCCAGAAGAAGTAGCGCCCGGGGCCCACCTTCTCGCGAAAGACCCCATCCACGGAGAGTAGTCCTTCCTCGAAGGTTTGGATTTCGTACTCATCGACGACGGCCGCAGCCTGCGCGGAAATTAGGGCGGTCCGATCCACCTGGTCCGGGACCCGGGCCTCCCGGATATTGACCCTTTCGAATCGATGCGCGCGACCAGCCTTCCAGAAGGCGTGTCGGCCCGGTCGCAGGAAGTGGCGGAAGTGTTTCTCTTCGTAATGCAGGGCGATTTCGTCGTCGGCCACATCGATCACCTCGAGCTGATCGGAGAGGCGACGCTCCGCGAGCAGCACTCCGAGGTCGATGTCCGGGACGAAGGGTTCCGTGATGGGGTGCGTGGTCACGCGATGACCGGAACCCCACAGCGTATGCTTTCCTGGAAGAAGCAGCTTCTTGAAGACGCCGTAGCGGTAGAGCACACCCCGACGGTCTCCGGGCACTTCGATCTGGTTTGGTCCACCAAATATTCCGTTCACATGCAACTCCTTGCTTCTTCGCTACTCTATCTCCAAACGGCGCTTCCCTTCGGAAAAGAGAGGAGCGACCGGACCCCGTCCGGAAATGCGGAGCCTTCGGGCGATCGGACCCCACGAAGACGAAACACCTGCTCGTGTCCCGCCGGACCCGCAGGCTGGGCAGGACAGTTGCAGACGCTGGTCCTCGCGCGGCACCCGACCCGCGTCGAAAGCTACGAAGCTCCCCGGAACGGTCCGGGTCCAAAGACCCGGGCGGCCCGGTCGCCCCTCCCAGTTGGTTCAGTGACAGGTTAACAGCCTGTTGCCTTTACCGTTTGGCTACAGATCCTTGCGGATCCGGGTGGAGTCGAACCACCATGGTGGATTCCGCTCTACCACTGAGCTACCGGCCGAAGCCGGGCAGGATTCGAACCTGCGACCAAAATCCCGCGATCCTGGGCCGGGTGACGTCGGCATACGGAAACCTACCGGGCCGCACCGCGGGAGCTTCTTGAACTCCGCGCACATGACGCTACCGTTCCGCCGCAGGATCGGCGAATCAGGCTTCCGAATTCACGGGGCTGTCAAGCAGAAGACCCGCGCGGCCATCCGCGCGGGTTCGGGTGGCGCAAATCAGGAACGGGAGAAGCCGAGGTTTTCGAGCACATGGCTCCAGAAGTATTTCTTCGCGGCGGCCGGTCTTTGGCAAACCTTCACGTTGGCTGCACGGGAGCACGAAGAGGTACCCGTGATCTTGCAGCCTTTTTTTTCGCAGGCTTTGCGGGCCGCAAACGTGTCGCTGCTGCCATACCGGCACTGGTTTCCGCACGAAGAGCCGCTTGCGCAATTGTAGCAACCATCCGCCGAAAGGGCGACGGGCCCGACGAACAGGACCGCGGCAAACAGGGTGGCGGCAAAGAAGGAGAGTTTTGCAGTGAGAGTCATGGAGTACCTCCGGGTCAAATTTCACCGAGTGCTGCCGGGAGGCCCTGAGTCGCGCAAGTCGAAAAAGGGGAGGTCGCGCCGCGGGATGCCTTAGCCTGGCCCGCCGGTGCGTGCAGCCTTTGCGCCGTTTTTCTTGCGGAACGGCCTAATGGGACATAATCCACTGCCGCCGGGTCTCCAGGTGTTTTTGCCGGCAAATGTCTGGCAATGCTTGACATCCTGTCAGCGGACTCCCCTATATGTTGGAACACCCTCTTCTTGGCAGACTGCGCCCCACGGGTGCCTTTCCATCAGAGGGGTCCAAAAGAAGTAGGCTGCGCGCAATCGGGAGATTGCGAGCAGACCGACGGGAGGATTGTTCATGAAGAAGATCAGACTCATGGGAGCAGCCTTGGTTGTGGCCGCCACGCTCGTGGCTTCGCCGATCTTTTCTGCTACCTACATCCTGCACATCGGCGGGATGTGCTCCACCAAGTTCGTGGAAGGCAGCGGAGTACGCCTTGCCAACTCGTCCGGCAAGATCTCCATCGACGCCAACATCAACACGACGGACAGCATGTGGAATGCGGCCAGCCGAATCAAAAGCAAGTTGGATCAGTACTGCCTGAAGACCTCGGGCAACTGGTGCTACATCATCAACTATTCCATGGGAGACCTGAACACCCGCGCGGCTCTGTCTGCTTGGGGCAACGGTCAATGGAACATCGCTTGGGTGGGCACGACGGCCGGCGCCGGCGGCGGATCTGAACTCGCGCTGGGCTGGTTGGCTGAAGCGTTCACCTGCGGCGTCACCGGGGACATCTGGGTCTCCACCGCCCGTAACGCGTTCAACCATCACGACACGGACGGCAAGACCGTGTACCACATCGCCGGGTATGACGGCTGGTGGTACAACGCTTGGTACCTTCCGGGCGAAGATGATGGCGCCGTGGCCTTCCATTCCGCTTCGGGCTGTAGCTCTTCGGGAAGCTGGAGCAACATGTGCAGCTGCGGAAAGTATTCCGGGCACGTCGTTTCTTGGACCTGTTCTGGATACGACCTGGATCACTACGGCATGAAGATGAAGTTCATCACCCAGATGGGCTGGTGATCGGAAAACATTTTCGGATTGCGAAAAGGGCGCTGCGGCGCCCTTTTTGTTTTTCCGGCTCGCATCTATAGGGGGTATCAGAGATGAGCAGAGGGATTCGGTACGCAGTGTTCGGCGGGATCGCCATTGTGGCGATCGTGGGGCTCACCATTTTCCTTCTTTCCGACTCGGGCTCTTCGCGTTCGGGCGATGGTGGAGAAGGCGCTGCCCGAAAGGACCGCTTTGGTTTCGGGGATTTCTCGCTCACCGGTTCGTCCGACCCGGAACAGATCCTCAAGGACTACCGCGCGTATGCCGTGTATCCCCCCACGTCGCGCCCGCTCAAACGGGACATGACGGACCTCACTTCCCCGAATGGTCGCTACGAAGGCTTTTTGCCGGTGTCGACGCCCCCGTCGGACAAGTCGGAGGAGGCCCGGCGGAATCGCCGCAAGCCGGAGCACTACTACCTATTCACCGGAGACCGATACTTCGTCGTCGGAGAGGAGAGCATTCGCATTCACCTGCGGGCGGCTGAACGGGCGTCACTCAACGCGGACCGCGTTCCTATTCGCGTCGTGGAAGCGGCCCTCTACCGCGGTCAGAGCCACCTGGACTTCAAGCAGAACAAGATCGCGGACCTCCGCCTCAACGATGACGGGCTGGACGGGGACGAAAAGCAGGGCGACCACATCTACAGCGTGGAGATCCGTCCTTCGCAGATGGCGGCGCTCGCGCGATTTCACGGTCGGTGTCAGGTGTACGCGAAGTTCGTCGTCGGCAATCTCGAAATCGAGGGGTTGATCCCGTTCGAATACCAGCCGGCTTCCGAGATCCCGGCCCGTTTCACGGGCAACTTCTCCGATGTCCAGGAAGACGGGTCGCTGATCGTCATGGCCGAAGTGGACGTCGTCAAGCCCGGCTACTTCATATTCGATGCCAACCTTTTCGACAGTCTGGACACGCCGGTGGCCTACACCCGCACCAAAGTGGAGCTCAAGAAACGGGGGCCCCAGGAGGTGAAGTTCGTATTCTTCGGCCGCGTGATTCGGGACCAATCTCCGCAGCCGCCGTTTCGCGTGCGTAACGTGCGCGGTAGACGTAACATGCTCGGCTTGAATCCTCCGGACCCGGCCAAGAACCCGGAGTTCTTCAAGAATCGCACCGCGTACGAGCAGGTCATTCCGTGGTACCAGGGAACGTATCAGACGCGCGGGAGCTACGCGAACCTGGCAGTTTTCTCGGACAAGGAGTGGGACTCTCCGGAGAAGCGCAGCAAGCTCGAGTTTCTCAAGAAGGAGATTGAGTCGGGAACCAAGATGCCGGTCGGCGTCGGACAGTGACGGCGCTGCTCGGCGCGGCGCGGTCTCTGCCTTTCGTCACCGCGCTGCTCGCGCTGGGCTGTCTGTGGGGATTTCGGTTCTACGCCGTCGCCTACTTCTACCCCGAGTTGGGTGGGGCCGGTGTTGCTGCGCGCCTGATGGTATCGGGCATGCTGCGGGACTTCGCGGGTGCTGCGCTCTGCGGCATCGTCGTTCTTCCTTTTTCCCTAATGGGTCGTTCGGATCGATTCGGGCGGTTCGTGGCAGGCGTCCTGTTGGTGCTGCTGCCCGCGCTGCACGCTGCTGACGCGATCTTCCTGAGATACAACCTGCGTCGTCTGGGGTTCGAGCTTTTCACCCTCGACGTGCCCACGGTGTCCGCTGCCGCCGGAACCGGGCCCGCCGAGGCTCCCGTGCTACTGATTGTGGTCCTGCTTGTGAGCCTTGCCCTTGGCGTGTCGGTCTTTCTGTGGCAGGAGCGCCTTCAGGCTGGATGGCTTCCGCAGGCAGCGCTCCTTCTGCTGCTTGGAGTGCCCGCCGTGCCC
>CAZPFB010000020.1:0-18316 GCA_964585735.1 uncultured Leptospiraceae bacterium
AAAGACACATGTGGCCCGCCTGCTCGCAAAGCTGGGCGCCCGGCGGCGCACGGAAGCCATCTCGAAAGCGCGTGAGCTTGGCCTGCTGGCGTGAAGGGCGGCGTGAATACGGGTGAATCCGCGAAAATCACCCTTTCGGGCGATTGCGAAGGAAGGCTGCAAAGACTCCTCCGACCAACAGTCCGAGGCCCAGCATCCCGAGCAACTGACCGCGGTGAAGTTCCCCCAGGGCGAGCTCTGTCCTGGCGAAGTTCGGGACCAATGTCTGGATCGGTCCCACCATGAGCAAACCAAAGAACGTCAAAACGAGCAACTCGAGGATGACTCCGCGGCGTACTACGAACTGAAGTCCATCGCGAATACCTCGACCGGCGCTGCTCTGCGCTCCCGTTGGTCCAGAACTCACGTCGACAAAGGCGAGCAGAAACAGTGCCACGCCAAAGAGAAGCCCCGTAACCAAGAAGATCGTCGAAAACGGAAGGGTCTGACGCATCCATCCGGCGAGCGCCGGTGCGGCGCCAAACGATCCGACCACCAGTACGTTCAGCAAGAGGGTCGCGTTCCCGATCCGGTCCTGTGTGGTGAGCCCGCCGAGCAAGGAGAGTCGCGCCGGAATGACGAAGCTCTGCGCCGTACCCGCCGCAAAGGAAAGGATGGGCAGCACAATCGTGGCCGACGCGGTCGAAAGAGTATCGCGCCAGAGGAGAAAGGCCAAGAGGACGCTGATGGCGCCAAAGACCGCCTGGCCCACCGACAGGACCATCTTGCGATTCGTTCGGTCCAGCAGACTTCCGGCCCAGAGCCCGAAGAGTAGCGAAGGCCCGAACACACCGAAAACCAGCAGCCCGGTCAGCACATGCGAGTTCGAGTACTGCTCGCGGAGGATGACCAGGGCGTAGACGAAGACGTTGGCCGCGACCAGAGTGGCCAGACCGTTTGCGTAGTAAAGAGCGAGCGAGCGGGACAGGAAGGGCGCCGGCTGCACGGGTGACGACATCAGGAGGCACGGTAGGCGGGAATGCCTTTCAGGAGCCCGACCTTCCGCCAGAAAAGATCGTTCGGCGCCACGCCGCGTCCGTCCTCAGACAGGGACGGCCGGATCCCGTGGACGAAATACATGCGCACCTGTCCCTTGTTCTTGGCCGCTATTTCGCCTCGGTATTGGCAAACGAAGAAATCCTTCACTTCTTCGTAGGTGGCCTCGGAGATGTTCACGTGGCCGGGCACGCCCGACGACTCCATGCGACTCGCGGTGTTGACCGTATCGCCCCAGATATCATAGGCGAACTTCTTCTTTCCGACGACGCCCGCCACAACGTCTCCCGTATTGATGCCCAGCCGAAGTTCCCAGTACATGCGGCCCTGCGCGTGCTTCTCGCGCTTCTGCTCCTGCATGAAGTTCTGGATCTCAAGGCCGGCCAGCACGCAGTCGACAGCATGCGTACGGTTGTTGCGGGGCAGGCCACCCGCGCACATGTAGGCATCCCCGATGGTCTTGATCTTCTCGAGTCCGTACCGCTCGATGATCTCATCGAAGTGACGAAAGCATGTGTCCAACTCCTCCACCAGTTCCTCCGGCGTCAGCCTTTCGGCGATGTTGGTGAAGCCTTTGAAGTCGGTGAAAAGGACGGAAATCCGTTCAAAGTGCCGAGGTGAGGCACGCCCCTCCTCCTTGAGCTCGTGCGCGACTTGTTCTGGGAGAATGTTGAGAAGCAGATAGTCCGACTTCTCCTTCTCCTTCAGGATCAGTTCTTTCTCCGTCCGGAAGATGAGGCCCGATTGGCGATTGGCCGTCCGGCGTGAATTGGCGAGGGAGTAGATCACCAGAAACCCCGTAGCCCCCATGTACAGGAGCTTCAGGATCAGGCTCATGGTGGCTATGGAGACGATCCCAAACTCCGTTTTCTCTTCGAGCATGGCCGGGACCAGTTCCGCAGTGTACTTGCCCAACTTGTCATTCAGCGCTTTCACTTCGGGGAAGAAATAGAAGCTGATGGCACCGTACTGGACGAGAATCACCGCCAGCGCGAACATGATCACCTTGCGGTCATTCCGAATGGAAGAAAGCGCCAACATGATGAAGTAGACCAACGTGATGGCGCCTGTGTAGGGCATGGTTGGGTTCTTCTGAGCCACGGTGAGGTACGCAACCAGGAAGCTCAGGGTCGTGATCTCAAGGAACGTGGAGACGTATTTCATCCAGGGGCGGTAGAGGTGACCGTCACCGCGCAACAGAAAAAAAGCGGTCGAGTTGTAGGCGATCACGATGCTCAACGCGCCGAGCTGACTGAGGAACTCTTCGAGCGGGCGTCCGCCGCGCCAGGAAAGAAAAGAGAAAAGGAGCAATAAGCCGTAAAAGAAGAACCGAAAGACCGTCGCGAATTGTTCCGCCCGGATTTCCCCCTCCCGGGCGATCTGGGCCAACCGCTCCCGGTAGTACTCGGAGAGCTGAATCTGCTCCTCATCGGAACTTGCGGCGGCGGAAACCGAGTCCGCGGACAACTCCCGGATCAGAGATTGTGCTTTCTGCTGGTCCATCAGGCTCGCCCCGTCCGCGCGCCGATGTTCCGACTCGGGATCCCCTTCGGTCAAGAGAAATACTTTCTCAATCGTAGGCGACTCAACCCGACATAACTACTCGTCCTTGGGAAAAGTGAGCGACATGAGCTTTTTTGCTTGGCCGCCCGGACCTCGCGGCGGCGCACTTGCCGCATGGGGATCAGTATCCGCGAGGCGGTTTCCTCCGAAGATCGCGAGGCGGTGTATAGGCTCCGTTACGAGATCTACGTCGAGGAGATGGGTCGCAAACAGACCTTCGCGGACCATGAACGCAGGCGGGTCGAGGAACCGTTCGACGAGGGCGCCCTGCTCCTGATGGCGGAAGAGGACGGTCGCATCGTCGGCACCCTGCGCTGCAACATGCGCCGCAACGGCCCGCTCGAGTGCGAAGAACTCTATGACATGGAGAAGTTCGCTCCCTTCTACCCGGATGCCGTTTCGATGACCACCAAGCTCATGGTAAGGCAGTCCCACCGCAACTCCAGCGCGACCGGCCTGCTTGTAACATCGGCGTACGACCGCATGCGCTCGCAGGGCATTCGTCTCGACTTCATCGATACCAACCCCCATCTGGTGCGCCTCTACCAGCAGATGGGGTACCGGATGTACAAGGACAACATCAACCATCCCGACTACGGCAGCGTGATCCCGATGGTCTTTCTGCTCGACGACCTGGAATACCTGGAAGCCATCCAGTCACCCTTTCGGCGCCAGGCCAAGCGCTATCCGACGACCAGGGAAACGTGGGAGTTCTTTCGGGACCACTTCGGCAACTTCGCTTACATTCGACCGGTCTTCGCGACGGATCCGGACGAACTGCTTAGCATTCTGACGGTCGACAAGCACCGCAAGCCTAACGAGGTGCTGACCTTCCTTCAGGATTTCAATGAAGAGGAAACCCACAGACTGTTGAATCAGCTGGACCTGATCCAGTATCGCGCAGGCGAAATCGTATTTCGCGAGGGCGATGAAGGGACCGGGATGTTCTGCATCCTGGAGGGCCAGGCAGAGGTGGTTCGGGATGGCCCTCTGGGCAAACAGGTGCCGGTAGCCATACTCAACCCCGGCGAGATATTCGGTGAGCTCGGGTTTGTCGCTAACATCAAGCGCTCGGCCACCATCCGCGTCCGGGCCGATGCAAAGATCCTGGTGCTTTCGCCATCGGAATTTCGGAAGATGGAAGCCAAGGATCCCAAGCTGGCCGTCAAACTGCTGACCAATTTGTTCAAGATTCTCGTGAAGCGCTTCAACGAGAAGTCGCAGGCACTCGTGGACATGCAGGCCATGTTCGACAACGCGATGCGCAATGTGTAGCAGCCCGGTTGGAGCGGGTGGGGGAGGTCGTTTCCGGGCCACACCTGCGTTTGATTGAGCGGCCCCTATCCCCCGTCGATCGATCGTTCAGCACCGAAGACCGGTCGGCCCCCTGCCCGCTTCAGCCCCGCTCATGGGCGAGGACCGGTGCCCCCGACTCAGATCCGGCTGCTGATCCGGCCAGCTGGAAGTGGTCGACACGAAACCGCAGACGCGATCGTCCCTGGAAGGTGTTGCACTCGAGGGCGCCTATCAGATCCAGGGGAGCGTTTGGGAGCTGCTGAAAGGCTTGGGCACGTGACCAGATCGTGGCCTCCACGGCCTGCGCCCCCACAATATCGAAGCGGACGTGCTTTCCGTCAGTTCCCAGAGGGCGCACGTTGGTTGCGCACACGTCCGCGAGAAGGAGGACGGGCTCGGGATTCAGAGGCCCGAAGGGCTCCAAGCGCTCGAGTTCCTCGAACAGACGCCAGGATAGGTCGACAGGGCGGACTGCCACATGGTAGGGCGGCCTTCCCGCGACCGGGCTCGGCCCCGGCCACAACCGCGCGGCAGCAGCGTGCAGACGCTCACGTACCGCGTCGATGTTTTCAAAGCGCACGGAGAATCCGGCGGCCTCCCGGTGACCACCGAATTGGATGAGGAGATCCTCCGCGGCGGCGATCAACTCCAGCACGTTTTCGCCCGCGAAGCCTCGGGCCGATCCCCTTGCGTGGGCACCGTCGGGATTCACGAATACGGCCGGTCGCCTGTGGGTTTCGGCCAGCCGGGCCGCGACAATTCCTGAAACCCCCGGCTCCAACTCGGGGTGGTAGCAAAAAACCAATGGCCCACCCGGCTCGCCGACCACCTCGCTGGCGAGCAACTCGTTGCGACGGGTCCGTTCCCGCCGGTCCTTGTTCAGCTCCACCAGATCAGCGGACAGTTGGCGGGCCTGCGCTGCATCCTTGGCGAGCAGCAATGAAAGCGCGAGGTCCGTTCTGCCCATTCGCCCGGCTGCGTTCAAGATGGGCGAGATGGTCCAGGAGAGGTCGCGGCTGGAGATGCGCTCGAGTGGAACCTGAGCACGACGCAGGAGCGCTTCGAGCCCCGGACGAAACGGTCGGCTCACGCGCGGGCCGCCCGGGCGTCCCGCTTGGTGAACGTCCATGAGGCCCATGCCCAAGCGAACGATGCTGCGGTTCTCGCCAACCAGCGGAACCATGTCCGCCATCAGGCCGATGGCTGCAATGTCCGCCGCTTTCTCGAGGAAGGATTTCAGGCGTGGCTTGCTCGCGATGATGCGCCCGAAGAGCAGCCGGCCCAGCAACTGCGGTTCGGTGAGGGTTTGCTCGAACTGCGCTGGACTCTGACCCAGCCAAGTGGCCGCCTCCTCCACTGATATGCGGCGCAGTTGCTGTGGGGGCGAAGCCGCTTGTGCGTGGGCCGTAGTTTCCTCCGTCGTGAACTCGCCGCAGAACGCTCCGGCCCGAAAGAGCATCCCCGTTCCCGGCTGCTTCTCCACGAGAAGGAGAGAGTTCCAATCCGGCGTGAACGAAAGTGCGTAGGCGCACAGAAACTTGAACGCGAGCCCCACGGTGGCGATCTTGCCACCGTGCTCAAAGGTTTCACTGCGACGGAGGGGATTGACGAAGGCGACCGAATCACCTGTTGGTTCGCGACCGAGAATTTGGTGGTGGTCAAGCACAACCACACGGTTCCCGGCGGCCGTCAGGCGCGCAATTTCGGGACCGTTCGAGGTACCCATATCGAGCAACACGATTAAACCTTTCGGGGCGCGGACCAGCGCTTCTAAGAAATCGCCCGAGAGCCGTAGTCGTCTCCAGCCGAGGAAACTCGGATGTCGACAGAGAACTGGCCGTCGCCATTCTCGATCAGGAACGAGCCCACGAGAGCCGCGGATGTGACCCCGTCCACATCCCTGTCCCCGACGACGGTTATCGGTAAGCCGCCCGAGGTGGCCGCCCGGAGAAATTCCACCGCTCGTTCCATGTCGGGCAGGCAGAGCGGCGAATGTAGACCCTCCAGCCCGCGCGCAAAGAAGAAGGGGTCCCTCCGGGCTGACTCGAAATCCGGATGGTGGAGCAAATCCCCCAGTAGGCGGAGCTCAGGCGGGCGCATCGACATGATCCCAGTCTACCGGGGCCCTGTGACAAGCATGATTATGTCGCCATCTGAGAACGCCCCTGGGCCGGGTTTTTCTTGGCCCGGCCCGGTGTCCCCCGAGAAGTGGCGGCATGTACCGTGTCACCCCTCCCCACGAGCACAGGCAGCGCCGGGAAGAGGCGCAGATGGCGATGCGCTCGGGCCTGGGCACCGTCCGGCTCGCCAAACCCTCCTCGAACCTATTTCGAAAGAGGGAGGCCGGGCAGGAACGAAAGCTCGATGTCCGTGGTTTCTGTCACGTTCTGACCGTGGACCCGGAACGGCTCATCTGCGAAACGGAGGGGATGATCACCTATGAGGACCTCGTGAGTACGACGCTCCGCTTCGGACTCCTGCCAACGGTTGTGCCCGAGCTCAAGTCCATCACGATCGGCGGGGCCCTGACGGGGATCGGGATCGAATCCTCCTCTTTTCGCTACGGCCTGGTTCACGAGAGCATCGAGGAGTTTGACGTGCTGCTCCCGGATGGCTCGATTGTCCGGTGCAACGCGGGCAACGAGCACCGCGACCTGTTCTTCGCCTTTCCGAATTCATACGGAACGCTCGGGTATGTCCTCAGCCTGAAAGTTCGTTTGGTGCGTGCGGCCCCCCATGTGCGCCTCGACCATCGTCGCTTCGACGATCAGCATGAATTTCTCGTGGCGATGGAGCAGGCCTGCGAAGGGAACCGCAAACCGGGTCCCGGCAGTTGTGACTTCATCGACGGGACAGTGTTCTCGCCGACGCAAATGGTGCTCACCACGGGCACCTTTGTGGAGGACGCCCCGTACACGAGCGACTACACCTATATGCGGATCTACTACCGTTCCCTGCTCGAACGACAGACGGACTACCTCAGTGCGCATGACTACATCTGGCGCTGGGACACGGATTGGTTCTGGTGTTCGCGCAGGCTGGGCATGCAGAATCCCCTACTGCGCCTGCTGGCCGGACGCAAGCGACTCCGGTCCACCTTCTATTGGAAGATCCTCATGTGGACGCGGACCTATCGGGTCCTGGACAAGCTCGACGCGATTCTGCGCCCAGGTTGGACGTTCGAGTCCGTCGTTCAGGATGTCGAGATCCCCATCGGCCACAGCGGGGAGTTCTTGGATTTCTTCCACCGCGAGGTGGGGATCACACCCATCTGGGTCTGCCCCACGCGCGCCCTGCACGAGGGTCGCCGCTACGACCTGTACTCCATGGACACGCGGCGACTGTACCTCAATTTCGGTTTCTGGGACGTCGTGCCGATCCGTGGAAAGCAAGATGACGGCCTGATCAATCGCAAGGTGGAGTTGGAAGTCCAGCGGCTCGCCGGACGAAAGTCTCTGTATTCTACCTCCTTCTATCCGGAGAAAGAATTCTGGGCTCTCTACAATGGGAAGCGCTACGCAGCCCTCAAGCGCAAGTACGATCCCGATGCGCGTCTGAAGAACCTGTACGAAAAGACCGTGCGGCGGAAATGAGAACTTCGGACGACACGCTTGGCGCGGAAGAGCAGCCGCCTGGAGCATTGCCTCCCAAGCCGGTGCCCTACGGAACGCTGGCCACGACCGGGATTGGCGTGGTGTCTTTGGCCATTTCTTTCGCGGTATCGACCCTGGTGGCCGTGGCCGTGTTCGCCTGGAAGGGCCAGGCCGGCTACCTGGTCGGCGCCACCGAACTCGATCTCTACGATGGCGACGCAGCGGCCCTGGGCATCATGCTCGGAGGTCCGCTTGCCATTGCAGCGATCCTGTTTTTTCTGCGCAGGCGAGCCGTGAGGGCTTCCCAGTTCTGGGGGAACAACTCGATACGCCCTGGAGCGCTTGCACTCTGGGTCCTGGGGCTCGTTCTCATCAATGTGGTCGCCGAAGCTGCCGCACGCTATTTTGGTGCTCCCGAAGTACCCCAGAGCATGCTGCAGATGTATCGCAATTCCGTCCTTCCAGTACCGATACATCTGCTCGTCGCGGTCATCATCGTAGGCCCTCTCTTCGAAGAGGTACTCTTTCGGGGATTGCTACAGACCGGTTGGGCTGCCGGGTTCCTGCGCGCCCCAGGTGCTGTCCTCGTTTCATCCCTGTCGTGGGCCGCCATTCACTTCCAGTATATGGACGAGCCCGTTTGGCTCATAACCATCCTGGCACTCGGGCTCTACTTGGGTTACGCGAGGATCCGAACCGCCGGCCTGCTCGTTCCGTTCCTGCTGCACGCCGCCAACAACGCCGTGGCGATGGCACAACTGGCCTTCTTCACGGAAGGTTAGTTAGAACCCGACGCACTCGCCCGCTCTCATCTTGGGGCTCAAGTCAAGAGCAAGGTCAGAACGCTTCGCGCAGGAGCGACGGCCGGGCGCTCGTGTCGGCCAGCGGGTCGTAGTAGCGCCGATGCCCGGAGAGGCGGCGCGGAGCCGGCAGGTACTTGCTCTCCATCTGACCGACCTCCCGATAGAAGAGGCGGTCAATGAGCAACAGCAACCCCACGAATCCCTGGGTTCGCAGCGCGTCTTCCCCATAGCTGGCACACGAAGGATACATGGGGCAACGGTTCCCGTCCAGGTGGGTGCCCACCGCGCGGTGACGCCGAATGAGCCCCCGCAGCGGCCACAACAGAAAGGGAGTGCGATCGACTCTGCCTTCGGCAGGCGCTGCCGTGCCCGGGCCCCCCGAGTTCACGCTCTGCACCGCGCCCGGCGCCTCCGTCCGACCACCTTGAGACGAGCATACTGCGCCCAGTACGGCCACCAGGAGCACGGCGGCCAGGAGCGTGAGGCGAACAGGGCTCCTGCGTCCCCGGCCGCCGAGCGACGACATGGCTGCTTGGGATGACGGGCCCATGTCCCGATGCTACGGCCTTCCGTGCTTTCGTCCATGTTTTTCTCCTGTCCAAGCAACGGTCGCAGCATTAGGTTGCCCGCAGGTCGATGAACACTTTCTGGAATCAGCAGGCCGTCGACGGACTCTTCCAGAACCTCGCGGCGGGGAGCTTTCGACCGGCCGGCCCGCGGGAGGTCGCACTCCTTCTGGGCCTGGTGGTTGTCGTTTTGGTCGCCCTCGCCTGGAGCAGCTGGTTGGTCCGCACCCGCATCGCCGCCAGGCGCCGCGCCACATCGGCGCGCCTGAAGGGTGTGGCCACCGCCCGGCATCGCCTGCTTCCCTCGGATGCTCCGCTTGTCGAGGCGCTCGCGGGGACTCTTGCCGACCCCGAATCGCTGGGGCACAGGGTCTTGCTGAACGAACCAACGTTTCGCGCAAGTCGTCGTTTGCTTCTGGATCGACGGCCCCACACGGGTTTCGCCCTGACGGCGTTTTCCACCCGCCTGGCTTTCCCGCCGAGGCGACCGGGGCTCCTTCTCGAGAATTCCGCGGAGATTCCGATCGGCACGGTTCTGCTTTCTGCAGGCGGTGACTTTCGGCTCGTGGTGTCTCGTATCGATGAGAGCGGAGTATGGTCGGTTGCGGCGGAGGGGCACGCGCCCCCATCGGGTCGGGCGCTCGTTCTTACCCTGCACCGCCCGGAGGGGCTCTACCTGTTCCGGTCGGCCGTGAAGTTCGTCGAGCACGGTACGTGCCTTCTGCAGCACGCCGCGGTCTTGGAGAGACAGCAACGTCGCAGGCACTTCCGTCATGAACTGCGAATCCCCATGCAGATCGATCGCGCGGCAACGCACACCCTCGATGTCAGTGCAGGCGGTCTGCGCGCGCGGGCCTTAGGGAATGAACCAAGCGCCGACCAGGTGGTCGCGCTTTCCTTCCCTTCCCTTCCTGAACTCCCGCGGTCGTTGCGAGGCACGATTGTCTCTGCGGATGGAGGTGGCGTGCGCATCGCCTTCTTACCGGGTCAGACCGGCGCTTGCGACGCGTTCCTGCGCCATTGTCTGGCCGCGCTCCGGGAGCAAGATCGCGAAGAGCGGGACGCGGCGCTTCGCGCTCCTTCCGCAGAGGCCGACGGGGCACGAGCCAATCTGGGCCCCGCAGAAAGGCTCCCTGCAAACAGATGACGCGCGGGCGCACTTACCTTCTTGTGCTCATCCTGGCGGGCGTCGCAGGAACGCAGATCTCGCCCGCGCCGCTCGCGCCTGCGGCCTCCGAATCCTACGCGGACTGGCTCTACGCCGAGGGACGCTTTGGCGATGCGGCCCATGAGTATCGAAGACTCCACCGTCTTGCGCCTTCTTCGCCCGAAGAGGGAGTACGTTTTCGGAACAAGCTGGCGCTCGCCGAAATGCATGCCGGTCGTTTTCGAGAGGCCGTGGACACACTCCCGCTCGATGCCGCCGATTTTTCCGGACGTTACCTGAGGATGTACGCCGCGCTCCGCCTCGGCCTGACGCAGAGCGCGCTCTTCGACCGCTCGCGGATCCAGGCCGACTCACAAACTCGAAGGCTGCACCGGGAAGAGGCCGACCTCCTGGCCGGTACCGTCCTGCTCGAAGAGGGGCGCTTTCGGGAAGCCACGGAACACTATCGCAGGATTCGCCGGGAGTCGGAAAACGAGGACATCCGGCGGGTCAGTTCCGAGGTGCTGTTGTCGCTCGGCCGTTTTCAGGAGGGAGAGAAGAAACGTCCCTGGCTGGCCGGCGCCCTATCGGCTTTGTTGCCTGGTTCAGGCCAGTTCTACGCGGGCCACGACGCCGATGCGGTATCGGCTTTCTTTTTCAATGCGATGTTCCTGGGTTCCGCCGCCGTGATGTACGACCTCGAAAGCCGGTCCGGTTCTCCGCACACGGCTTCCGTCCTGTACGGCCTGATCGGATTGCTATTCTACGCTTCCAACATCACAGGTGCTGTCAATTCGGCCACGCGTTTCAACACCCATCAGGAGCGCCTGTTTCAGGAACGGGTGCGCAACACCTTCTTCAACCTGGAGCGCGTGGAGCAGGTCGTGGACCTTCGCTTCCAGAAGCGCTTCTAATGTGATAGGTGACAGGCCGTGGCCGCGTTTCCAGGCCAATAGTGCTTGCCGGGCGGCCTGCCGTCACCCTTCATGGAGCACAATGAGTGCCGAGCAACCGCGCGAGATCGTCACCCGCATGTGTCGTGACTTCTACCGCCTGGGTTGGGTCAGCGGCACGGGCGGCGGCATCTCCATTCGGCGGGGGGATCATGTGTTCATGGCTCCGAGCGGCGTCGAGAAGGAGCGCATTCAACCGGAAGACGTGTTCGTGGTCGATCTCCGGGGCGAGGTTGTGGAGCCTGCTTCCAATCCGAACCTCCGCCTTTCGGAATGCGCGCCGCTGTTCCTGTCGGCCATCGAGCTCCGGGATGCGGGCGCTGTCCTCCATTCCCACTCGGTCCACGTCACGCTGATGACCATGTTCGCCCGTCCCGTGGGCGGCGGCATTTCGGAGCTGGAGTTCACGGAACTCGAGATGCTCAAGGGACTCCCGGGTCACGGCTTCTATGACACGTTTACGTTGCCGGTCGTGGACAACACGGCGCGCGAATGCGATCTCACCGAAAGCCTGCGTCGGGCCATCCTCGCGTACCCACGGACGTGTGCGGTGGCCGTTCGCAACCACGGTATCTACGTGTGGGGTGCCAACGAGAGCAAGGCCAAGACCCAGGCTGAGTGTATCGATTTCATCTGCCAGGCCTACCTCGGGATGAGGCGCTACGGGATCGACGAGCACCGCCAGTCGATCGCCTCGGGCGTTCCCTGAATTCTGCCAGGAGCCGCTCCATCTTTCCGACCATCGAGGACACGACCCAACGGTCCAACTCGGCGCCTTCCACCAGTCTCGCGCGCTCCTCACCCAATTGCACGGCGAGCTCCTCCAAGAACGGAGTCGCCACAGGCAGTTTGCGCGCTTCACCCTGGATTCTGTGCTTGGTGATGCTGTGGCGAAAGACGAGTTCGCCCGGTTGCCTGCCCGACCAGTCAACGAGTTCCCGACATCCGGGGCTTTCGTAGGCGACCGACTCACTGTCCGAGCCGAGACCCTCCGGCAGGAGGGACGCGCGAGTCGGGAAGAACCAGTGGTCCGGCAGAAAGAGAGACCGGGCATCCCGAACCAGCAGGATGCGGCGACGTCCGCCCATCTCGTGGACCACACCGATTCCAAGGCGGACTGCAACCCGATCCGTGCTTGAAGAACGCAGGGGCAGATGCGCGTCCACCGATTCGCCATGCAGGGCAAAGCCCCGGCATGCGACCCGGAGAGGGCATTGCGGACACCGCGGCGTGCGCGGGAGGCAGACGGTGGCACCGAGCTCCATCATGGCCTGATTGTGTGTTCCCGGCGAGGCCCGCCCGCGTCGCAGCAGCAACGTCTCCGCGTCAGCGGAGACGGCCGGAGTAGCCAAGGAGGTCAGTCGGCTCACGACCCTGCGCACGTTGCCATCCACTGCCGCGTGCTCCTGATCGTAGGCGATGGAGAGGACGGCGGCCGCAGTGTACGGGCCAACACCCGGTAGGGCCAGAACTGTTTCGTAGTCGGTCGGAAAGACTCCCCCGTGCGCGTCCACGATCGCCCGGGCCGCGAGACGCAGGTTGCGGGCCCTCCGGTAGTAGCCCAGACCGCGCCAGGCGGCCATTAGCGTCCGCTCCTGCGACCGTGCCAGCGCGTGCACCGTCGGAAATCGTTTCATGAAATTCTCGAAGGCGGGAAGCATGGCCGCCACGCGCGTCTGTTGCAGCATCGTCTCGGAGATCCAAATGGCATATGGATCCTTAGTTTCCCGAAACGGAAGCAGGCGACGGTGTGCCTCGTACCAGCGATACAGTTCTCGAAGGTGAAGCGTGGCGACGTGAGCAACGGCGGACTTCACTTGTCCCTCACCCATCGCGCCGGGCGGCGCGGACATTTGCGGCCAACACCGCCCCCGCAACGCGGCCGAGGGCACTCGCGGTCTGCAGCTCTTCGAGGTGGGCCTCGCTTTGCACTTCGCCGGAACGCATCAGCTTCTCGACGGGCGGGCGGATGGCGAAATCAGTCCAGCCCACCTGCCGTACGGTTCTGCCCGAGAGTGGTGCGTTGTAGGGGCATACCTCCTGGCAGATGTCGCAGCCGAAGGCCCAACCGTTCAGGTTTTTTTCAAATTCCTCCGGGACGGCTTCGCCTGATTCGATGGTCAGGTAGGAAATGCAGCGCCGCGCATCCAGGCGATAAGGTTCGAGGGCGCCAGTCGGGCACGCGTCCACGCACCGTCGGCATTGGCCACAGCGGTCCGCGATCGGTTGGTCGCCCGTCAGCGGCACGTTCAGGAGCGCCACCACCAGAAAGAAATAGGAACCGCGCTCTGGATGGATGAGATTCGTGTGTTTCCCCTGCCAGCCGATCCCGGCCGCCTCCGCGAGCGCTTTCTCCGGGACCGGCGCGGAATCCACCACGACCCTGCCCCTGATGTCCGGAAAATGTTCTCCGGCCCTGCGGATCAGTGCTGCCGCGCGCCGGCGAAGCGTGCGGTGGTAGTCGCGGCCCACGGCATAGCGGGAAACGAGCACCCGCGATTCCGCGGCCAGCGCCGGATACTTGGGATCCTCATAGAAAGCGGCGAGCACCATGGCGGACTTGGCTTCAGGATACAGGCGTCGTGGATCGAGGCGGATGTCCAGCCGATCCGCAAACCAGCCCATCGCCCCGTGGCGCCCTTCGGCCACGAACGCGCGCAGACGTTCTCGTGCGAGGTCGCCGACGTCCACGCCGCAGAAGCCCACCAGATCGAAGCCCGCGAGTGTTGCCTGCGCACGCAGCCAATCTTGGGCGGTGGACGCTACATCCATGCAGGCTCCCGCGAGTACACGAAGCGCAACGCCTCCCGAACTCGCTGAACCTCGGCGGATAGGTGACTTTGACGTTGGCAGAAAGCCTCGAAGCCCCCACGCGGCGGATAGTTCGACCGTCGCCTGGCAAAGGAGTCGGGCCTGTCCCGCAACCTGTGATCCTCTTCGGCAAAGAAGTCCACGACGTAGCAATTGTAGGGAGGCGCCGGAGGGTCGGCCAAAACCACGTCGGAGCCGTGCCTCCTGAGGAAAGCCTGCGCCACCATTCGACTTCCCATGAGGCGAGCTTCATGGTTGTACCCCGCAACGTGTGGCGTGCACACTCCCGCCACATCGACCTGCCACGCCGGGGGCGGTTCTTGCGGAAATACGTCCATGACGCAGAAACACCTGCGGCACAGTTTCCGGTAGGCTTCCTCGGTCACTACGCCGCCCCTTGCCGTGTTGATTAGGATCGCCTGTTGGCGAATGCCGTCGGCCAGTTCCTCTGTGATCATGTGGCGCGTGGGCGAAGGCCCGACATCCGTAAGGGGCACGTGCAGCGTGACCACGTCTGCCTCGAGGGCCTCGGGGAGCGAAACCCGTGCGAGTCGGTCAGGGTGTTCGGGAACGAAGGGATCGCAGTAGACCACCTCGGCTCCCAACCGTTTGAGCACGGAGGCGAGGCTACCCCCAATTCGACCGCACCCAACGATCGCGAACCGGCAGGCGGTGCTGAGTCGCTCGGCGCCGCCGGGCGCAAAGAGCAGCGCCGACAGTACGTACTCCACAACGGATCGGGAATTCGCGCCGGGGCTGTGGAGAAACCCTATGCTCCGCTGATCCAATTCCGCCACATCCACGTGATCCGTTCCCGTGGAAGGAGAACCCAAGCACCGGACCCGTCCCTCCAGGAGTCCGACCGCGGGTCCGCGCACCGGCACGGACGTCGGCAGGACGAGAAGCGCGGCGACTCCCGTCCACAGGTCGAGGACCGATTCCAGAGGGCGGACGCCGAGTGCGGCCGGGTCGTAGCGCACCTCCCGGAAGCCGAGGTCGCGGGCCATGCGGCCAATGTACCAATCGCCGCCGGGCAGCCCTGAAGGGAAAACGATGCTTTCCACGATCAACTGCCCGTCGATGTGTACCGGCGCACTGCAAACTTCCAATAGCGCAGGCCCAGCCAGAAACAAAGCAAACCCACCGGGAGGGTCATAAACTGAAAGTAAGGATGGAAGAGGGCCCCGTCATCCCTGGAAAGAAAGAGGTGGGCGGGGTAGAAATTGACGAAAGCAATCGGGAAGAAGAAGGTCAGCAGAAACCGTACGGGGCGTGAGTATATGTCCACGGGATAGAGCAGGAACTCGCGGCTGGAGAAGACGACAAGGTGCTGCAGTCCCGCGTTGGAGATGGTGAAGAAAGCGACCGCGGCCACGGCGATGCGCACGGAGAGCAGGATGAGCGCTCCCCCCACAATCGCCGAAAGCAGGAAAAGCACGTTCAGCGCGGTCCAGTGGATCTCGATCAGCGCGTTGGCGGTGATCAAAGCGGCGATGCCCAGAATCACGTGGGCTGTCCCTGCCGGTTCGAAGCGCATCGCGAGAATCTGGAGCAGGCTGGAGAGTGGCCGGAGCAGTGTTCTGTCGAACGTGCCGTCGCGCACCACACCCGCAAAATCGACCAGGCCCGAGCCAATCATGGACACCAACCCCTGAGCGAGTACCAAGAGGCTGTACAGGAAGGCCACTTCGCCGGTGCTCCAACCTCCGAGAGTCTGGAAGCGATTCAGCATGACGCCAATTACGGCGATCTGTGCTCCGTAGAAGCCCAGTACCGTGACAATGTAGGCAATGAAACTCCCCCGGTATTGCATCCGGCTCTGCAGCGCGGCGCGCAACATGGCGGCATATGACTGAGCGTTTTCGATTCGTTCGGAGAGCATGCTGGTCATCCCCCCGCAATGCTGAGCTTCCTCAAGCCGGTTCGGTAGAGAACACCGGCCAGAAGCAGCGTGATGGCAACGAGCAGAGTGTAGTTGAGCGCCAATTCGAAATAGGAGAACGGCAGTGGCTTGTTGAGCGCCACCATAGTCGGGAAGTAGAACAGGTACGGGAACGGTGTGCGGAAGAGGACATTTTGCAAGAACTCGGGGAAGAAGTCCAGGGGAATGATGGCGCCCGAAGTGAGGGTAATGAGCGCAAAGTAGAGAATCCAAAACGGAAAGATGTCCACGAAGAAGAAGGCCAGAGAGCCGATTGCGAAAAAAAGTCCAAAATACAGGAGAAACGAAAGGATGTACACGGGCAGAAACTTGGCCGCAACCGCGGCATCCAACGGAAGTCGGATATCGAAGAAGAAAATGCAGAAGGCCAGAATGGGCAGAGTGCGCGCCACCAACTGAAAGAGGCTCACACCCACGGTATCGCAGAAGACCATCAGTGGAAAGCTGTAGGGTTTCATGAGATCGACGGCTATCTCGCCGCTGCGCACGCGATCTCCGAGAAGGGAGTCGTTCCGCCCGAAACTCACCTTCAGCAGGGTGGAGATCACGGCGTAGGCGATCATATCCTGTTGCGAAAGGCCGCGCATCGTTTCACCGGCGGGTATCAGCGCCCGCCACACGGACGTGAAGATGAAGATGTACAGGAAGGCGTTGAGTACGGCCGTATAGTACTCGACGCGGTACGCGAGAGCCCGCTGGAAGGCCATGGAGATGAACTTCAGGTAGGCCAATCAGAGCTCCAGTTGCTTGCCACCGTACATCGTTTTCAGCGTGTCCGCCAGGTCGGGTTTGCGCACATTGAGCTCCTGAATCCGTCCGCCTCGCTCGGCAACCGCCTGGATGAGCGGGCCCAGGCTCGCCCCTGCGTCCAGACGTACCTGGAAATGATGCGGCGACTCGCCCACGACTACCTCGAAGGGCGAGCCCGCCAGCAGTTCACCGGCCGCAACGCCACCTTCCAAGAGGACGCTGACCCACTTCTCCGATGCGTACCGGGAAGTGAACTCGGCGATTCCACCGTCGTACTGCAACCTGCCCCGATCGAGAAGAATCAGACGGCTGGCGAGAAACTCGATGTCCTGCATGTCGTGCGTGGTGAGAATGATGGTGGTCTCTTCGCGACGGTTCAGTTCCTTGATGAATTCGCGGATGGCGTCCCGGGTGAGGATGTCCAGGCCGATGGTGGGCTCGTCCAAGAACAGGACGGGCGGATTGTGCAGAAGGGAAGCCGCCAGATCGGCGCGCATCCGTTGTCCGAGGCTGATCTGGCGTACCGGTCGGGATAGGAAGTCGTCGAGCCGCAGGAGGCCGCGGAAGAAGTCCATGCGTTTCTTGAAGGCGTCGGCCGGAATTCGGTAAATGGTTCGGAGCAGGTCGAAGCTCTCCTCAACGGGGAGGTCCCACCAAAGTTGTGTCCGTTGCCCGAAAACGACACCGATGCGCCGCGTGAGGGTTCGACGCTCCCGGGTGGGATCGGCTCCATCGACGCGGATGAGCCCCGACGTGGGCTGAAGGATGCCCGTGAGCATCTTGATGGTGGTGGACTTGCCCGCCCCGTTCGGCCCGAGATAGCCCACCAGTTCGCCTTTCCGAATGGAGAAGCTGACTCCATCCACAGCGGCCACCCGTTCGGTCCCCCCCGTGAAAAGACTTCGAATGGAACCGGCTAACCCCGGGCTGCGCTTGCGCGAGATGAACTCCTTACGCAGGTCTTCGACTTGAATGGCCGTCTCCAACTGGTAGCTCCGCGTCACAGGGGTTGTGGTTTTTTCTTGGGCCGAGGGCCCCAGTTCTACCACGTGACCGGATGCGAGGCGTTTCGGCCACCACAACAGCGTTGGAAAAGGCCGGTCGGCGATTGGAACGCACTGCCGCGCGAGCCGAGCGGCGCCTCATTGTGCTGTCGCGGTTGCGTCCCGTTTTGTTTGCTCTGATTCCGCTCGCCATCTTCGGACCGGGATATTGGGGCGTTCTGGCCGGGTACTGGACGGCCGCTACCACGACCGGGGCGGTCAGTCTCTTTGCGGGTTCGGTGTTCCTGTACGAGCGCCAGAGGCGCCGCCGGGAAAGAACCGCCCGCCTCGTGGATTCCTATCGCGACCTCGGCGATCGTCTGAGAGCGAACTGGCCGGAGGCGCTTCCCGTCCGCGGCGCGGCTGCCGAGGCCGATCATCCGTTTGCGCGCGACCTGCAACTGCTCGGCCCCGGTTCGTTGTTTCAGCTGCTCGACCGGTGCCGCTCCGAGGCTGGGCGGAGCGCCCTTCGCTCGCTCCTGTGCGACGAGCCGGTTGATGTGCGAACAGTGACACGCCGCCTCGAGGCGGTTCGGGAGTTGGTAGGGGCGCGCCTCTTTCGGTCGCGCGCGGCGCGACTTCCGCCCGCCGGGTCGGACGCGCAGGTCGAACCCGAGGAGCGCCACGAGTTCCTCACGGCGCCGCCGCTCCCGTTCGCCGCCTTTTTCGTTTGGCCCGCCCGATTCCTGCCGGCACTCAGCCTGGTCTTTTATGCGGGTTGGACTGCGGGGCTTTGGGAAGCGTACCATCTCATTTCCCTTCCCGTTCAGATCGTGCTCTTTGCGGTCTTCCAGGTCACCAGCGGCCGGAGGCA
>CAZPFB010000020.1:18326-63031 GCA_964585735.1 uncultured Leptospiraceae bacterium
CCTCGGCACCGCGTAGAGCTTCTTGTGGCGACCGCGGCCGGAGGCAGAAGCAGGCAGCGAGCATGGCCGACAGCTTTGCGCACCTCGAGACGTGGTTCGCCCTGACGGAGAGGTATGCTCCCCGCAGCCTCCTGCTCCGCGAGATGTCCGTGTTCTCGGGCGGGGAGGCTCCGCGTCACGTGCGCGCCCTGTCGCGACGGTGCGGTCTGCTCGCCACGCGCAGAAACCCGGTGGCCCACGCCTTCTTGGGAATATTGATTCACTACGATATTCTGCTCATTCATGGGATCGGGCGACTGCGCGAACTCGTGGCGGCGCACCTTTCGCAGTGGCAGAGCGAAGTGGCGGAACTGGACGCTTTTGTATCCGTGGCCGATTTCAGCGCGATTCACCCCGAGTACTGCGAGCCCCTCCTCGTTGACGAGGGTCCCACCCTTTCATTTTCGGGAATCAGGCACCCCTTTCTCCCTCGCGAGTCCGCCGTTGGGAACGATCTACAACTCGGAAGCGAAGCTCCGGTGGTCCTCGTCTCCGGGTCGAACATGTCCGGCAAATCCACGCTTCTCCGAAGCGTCGGGATTGCTCTGGTACTCGCTCGCAGCGGAGCGCGGGTACCCGCCGAAGAATTTCGTTTCCGGCTGCTGCCCCTGTACTCCAGCATGCAGGTGCAGGACGATCTGCTCCGCAGTACGTCCCTCTTTTACGCGGAGGTCAGGCGCATCCGGGGCCTCCTCGACGCGATTCGCCGGAGGCCCACCCTCTTTCTTCTGGATGAAATCCTGCGTGGCACAAACGAGCGCGAGAGGCACATAGCCGTGCGCAGCATCCTCGAGACGCTCGCCGATTCGGGTTCCCTCGGATTTGCGTCCACACATGACGTGCGGTTGCTCGATGAACTGTGCGGCCGCAGTCGCTTTCGCTGCGTCCACTTCACCGAGACGGTCGACTCGGCCGGCATGAGCTTCGACTACGCTCTACGAAACGGACCGGTCCAGAGCACGAACGCGCTCCGTCTCCTGCGACAGGAAGGTATCGAGATCCGGGAATGATCAGAGCGCGGCGGAAGGTTCGCCTTCGAGGATGACCACGGCCATGCTCACCGATTCGGTGTGCGAAAGAGAGAGGTGAACGCGGCTCACACCCCGTTCGGCAAGCATGCGCCGGGCGTCGCGATGGAAGACCAGTTCCTTCTTGCCAAAGATCTTGCCCCGCACCTCGAAATCCGTCATCCGCAGGCCGGAGGGGCCACGGATGTTCAGCGCCTTGATGGCGGCTTCCTTCACCGCGAAGCGGGCCGCCAGGTACGGAACGGGATTCTCGTGCGCCAGTGCGTACTCGGCTTCCTCGGCTGTGAAGATGCGCGCGAGGAACCGGTCGCCGTACCGGTGAAAGACGGCTCCGATGCGTTCGTTCTCGATGATGTCCGTGCCGACGCCGAGAATCATTTTTCTTTTGGCTTCGTGAACGTTTCCCGTCCGGTCTGGATCAGAGACCTGGCCGTTCGACGGAACTTGATGTTGGCCTTCGCGGGCTCGACCGCGCGAATGGCCAGGAACCCGCGGCCGTAACGGTCCAGAACGCGAACGGGAACCTGTTCGAGCGGCATGGGATCCCCGGACTTGGCATCGACCGGACAGTAGAACACGGCCCAGAATTGTGCCTTCTGTGGGTCGGGCTGGTTTTCCGGCAGCACAACTGTGGCCTGAATCGGTTCGTGTTCCAGGTCGAAGGCAGTCAGACCGTTGAGGCAGCGCGCGGCAATTCCCTCCACGCGCACGACCTTTTCGCCCTGCTCTGCCCCAAAACCGGTTGTGGGAAGGATCGACATGCGAAAGCGCAACTCCGCCTGGTCCGAGACGACCTCGGTGAATTCCGGCAGGCCGACTATGGTCGGGAACGCTTCGAAAACACCGGCCTGCGCCATGCGTACGTCCATGTTGCGGGTGCGTACTTTGGAGAGCTCGGACACCAAACGGGACGGACCGCGGACCCTCACGGAAGCGGGTTCAACCCAGAAGTACCCAGTTCTCAGGCCAGCCTTCAACCGACCGGTCGTAAACGCCGGTTCGACCGGCAGTTCCCGAACAAGTTCCCTGTCGATGTCGAGAGGTACGCGCTTCGAGTAGCGAGCCTCCACACCGGCCGGAAGCCTCGGTTGCAGCTCTGCTTCGAAGGGGACTCTTTCGCCGGGACGGGGCCGGTCGGCGTGCAGAAGAATCTTGAGGTCGGAAACGGGAAAGTCCATCAGCTCCCGAGGTCCCCTCAGTTGCACGTTGAGGTACGCCGGTACCTTGCTGGCAAACACAAGTCCGCCGGGAAGTTTGATCGGCTCGATGCGCACCTGGATGTCCCGCGTCATCGTGCGATTTGCCTGGACGTACCAGAGCAAGAGGAGCGCGGTCAGTACGCTGCCGACTTTGGCGATCCAATTGCGTGTGAGCGATTCAACCATGTGAAGTCGGCTCCCGATCCGTCGCGGTGTCCGTCCGCCCGGTTCGCAGCTCCGCCGTAACCTCCGCGAGGGTCTTTGCCAAGAGCAGGCCCTGGAGCGCTGTTTTCAGATTCTGCCGGCTCACCATCTGCATCTCGCCGTTACGCATGAGCGTAATGCTGCCCGTCTCTTCCGAGGTTACGACGATGACTGCATCGGACTCCTCCGAGAATCCCAGCGCAGCCCGGTGCCTGGCGCCGTAGGTCTTCTTGATCTCACGGGCATGGGACATCGGCAGGTAGCAGGAAGCCGCGACGATCTTCATTCCCTCGACGAAGACGGCACCGTCGTGAAGCGGCGTGTCCTTGAAGAAAATGGTTTCGATTAGCTCGGCCGACACTTTGGAGTCGAGCTGCACGGCGTTGTCGATGATGGCCTGCGGGCGAATCTCACGGAGGATGGCGATGATGGACCCCACCCGCTGTGAGGCCATGGACCGGACCGCGTCCACGATCTCGTCGACGGGCACTTCTGGCAGCGGAGAGAACCACTGGAAGACCGGCATGCGACCCATCTCCGCTACCAGCCTGCGCAACTCCGGCTGAAGCAGAACAATGAGCCCGATCACGAGGTACGAAGACACATTCGTAACGAGCCAACTGACCGTGTTGAGCTGAAAGCGCTTCGCAAGGAAATCGGCGATGAGGATCAGACCAAACCCAACGAGAAGTTGCACGGCGCGCGTACGGCTGAGGAGTACGTACACACGGTAAACGATGAACGCGACAATCAATACGTCCAGGGCGACGAGTGCCCAAGAGCCAAATGGATTCAGATCGTTCATCACCGGCCCAATTCGAGTACATCCTGCATGGAATACGCGCCCGGTGGTTTGCCGTGCAAAAACAGCGCGGCCCGAAGCGCGCCCGCAGCAAACGTGTCCCTTGACGAAGCTCGATGCGTCAGCTCGATGCGTTCGCCGGCGCAGAAGAAGAACACCGTGTGCTCGCCCACAACGTCCCCTCCGCGCAGGGTGTGCACTCCGACTTCCCGTCCGAGGCGGGGAGCGTTCGCGCCGTGACGCCCGTAGATCACATCGGACTCGCCGCGACCGAGCGCCGCCAGCACCACTTCCTTCAGACGCTGCGCGGTCCCCGAAGGTGCGTCCCTTTTGTGGTGATGGTGTATTTCTGTGATCTCCGGGTCCGCACTGTCTCCCAGAATGCGAGCCGCCGTTCCCGCGAGGTGAAACAGAAGGTTCACGCCAATCGACATATTTGGGGCCGAAAGCAATGGGACTTCGCGCGCCGCAGTGGCAAGTGCCTCCTTCTGCTCGGGAGACAGGCCCGTGGTCCCGGAAACGAGAGCAACCCCGGCGCCCACGCACCAATCAGCCAGACGCACGGTGGATTCCGGAACCGAGAAGTCGATGATGACGTTCGCGCCCGCGAGAGCGTCCAGGTGGTCGGCCACCCGAACTGCAGTGTCCCCGGCCACCACGTTGAGTTCTTTCCCCACCTCGGCTCCACCCGGTCGCTCCACGGCCGCCACCACCTTGACCCGGTCGCGAAAAGAAGGGCTGGCGGCCAGTCCGACGATGGCCTGCCCCATTCGCCCGGCCACGCCGTGGATGCCCAAACGAATCACGAGTCTTCTCCGATCTCGCGTACAAGCCGCAGAAGGCCATCCCGCAGGCGATCGGCCAAGGGGCACAACGGGAGGCGCAGATCGGGCAGGCAGAGCCCCAAACCCGCCGCAGCGGCCTTCACCGGCACCGGGTTCGTATCCCAGAAGAGCGCCCCCATCAGGTCCACCAGGGGATAGAAGATGGCATTCCCCTCGCGGAAGTCCCCGCGGAGGTATGCTCCCATCATCCGATTCATCCGCTTCGGGAAGAGGTTGGAAGCGACCGAGATGACCCCCGAACCCCCGACGGCCATCACCGGCGGAATGATGTTGTCGTCCCCCGAAAGGATCGAGAGGCGATTGCCCAATTGTTGATGCACACGTATCATCTGGGGCAGGTCCCCGCTGGCCTCTTTGACGCCAACGATGTTGGCGCGGTCCATCAAGCGCACCAGTGTCTCGACCTCCAGGTTCACGCCCGTGCGTCCCTTGATGTTGTAAATGATGACCGGGACCGAAACGGCGTCGGCCACGGCGGCGAAGTGGCGATAGAGCCCCTCCTGCGAGGGTTTGTTGTAGTACGGGTTCACGAGCATGACGGCGTTCACGCCATCCTTCTGGGCTTCTTTGCTCAGCTCGATAGCTTCGGCCGTCGAGTTGGATCCTGTACCCGCGATGACCTGCGCGCGACCTGCCACAACCTCAACGGTTCGGCGGATGACAGCGGCATGCTCGGCGTGCGTCAGCGTCGGCGACTCACCCGTGGTCCCACAGGGCACAACGCCAGCAACTCCTGCCGCGACCTGTCGTTCGAGGAGGGCGTCCAGGGCTCGGTAGTCGACTTCGGTCCCGCCGGCAGTGAAGGGCGTAAGAAGAGCGGTATACAGGCCCTGTAAAGTCATATCATGCTCCGACGACCCGCGTGGGCCCAACCATGGTCGCAGGGCTACCCTGGCTTCCAAACGGAATTTCGAGGGACGCGGGGATTTTTTTCGGTTTGTCGTGTTCGAGCACGCGGCCGGTCATGTTCGCACGATGTCGCTGCCCATGCAGATTCTTCTCGCGGTCGTTTGTTTTGTTGCGGGCGTCGTCTTCACCGGCGTGGTTCGTGTCCTGCCCGGCTTTCTTCCGGACGTGCCGAACGAGCGGTCGTCGCACAGTGGAGTGATCCCGCGAGGCGGTGGCCTTGGCTTCGCACTGCCCTGCCTCCTGGCAGCGGCTGTTCTTTTCGGCACATCGGGAACCTTGTTCCAGCCCGCTTCGCTGGCCTTCCTCGTGGGTGGCACCGCCATGCTCGCCATCGGCCTTCTGGATGACGCCCTCCGACTGGGGGTTCTGCCGCGATTGGTGGGCGAGGTTCTGGTGGCGGGCGTCGTTTCTGCGTGGGGCCTTCCCGACCGGCTCCCCATCGTGGGATCTGTCGTCCTGCAGGGTCCCGTCCTACTCGCCCTTCAAGCCATCGCCATCGTGACGGCTGTCAACTTCTTCAATTTCATGGACGGCATCGATGCGCTCGCAGCCGTGCAGGCTATATTCTGCGCTCTGGCGTTTTCCGTTTTCCTTTCTGCTCGCGTCGGCCAAGCCGCCGGCCTGCCACCGGAAAGTGCCGTCGCCCTCTGTCTTGCGGGCGCCGTCTTGGGCTTTCTTCTTTGGAATCTGCCGCCCGCCTCCGTCTTCATGGGAGACGGGGGGAGCTACTTCTTGGGCTTCGTCCTCGCGTGGTTTGCCCTGACCGTGAGCGGCACTTCACCCGAAACGGCCGCGTCCGGGACGCCGGGGCGTTACGCGAGCCCGGGTTTGGTCGCCGCGGTCTGCGTGTGGTTCGCGTTTCTCCTCGATCCCCTCGTGACCCTGTTCGAGCGGGTGCTCCGGGGCCAGAACCCGTTTCGGGCCCACCGAGAACACCTCTATCAGATGCTCTATCACCAAGGTTGGTCCGCCGGCGGCGTGGTCGCCCTGTTGCTCTTGGCCAACTGTCTCACCGTCGGGAGTGCCCTCGCGTCCGATATCCTGGGCGGACCGCTCTACGGGCTGCTCCCGTTTGGCGCGCTGGCATTCGTCGCGGGAGGCTACGGCGCGCTGCGACTGCGGGTGGGACGAGACGCGTGAGTCTACGAAGCGGTGGGAGCATGGTGATCGCCGAGTGGTCTTCGGGGAGGCGAGCCGCCAGCGGGAGGGTATCCTTGGGACGCCGCACACGATGGAAAGCAGGCTACGCGGTGGTTGTCTGCGTCCTCGTTGCCCCGAAGGTTGTTGCCGCCGATGTTTGGTTGGGGATGGGATACGGACAGAATGGTGGCGTCCATGTCCAAGAATCGCTGACGAACATCAAGAGTCTCGGTATCGGTGGCGGCTACCGAATCTCATTTCCCCTCGCGCACCCATACGGTGTATTCAGTGTGGGTTACAGCAGTGGCCCGTGGATGCTTGAGGCGCGGCTCTCATCGACCGGCTGGCATAGGAATTCTGGAATGGCCAAGGACGAGGACTTCGTCTGTGTGCCTTGCTACGTGGCTCCCGAGCGAGTGGACTACGGATCCGTGTCTGTCAGGGACACCGCTTACGCAGTCTCTGGAACGAACAACTATGCGGGAAGCGAGGCTCATGCAAGAAGTTCCGTCACAAGGTATACGGGCGCAGTAGCCGCTACGTATGTGTTCCAAGAGCACCACGGCCCCTCGCCCAAGCATCCGTTGGTCGACCGCGTCGCCCGTCCTATCCATTGGTAGTGGCTGGCTTTGGAGGCTCTCGGACTCGACAAGTGCACGAGCCACCCTGTCGGCGCGGTGGGGCACGGTCGAGACCCGGGACCAACATCTCCTGCGCAACCTCTTCATCAGGTCAAGGGCGGACGTTCGGGGATTCGAGTACTCGCTTCAAGTGGAAAACCGGCTTGGAGCAAACTGGACCATCTTTGGGGCCACAACCGGGCGGCGGTCCTACGGTTCGGGAACTGAGACTCTTTTGGTGGTACGTCGGTCGCCGAGATTGCTTCGAATCTTTACACGGCTCAGATTGAGCGATTCGTAGGCCTGAAAGAATGGCAAACCGAGCTGGCATAAGACACATCTGGGCTCGCTGAATCACCGAATCAAATTGAGACAATTCCCATGCGGCGGGCCTGGGAAATTGCGATTCGTGGATACCGAATTTTCGATCGCGACCCTCGGAGCCAAGATCCGCATGTCGCCTGCCAAACTCTCGCCCACCCGCAGATGCGCGCTGGTCCCCGGCCATAGTGCACATTTCCAGCGCCCCGACTTGCGTTCAGGGCTTCGTGGTCGGCGGGGCCGCCGCGGCTTTCAGAAAGGCGCCCACCCAGTCTTCGGCCGCGCCGATCCAACTGCGCGCGAAGGGTGGCATAAAGACATCCACCACCAAAGCCATCCAGAAAAGCGCCGTCAGGAGCACCAAACGCTGCAGCCGGCGTGCGGCCTGATCGCGCGCGGCACCGAACACGGCGCCCGCCAGAGCCATCGGCCAGAGGATGACCAGAACAAGGCCTGAAACATGCAGCAGGCTCTGCCCCAACTGCGGCAATGTGTCTCGAAGCGGCGCCGCACGCAGCGCGATCAGGGCCGTCATTTCATCGCGGAACCAGACAACGTAGAAGACCGTAACGCTCCCGGCGGCCAACTTCCAGATCCACGGCAGGTTCCGGCGTAGCATCGCGAAAACGGCCAACGGCACAGAAAGGAGCGCGCAGAGTCCCAGAATCCATTCGACCTTCATGCGGACGCCTCCTCTGCCGACTGCGCCAAGAATTCCCAAGCGCGACGAATACTCTCGTGGTCCGCGATGCCCCGGCCTGCCAACTCAAAAGCCGTCCCGTGATCCGGACTGGTTCTCACGAAAGGCAAACCGATGGTGCAATTGATGCCGCGACGGCCTTCCAATGCCTTGAACGGAACCAAGACCTGATCGTGATAGCAACCAAGAAACAGGCGAAACTGGTCGCGGACGCCCGGGAGGAAAACGCCGTCCGCAGGCAGCGGCCCTTCCACAGGCAGGCCCGCCTGCCGCCAATGAGCCACAATTGCCGCGAGCCACTCCACTTCCTCCCGACCCAGGACGCCGCCCTCCCCGGCGTGCGGGTTCAACCCGAGCATGGCCCATCTGCTTCCCCGGAAGGCCGGTAGGCGCGCCAATTGAAATAGCAGCGGCAACGGGTCGCGGTCCTTCAGCTCGGTCAGGAGCGATGCAGGAACGTCGGACAGCGGAATATGGATGGTCAGAGGGATTGCGCTTATGCTGTCGCCGTGCATCAGCATCAGGACGCGACGGTGAAAAGCGTCAGCCAGATAGTCGGTATGACCGCGGAAGCCTTCCGCTCCGCTGCGAACCACCCACTCCTTCGAGAGCGGCGCGGTCAGCATTCCCGCTGTGCCGCCCCGCGCCGCCACAATGGCCCTGTCCAGGGCCAAGAGCGCGAGGCGCCCGGACACCGGCGAGGGCCTCCCGGGAAGGATCGATTCGCGGTCTCGATCGGAACCAACCACAACGATGCACAGTCCGCTCCACGGGCGATCCGGCTCGGTATCTCCAAGCAGCACCGAACCCGAGCCGGCCGCCCGGACCACCGACTCCACGTGCCCGGGGCCGGCCGTGGCGAAGTACAGAACCGGTCGGGATTGCGCCTGCCAGGCGGGAGCGAGGGAGGCGAGCAGTTCCGGGCCTATGCCGGCAGGGTCCCCCCCCGTGATGATGAACGGATCAGTTGGCGCGGGCCTTGGTTCCAAAGAGACGTTCCAGCGACAGATTGTCCCGCGCGTACTCAGTCTCAATGTAGTTCTTGGCCGAATGCTTCAGGTCATTGGAGATCATACACCGGCCTTCCAGAATGACTCCATTCTGGATGATCAGCTCGGGGGTACTGATGTCTCCCAAGATGCGGGCGGTCGGAAGGAGCATGACTCGGTTGCGGGCGATGATGTTGCCGATAATGATGCCCTCTACGATCACCGAAGAGGCCGTTACGTTGGTCTTGACCCGACCCGTGGCTCCGATATAGAGCTGGTCGGCCTGCAGGGATTTTCCCTCGAACTTGCCATCGATCTTCAACGAGCCATTGATGAAAAACCGGCCGCTGAAGTAGCTGTTCTCTCCGATTGTGGAGTTTGTGACTTCCGATGCTGTTCTGACAAGTGCCATGCGTTCGCGCCCTGGAGCCAGATAGAGAGCGGCCCCCTGCAGGGAAACCCCTTTTCTACTGGTTGCCTATTTTCATCTCCGGCAGGTTGAGATGGCTGATGGCCTGCTCAATGTAGCGAGTGAACTCGACGACCCCCTCCCCCACCGAAAGCCCTTCCAGGAGTGTGGCCTCTTCGTACTTCCGGTTGAACCGGAGCACCTCCTCGCGGTTCATGACGATGCTCCCACGGTTCTGCACGTCTGCCTCCAGCTTGCGGAGGAAGTCCCGGAGCTTCTTGAGAGTGCCGTTCGTATCAATGAGGAAGACCCGCGTCTGCTTGTTCTTCATCTTCAGCAACTGCTCTCGAAAGTCCTGCTTTTCGGCGCCCGCGTATTCCTCAATGGTCTCGACGAGAACCTTGAGACTTCGCATGGCCGCCTCCATCTGTGTGCGAATGGCATCCCGCTCGGCCGAATTGGAGAAATCCATCTTGCAGTGTTGATCGGAGATGACCGGCCAGTACTCTTGCTGAACCGTCTTGAGGGCCGTGGCCAGGAAGTTCACGTCCGGGTCGGTGGAGTGCTCGCTGGCGGGCGTAATGGGAAAGCGGGCCAGGCGATCTCCAGACGGCGCAGGAGCTCCTTCCCGTGCAGCGGTGGCCGCACCCGTGAGGCCGACCCGGGTCCGGATCTCGTCGACATTGATGCGCATCCGATCCAAGTTGGGGACGAGCTGCGTCAGCCGGTCCACGTACTGGGAGAGTTGCTTCTTGACTCGAGCCACCTGATCTGCGCTCGGGGACGTGCGGATGATCGCCTCCATCTGCTTCACATAGTTGAGAAGCTTGTCGATCTCGGCGAGTTGCTCGCCCGTGTAGTTCGCCACGTCGGACTCTCCCCAGAACTGCGGTCCCCCGCAACTCTTTTTCAGACCGGACGCCCGACCGTCCGGGAAGCCAACAGTCGGGAGAGGCGCTCCTGGGAGACCCGAAGGTCCGACTGGAGATCGACCGCGCGCCCGTAAGAAAGCTCGGCCTCGTAGCGCCGACCGGCCAATTCCAACAGGACCGCGAGGTTGTGACGGAACACGGCCTCTCCTGGGTACAGGCGGACGAGTCGATTGGCAATGCGCACTGCTCCGACGATGTCACCGGTTTCCTGCCGGAGTTCCAGCATCCGGTGCAGCACGAAGGGATGCTGCCCCGACCGCTCCAAATACGCCAGGGCGCCCTCCGAATCTCCGGCGTTCCGCTCGAGGAAGCCCAACAGAACGCGAACGGCCTGACTGCGACCTGCCTGTGATTCCAGAAAGGGAAGGAGCCGGGCGTCCAACCTTTGCTCCCCGCTGTACAGGAAGCCCCAGGCCAAAAATGGCAGGACCAGCTCGTGCCGGAAGAGGTCTTCCGGAGATCTCAGCGTGTTGCGAAAAACGCGCACGAGGTTGCGGACGTATTCCCGCTGATTCTCGACGCTCTGGAGATGGTCGGCCTGCCGTGCGTAGTAGTACAGCAGGGCGACCAACTCGCTGAAGCGCGCGGGCAGCGCCGCGGGTCGGTAGCGCCCGGTGTCCACAGCGTCCAGGTGTCTTTCGAAACGCACCCGCTCCGATTCCGGCGGAAACTCGGGTATCCATCCCTGCCTTTGAAATTGCCGAAGCGCTTCCTGGGGTTTGACGTCCAGTCGCGAAAGCGCCAGGCAGCAGGCGGCCTCATAGTAGGTCCGGGGGCCCCGCACGGGACCGACGGCCTGCAGGGCGCGGAGGTAGGCGTGGAACTTCCCGTTTCGAAAGTAGAGCTCAAGGATCAGCCTGCCGACGGTGTGCACGGATCTCTGCAGGCGATACAACATTCGCACGGCGCGGTACAGGTGGCCGCGCGTCGTCAGCGCAGCGATCAGCTCCAACGGGGCCTCCCCTTCCACCTCCCCGGCGAGACCTTGGATGGCCCGCGCCTCCAGAGTGCGGTCCGCGGATGCCGCACTGCGCAACCATGCAATCCAACGCGTCTCCCGAACCCCGCTCGAACGGCGAACCAGTTGATTGAGGGCGGCCTCAATGGGTCGTTTGTCCCGCGCCAGGAGCCGACAGGCAGCGAGGTAGGCCGAGCCTTCCAGTTCCTCCCTTTCCAGGGTGGCTGCGAAGCGGGCCTCTCCGAGCACGGCGAATACGGTGACGGCCAGGTCGCGCAATTCCGGAAAAAGCTCGCCCTGCTCTTCCAGCCGAAACACGAGCGAGGCCATAGCTTCCATTCGACCCTGCCAAAGGCAGTGATGAAAGACGGCCATGGCCACCTCACGATCCCTAAGGCTGCTCGTGGGCCGGAACTGGGGGCACCTCAATGCCGCGAAGGCAAGTTCACCGAGAATCGCCTCGGTCCGGTTGTGGAGGTCTTCATCATAGAAGGACTCCGGTTGTTTCCACACGACGTTCGGGTAGGTGGACACGACGGGATGATTGCCAAGGCCCACATGCACGCAACGGAACGGGCTGACGTCTGTGTGAACCAACTCCCGCACAAACATCTCGAATGAGGAACGCAGTCGATTGTACGCGCGCTCCTGTGCTTCTTCATCCGCGGGCCGGCCCAAAAGAAGGGGCACCTCTCGGGCTGTCGACTGTGATTGCATTTCCTGTGCCTCTGCGTCGGGTCGACGCCCGACTCTTGTGGAAGGTTCGACCGCCCGGTTCGCTGGCAAATCTCCCGTTGATGTACCCGACGCCGGGGACTCATCGATGGTCCGCTGCGCAGTGCGCGGCCGCTCGAGTTCACTTTCGGTCGGTGCGGAGCTTTCGTCGGGCGCCCTGACGGTCGCCTCCCGTGTAGCTGTAGCCGTCGAACTCACGGCGGCCTTGCCATTACTCGCGCGCGCGAGGGCGGGCGCGGTCAACCGCGCAGGAAAAGGAACCGGGTCGGCCGCCCGCGGCCGAATCTGCGAAAAATCCGCGAAGCGAAGTGTTCCGGCGGCGGGAACGGCCTCTTCTACGGCAGGTGTCACTATGGCCTCCGGAACGGCTATGTTCTTCGTTTCGGGCACGCTGATCCCCGGCGTGCCTTGGCCTTTTGCGGGGTTCTGCGCCGTGGCTTGATCCGGGGAGCGGGCGCCCCGTCTTCTGCGCAGGACGATCCGCGCCCCGAGCACAGCAGCGAGCAGAAGCCACACGCCCACAAAACCCAGAACCAGAGGGACTGTCAGGTTGTCACCTGAGGAAGCCAGTGTGCCGAAGAGTCTCTGGAGGGACGCTCCCGCGTCGCCCAGCCATGCACGGACTCCTTCCACCACACTCCCATATATCGAGATTTTTCATACTCCAGGCCGGTCTTTTTCGGGGGGCGCGGGAGCCCAAAACGGGCTTGCCCACGCTCCCGGTGTCACGGTATTGGCCCGAGGGCAAGTCATGAGTCCGCGCAGCAGCATCGGTCGCTGGTTCTTCCCGGCGTTGTACTTTGTTTTCCTCTTCTTCTCCGTGGTGTTGTGGGTGAGCGCCGGGAGCAGCCGAGCGCCGCGATCCGGAGGTGTCCCGGCGACCTCCGCGGTCCCCCTGATCCTCGTGCCGCCCGAGCAGGCCAGCCGGTACGCTGCCGCAAGAGACCGGATGAAACGGGGCGGCCTGGCCGAGGACTGGGTTCCGGGCACGCTTCGGGTCTACCTCTCTTTGGCGGGGAAAGAATGCCGGGCTAATACCGAGTCCGAGTTTCTCGCGTGTCTGCCCCGCGCACCGGTGGCGCCCCCCCTGGCCAGGCTTGCCATGCTGCGGGGGTCAGAGCTGGCCAGCCGGCGCGGGATGGTCCGCCTGGCGCGACGCTTTCGGGAAGTCGTCGATCTTACGGTGAACGATCCCATCTCGCGAAAGGTGTTTGCAGCCCGCTTGCACGCACTGCGGGAGAACGGCGAACTGGAAGAAGCCCGAAAGCTGGCCGAGGCGTCCGGCGCCCTCAAGGGATACGAGGCTTCTCTGGCGCGCGCCAAGCTGTTTGCCCGGTTGGGTCAGGGCAGCCAAGCGCGGTCTCAGTATTTCCAGGCCGCACGCGAAACGCGTTCCCGCTTCCAACTACGTTCGGCCTTGCGCGAACTGCGCCGCGACTATCCCGAGCTGTTTCGCTCCACCGGCCCACATACACGTGACCTGCTGCTCTTCGCTGCCGTGATGGAGCGGGCCGGCCTCGACGAATTGCGTGTGCTCCCGGCTTCCGAAATCATAGCCACTACCAACCCCGAACGCGCCGACGGAGACGCCTTCTTCTTCTTACGAACATTCCAGGCCCGCCATCTACCCGCGCTGGCCGATCGGCTCTACACGCATCTCTCACACAACCCGGACGTCTTGTTTGGCTGGCTCGCCCAACTGGGGTACGACTCAAACGATGCCGTTGCCGCGCTGCTTTTCAAGAAATTCGAACATACCCGGCGCGCGCACCGAAGCATTTGGCGTCTGCACATCAACCACCTGGAGCGAACGGGCCAGGGCCGGGCCAGGTTTCGTGAGATAGTCGACTACCTCGCCGTGCATCATGCAGACTACCAAATGTACGACGAACTCATCGAGCGGCTCATAGGCAGAAACCACGCGGTACGCGCTTGGGCTCCGGAGGCGGATTGGAAACACGCCATCGCCACGATACCGCCAAGAACCACTCGCGGGCGCTTGGTCTTTTGGTACCACGAGTACCTCCGGTCCCGTGGACAAAAACAGGCAGGCGACCAAGTTCGGGACGAATTCTACGCCATGGCCCCTGGCAGCTATTACGCGCACGTCTTTTGGGATCAACGGCACGCGGCGGGAGAGGACCGGGACTTCGAGCAGGCTTGGTCTCGCGTTCGGAACCGCGCGGACTACCTGCGCTGGGTAGGTCGTTACGGCGGAAACGACGACGCCCTGCGGTTCTTGGCCGGTCGCAACAAGGCGAGGTTCCTGGATCCGGAGGCGGTTCGGTTTTGGGACACACTCAGAAACGCGCGACTGGATGTCGCGCCCGTGGTTTACGACCTGTACCGGCTGGGAGAGTCGGCCCTCGCGCAGGAATTCTTCGAGGACGCCTTCCGCGGTCGGCTCTCCGAAGTGGAACTGCTGGCGCGCCAGGCGGACATCGGGATTCGGACGGGGATCCTCTATCTTTCCGTTTACCACACGCGGCAGTTGCTGCGCGCGCGGCATATCCCCGAGGACCCGTTCTCTCTCCCCGAGGGACTGCTGAAGACACTGTATCCCCGCCCCTATTTTGACACAGCCAAGCGCCGAGCCGAGCAGTACGGCATAGACCCCCACATCGTGTACGCGGTCATGCGCCAGGAAAGCATGTTCCGCGAATCCGCCGTAAGTCGCAGCAACGCGCGGGGTCTGATGCAGGTGATGCCCTCGACCGGCCGCTGGTTGGCGCAGAGGCTGCGCATCCGCAGCTACGACCTGCACAAGCCCGACACATCCATCCAATTCGGGAGCATGTTCTTTGCCGACATGCTTCGCGAGAACGGTGGCGATTTTCGGTGGGCGGCCATCGCCTACAACGGCGGCCCGGGAAACCTGCGCCGCTGGAAGCGCCGCTACTATCGGGGGGACCTCAACCACTTCCTCGAGTTCATCCCGACTCCAGAATCGCGGGACTACTGCCGGATCGTATTTCGCAACTACCAGCACTACCGGGCGGCGTACACATTGTATCCCTGACGGGCCCGTCCCCGTTGCCTTGACAGCACGGCCCCGCCGCCGAGCTTCGACCGCGAGAATGGCGATTCAGTTCTTCAACACGTACACTCAGCAGAAGGAGACTTTTACACCGGAGGATCCGGCCAGGGTCCGCATCTACAGCTGCGGCCCCACGGTGTACAACTACAACCATCTCGGGAACTTCCGTGCCTACGTGTTCATTGACGTGCTGCGTCGCCACCTGCGCTCGCGCGGCTACGGCCTCGATCACGCCATGAATATCACGGATGTGGAGGACAAGATCATCGCGAACGCCGCCTCCGCCGGGAAGAGCCTTTCCGATTTCACCCAACCGTTCATACAGGCGTTCCTGGACGACCTGGCATTTCTGGGGGTCGAGGACGTCGAGCATCGGCCGCGCGCCACCACTTCCATTGCGGCCATGCTGGACCTGCTCGATCACCTGGACCGCGGCGGACATTGCTATGCCGCCGACGGAAACATCTATTTCCGACTCAGCACATTCAAAGAGTACGGTCGCCTGGCACGCTTGGACGCCGAGCATCTGCGTGCCGCCGCGGACGGTCGCTTCGAAGCGGATGAGTACACCAAAGAAGACGCGCGCGATTTCGCGCTATGGAAGTCCACTGCACCGGATGAGCCCGGTTGGCCTTCCCGCTGGGGTCACGGGCGCCCGGGCTGGCACCTCGAGTGCTCGGCCATGATCCGCGAGATCTTCGGTGAGCGCGGGGTGGACATCCACACCGGCGGAGTGGACCTGGTGTTCCCCCATCACGAAAACGAGATCGCGCAGAGTTGCTGCGCGTACCCGGGAGACAACTTCGTTCGAACCTGGCTTCACAACGAACACCTGCTCGTCGACGGGCGCAAGATGGCCAAGTCCGCGGGCAACTACTTCATGTTGCGCGACTTCTCGGACCCGGATCGCCTGGCGCGCCTGGTTGCGTCGGGTGCGGCGCCCGACTTCCTGCTCGACCTGGGACGTCGCGGCCGTCTCGGTCGCGCGCTGCGCTACCTGCTCATCTCTTTTCACTACCGCACGAAACTGAATTTCACTTTTGACAACCTGAAGGCCGCGGACTCTGCCTGCGAGCGACTGCAACGCCTCACGCAGCGGCTCCTGGAGCTGGCAGTCGGGGAGTCCAAAGCCGAAGAGCGCCCCCGTGTTCCCGGTCAACGCGGCGATCACCTGGCCATGTACGCGGAGCCGGTTGGCCGGCATGCAAAGGCGTACCTCGAAGCCATGGACGACGATCTCAACACGGCCCGGGCCATCGGTATTCTCTTCGACTTTGTGAAGGACACCACCGGCCGCCTCGAAGAGGGAAAGCTGACGCCAGTTGCTGCGGTCGAATGCCTGGAATTCCTCGAATACGTAAACCGCGTTCTGGGCGTCCTGTCCTTCGAGCCCGCCGGCGCGACGCCGACGCCGTCGGTCGCCCTGGAAGAAGAGATCCGGCAACAGATCGAAGCCCGTGTTCAAGCGCGGCGGGATCGCGACTTTGCGCGGGCCGACCGGATCCGCGATGAACTCCTGGCGCGCGGGATCCGCCTGGTCGATACTCCCGGCGGAACCACATGGGAAAAAGTCCCTACCTGATCTACGGCCGGCGGACCGTGGCCGAGTTCTTCGCGGCCGGTCACGAACCGGCGGAAGTGACGCGCGGCTACGTGCTCCCTGACATGAAGGCGACCGACCTGGGGCTCCCGGAAGGCTCCGGCATGCGCGGCTGGGTTCGGACGGACCGGCGCCGACTCGACGAGCAGTTTCCGGACATCAACCACCAGGGCGTCGTCCTGGCGCTACCGAGCGGCCGCACGCCCCACAAAGGGGGCCGCTGGACCGAGTTCGTTCGCGAGCGTTCCGGTGTTCTCGTTTTGCTCAGCGAACTCCAAGATCCGCAGAACGTGGGAGCGATCATCCGCACTTCGGAAGCTCTGGGCGCAGCGGGCGTTCTGCTCACACCCAAGTGCGCGCCCCTCTCGCCGACCGTAGACAGGGCCTCGGCCGGGGCTTCGTTTCACATCCCCCTCTTCGAGGACGTGGGCGTGGGCAACCTGCTGCAGACTGCTTCCAAGGCGGGATACTGGATCGTGGCCTCTTCCGGGGAGACCGATCCTTCGGACCGTCGCGGAATGTCTCACACTCAGACCGATCGACTGCCACCGGCGGCCGACTGCCTCCTCGTGATCGGCAGCGAGGGCAGTGGCGTGCGTCGCCTCATTGCGGAGCGGGCCGATTTCATCGTGCACATTGCGCTGCGCGGCAGGGTCCGCTCGCTCAATGCTTCGGCAGCCGCGGCGATGCTATTGGACCGCGTTCTCAACCGATAGCGGAGTGGACGGTGTGTTGGAGCAGCATGGCTATCGTCATCGGCCCCACACCGCCCGGAACCGGCGTGATGTGGGAAGCGCGCTCGGCGCAGGTATCGAAATGCGCGTCCCCGACATTGCCGGGATTGTAGCCGGCATCGACTACGACAACGCCATCCCGCAGCCAGCTTCCCTGGATGAAGTTCGGGCGACCGACCGCCGCCACGACAAGGTCAGCGCGTTCCAGATGGCTGGGCAGGTTCTCCGTCTTGGAATGACACACCGTGACAGTGCAATCCCGATTCAGGAGCAGAGCGGCCATAGGTTTTCCGAGGATGGGCGAGCGACCCACAACGACGGCATGACAGCCGGACAGGGGTATATTGTAGGAATCCAACAGCCGAACGATTCCGGCAGGCGTACAGCTGGGATACGCTCCGGGGATCCCAAAGCTCACGCGACCGAAGCCCCCCGCCGTCACGCCGTCCACGTCCTTTTCGGGTGCAATCCGGTCGAAGGCAGCGCGCTCGTCGATCTGGTCGGGCACCGGGTGCTGCAGGAGGATGCCGTTGACGGCCTTGTCTTCGTTGAGGCCGTCAATCACCGCAAGCAGCTCTGTCGTGGTCGTGCTCTTGGGCAGTTCTATCCGACGCGAACGGATTCCGGCTTCCTCGCAGGCCCGCGCTTTCATGCGGACATACGTGGCGGACGCCGGGTCTTCACCGACGAGAACCGTGGCCAACGTCGGCGGAAGACCGCCGCGCTCAACGTGCGCGCGGACACGCGCGGCCAACTCGGATCGGATTTGCGCCGCCAGGGTCCGCCCGTCGAGGAGCACGGGCTTCATCGAGGAGCGTCCTTGGATTCTTTGCCGCTCCGAGTTCCCTTGGATTCGGGAATACCGGCCGGGAAATAGGTTCCACTCCGCCGGCAGTACTCGGATTCTCTCAGGAAGACCACTCCGTCATCGCGAAACTTGTTCTCCGAGAAGCGGCGTTCGCGCAGGGCATGTGTGATCTGGAGCCGGACACCTTCGAGGCATGTGGTCCGTTTCATGGCCACCGAACCCTTGGCGATCGCATTCTCGGAGGCGCGGGCCGTGGCCACGAATACGACACTACCATCGGGAGACTCGGTCACGGCAAGCCCGGTGGGAATGTGCTCCCTACTCTGGCCGCCGGAACAGGCGGACAGCAGAACCAGGAAAGCGGACAGAATGGAGCCGTGGGTGCCTCCAAGCACTCGGCTCGGGAATATGCGACGACAGCGAGTTCTCATGGTTGCCTCTCCTCCCCGGCTACCATCTGCACAATCACTTTTGCGACTGTGCTTCGTCAGGATCGCTCGGCCACGGAGGCGTACTGAAACGGCCTGTCCGCACGAGAACGTTCTTCGAACCGCGTGATTTCCGACTCGTGTCGCAGCGTCAGGCCAATGTCGTCCCAACCATTCAGAAGGCATTCGCGACGGAACGGGTCGACGACGAAAGGCACCGAGGAGCCATCGGGCAGCACCACTCGATTCGACTCGAGGTCCACCGTCAGTTCGGCGCCAGGGCGAGCTGAAACCTGGTCGAAGACCGCCTGAATCTGGTCGGCGGGGAGGATGACCAGCAGCATTCCGTTCTTGAAACAGTTGTTGTAGAAGATGTCCGCGAAGGATGGCGCGAGTATCGACCGGAAGCCGTAGTCCAGGAGGGCCCAGGGCGCGTGCTCGCGACTCGAACCGCAACCGAAGTTGTCCCTGGTCACGAGAATTCCGGCGCCCTGGTAGCGCGCCTCGTTGAGCGCGAAGTCCGGATTGGGCTTCTGGCCCGCGTCATCCAGAAAGCGCCAGTCATGAAAGAGGTGTTTGCCGAAGCCCGTACGCTCGATCTTCTTGAGGAACTGCTTCGGAATGATTTGGTCCGTGTCCACATCCGCCCGGTCCAGCAGGGCCGCCTTAGCTTTCCAGATTCTGAATGGTTCCATGACGCTACTCCTTCTGACCTTGTTCGAAGCGACCCACGATGCGTTTTTTCTCTATTGCCAATTGCGAATGTCGACGAAGTGGCCTTCCACGGCTGCCGCCACCGCCATTTCGGGACTGACCAGGTGCGTCCGACCGCCCTTCCCCTGACGCCCTTCGAAGTTGCGATTGGACGTCGAGGCACAGCGTTCCCCTTCCGAAAGGACGTCGTCGTTCATGGCGAGGCACATCGAGCACCCTGCCTGACGCCACTCGAAGCCGGCCTCCCGAAAGATCACGTCGAGTCCCTCGTCCTCTGCCTCCCGTTTGACGCGACCGGATCCGGGCACGACAATGGCGCTCACGCCCTCCCGGACCCGCTTGCCCCGCGCGAGTGACGCCGCGCGCCGCAGATCCTCGATGCGCGAGTTCGTGCAGGAGCCGATGAAAACCTTGCCCACCGGTATCTCGGTGATCGGGGTTCCGGCCTGGAGTCCCATGTACTGCAATGCAAGTCGGGCGGACTCACGCGCAACGGGGTCCGTGATTTCATCGGGGTCCGGCACGCGCCCGGCAACACCCACGACCTGCCCGGGCGTCGTCCCCCAGGTCACCTGCGGCGCGATGTCGGCGGCGTCGATCACCACGGTGCGATCGTACGCGGCGCCTTCGTCGGATGGCAGTGTCTTCCAGTAGGCGACCGCGCGGTCGAAGTCCTCTCCTGTAGGGGCGAAGTCGCGGCCCTTCAAATAGGCAAACGTCACTTCGTCCGGCGCGATCAGACCCGCGCGCGCGCCCGCTTCGATACTCATATTGCAAACCGTCATGCGGCCTTCCATGCTCAGCGACCGGATGGCTTCGCCGGCATACTCGATGACGCTTCCACGACCACCGGTAGTCCCGATCACCCCGATGATGTGCAGCACTACATCCTTGGCCGTCACACCGCGGCCGAGCTGACCATCGACACGGATGAGCATGTTCTTCGAGCGTTGGTGTTGCAGCGTCTGCGTGGCCAGCACGTGCTCCACCTCACTCGTGCCGATGCCAAACGCGAGAGCTCCAAAGGCACCGTGTGTGCTCGTGTGGGAGTCGCCGCAGACGATGGTGTGGCCCGGCAGGGTGAGTCCCATCTCCGGTCCGATGACGTGTACGATGCCCTGATCGGGGTGATTCAGGTCGAACAGGCGAATACCGAACTCGCGGCAGTTGTTGGCCAGCGTCTCCATCTGGATCTTCGAAACCGGACCGGCCGCGCCCCAGTCCCGACTGCGCGTGGAGACGTTATGGTCCATCGTGGCCACGGTGAGTTCCGGCCGTCGAACCCTGCGGCCCGACATGCGCAGGCCATCAAAAGCCTGCGGCGATGTCACTTCATGCACGAGATGCCTGTCGATGTAGACGATCGCCGTCTGTTCGTCCTCGTGCACGAGGTGGTCCTCGAGTATCTTCTCATACATGGTGCGGGCTTTGGCCATGGCAGGAATATAGCCTGGGATCGCGCTGAACGCAAATAAATATGTTTGATAGAAACTATAACGATTCTGCATATCGCCGAAATGGAGTTTCGAGAGCTCAATACCTTCGTGGAAATACACCGCCGCGGCTCCTTTCTGTCCGCCGCCGGTTCACTGGGGATGACCCAACCCGCGCTGTCGCGACAAATCGCCCGACTGGAGCGGGAGCTCGGTCATGAGGTGTTCGTTCGCGGCAGCCGACGGGTGCGTCTGACGCCCACCGGGGAAGAGCTCCTGCCCCGCGCCGTCCAGATGCTGGACCTGTGGCGGGAAACACAGGGGGCCCTTTCGCGCGCGCCCCAGGCCCGAGCCGGCGCCTACAGCATCTCGGCGGGCGGTATCGTGGCTGCGTACGTCCTGCCCCAGACACTCAAGAAACTGAGGCGCTCGCAGCCGGGCGTTACGTTCCGGGTCCTGGAAGGCGATGCCGACCGCACACGGGAAGCGGTCCTTGCCGGAGAAGCAGACCTCGGCATTCTCACCGGGCCCATTCGAGACCGCGAATTGAACGCTCGCTTCCTGTTTCGCGATCGGATCGTTCCGGTGGTGGGCCGTGGCCACCCGCTGGCTCGACGCGGAAGGCTTTCCGTGAGCGCCCTGGCACACGAAGATTTCGTACTATTTCATCCCGGTTCAGCCATTCGCGCTGTCACCGAAACAGTGTTCCGTCGCCTGAAGCCGCCCCTGCGACCGAGACCGGTCATGGAATTGCGCAGCATCGAATCAGTCATCAAGTCCGTGGAGGCCGGTATTGGCGTTGGGTTTCTCTCTGAGCTTGCGCTTTCGCCGCGAATGCGAGCGTTGCCTCTGCCCGCGCTTTGCGCGGACCGGGACTTCTTTGTTTGCTTTCGGACGCGTCGGGCCGGAATGGCGGCTCTGACGGAAGCGCTCGTGGGGGCTCTACCGGTCACGATCGGCGGAACGGATACATCCGACTCATAGCGAAGACGGAGCCGGCGAACGCAGGAGGAACTGCTCGCCGTGCAGAAGGTCGTACTGCACCAGACGATAGTCGCGTATGAGGCGTGAGTGCGGAATGCGCGCGTCGTCCGAACGAAATCGTCGTCCGTCCACGGTCTGCACGAAATCGGAAAGAATGCTGAAGCGAAGCGCCACGCGTTCCAGAAGGGCGGGCAGGCCAGGCTCCCGCAGGCCCAGCGACCGCAGAATGCGAGGGAGCAGCAGGTTGTTCGAGGTGGTGAAGTCTTGGCGCGGAAGCGGAAAGTTCGACCACAGTACAGCGGGGACGGTCAGGCCGCGCGCGGCCGGCGGAAGCCGACCTCCCGCCAGTCCACCCGAAATTCCCCGGCGACGCTGGGAAAACGCATACGTTTGCGGATCGAGGCCCGGGAGGTGGTCCCCCAGGATGAGAATCACGGTCTTCTCGCTACGTCGGGAGAAGTGCGCCACCAATTTTCCGATGGCGCGATCGGCGTTGCGTAGCGCGTTTACGTAGGTTTTCAGCTCCCGCTGTGCACTTCCCGGCAGCCGCGGCTCCCGAACGCTGAGCCTGGACTTCCGGAAGCGACCCGCGTAATTCCAGGGCCAGTGCGTCGAATTTGCGAAAGCAAAAAGGAAGTACGGACTCGGTCCTCGGCTCTGACGGATCACAGCGCGCACGAGTTCGTCGTCGGAGGGGCGCAACCCGGCTGTGTCGAGGCGGCGCATGGCGCGCGGGTCTTCCTGCAGAGTCAGCGACTGCCTGTAGCCCAAGTGTGGATACACTTCGCGGTAGTTGTAGAAGCTGAGGCTCTCGACGTGCAGCGCCGCCGTCCGGTACCCGTTCCGCTTGAGGATCTCCGGGAGTCCCGGCGTGGGTCTGCGAATGTACTGTTTGTACGGACAGCTCTCCGTTGGAGTGAAGGAGATCGACATCCCCGTGATCACTTCGAACTCGGAGTTGGCCGACTTGCCACCGAAGACGGGCGCCACGAGTCGGCCCCGACCGAATCGCTGGGACAGGGCGCGGAATTGGGGAATCGGATCTTGCGTGAAGCGGAGGCCCAATTCGGTAGGATCCATGAAGGACTCGACCATGTAGATGATCAGGTTCACGCGCTCTCTGCCGGCGGTCATCCGCACGGGACGAAAGTAAGTGTTCGAGATACGATCTATCTCACTCTGCGAATAGAAATCGGGAACTTGGGGAAAGCGCGTGTGCAGCTCCAGCAGCAACTCTGCAAGCAGACCATTGCGGCGCGCCGAGAACTCGGCCAGCCAGGGCACGGACTCCAGACCCAGACTACGCAGCCAGGTGCGATGCGGCCCGTCCCGATAGGCGAGTCCGGTGGCGAAAAGCAGGCCCAGGGCCAGGGCGCCCCGGCCGAGCCGATAGCGTAGAGTCGCAGAACCGCGTCGGTCGCGGCTGAAGCGGACAAGGAGCCAAACGAAGAAGCCAAGTGCCAGGAGGCCCGCGAGCATGCTCAAGCGCGCGCCGAGGACGCGGCCGATATCGTCCAGGTATTCGAGGTCCTGAGGATGCAGCGGCGCCTGCAACACGCGCAGCTTTGCGACGTTGGCAACGCCCAGCGCCGCGTAGATGGCGGAGCAAAACGCGATGGCCAGGACCGACCGGTTGGTCAGGAGGAACGCGACTTCAATCAGGGCCACGAGAAGGGCAACGTTGAAGGCGAGACCCACCAGGCGCGACTCGGGGTCGCGCGGACCCGAGCGGGCCCATTCGAATGCCAACTCCCACGCGAGAACGAGGGCGAGCGACCACACCACGGAACGCCGGCGGTGCGAATATCCTCCTGCTCTTTGGCTGAAGCCCGGCATGCCTTCCGGCCAGGTCATTTGGATGACAGCTGCGTTTCAATGGAAAATTGAGCTGAACCGCTCTTGGCGCGGGTCCCACCCACGAAAAGATCTCATTGCCGCCGACTACCTACCGATAGGTAGGTGAGGTATTCCCCATGTCCCACGAAGGTCAGGTCGATACGCGACAGGCGCTGGTCATGCACGCAGCAGACCTGCTCGAAACTCACGGCTACAACGGCTTCAGCTTTGGAGACCTCGCCCTGCGTTTGAACATCCGGCGGGCCAGTGTCCACCACCACTTCCCCCACAAAGAAGACCTCGGCCTCGAGTTGATTCGCACCTACCGCCTCCGGGCGCAGGCCGAACGCGAGGCGCTGGCGACCGCTGACCCGGCCGAACGCCTGAACGCCTTCTTTGACGGCTATCGCGCGATTGTGGCGACCGAATCGCGAATCTGCCCTTCGGGTGCTCTCGAGGCGGACCTGCCCGCCCTGTCCCCGGAAATGCGGGACGAACTGCGCGAGATGGTTCGCGAGAATGTCGAGTGGTTGACGGAGACGCTGGAAGAAGGCCGAGGCCGGCTGGACTTTTCGTTCGAAGGAGAGCCCCGCGACCTGGCTCTCCTGGTGTTGGCCGGATTGCAGGGAGCCCTGCAGATGTCGCGGGCGTTTTCGCCCATGTTCTACACCATCACCGAAACACAGTTACGCGCCGCGGTGGGCTTGCCTGTGGCGGCACCCGCCCGAAACCGACAGCGCGAGCGCCTGAGAGCCTGACGATCAGTCGATGTAGTCCTTCAGCTTGCGGCTCCGCGAGGGATGGCGCAATCGACGGAGAGCTTTTGCTTCGATCTGACGGATCCTCTCGCGCGTGACCTGGAAGACGTACCCGACCTCTTCGAGCGTATGTGAGTAGCCGTCGTCCAGGCCGAACCGCATGCGCAACACCTTCTGTTCGCGCGCGGGCAGCGTGTTGAGCACGCTGCGGATCTGCTCGGCCAGGAGGCGATTGGCGGTGGCGTTCACCGGCGATTCGACTTCGGTATCGGGAATGAAATCGCCGAGTTCCGAATCCTCCTCGCTGCCGACTGGTACCTCCAGAGAGATCGGCTCCCTGGCCACGTTCTTGACGGCCTTCACGCGCTGCACCGGCCAACCCAGGCGCTCGGCGATCTCTTCGTTCGTGGGTTCCCGGCCAGTTTCCTGAAGAAAGAGACGCGTTTCCCGCACCACTTTGTTGATCTGCTCGATCATGTGGACCGGAACGCGAATCGTCCGGGCCTGATCGGAAATGGCGCGCGTGATTGCCTGCCGAATCCACCACGTGGCGTACGTGGAGAACTTGTAGCCCTTCTTGTATTCGAACTTGTCGACGGCTTTGATGAGACCGATGTTCCCTTCCTGAATGAGATCGAAGAAGTGCATACCGCGATTGGCGTAGCGCTTGGCTATGGAAACGACGAGCCTCAGGTTTGCCTTGATCAGCTCTTTCTTGGCCTGCGATATTTCGCGCTCGCCCTTGTTGAGGGCCTCCCCCCAGCGCAACACTTCCTGAATCGGGGATCCCGCTTCCTGCTCCATCCGGCGCAGTTTGCGCTCATTGTTGCGGATGTCTTTGATGACCTCGCGCACTTCGTCGATGTCGCAGCCCATCTCGCGCTCGATCATGTCGAGCTCCTCGTCCTTCTCGATGAAGCGGTTGTACGCTTTGATCTCCCGGATATCCCGACCGTAACGGGCCTTGATCGAAAGGAAGTGGCGCTGGATCTCCTTGATTCGGAAGACCATCGACTTGATCTTCTGGGAGATGCGCTGGATTTCCTTCTGAGAAACACCGGTCTTGCGGACGGCGGCTTCGATGACCGCCTCGGACTCATCCGCTTTCACCTTGTATTCGCGCCACTTGCGAGAGCCTTCCACGTACTTGCGGAGCTTGTTGGTGGCTTCGGCCAGGGACTTTTCCTGCTCCGTGATCACCTCCATCTGCTCGTGGAAGTTGCGCTCCAGTTTCTCGAGTTCCGTCTGGTTCAAATAGTACGAATTGGCCCGCACCACATCGGAGATCTTGATCTTGCGGCTGCGGATCTTGGGACGCAGCTTCTGGAAATTAGCGCGTAGGAGGGACGACTTCAGGATCGTCTCTTCGATGATGTTTTCGCCGCTTTCGATCCGCTTGGCAAGGAACACTTCCTTGTCCCCCGAAATGAGGGAAACCTTGCCGATTTCCTTCAGGTAGAGGCGGATGGGATCGTCGCTGTTGGTGGAAGAGGAAGATTCTTTCTTCTTGCGCGTGCGGGCTTTCTTGGCCACAGCCTCAGGCGACGGCTCCTCAACGACTCGCTTCGTATACTCCTCGACGACCTCGATCCCGAGCTGATTGAGCAACGTGAAGACGTCCTCGATCCGCTCGGAGTTCACGATCTTCTCGGGCAGGTACTCGTTGATTTCGTCGTACGTGATTTCGCCGTTGGCCTTGCCGATTGATATGATCTTCTGGATTTCCGGAAGGTCTTCCATTGCCATGTTCGTTAACCCCTAACCGATCCGCTGTTTGTGTTTTCGTCTGCCGCTTGCCTGGCCTGCCCCTGATCCGCGCCGCCGCGAATGGCCTCGGCGATCCGCCGCTCTTCCTGCATCAGGGCGGTGTAGGTTCCGATAATTTCGTCCCGCTCCACACTATCGGCCACCTCAAGTCGGTGCTCCAGCCGGCGCACTTCCGTTTTGATGGCGTGGGCGCGGTGCGTGAGCAGAAGGCCCCGAAAGCCTTCGAGGGAGTGGAACTCCCCGGTGGCCTGTCCTGGCGTAAGCGAAAGGACCAGAGCCAGAAGTTCCCCTGGCAGTTCTCCGGACGCGAGGCTTTCCGGCGTCCACAGATCTCCGGTGAGCAGGCGCGCCTCGAGGTGCCGCCACAGGGACTCCGCCAGCGGATCTGCGAACTCCATCAGGCTCACTTCGTCGAGGAAGGTTGCCGCCTGCGCCGGATGCAGGATCAGCCACTGGAGGATCTGGTGTTCGCGGTGAACCTGGGCAGGGTGGCCCTGCCCGGTGCCCCCCGCACGGTCTGTGTGCCGCTCGCGAGGACGCGCCTCCGGGATCTCCCGGTTGGGAAGAGACTCGCCTGGTTTGCGCCCGCCCGTGCGCCCCTGCTCCGCGTCGCGCCTCAGGCCGGCCGGGTCCACCCGCAGTATGCGGGCGCCCTCGTTCAGGAAGAGATCCCGGTCGGACTCGCGTTTGAGATCCTTGATCAGTTGCAACAATCGCCCGCGGGCCGCCCGCTTTTCTTCGATTCCAAGAGACTCCGCGGAAAACGCCTCGTAGCCCTCGCGGGCCGAACGGGCGTAGTCGGGCGTGGCAGGGGGCGGGGCCGCCGCGTTCGGGAACATCGTTTCCACGGCCAGGAAGCGGGCCGCCGACAGTCGCTGTTCGAGCGCTTGCTTTAGAGCGTCCGGCGCAAGTTCCCTCGACAGGTCGAAGGGATCCTTTCCGGGTGGAAGGAGCACGACAAAGGCGCCGATTTCACCCTCGTCCAGGGCAGAGCGCGCGCCCCGCACCGCGGCGGCCCGGCCGGCCGCGTCGCCGTCGTACAGAAATACAATCCGGTCGCAATAGCGTCGGATCAGTTTCAGGTGTTCCGTGCCGAGCGCGGTACCCAGGGGGGCAACCGCGGTTTTGACGCCCGCCTGAAAAAGACCGATCACGTCCAGGTACCCCTCAACGACGAAGCATTCACGACCGGCCCGCATGAAATCCCGCGCGCGGTGCAGCCCGTAGAGAAGTCGGCCCTTATGAAAGACCAGCGAGTCCGTCGAGTTGATGTACTTGGCGGGATTTTCGTCTCCCGGCAGGACGCGGCCACCAAAGCCAACCGCCCTGCCCCGCTCGTCGCGGATGGGGAACATGAGTCGCGCGCGAAAGAAGTCGAACACACCCTTCCGGCCTTCTTTCACCAGACCCAATTCCCTGAGTTCCCCTGCTCGTCCAATTCGTTCGGAAAGCCACTGCCAGGAAGCGGGCGCAAGACCCAGCTCGAAGTCGGATTGGGACTCCTCAGCAACTCCGCGTTGCGCCAGATAGCCCCGGGCGAGGTTGCCTTCCGGTGAAAGCAGCATTTCGCGATAGTTGCGGACCACGGCTTCGTTCACCTCGATCAACTTCTGCGCACGCTGCTCGGTTGGATTGGGCGTGCCGGTCGACCGTTCCAGGCCCGCGTAGTCGGCAAGTAGGTCGAGGGCTTCGCGAAATTCGACCCCCTCGCGCTCCATGACGAACGAGAACAAGTCGCCGCTCTTTCCGCAGCCGAAGCACCGAAAGGTGCCGGGGTCGGGCAGCACCGAGAAAGAAGGTGACTTGTCTTTGTGAAAGGGGCACTGGCCGATGAAACCCCGCCCGCTGCGCCGCAGCGAAACGGTTCTGCCGATGTAGGATTCAATGGGAACAGCCGCGAGAATCCGCTCCTTTAGCTCGCGTGAGTCCAACCTTGAGATTCCGTGGTGTTCGGTCCATGTTCAGGACGATGCGAGCCGGCCCTGCACCAATTCGCGGACGCGGGCGCCATCGGCATTCTGGCCCTTCAAGCGCGCCATCACCTGGCCCATGACTTTCCCCATGTCCTTGGAACTGGCGCCGGGGACTGCAGCCAGCACCTCTGCAATGGCGCCCTCAATGACGGAATCCGGGATGGAGGCCGGGAGGTAGCGTTCCAGCACGGCCGCCTCTTGCTCCTCGGCGACAGCCTGCTCTTCCCGGCCGCCCTTGCGAAACTGCTCGATGCTCTCGCGCCGCTTCTTGATGGCGCGTTTGATGATGATGAGAACCTCAGCATCCGGCAGCGTTTCAGCGCCGGTCTTGGTCATCTCGTATTGGATGTCGCTTTTGAGCATCCTCAGAGTGCCCAATTCCACACCCGCCTTGGCGCGCATGGCTGCCTTGAGATCGTCTTGGATTTTGTTTACCAGGTCCGACACACAACGATCCCCGGAGGCCAGCGGTCCCTCAGTGAGCCCGTTCTTTGCGGAGGAGCAGGAGACGTTTCTTCTCCCTCTTGCGGATGGCCGCTTCCAGCTTGCGCTTCTTCTTTATGGAAGGCTTCTCGAAGAATTCACGCCGCTTGATCTCCGATTGGATCCCGGCGTTCACGCACTCGCGCTTGAAGCGCTTGAGCGCGGACTCAATGGACTCTCCGTCCTTTACTATGACACCGATCATGCCTGTCCCGTCTCCCGGTCCCCCCCGGTACCGTGGTCCTCGTTGAGGGGAAACAGCCAGAACGCCCACCCTGCCCCTCCCTGTCAAGGGTTTCTGACGCGCGCCCTCGCGCCTTTTTTTTGCTCCAGTTCCCGTGGAAAGGTGCCGTACAAGAAGAGGCGACATAATCGCAATCAGGAGAACATCATGCACCTCGGATCGGATGACTTCAAGAAACAACTGCGCCAGTACATAGAGTTTCGCGGAATCGACATTGTCCTTCATCTCAAGAACGGTACCACCATTGAACTCGACAAGAACCGACAAATCGAGGGAGACGTGGTCATCAAAAACGGCCGAGAGGGCATTGTGGCCAGCGTGCATATCGATGATGTTCTGAAAGCGGACTTCTTCGCCGCCTGAGGACCCACCGCCGAGCGCGGGCACAGGCCGCCCGCGTTCAGCCCTTTCGGATTGCCGCTCGCAGAAGCACGATGGCCTCCGAGTCCACGGCGCCGGTGCGCTCCAGGTCCCCCAACAGAATCGGTCGCTGATCGGCGGGGGCCGCGTTGAGCAACTCGTGCGCCACCTCGATGCGCTCCCTGCGCGAGGCGCCGGCAACCCGGCCGATTCGAGCTTCAAAATGCTGCCGGGCCGCGTCGAGCCTGTCGAGCACAGCACGCATTCCCGAAGGCAGGCTGCCGCGCAAGGAGGTCTTTTGGAGCAGGGCGTGCTCCAGGTGAAGCCTTCGGAGAAACAAGGTCTCGGGAACCGCCTCGAGTGCCTCCGGTTGCCCGAGCGCGATTTCGTCGAAAGCTTCGGCGGCAACGTGGTCCGCCGCGAACGCAAGAAATCCCAAGAGGGCCAGGGGATTTTCCCGGAGGATCAGCGAGAACACGGCCTTGCGCCGCTCGAGGTCGAGAGCTTCGATGTAGGCCAGGCTCGTGGTCTTGCGACCCGCTCGTGCCTCCGCGAGGAGCGACACAACGCGGCGCGCGTCTTCGGTTCCCAGCTTGTGCGTTTTGGGCGCGTCCAGGGCCTCCATGTACGCCGTGAGCTCCATGAGCCGAGTCACGTCAGGACCGCAGTGCGCGATCTCTTTGATGACCAGAAAGCGCAGTTCCTCTTCGATCAGGTAGAGAACCGATGCATCGGTCAGTCGCGAGAGGAGGTGGGCGCTGCGATCCGAGTCCAGGACGTTGAGAAGGAAGATTACGACGGCGCTGTACTTCTTGACGAAATCCTCGATGACTCCCGTGTCCAAGTCCACCAAGAGCCTGACGGAACGCTTGATAGCCAAGAGATTGATGCTGTTGAAGACGCTGGCAGCAACATCCTGCGCCTGCGATGTCTGCCTGAATTCAGCCACGCACGGTTATTCTCTCGTGAACTTTTGGAGGCGTAAAGCAAATTCGGCCCGACCTCTTCACTTGTCTCCGAAGAGCCGGGGCGATTCGGCCGCCTCCGCGGACTCGATTTCGGCGAGGAACTCCTCTGCCTGACCACGCCAGCCGGACTCGGGATCGAGTTCGAGGTAACAGCGGAAGAAGTGACCCGCACGTTCCCAATGCTGGAGGCTGAAATAGACCAGCGCCAGGTTGTAGTAGGCTTCCGGGAAGTCGGGGTCCAATGTCAGGGACGTTTGATAAGCCCGTATGGCCGCGGCGTACTTCCTCTGTCGGAAATAGACATTGGCGAGATTGTAGATGGCTTCCACGCAGTCGGGAGCCCGGGCAATGGCGCGGTCGTAGTAGCGCTCCGCATCCGCGTACTCCCCGTGCTCGAAGGCCAGGTTGCCCAATTCGATGAGCGCGCCGCTGTGATCGGGGGATAGCCCGAGGATCTCTTCCAGGATCGACCGCACCTCGCCTTCATCGGATGAGGCGAGGGCTTCCTGGAAACGCGATTCCAGCAGGCCGAGTCGGGCCTCCCGGCCCCCTTCGGAGGCGTGCCGCGCGAATTCGAGGACGTTGCCGGCGGACGGGGCTTCACCGTCGGTACGGTAATCGAAGAAGGTCTGACCCGTGGACGGATCGATCAGCTGATCCGCCTCCCGCACCACCAGGTGCGAAGAGTCCAGGAGCATGGGCCGCCCACCGGAGTCCACGCCCTCAGCACGACCACCGGTGGAGGCAAAAAAGCGTCGGATACGCTGCAGGGACACCCGGCGCTTCCGGCAGCGCGCAATGAACTGCAGGCGAACCAAGTCAGCCAGGTCCAGCGATGGCCCCGCGGCCGAAAGAAGCCCCGTGCGCCGCAGATAGCGGATATGGTGGCTGGGCACCGAGAACCTTCTGGCTGCCGCTGCGACTCGCATCCCTGCCCTTGAGCTTTCCGGACCGCCTGGCTCTGCCGGGCCACGAGCCTGCGGTCTGGCTCGAAAAACCCTGCGCCCGGTGGCGCTGGTGCTTGCAAGAAAACACCAGTCACCGGAAGCTGACGTCGGCTTATGTCCCATTGAGGCGCACCATGGACAAGCAAAAAACTCCAGCCGAACCGCCGGCTCCCGGACGGTTCACGCACCTTCATCTCCACACTTCGTACAGCCTGCTGGATGGGGCCATTCGCATCCCCGACCTCATGCGGCGCGTGAAGGAACTGGGCATGGACAGCGTCGCCATGACGGACCACGGCAACATGTTCGGCGCTATCGAATTCTACAAGGCCGCCACGGCCGCGGGAGTGCGCCCGATTATTGGAAACGAAATGTACGTTGCTCCGGGCGGCCGGAAGGAAACCCGCCAGGTGGAGAAGCTGGCCGACGGCAACAACTACCACCTGATCCTGCTCGCGCAGAACCGAACGGGATATGCCAACCTCATCCGCCTGACGAGCCGCTCCTTCAGCGAGGGCTTCTATCGGAAACCCAGAATCGACTATGAGCTGCTGGCGCAGCACTCGGAGGGTCTGGTGTGCCTGACCGCTTGCCTGGGCGGAGAGGTTCAACGAAAGATTCTGCATGGCAAGCAGGAGGAGGCGGCCTCCTTATCGGGCAAACTGCAGGAAATATTCGGGAAGGATCGCTTCTTTTTGGAGATCCAGAATCATGGTTTGCCCGAGGAGGTGCAGGCCGCCCGCGGGAACATTGAGATCGCCCGGCGCAACGGGATCCCAATCGTCATGACCAACGACTCGCACTTCCTCACGCGAGACGACCATGCCGCTCAGGACATTCTGCTGCGCATCAATTCCAAGAAGACGATCGATGAGGAGCTTCTCTTCGGTTTCAATCCCGAGTTCTACGTGAAGTCTCCGGTCGAGATGGCCGCGCTGTTTCCCGAACTACCGGACGCGTTTCACAATACGCAGCGGATCGCCGAATCCATCGACCTCAGCTTCGATTTCGGTAATCCCCTCCTTCCGCGTTTCGAGGTTCCGGACGGAGAGACTCTGGATTCGTATCTGCGCGCGCTTACGCTCGACGGACTGCGGCGCCGCTACGGCCAGCCCAATCAGGAGGTCCTCGAACGGTTTGAGTTTGAGTACTCGACGATTACGCGCATGGACTTTTCCGGCTATTTCCTCATCGTTCAGGACTTCATCAACTGGGCCAAGCGACGGGACATACCGGTGGGTCCGGGCCGGGGATCGGCGGCGGGCAGCATCATCGCCTACGCGCTCGGCATCACGGACATCGACCCGCTGCGCTACGATCTTCTCTTCGAACGGTTCTTGAACCCCGACCGCAAGGAGATGCCTGACATCGACGTCGACTTCTGCACGGAACGACGCGAGGAGGTGATCAACTACGTCCGGGACCGGTACGGCGCCGACCGGGTCGGTCAGATCGTCACCTACGGCACGATGGCCGCCAAGGCCTGCTTGAAAGACGTGGCCCGCGTCCTCAACATCCCCTTCGATGAGGCCAACCAGATCTCGAAAAAGTTCCCGGACGTGCTGAACATCAGCCTGGACGAGGCCCTCAAGAGCTCACCCGAACTGCGCGGCTACGCCGAATCGGGCGAGGTGCAGCGCAAGCTCTTTGCGGTAGCCCGCGCGCTGGAAGGCAACGCGCGTCAGACCGGGGTGCATGCGGCCGGTGTCGTGATCGCCCCCGCGGCGCTGGAGGACGTGGTTCCCATGGCCACCGTGGCGGCCCGGACGGGGTCTGCCGCGCGCGAGAGGGTTCTCGTCACCCAGTACGACAAGGACGCCCTCGAAAGTGTCGGCCTGGTGAAGATGGACTTTCTCGGACTGCGCAACCTGACCGTGCTGCAGAGAGCCGTGAAGGGGGTACGAGAGCGACTGGGTGTGGACGTGGACCTTGCCGCCCTGCCCCTCGATGATGCCGACACGTACCGACTGCTCCACCGCGGCGACGTGAAGGGGGTTTTCCAACTGGAATCCTCACCGGGCATGCGGGAGTTCGTTCTGCGCATGAAGCCCACAAAATTCGAGGAGATCATCGCCGTGATCGCTCTGTTCCGACCGGGGCCCCTGCAGTCGGGCATGGCGGACTCCTATATCAATCGTAAGAACGGAAAGGAGCGGGTCCGCCATGCACATCCGGACCTCGCTGACGTTCTGGGGGACACCTACGGGGTCATTGTGTACCAGGAACAGGTGATGCTGATCTCCCGGAGGATCGGCGGGTTCACGCCGGGTGAATCCGACGCCCTGCGCAAGGCGATGGGCAAGAAGATTGCCGAGAAGATGGAAGAGATGCGCCTGAAGTTCGTGGAGGGCGCGGTGGGGCGCGGCTACGAACGTCGCTTTGCCGCAGAACTGTACGAGCAGATGGCGCAGTTCGCTTCGTACGGCTTCAACAAATCGCACTCCGCGGCGTACGCCATGGTGGTCTACCAGACCGCCTACATGAAGGCGAACTTCCCGACCGACTACATGTGCGCCGTGCTCGACAGCGAATTGGACAAGACCGAGAAACTCGTACCGTACATCAACGCTGTGCGGGAGATGGGCATCGAGCTCCAGGGGCCCGATGTGAACGAGTCACGCCCCAACTTCTCGGTCGTCCGGGATGGCGCCATTCGATTCGGGCTGGCCGGCATCAAAAATGTGGGCATGCCGGCTGTGGAGTCCATCGTCGGTTCTCGGGTTGAGAACGGCGGTCGTTTCCAGACTTTCTTCGAGTTCCTGGAGAACGTCGACCTGAGGCTCTGCAACCGAAGGGCCGTCGAATCTCTGATTCACGCGGGGGCGTTCCAGAGCCTCGGGTACACGCGCAAGGCTCTCATGGAGAGCCTGGATATCGGACTTCAGCAGGCGCAGCGGACACAGGCCGATCGTTTGGTGGGCCAGGGTTCTCTGTTCGGCGGTGCCGCGGCGGGGGCGCTTTCGCGCGATGAGCCCATCCCGAGAGGGAGCGATGTGGCCGAGTATCCAGAGCCGGAATTGCTGCGGCTCGAAAAGGAAGTCCTCGGCTTCTACTTCAGTGGGCACCCGCTGGCCCGTTTTGCGCGCGTGCTGCGGAACATCAAGTCGCCTCCCATCGAAGAGCTCAGCGGGCACAAGACCGGCAGCAAGGTCGAGGTGGCAGGCGTGATTGCGGAAATGTCCGTGCGCCTGACCAAGATGAACAAAGAGATGGGACGCTTGGTTCTCGAGGATATGACCGGGCGGGTGCATTGCACCGTGTTCCCTTCGGCTTTTGAGAAGGTGCGGCGGGAACTTGAAGTCGATCGGCCGGTCCTGCTTCGCGGCACGCTGGAAGTGAACGCGGAAACGGGCACCGTGCAGATCCTCGTGGACGACGCCACTCCCTTGAACCGGGAGGTCCTCGAAGAAAGGCTGGAGAAGTCTTTCCATGTGAAACTGCGGCGGAGCGAAGTCGATGGCAGGGTGATACAGCAGCTCCAATCCGTCCTGCGCGGATACAGCGGTCGGCTGCAGGTGTTCTTTCATCTGGTGCCCGAACTCGCACAGACCGTACCAGACCCGGCTGATGAGATCCCGACGGACTACCAGGTGATTCGCGCGCACGAAAGCTTCAGTGTGGAATACAACCAGGAGCTGGTCGAACGTCTGCGTCAGATGCACCCCATCACGGGCATCTATCTCTCCGTCGGTGGACAGTACCGACAGCTCCACTGAACGCCGCGCCGCCGAAAGGTCTTGCCTGTTCGCACCACGACCGGGAGATAGGCACCGTCATGGAAGAAATCGACCCGCGAACCGCCTACGAACGCATGCAGCAGGGGCTGGTTCCCTACGTGGATGTCCGTACCATCGAAGAGTACGAGGCGGGCCATGCCCAGGGTGCATACAACATCCCTCTGCACTTCCGGCGCGATGGGCAGCTCGTCTTGAACGAATCTTTCGTGGCGGACGTGCGCAAACGTTTCGCCCAAGAAAAGCCGCTGATCTTGGGTTGCCGCACCGGCTCGCGGTCGCAGAAGGCCGCAGAGATGCTGGAGGCCGCAGGTTTTCAGGCGCTCGCCAACGACCTGGGCAGCTTCGCAGGACGGCCGGGCATTCTCGGGTGGAGCGCCGATCCCGAACTGCCAACCGAAACCGGGCTGCCGCGGGATCGGGCCTACTCGTAGGTCTTCGCGCCGCCGGTAGCCAAACGTTGTTCGGGCAGGTCTTGAGGTGAAGGACCAATAGCTACGCCGCCGGTGATGACGGGTTGAGGAACCCTCCAATCGCGCGATGGACTCTTGATCCAACTCACCGGGGATGCACCACCTTTTGCCCGCCAGGGTGGTCGCCGAACTTCAGCTGGCGGAGAAGACCAAGCGCACAACCCCCGCCGCAGCCCACCAAGGGTCTGACGGGCGCACCGCGACTACTCCTCCGCTGCCACGTACAACCCGAAACTGTGGCGGACCGGACCCTGGATATCCACCTGATATCCGCCTTCACCGATGCGGGAGAACGAAACGACGTTGGTGTTCTTCGGCAGCATCTGCGACGCGACCAGCCGGTCATCCTCGCGCAGGTCCACTCGGTACGCACCCTCGGGGTGCGACTTGAAGCGGATGACCAGACGCATCTCGGAATCGGATTCCTGCATCACCTGGTACTCGAGTTCCAAACCATTGCCAACTACCTGGTTCATCTCCAACCTCGGGGTTACGGGTGCCGCCGCAGACCGGACCGCCACGGCTTCTTGTGGGAGGAGCTCCAGTCCTGCCAGGGTCGATTTCACCAGAGAGAGCCCCCGGCGCGAAAGGCGAACTACGATGGCCGGCGCTTTCTCCTTCCGGCGCATTGTATTGGCAATCACCGACTTGAGCACGGCGGGAACCGGAATCTGGACGCCGCGGGTCCTTTCCATTACACGGGCCACTCCGGCCATTTCCATCAGTTCCGCGAGGTCTGCGTCCGGACCCGGAACCTCTCCGCGCAAGAGCGCGTCGACTAGCGCGGGTATGCGGCCTTCGTCAAGAAGCTCCGTGCGCAAGATGCGCTCCAGCCCCAGTGCTACCAGGTATTCCCTGACTTCGACCTCCGACGGTTCCCCTTCCATCTCCCTGCGTGCGTCCATAGATATCCTCTCCTGGGCTCTGCGGAATTAGACGAGAAAAAGCCTTCGGATCCGGCGCGGCCGCTCCTGAAAAGGTCACTCCAGGTCCGCTCTGGAAAAGGCCCTCTCCCGAATCCGCTCGAGGGCCCGCATCATCTGCACCGAAACACTCCCTTCCGGTACCCCGGTCAGTTCGGTAACGTGCCGGTAGGGCGTGCGCACCAAGAAATGTCCTTTGCCCCTCTTTTCGAGCAGGCGGTCTCGCTGGTCCATCTTCTTGCGCAGGGAGCGGTCCAGCTTCTCCCGCTCGTAGGCGGCCGAAACACTGTCGAGATCGGAGGCGGCTTCTGTTTCGAGCCTCTGCTGCCTGTTCTTTATGTCGAGGATCGACAGGAACAGCGAGGTCAGTTTGTCCTCGGAGTCCAGGTTCCTGACCTCACGTTCAGCCAACTCCCCCTTCAGGGCGGCCATGTAGCGGGCCAGCTCTGTAGCTGAAAGTCCTGACCGCTCCTGGAGCAGGGCGATTTCGTCGTCCTCCAACTCCAGATAGTAGATGTAGGAGAGCTTGAACACAGTGCGCAGTTCCAGGCTCAGGTCGTCAATGGCCGCCCGGAACCGAACGAGCAGGACCTCGTCCTCCTCCGGCGTCTGTCGGTCGGGCGTGTTCTCGATGAGCGTCGTCTCCATGCCCGAGGAATCGACCCGTGTGGGATTGACCGTCTGCACCTCCCGAAGGGTTCTCATCCAATCGATGACCAAGTTGCGCAGCACGGTGTAAAACCAGGTCCGAAAACTGGACCGACCCTGAAAGGATCGGAACCGGTTTCCCTCGCGCAACCTCTCGAAGGCGTACAGAAAAAAGTCCGAGGCGGCGTCCGAATCCATGTGGAAGACCTTGATGGGGAAGTTGTACATGTCCTCCGCGTAGCGCCCGAAGAATTCGGTCAGTGCATCCTCGTCCTTTTGCCCACACCGGTTCACGAGTTCGAGCAGGTCGGACGAATCGGCCAGTCTCGGCTCTTCGATTGTAGATTCCGCTTCCATAAGTCGGTATATTTGTTTACAAGAGGGCCTCCTTCATAGGCAGCCCTTTCTTTGACGCCATGTCCAGCCCTATTTCCTCTTTCACCAGCCCCTTCCGGCCAAAGACCCCTGCCGTTCTCGGTGCTCTTGTCCTCGGGTCCCTCGTGACCCTGGCAGCCGCGCCCGAGCCGCCGCGACCGCAATTTCGGTGGCCCGTCGAGTCCGAGACCCCTCCGCAAATCCGGGGGCTCACTTCGACATTCGGCGAATCACGGGGGGACCACTTCCACAACGGGCTCGACATCGCAGCGGTGAACCGACCCGTTCGGGCGATCGCGGGCGGGCGACTCCTGTTTACACGGCTCGCCGGGGACACTCCGTTCGAGCAGCCACCGGGACCCGGGAATGTGGTCATAGTCGAGCACGAGAACGGCTGGAGGAGCGGCTACTACCACCTGCAGCGCGTCGCGTACCGCGGGCCCGACGCGCTGCAGCCGGAGGGCCATATTGGCGTCGTGGGCAACACGGGCCGTTCCCGGGGAATCCACCTGCACTTCTTCGTGGCCGACCCGCAGGGCCGATACGTGAATCCCCTGCTCGTCCTCCCTACGGCCGCGGATGAGCACCCGCCGGAGATTGGAATGGCGGCCGTGTTCGCAGGCGATTCCATGGCGCTCCTGTCACCTGTCCAGGAGGAGAACATTCGCCTGTCGCAGGCCTTTCCGGTGGGTGTCACCGTGATCGACCCCGGACTCGAATCGGGCACCCGCCGAGGCATCTATGAGATCTCGTGGCAGCTCAACGACGGTCCTGTCAACAAGCGCCGGTTCGACGGCATGGTGTTTCACGCAGATTCCTTGCGGTTGTCATCCGGCGAGCCCTTCACGGATGTCTTCCGCGCGGGTCGGTATTTGCTGGGCACGCTCGACTTCAAGGACGGCTCGAATACCCTCAAAGTGACCGCGAGTGATCTCGCGGGGAACAGCTCCAGCCGCACCTACCAGGTCAATGTGAATCGCCGTCGGTGACGGGAAGCTTCATGGGGTCCGAGCCGTAGTCGAAGGAACCAGCAAAGCCCTGTCACCCCGATGGAAGGCCCCGTGGTCCATTCCTTCCGGCTGACACAGGGCGACGCGTTCCGTCACCCGGGAAACCGTACAATACTGAGGAGTTCCCACGAGGCGGAGCAATTTCGCGCGCATGTCGGCCTCGACGGGCGCGACTTCGCGAACATCGGACCTGTAGACCAGAAGGCGGGCGCCCTTGCTGAGTCCGTCGCGGGCCCCTGCGTTGACGAGCAGTCCATCGTCGCGGACGGCAAGCACCGTGGCGCGCGCAGCCGCCAAGGCGGCGATGCGCCGGGCGCCCCGCGCGGATATCTCGTGAATGGCATCCCGGCCCGCCGCCTCCAGCCGGAACCGGTCGATGCGCCGGCCCGTGGCGGCTTCATAGACCTCATAGGTTGCGCGTACGCCACCCGCATCCGACTGGTACGAGCCCCCGATCAGGAAGTCCACCGCGGCCGGAATGCCCGGCACGCCCATGATGCGCGTGAGTCGTCCTGGAGTGAAGGTCAGCCCGACCCCGGTGTCGCGTTCGAGGACGGAAAGGCCGGCCTCGTCCCGGGCCCTGTCGCGCAGCGCGCGTGGCGTGGCCTGGATGCGACCCTGATAGCGGACGTGCCGTTGAAGCGCCTGCGCGACCATCTGTCCCCCATCGGGGTGGTAGGGCATCGGCTGCTCGGGTTTGAAATCGAACACGAAAACTCCCGCCGCCTCGCGCCCGAGGCGGCCGAGTTCCTGCCTCGCGCCGTACTCCAGGTCCTCACTTCTCCGGCGCAGGGCATTTTCCAGCCTGAATCGCAGCGTCATGTTCTGCGGTTGCTCACGCACCAATTCTTGCAGAACATCCACGAATACCTGGAAATCTCCATGCAGGCGCGCCAGTTCGAGCTTGCGTTGCAGGAGGTCGCCGTCCGCGTTGCCGAGTTCCAACGTCCGGGCCATGTGGAAGTCCCGACGATCGCTCAACTGACGGTCATCGTAGTGCGCAAAGCGCTGGCGGTGGTAGCGGGCCAGGTACGTCCGCAACGAACTGCTGGCGGTGAATTCGCGTTTGCGCCCGAGCACGTGTTCTTCGAGGCGGAAGCGGATGAGTGAATCATCCGGAGTCGCCTCGAGAAGGCGCATGGTCAACTGGCGTGCACGCCCCACGTCATCCACTCCCCCGCCGAGCAGAACGTACGCAGGCAGGTACTGGTGAGTGCGCACGTCCGCCGAGGCCGACACAAGTCGTCGGGAACGCTCCCGCGCTGCTTCCGAGTGACCCTGGTGCAACTCCAGCCACAGAAGTCGGAACTCGAGGTCGAGATCACCCGGCTTGAGAATGAGTGCGGTTCGAAGACTCTCGTGCGCCGCTTCCAGGGTGGCGTCGCGCTCCGTGCCCTCCGGAAGCTCCAGCGCCTGCTGCAGGGACACCAGCCCCTGAATCCGGTGCACTGCGGGGTTCACCGGTTCGACCAACCTGGCCCGTCGCAGGTGCAGGGCCGCCTCGTCGAACCTGCCCAATCGCGAAGCCGCCGTGGCGGCCCCACGCAGGGCCTCGGCGTGACCCGGGTTGCCTCGCAGGATACGGGCGAAATGCCGAGCTGCCAGGTCCGCGCGGCCCACACTGAGAGCATACTCCCCATCCATGAGGGCCACGCGATCGGAGCCCGGGTCCACAGAGCGCGCCTGTTCGAGAAGCGCCATCGCAGCAGTGCGGTCGCCTAGGGCAAGGGCTGCCCTCGCGGCACCGAGCAGGGCGGTCAGGTGTTTCGCGTCCAACTCGAGGGCGGCCTGAAACGAGTGCCGGGCCCGATCCCATTCCCCCAGTTGCGCATAGGTCTCCGCGAGCGCAAGGCGCGCCTGGAGGAATGAGGTGTTCTTTTCCACGGCCTGGGTATAACGTTCCAGCGCGGCGCGATAGTCTCCGGCAAGGTACGCCTTCTGACCCTGCTCGTACAAGGTACGGGCGGAGGGCCGCGTGTTTCCCGAAACGACCAGACCGCTGAGAATGAGGACCGAGCTGGCCGCGAGAATTCGTATGCGTGAGGGTCTCATGGAATGAAGTAGCCTCCGTTTCCTTTGCCGATGGTTCCTTGGTGCTGCGTCTCGATTCGGACGTCCACGTAGCGCCCCGTTAGAACTCGGTCAGCCTGCGAGCGATACGTGATGAGGTAGCGGTTATCCCGGGACGTTTGGATCGTTTTCATGAGCGTGCTGAGGGCTGTCTCGTCAAACGCCCTCAAGTACTGTCCCCCTGTGGAGACAGAGAGATCGGCGTATCTGGCGCGCACACGCTCTCGTTCCTCGACATCTTCGGCGCCTTCGCAGGAGATGACGTGCACGGTGATCCCGTTTGCCGCCGCAAACTGGGAAATTCGATCGATGCCGTACTGGTCGAAAGCACCGGGGTACTCTCGACCGGACGCAAAGAGAACGACTGCCCGAGGCCCGAGGCCCGACAGCAGCGCAGCAACTCCGTCGTACAGTCCCTTTCCCAAATTGGGGTTCTCCGTCCGGTCACCGGCCACAGCGGCCTCCAGAAGTTCCAGGCGCCCCACACCTTCGTAGACCTGGCGGACGGTTTCACCGACGCGCACGACGGCCAACCGATCCGAAATCCGCACGTTCTCTACGACCCGCGCAATGGCCGCCCGCGCAACGCCCGAAAACTCGCGTTCCAGGAATGCAGAACTCTCGGTGACGAAGACGACATTGGCGCGTTTCTGGAACGCCTCGACATTGTCGGTGCGCAAACCACCGACGCGCCGATCGTTTTCGAACAGCCGGATCTGCCTGCGCGCCAATCCCTGCAGGGGGGCGCCCAGCCGGTTCCGAATAGAAACGAAGACAGCCATGTTCGGAAAATCGCGTCTGTCAACCCGCTCCACGCGAACCTCGAGGTTGCTCACGCGCAACCCCTCGGGGACCACGGTGAGAACCCGGTGCCCGCCGTACTCCGCCAGATACAGCACGCCGTTGGAATCGCTATGGGCTGCAAAGGGTCGATTCAGCGTCACTTCCCGATCACGATTGTCTCGCAATCCCGCCAGGTTGTCCCAACGCTGTTCGTCGAGATGGTAAAAGAGAATGCCAGATTCCTCATCGGCAACGATCAGGCGACGGTCCGCCAGGGATAGTCCCCGCGGACGCCTGAGTTTTTCCGACCGAATCCGTCCGAGGAAGTTGCCGTCGAGGTCGTAGATTAGGAGGGCACGGCCTTCCCTGTCCACAACGTACAGCGTGTCCCCCACCACCACCATGCCCGCGGGCGATTGGGGCATGCCTCCTCGGTCGTCAGCGCCAAAGGCCTGGCGATAGACGCCCGCTGTGGTGAAGCGAACGATACGACGGTTTCCTGTGTCTGAGACGAAAACATGGTCTCCGCTCACGGCGAGGCCCTCGGGCCCGCGCAGTTCGCCGTCGCCACCGCCGGTACGCCCGAACGAAAGCAACGGTCCGCCGCCCGTCGTCAACACCCGGATCCGATCCGATCCGAAATCGCAAACGTAGAGCCGATTTTCCTGCACCGACACGGCAATGGGCCGCGCGAGCCGGTCGTAGAACGGGCCGCGCAGAGTGTCCTGTACTTCCCCTGCCTGGTCAACCTTCAGAACGCCCGCGCTGCTCAGCGTGGCGATGTACAACCAGCCCATCGAATCGACCGCGACATCCGCCGGACGCTCGAACCGAAAGCCGCGCCAGGTGGTTGGGGTGAACTCGCGCAAGAACACAAGCTCACCGGGATTGCGGGCCTTCTGGAGTCCGAATCGCAGCAGTTCGCTGCGTTGGGAGATCAGCGGATAGGCGCCGCCGGAGAGCGAATCGAGCAACTCCCACTGCTCCAACGCCTCATTCCATTCTCCCGAATAGTAGTGAGCGTCACCCAAGAACCGGCGCGCCAGGTGAAACGAAGGCTGGACATCGAGTGCCTTGTAGAAGAATTCCCGCGCGGCGACGTACTGACGCTCATTGTGGAAGTAGACCCCCCGGCGGAAGTACTCTCGTGAGGCATCCTCCTTGATGCGAAAGCGTGGAAGCTGCTGGGCCGCAAGTCCTGACAGGAAGAGCAGCAGGAGACCCCCTCCCCCCAGGAGGAGCGGTTTTCGCCGAAGGCGACTGGATACGCCGAAAAGAGACATAAGCTCTCTTCTTGGATCGGCCCTCCCGCTCCGCTCCGTGAGTCTTTTTTGGGCGCCTCTGGGGGGGCCGCTGTGGGAGCCGCACCGAAGCGGCGCCTTCAGCCGTGATCACGGGGAGGCATGCCGAGCTTGCGCCGGAGTTCCTGATTCTCCTGGAACAACTCCAGGAGTTCCGTCTCCGTGAAGGACCGCAGCCGATCCATGGCGTTGAGCATGTTCTCCCGCCTCAACTGCTCGCGACGTGAGAATTCCAAGACGGCTTCGGTGGCGTGTATGGTCTCGCGCGCTTCTCGGAGTTCGCGATCCCGGAATTCGCTCAGCCGGTCCGTGGCAGCCAGTTGGGCTTTCAGGCCGAGCAGTTCCTGATCGCGCAGGGTACCAACTTCCTGCTGAGCCTCTTCGATTCGTTCCTGAAACTTGCGCCGGCTCTGCTCGTACTCCACCAGGCTGCGATAAGCGCCCGATTCCGCGCGGGCGTCCGAGAGTTCACGACGCGCCAGCGAGATCATGTTCTCGAAGATGTCGGTATTCTTGCGCATGTCTCCGGAAAGGCCGTACACGACCTGACGGTAATACTCCTGTTGTAGAAGTAATTCGAGGATCAGCAGGAGATTGCGCGGACGGATGGAATCATCCACCAGATATGTGCGCGGAACGAGGCCGTAGTCCGCTGCCACTGCCGCGTACTCGGCCGACGAGACCACCACGAGCTTCGGAAAGTCTCCCAACTGCCGCAGGCGTGCGAGCTGACCCCGGAACTCCCCGGCGGTCCCGGCCTGGCATTGGATGAGAAACACATGAAACACGCCGCTTTCGAGAGCTTGATCTCCAAGGGCCGCAATCCGTACTTCCCTGACGGACAACTGGAAGTTCCCGCGCTGGTGCACTTCCAGGGGGAAGGAGCCCGAATCGGCCACGTGCCAGATGATTGTCTTGTGCATGTCCTGACTGTTACCCGTCCGCAAAAAGCCGAGCAGAGAATGCCATCGCCCCGGCGGAAAGCAACCAAAAATAGTCAGCCCGGTGGTCGGTGAGGACGACGGAGCCCGACCACGTACGTGCGCAAACGGACCGCGAACGCGCCGAGCCAGATGACGATTCGCCTGGTCCCCTCGAGCAGCCGACGCGCCGCGGACGTTTGGCCGATCCTGGACAGCCACGGGGCGACGACTGGTGCAACGAATCGGCGGTACGCAACCCGGAAGGGCCCCGCCAAGAACCGCAGCGGGGCAAAGTCGTCCGTGCGCGTCGACATGATGTAGATCCCCAGACCCGCCACAACCAGGTCCGGGAACCACGCGCCCACCGCGGGCGGCACGTTTCCCTTAAGCGCGTAGGCAAGTCCCCCCAGCAGGCTGACGTAGTACACGAAGAAGACGAAGCCCGCGAGCGCAAAACTCATCCCCTTTCCCGATCGTTTCACGACAAGTCCCAGTGGAAACGAAACGAAGAAGAAGAGCAGGCAGGCCACAGGCGTTGCCAGACGCGTGTGCAGTTCCACTTCGAATTTCAGCTTGGTCTTCTCGGCGTCCTTGATGAAGCCCTGAAGCATCATGGCCAGTTGGACATGGGCCTGAACCTCTTCGTCCGTGGGGCCGCCGGGCTGGCCCCGTTTGGGTCCGTGCTGCGCCAGCCACACCACCTCGTTCTGCAGCATGGTCTGCATGGCGGAATGCGCTGGCAGAACGATGAGGTTGCGGCCGTCCTCGGATTGCGTAACGCTTTCCCCGAGCTTCACGTCTCCGAGCGATTCACAGTCGGGGTGAATGGCGCAGACGTCGATTGTGTTGCCGCCCTTTTCCAAGCGTTCGAGGAACTGAAGGAGTTCCGGGAAGCCGTAGTTGCTGGGCTTCACATTCAGGCGCCCGATCGTTTTGGCGGGCGGTGGAATCACATAGTCCATGTGACCGTCGATGAAATTGGTCAACTCGAACTGGGTCTGCTTCTCATCCTGCTCGATGAGGAAACCTTCGCGCAGCCGAATCACCTTCTGTAGGGAGCCGTCGGGCGCCCTGCGGTTGATGAGCTCTCCCGTCCGCGCGTGCAGGATCTGGGTCATGAAGCCGTCCCCGATCGGCACCGTGAACTTCTTGAGAACCACCTTTTCGGACTTGTTGAGGTCGAGGTCGTTGAACCACTCCCGGATCTGAACTTCGCGCAACACCTGCCCCTCTTTGCTGCCCGCACAGATGTCCTGGCCCTTCTTGGAGACGCCCAGGTCCGCCCGACCCATGCACCGGCCAGGGCGGACGAGCGCCAGGCTGTGGTATGCTTTGAGTTCCTGCTCGAAGTTCTCCCGCGAGCGCGCGCTCCACGGACCGATGTACAGATTGAGACTGCCCACCACCAGCATGGCCAAGAACCCGAAGACCACGTAGACCGCGTACATCCGCGGGAAACTCAACCCCGCCGAACGCATCGCCGTGATTTCGGAGTCCCCCGACAAACGCCCCGCGGCCATGATGCCCGAAACAAGACACGCGATCGGCACCGTTTCGGTCA
>CAZPFB010000021.1:0-62642 GCA_964585735.1 uncultured Leptospiraceae bacterium
CGACAACCCGAAATAGGGATCTGCGTCTGTTCGCTGTAGTGGATGGAACGTGGTGCCCAACTGAAGAATGGAGGCGCGGGAGGTGGGATTCTGGTTGGCCTCCAACAGGGGGAGCCAGGGCAGCCCGGGTCCTGAGATCTCGCGACCGGGAGGCGGGACGGCAAGCAGGAGCGTCTCCACTTCTCCGCAGTTCTGAGCACAACGACTACGCTGAACGGTTGTTTCTGCTCGGATCGCTTCGGGGCCTCGCCCGGTTCGGCCACCAGTGGCGAGCAGGCAGCAAGGCAAACGGCCATGGTGCCCCGGGCGCAGATCAGGCCAACGGAGGAAGCCCGGCGTCTCTGCAGGGCAACTTGCGACATGGACTGATCCTTATGGTCCCTAAACAATACGTCAATTCGATTCCAATGCGAGGGTCCGATGGGATGGAGCAAGACTTGACACGGCTCGGAGCCCGTCGCCTGGTCACACCAGAGGACTCGCATGGAAATCAAACTGAACTACCTGGCCATTCTTGCCGGTGTCGTCGCAAACATGGTCATCGGCTTTGTGTGGTACGGGCCCCTGTTCGGGAAACGGTGGGCGCGTGAGGTTGGATTGCCTGCCGACTTCAAGCCGTCGGGAGCGGACATGGCCAAGTCGATGGGTTTGATGGTGCTCGGCGCGTTCCTGGTGGCCTGGTGTCTTGCGCACAATGTGTTCGCCTGGGGGTTTCTGGCGGAGAAGGGCATGACGGAGCAGCCGCATCCGGCCGTCATGGGCTGGTCGGCGGGCTTCTTCACCTGGCTGGGCTTTTTTGTGCCGGTGTACCTCAACTCGGTGAGCTTCGAGGGCAAGTCCTGGACGCTGTTCGGGATCAACGTGGGCTACTACTTTGTCAACCTGCAGGTTCTGGGCATGATCCTCGTGTACTGGAAATGAACCAGCGGAGCCTCTCGGAGGTGAGTTTGTGAGACACGAGAACATCATTCGCTGGGGTTTCGTCCTGGCCGGCGGTGCCAACATCGGAGGCGTGCTGCTCTTCACGCGCGGTTTCACAAGCAGCGCCATCTCCGAAGCGCAGCCCGCGGTCCTGTCCACCTTCGGTCTGGTGGCCATCATTCTGTGGGGGCTCGCGTACCTGGCCGTGGCAGATGCGCGCGAACGTCCGCGTTGGCTCGTGGGCGTTTTTGCTTTGGAGAAGCTCGCGTACGTGGCGGCCTGGTTCTCCTGGATGCGCCATGGGGGTTGGGACGGATTGCGTGCCCTGTCCGAGCGCGACTGGTTGGCCGCCATCTTCATGGGCATCTACGGTATCAATGACTTTGCTTTCTTTCTGTTCTTCCTGGCCGTGTGGTTCACATGGAAACGTCAGCCCGATTCGAAGAGGCCCTGACCTACGCGGCGCGGCTCCACGCGCGCCAAAAGAGGAAAGGCACAGCGATTCCCTACGTCACGCACCTGATGGCGGTGGCCGCCATCGTGGGCGAAGCGGGTGGCAGCGAAGATCAGATCATCGCGGGACTTCTGCACGACGCAGTGGAAGACCAAGGTGGCGCGCCGGTACTGGCCGAGATTCGACGCCGCTTCGGACCGGCCGTGGCCGGCATCGTGGATGGATGCACGGACACGGATCAAATTCCCAAGCCGCCGTGGCGCGCGCGCAAGGAGGCCTATCTGGCGCATCTGGAAGAAGCTCCGCCCGAAGTCCTGCTCGTCTCGTGCGCAGACAAGCTTCACACCGCGCGGGCCATCGTCGCGGATCTGCGCGAGCTTGGTTCGGAGGTGTGGTCGCGCTTCAGCGTCGGAAGCGGCGAGAGTTTGTGGTACTACGAAAGCCTGTGCGCCGCCTTTCGAAGCAGAGGTCTCACCGAGAGGCTCGTCGGTGAACTGGAGCGCACCGTGGCCGAAATGCGACGACTCTCGGCTGACTAGGGAGATCGGCTGAGCGACCATCCAGGCAGTGCAGCGGTCGCGCATGCGAAACGAAACTCCTTCGGCCGGGACGCTCCGCGCGCCCTCGAGTTGCGGCAGGAAAGCGGAGTCGCGGCGAAACCCAGCATGCGTTTCGGTGCGGCCCCACCAAGTGAATCGGCGCGACTGCAGTCGCCTATTTCTAAAGGTCCGACCTCCTCTCGGACCTTCCTGAACACGATGACGTTCGTTGCCCGCGCTCCCATCCATTTCAAAAGGATCTTTTCCGAACGCCTTCGGCATCAGGCTGGCATTCGCTGTCGGACCGACTTTGCCTTTGGGATGGTGGCGAAAGCGGGCTTGATCAGGAACGCCCGCGGCACGCGCGCTTTCAGCGGCCGAATGTAGTCGGACCAAGAACGCGGACTCGCTCGGGACCTGGCGAGCGCGCGGCGAAAGGGTCCGGTCCGTCGCGATCTCCCGAACACGAAGACGTTCGCTCGGTACGGCGTGAATGACCGCTGGCTGTCGGCGCGGACGCGGAGTAACCAGGTCGGCGCACAGAGTGCGCCTCCTGGTCCCCCATCTCCACTCAGTAGATCTTGCTGAACACCTTGATAATCTTCACGCTGAAAGAGTTGGAAGGAGATTCCTCCTTACAGTGCTTCTTTTCGGTCATCGTCGTACCGCCTTTGAGGCCCACCATCACCGTGCATTTGCCGCGCGCTCCGCCCGGTTCTTTCACGGTGTTGTCGTTGAGCCAGATCTCGACCTGCACGCTGTGGTCGGTCGTACGCGAGCTCTTGAGAACCACCTCGAACGTCTTGAACCCCTTGATTTCATCGGGGAGCGGCGAGGCGGTCACCTCGATTCCGTCTTCGGTTGCCGTCTGACCGTCTGCCCACACTGGGATGAGTGCAAAGGCAAGTAGAGTCACGAGAACGATTCTTTTCATATTACCTCCTCCCCGGAACGGGGGAACGGACAGCTTATTGGACGCGGGCGCGTCCGTTTTGGCTACCCGGATTCGGGGTCGGCGGTTCCCGTTTTCCCGAAATGGCTTGAGCGCGCAGCGCCGAGAAGGGTCAGGACGTTTTTCTTGGAGGACTGGTTATGACAAAGGCGATGAGAGTGCTCGTCGATATCATTGTGGTAGTCGCGGCTTCGGGTCTCGCCTACGTGTTGGAGGGTCTTGCGAATACCCGAGGGTGGATTAGCGTGGGAGCGGAAGCACGTGGAGTCAGCGCGGTCGTCTGCGGCGCCCTTGCCGCGGCAGGCGTAGTCCGGGCTCGGGGCCAAACAATGGCCGACCTGGGATTCAGGCGGCCCGAACGCTGGGCTATGGTCCCGCTTCAGGTTGCAGGCATCCTCATTGTCTCATCCTTTGTCTCCATGCCGAAGCCGGATCTGTCTCGGTACGCCGCGCTGTCGGGGAACCTCGGCGCTGCCATCACCCTGGCGCTGGTCCTTCCCCTGACCGCATCCATCCCGGAGGAGGTGATCTACAGGGGGTTTCTCATCGGGAGACTCTCCGATCTTTTCGGACGCAGCATGAGTGGCACCGGCCTGTCCGTCCTCATTCAGGCCTTGCTCTTCGGCAGCGTCCACTTCATGTGGGGCATCGGCGGCATGGTGGTGGCGTTTCTCATGGGACTCGTCTGGGGCACCGCTTATCTACTGTGCGGGAGAAATCTGTGGGTTGTCATCATTGCCCACTCAGCCGGACACATCCTGGGCGTTGTTCAGCTCTACTTGGGGAAGCCGATCATCGTCTGAACCCGCGCCCTGAGCCGTTCAATCTCCGATTCGAGCGCCTCCGTTCCGGCGGGTTCCGGTTTCCCCGGCGCCCTCTCGGTCGGAGTCTCTGGTGTGCGACCGCCTACTGGAGTATGCCGGGCGAAAGGACGAAGCCGGGCAGAACCTCACTTCGGCCGCCCCCACTGATCTGCCAGCTTCCCGAAAGATTCAAGCGCACTTCGACCGAAGAATTCTCGGGGTCCACCACCCAGAACTCCCGCACGCCGCAGGAGCGATACCGCTCCGACTTGGGACCCAAATCACGGGCCCTCGTGCACGGGGAGAGGATCTCGGCGACGATATCAGGGGCCCCATGAATGTGCGCCAGAATGATCTGACCCCGTTCCGCGGCCACGTAGCACAAGTCGGGGCGGAGCACATCGCCTCCATCGGGGAGCAGCACGTCCAACTCCACGAACACGCTTCCCCGGTCAGAGATGCTCCGACGAAGCTCATACACGAGGTTCACGAGAATCCTGCTGTGGGTGGAATCGGCGCTCGGAGACATCTGCAGCACTCCATCGACCATCTCGTACCGAAAGCCATCGTCCGGCAGGTCCAGGTACTGCTCACGCGTCACTCGCCTGCCAACATACGCAGGCGCGGCTTTTTCCATGACAGCCACGAACAAACAAAGGAGCCCGATTGTCCGTCCGTCAAGCTAAAAGGTGTGCGCGCAATGATGTCCCTCGGGCGTCTTTCCCGTTCGCGATGCCGGATCGCCTCAGGCCTTCACCGAGAACGGCGTGAAGTTCGTGTCCCGGTCGTAGTAATCCTCCTGCTCGGCGCGCTTGAGGAAGCCCACGATGCGATAGGTCACCGGAGTGATGACGATTTCCCACGCGGTCTTGATGGCGTAGTTGGTGACCATGACCTGAAAGACCAGACTGGTATCCCAGGCGCCCAAGAATGCCAACGGATAGAAGATGAGCGAGTCCACGCCTTCGCCGGCGATGGTCGAACCAATCGTGCGCATCCAGAGATGGCGTCCCTCCATCCAGACCTTCATTTTGGCGAGCACGTACGAGTTGGTGAGCTCGCCCGCCCAGAAAGCCACGAGCGACGCGAGGGCAATGCGTGGCGCGAGCCCGAAGATCTTGCGATAGGCTTCCTGATCGTGCCAGTCGGCCGCGGGCGGCATGGCGACGACCACCGCGCTCATGAAGGACATGAACAACAGCGCCGCGAAGCCGGTCCAGACGACGCGCCGCGCTCGCGCATAGCCGTAGACCTCGGTGAGGATGTCCCCGAAGATGTAGCTGATGGGGAAGAAGAGGACCCCGGCCGTGAACTTGATCGTGGCTGAGTCCGAAACGAAGGGCAGCCAGCCAACGGAAAGGGATACTGCTTTCGTGGCGCCAATGAGGTTGGAGCACAGCAGGACGGTCACGAAGGCCGCCATCACGAAGTCGAAGTAGCGAAACACGCGATTGTGGTCGCGTGCTTCCAGACGCTTTTCGGAGGATTTGTCGGTCAGGCTCATGCAGTGGCGGCCAGCCGGCTGGAACGAACCAGACGGCCCGGTCGGTTCTCCGTGGGACTGTCGTTTTCGTTCACCGGCACACCCGCAACCAACGTGAGCGCGTAGCCCTGCACTTCCTGGAGAAGCCGCTGGCCCCCACCCGGTAGATCGCGGATCATACGGGGTGGTTTGAGCGCCAGGCCGTCGTAGTCAATCACGTTCACATCGGCCCGCAACCCGACGGCCAGGCGGCCCCGGTCGTGGAAGCCCATATGTCGGGCCGTATCGGACGTGATCATCTGCACGGCGCGCGGCAGCGCGATCCGGCCGCCCCGGGCCCGGTCCCGAGTCCAGTAGGACAACAGGTAGGTGGGAAAGCTCGCGTCGCAGACCGTGCCCACGTGCGCGCCGCTGTCCGACAAGCCGGGGATGGCCTGGGGATGCTGCATCATGGTGAGCACGTTATCGTAAGAGAACTCCGTATAGTTGTAGATCGGAAAGTAGATGAGCGCCTGCCCGTCGTTCTTGAGCAGCGTTTCGTACACCAAATCCAGCGGTTGCAAACCGCGGCCTTTGGCCTGAGCTCCCAGGCTGCGTTCGACCGGCTGTTCGTAGTCCGGTTGGTCGCCGAGTTCGAAGAGCTTGAAGGAAAGCTGGTCGATGGCCGCAAGGAATTTGTCGGCGAGCGGCGGTACGGGTGTTCCGTCTCCCGCGAGCTTATCTGACTTCTCCTCAATAATCTTCTGCTTGAGCACTGGGGCGCGCATGGCCTGCACGCGTTCGGCCAGGGGCAGGTGGCTGATGGCCTTGTAGCTGGGCTTGCCCATGAACGGATGGAAGGTGCACATGAGCCCCAGGTTGACGCCGATCGCGCGTGGCGCCACCTGAAAGCGGAACGGAATGCCGGACTTCTGCGCCTGCTCACCTCGGGTGATGATTCGCTTCCAGAGGTCGGGCCAGAAATCGCGCTGGTTGAGCGAAAGGGAGAACGGCCTTCCGCCCGCAGCCGCGGCGAATTTCTCGATGACTTCGAACTCGCGGTCGAAGCTTTCCACGCTGCGCTCCATGTCGAAGTCGGAGACGGCCTGGAGCACGCCGTAGTTCAGTCCGCGAAAGACAGAGGCGAGTTCGGTGAGTTCGTCGATAGTCGCCTCGTGAGCCGGAGTCCAGCGCCCCGAAGCGCTGCGGTGTACGTCGCTGCGCCCCGTCGTAAAGCCGGCCGCTCCTGCCTCCAGGGCTTCGCGCAACAGCTTCTTCATGGTGGCGATGTCCTCAGGCGTGGCCGCCTGTTGTTCGAGCCCGCGCTGACCCATCACGAACACGCGCAGCGCATCGTGCGGTACCTGGGCGGCAAAGTCGATGGTGTGGGGCATGGCATCGAGTGCGTCCATGTACTCGGGAAAGCTTTCCCACTTCCAGTTGATGCCCTGCGCGAGTGCCGCGCCGGGGATGTCCTCCACGCCCTCCATCAGGTCGATCAGGTGTTCGCGGTCCTTCTCCCGTGCCGGGGCAAAACCAACGCCACAGGAGCCCATCACGGCGGTCGTCGTTCCGTGGTTCACCGAAGGCGACAGGCGCTCGTCCCAGGAAATCTGCCCGTCATAGTGCGTGTGAACGTCCACGAAACCAGGAGTGACAATGGCGCCGGAGGCATCGACGACCCGCTCGGCGCTATCAGCGACGCGACCGATGGCCACGATCCGCCCGTCTTTGATGCCCACGTCTCCGGTGAAGGGCTCCCCGCCACCCCCGTCGATGATGGTGCCGCCGGTGATCTTGATGTCGATGCTCATGGGGTAGGGTGAGGACCCGGCCGCGCGCACGTCAACCATGGCGAATCTTCGTCCCTGCGGCCAGCCGCAGGGCGGATTTTCGCTTTTCGGAAATGCCGGCGGGGGTGTAGTCTGACGTCGGCGCCGCATCGCCGGGGGTTTTGTCCATGACCGCCTCGACTTCCACTCCTGCCGCAGACATCGAAGCGCGGGTGAAGAACATTTTCCCCGAACATTCGGCCCTGCCCCCCGAGCACGACGTGCCCGCGGACTCCGACCAACGCGAGTATCTGATCAACGGCGAGATCCGGGTCTGGCCGGGCCCACTTGCGGACGTACAGAGCCCCATTTGGATACGGGAGAACGGAACCCACCGCCAGCGTCGGGTGGGCGCCGCGCCGGCCATGACGGGGGCCGCTGCGCTGGAGGCCCTGGACGCCGCTGTGAAGGCCTACGACCTCGGTCGCGGGCCCTGGCCCACTTCAACGGTCGGCGAGCGCATCCGCCACGTGGAGGAGTTCGCTCGGCGCATGAAGACCGTGCGTGAAGAAGTCGTACGCTACATCATGTGGGAAATCGGCAAGACCCGCGGTGATTCCGAGAAGGAGTTCGACCGGACCGTGGAGTACATCATCGCCACGGTGGATGCCCTCAAGGAGCAGGACCGTTCCTCTTCGCGCTTCTTGATACAGGAGGGCATCATCGGGCAGGTGCGGCGCGCCCCCCTGGGCGTGGTCCTCTGCATGGGTCCGTATAACTATCCGTTAAACGAAACATTTGCCACGCTCATTCCCGCTCTGATCATGGGCAATACCTGCGTCTTCAAACCGCCGAAGCTGGGCATCCTGCTCTACCGGCCGCTCCTTTCCGCCTTCCGCGATTGCTTTCCCGCGGGCGTCATCAACACCGTGTACGGAGACGGCCCCGAGACGATCGGCCCCATCATGTCGACGGGGAAAATCGACGTCCTGGCCTTCATCGGTTCGAGTCGCGTGGCGGATCACCTCAAACAGGAGCACCCACACCCGCACCGTCTGCGGTCCATACTGGGGATGGGAGCAAAGAACGCGGCAATCGTCCAGGCCGATGCTGACCTCGCACTCACGGTTCAAGAGGCCCTGCTGGGAAGTCTTTCGTACAACGGGCAACGCTGCACCGCCCTCAAGATTCTGTTCGTGCACACCTCCATCGTGGACCGATTCTTGGAGATGTTCTGCGCGGAGTTGGCCAAATTCGAAGTCGGGATGCCCTGGGAGAAGAACGTCAAGATCACGCCTTTGCCCGTGCCCGACAAGAGCGAGTACCTGAGTGAGCTCGTTCAGGATGCGCGCGCACACGGCGCCCAGGTGGTCAACCCCGGCGGCGGTACCGTGAACCGTTCGTTCTTCTATCCCGCGGTTCTCTACCCGGTTCGGCCTCAGGCGCGCATTTACACCGAAGAGCAGTTCGGACCGGTCGTCCCGGTCGTCCCCTTCGACGACATCAACGCGCCGATTCAGTACGTTTACGAGAGCCGCTTCGGGCAACAGGTGAGCGTATTCGGTACGGATCCCAACGTGCTTTCGGTCCTGATCGATCCCATGGTCAACCAGGTCTGTCGTGTGAACATCAACAGCCAGTGTCAGCGCGGGCCGGATTCGTTCCCGTTTACCGGTCGCAAAGGATCCGCGGAGGGAACGCTGTCCGTGAGCGACGCGCTGCGTTCCTTTTCGATCCGTACGCTAGTGGCTGCCAAGGCCAACGACATCAACAAGGCGATACTGACAGACATCGTTCGCAATCACAAGTCCAACTTTCTCTCCACGGATTTCATCCTATGAAACGAAAATCTACAGCCAACCTCCTGTCCGTTCAGAGCACATTTCGCGCGGCAATCCTCTGCGGACTTGTCCTGCTCCTCAGTGGCTGTCGTTCCCTCCCGGAAGGGGTGCCGGGACCCGAAGCGGAAGCGCTCGCGGACCGAATGCTACTCGCCATCAATCACGAAGCCTGGTTGAGGAATACGGCCGCGGTTTCGTGGGACTTTCGGGGGAAGCGCCGACTGCTTTGGGACCGCAAGCGCGACCTCGTCGAAGTTCGGTGGGAGGACCGGGAGGTGCGCTTCGACAAGAAGACGATGCGCGCGGTGTTTCGGAAGGCGGGCGCGGACGTGACCGACCCGGAGGAGCGCAAGAAGATGCTCGCGGCAGCCAGCCGCTCTTTCGTGAACGACGCCTACTGGCTCAACCCGCTCTTCCACATCCGGTCTCCGGGCGCGCAGCGTTCACTCGTCGAGGCGGGCGTGCTCAAAGTGCACTTTCCCTCAGGCGGCGTGACACCCGGAGATTCCTACGTTTTCTTCACGGACAAGGACGCGCTCGTGACACGCATGCGCCTGTGGGTTTCCTCGATCCCGATTCCCGGCGCGGAAGCCGTTTTCCTCCGCTACGGTACGAGCGAAACGGGAGTGAAGAGCGCGCGGCTGTACAACTACCTGGCCGAGATCGAGATCCGCGACCTGAAGATGTACGGAGAATTTCCACCTGCAGGCGCCGCCGACCCCTTTGCCGATATCGGGCAACCATGATTTCCTCCGCCTCGGTGCCGACGCTGATCGAGAGTCTGCGCCGGGGACCCCAACCGGATGGCGATTTGCTCGACGGTCTGCGCCTGGAGCCTGGCCTTGTCGGGAACTGTGCGGATCCGGCCGAGAATTGGGGCGGCTGGGGCTTTCTGCCCATCGGCGCGTTCGAGAACGGGGACCTCGTCGCGCTTCAGCCGCGCCGGGCCGGAGGGCTGAACCGGTGGCCGGTCGTGCGTCTGGGTGCCGGCGAGCTCGGCGGAGGCCCGGTCGGTCACTACCTCGCCTCATCTCTTTCGGGTATGGTCGCTTCGCTGCTCCTGGAGTACGAAGCGAACAATCTTTCGCTGCGTGAATCCGGTCTCTACGAAGTCCTCCTATTCGCCAAATACTTGGGAGACACAGATGAACGCGCGCGCCATGTGGGCGAGGCGATCGTGCGTGCAAAGGTGCCCGAGGATCCTCTGGAACGGTTGCGATTGGCCGAGGGCAAAGAGGCAGTTTTGTTTCGCTTCGAGGAGCTGTGTCGGCGGGAAACAGAGCCGGAGGTTCGGGTACGGGCGCTGCGCACCTTCCTGGCCGGTGAGCTGCACTTTGCCGACGCCCACTACGAACTCTTCGACGAACTGTTGGAAACGGACGCGGACGCGGCCACTCCCGTGGCCTGGGACGCGCTCCAGGCGGACCTTCAGTTTGGGGGCTCATCCAGGGGCGCCCGGACCCTGGCGCGCCACGTGGTCGAACGCTGGGAGGAGGGCCGTGCAGCAGATCCACGCTGGTCCGCGGTGCTTGCCATGGCTGAGGGCCAACCGTGCGGCCTTCAGTGGTTCGAGTCCGCCCAAGTGCTCGAGCGTGCGGACCGCTTTTTCGAGGCATACGCAGCCTATCGAGCGGCCGCGTACTGGATCAGGGCGGAAACCGACGAGGCGCCACGGGCCACCCGTCAGGGCGGACGGCGGTGCGCCCAGAGGATGGGCGATTGCAATCTCAGGATGTTATTTGCCGACATGCCGGATGAGGAACTCGCGTTCCGCGAAAGCGACGCGAACGCCACCTCTGACCTTTCCTGGGAGCGCGCGCGAGTCCAGTACGACCGCCGCTCGCGCAGGCGGGCCGAGGTTCAGGCTCTGGCCGGGTTCTGAAAAAAGAGACTTCAGTACCAGCGGTAGAAGCGCAGGCCGACCAGGAAGCACAGTCCGCCGACGACCGCAAGGATCCCGCTCGCGGGAAGGACGGCTGCCACGCCGACGCCTTCGTTGGCCACCGAACGCAGACCATCGGCCAAGAGCGCAATCGGCACGTACTGAAGCACGCCGGCAATCCACTCGGGGAAGTTGTGATAGCTGAAGAAAACCCCGCCCACGATGGTCATCGGCAGGCTCACGAAGTTGATGAGGCCGTTCCCGGTTCGCGCGGAGGCAGCGCGGGACGAAAGCAGTACGCCCATGCCCCAGAAGCAGACGTTACCGGCTACGAACAGCAGCACGAACGCGGCCCACGAGCCCTGAACGACGAAGTCGAAGTAAAACTTAGCGAATCCGAACAAAATAAATGCCTCAACGAAGGCGAGCGCGAGCCGCGAAGCAAAAAAGGAGAGCAGGAACTCGGAGCGCAGCATGGGACTGGCGACCATCCGTCGCAAAAGTTTCTTCATTCGCAATTCGATGAGCGACCAGCCGGTTCCCCAAAGGCAGGAGTTCATCACGCCCATGGCCAGCAGGCCCGGAACCAGGAAGTCTACGTAGCGATTGCCCTTCTGGGTGGTGCGGACCGGTTCGATAACCGCTCGGCGCGACGGGTCGGCCTTGCTTTGGAGTGCGCGGTCCAGCTTAAGGAAGACCAATTCGGCTTCCGTGTTGCGCGGATCAAAGTGCGCGCGCCACGTTGCGCCCGTTTTTTCCAAGATGAGAACGACTCGCCCCTGCCTTTGCAGTCGGCGGGCCTGTTGCGAATTCGTCGGAATGAAGTGGAAGTTCTCGGCTTGCAGGGGCGCTTCCGAGCCGCCGACCAGAGCCACCCGGGCGGCACCCGCGCTGTCACTGGAGAAAGCTACTCCGAGGATCCAGGCCATGGCGGCCGGGAAGGCCAGCGTCCAGAACAGGATGCCCGGCTCCCGGAAGTATTCTTTGAAGTGGATGGCGTTGAGGTGCCAGAAAGAGCGGGTCACGCTGGCCTCCCGGCTTGTGTTTCTTCGTCCAGATGGCGGCCCGTCAGGGAGGCAAAGAGGTCATCGAGCGTGACGCGGCGCACCTCCATGCTTTCAATCTGCACGGAGGCGCGCTCGAGCAGCGCGAGTAGAGGTGGCAGGAAACGGTTCGTGTTTTCGACTGTGAGGCGCAGCCGCACCTGGCCCCCTTCGAGCGTGGCGCGCTCCTCATTCTTCACCCCCGGCAGACCCGCCACTTCGGAGGGGACGACCCCCACGCAGGTGACCTCCACCACGTCCCCGCCACCGTGAAGTACGGAGAGCTCCGCCATTGTCCCGCCCGCGATGATGCGACCCCGATCCATGATCAGGATCTGCTCGCAGAGCGTTTCAGCTTCTTCCATATAGTGGGTGGTCAGCAGCAGCGTGGTCCCTTCCCGCCGGAGTCCTTCGATGATTCGCCACACGCCACGGCGCGCCTGCGGGTCCAACCCGGTGGTCGGTTCGTCGAGCAGCAACAACTGCGGTCGGTTGATGAGGGCCACACCGAGCACGAGACGCTGTTTCTGGCCGCCGGAGAGATGGATCACGTAGGTGTCGGCTTTGTCTGCAAGTTCGATCAGTTCAAGGATCTCACCCGTGCGCGAGGAAGGCTGGCCGTAGAAGCTGCCGAAGAGATTCAGTGTCTCGCGCACGGTCACCTTTTCCATGAAGGTGGTTTCCTGAAGGGCCACGCCGATCCGTCCGTACAACTCACGACGGTTGCCGGCCCAGGGCAGGCCGAAGAGGCGAATTTGCCCGCTCGTCGGTGATTGAATCCCCTCAATCATTTCGACGAGCGTAGTTTTTCCGGCTCCGTTCGGGCCGAGCAGCGCCGTGAACCTGCCGCGCGGGAACGACACCGTCAGATTGTCCACGGCCACGAGGCTCTGGAAGCGTTTGGTGACACCCGTGACCTCGATGGCGGGCTCCAGGCTCTTCGTTGATGTGGCTGCCGCCAGCATGAGGCCGGTGTTGTCGGTGGGCATGGGGCGCGCGAGAACTTTCTGCGCCCGGCCCTGCGACGCGCGCCCGTGGTCGGCCGTCAGCGAATCAGGCCGAAGAAGCGCGCGCTCTCCCACGCAAAGCAGAGGGGCTCGGCGGAAAAGTATCGGTCCACCTCCCGCCCGCAGTGCGGCGGACGCACGGGGATCGTGTGCGCCATCTCCTGGAAGATCACCGTCTCGAGGAGAAGTTGCCCGCCACGGTCCACGTAGCGCGTCCGTTCGATGCCGCGCCCGATTTCGCGCGTACGGCCCGGCTGATCGATGCCGTGGAAGTGCGTCCATTGCCGAACACCTTCGGTAACGCTCGTCGGCTCCACGTTTCGATCTTGGAGCCCGTGCCAAAACGTGACCCGCGGCTGACGGAGCTTCTTTGGGGAGGCGGCTTTCGCTTCCGGTCTGGCTTCGCTTTTGGCTGCCGGTTTGGATTCGGGGAGAATCACCTCACCGTCCACGCACGAAGCAAAACCGGGGATGTCGGGCTGACCGACCGCGCAACGAAAGCCACCCGAACCCATGAGCGCCGCTCCCGCAAAGAGCTCCGGATAGCGGGCCGCCAGCACGCCCGCCATCTGACCGCCGGAGGAAAAGCCCGTCACGTAGATGCGTGCCGGGTCGACGGCAAAGTTGCGTCTTGTATAGGAAATCATCTGCAGCAGGGATTGGATCTCGGCTTCCCCCTTTTCGGGGGCGTTGTCCGTGAACTGGTTGAAGCAGAGGCCCTCGCTGTTCTCCTGCTGTTGTTCCCCGAAGATGATGTAGAACTTACCCTTCCAGGCGGCCGCTTCCCAGCCTGTGCCCCGGAATTGTGCGGCTGAGCCGTAACAGCCGTGGAGCGCCAACACCACCGGCCGGCGGCCGTTTGGGCGATTCCCGGGAACGTACAGGTACATGCTCAGGTTGCCGGGATTCGAGCCGAACTCCTCCACCTTCCTGTAGCCGGCCTTTTCACCGCGGCGGGAGTCCGCGCCGAATACGACGGAGCAGCCCACGACGGTAACGAAGACCCTCAGGAGAAACGACCACGGAATGTCGCGCCCGCCACCGCGCATGCGGGCCTTGTCTGACGAATCGGTACGGGAGGCAAGTGGAAACGAAACGCGCGCGCCCGTTCAGCCCGTGCGCACGAACAGGGCCGGGGAGGGCAGTCGCTCTTCTTCCGGGTCGCTGGTCCCGAGCACTTCGTAGCGGCCGAACTTGGGGCGCAGGACCGGCCCGCTTGGCGCATCGCCCCGGGAGGTTTCGACCGAGGCTGCGCCCGTGGCGGGCGGCGCGCCCGTCGGTTGTGTCTTCCCGCCGGATCCCACGGCCTTCCCCCCTGCGGTCCGCCCCTCGGCATTCTTTGTACCTACGAAGCGATAGATCGGGCGCGGTTCGGCCAGCGCCTGACGCAGGCGTTCGACGCGACCGAGCCACCGCTCCCCGCGCTCGGGCGGCCCGCTCCTGGCCGTTTCGAGCAGAGCGGGAAGTTCGGCCCGCAGGCGATCCCCGCGCGCCGGCCAGTTCTCGTCCGGGGCGTACAGCACGAGGCTTTCCTCTGACGCCGCTTCGCCATCGAGCAGGAAGCCGCCCTCGCGCAGCGCCTCCCGGACCAAGCGTGCCTCGACAGCCCGGAATGAATACACCAGGTCAGCCACGCACGGCACTCGCCGTTCCCGGAAATAGAAATCGTCCAGTCGTTCTTCGATGAGACCCGAGAGGGCCGCTGCGCCGGCGCGCCGCACCGCCGCCACGCGCCCCGCTTCCCGTCGCATGGCGCGCGTTCGTGACCCCACTTTGTTGCTCTGCCGCAACGTGTGCTGTTCGGTCAGCATCGCCTCGGTGGCCTTTCGGAGCAGGGGAGCCGGAAAGAAGCGACCGGGCAGGTAGAACAGGGAATGCGGCAGGCGCAGGTAGGGTCGCGCATTCTGGTAGAGGGACCGTTGGAGTTCGTTTTGGAACTTGCGGTCCTCGTTCATGCCAGGCAGACGGGAAGCGTAGAGTTCGATCAGCCGGGCCACCGCCCAGTACTTCCACCCGTGAGCGCGCGGCAGTCCGTAGAGTCGCTCGACACACTGTACGAACGGCGCGGTTTCCGCCGGCGCAAAAACGTGCATCGTGGTCCCGGGCAATTCGAAGGTGAGGTAAAGAAGCGCGCTGTCCGCGATGAGCTTCTTCTGCACCTCCGTGCCCTCGCAGTCCCACTCCCGCTGGGAAAGGAACAGAAACTCGGCGCGCAACGGGTCGGCCACAGGCAGTACACGGTCGCGCAGTTCTACCAGGCGATTTTCCTCCGCGTGGCGCGCTTCGGCTTTGAGTTCCGTGCTTACGGTTTCCGCCGTGGCAAGCACCGTTTCCACGCATAGGGCGCCGGGGAACCAGCGACGCGTCCCCGCTTTCCGGAGAAACGTTCTCAGAATCGCCCCCGCGCGACGCGCCGCGAGATGCACGGATTCCACCGAAATCGCGCCGGGAACGGTCCCGGTCTGTCGTTGTCGGGCTTCGTGGGCGGCCTGGGCCACGAGCGAAGCTTCTTCGAGAGCAATCGATTCGAGTTCGCGCGATAGGTCCGGATCCCTGCGGTGCAGCGGCAGCACGCGCTCCTCCAGGAATTGCTCGGCGACCAGAAAGCGCAGCCGCGCGGGCGCCGCCCGCAGGGGCGCAGGACCGAAACCGCGCACGAAAAGGACCGCGCCCATTTCCAGGAGTCGCCGTCGCAGATGCCCCTGTACCGCGGCGATCAGTTCCGGCGGCGGCTGAATCTCGAAGCCGCTGGCCGCAACCTGACTCAGAAGTCCGCCGCCGAAACCGAGTAGTTCACCCGGTCGCGGCATCGCGGTCGCGGCCAGGTCCAACTCCAGGTCGGAATGCAACTCTTCGGCGCCGATGACTTCGAGCGCGTCCAGGCGTCGACGCAACGCTTCTTCGCAGACGTGCAGGCTCTGTAAGAACAGAGGAAAGACGGGCCCGCCGCGCTCGGAACGCGCCACGAAGATCGGACGCACGCGCAGGCTGCGGTCGCCGGGGGCATTCTCCAGAACAAAGAGCTGGCAGACCAGGCGGTCCTGAATCAGGCGCTCCAGGATCGTGATGAGGTCCCGCCTGGGAAGCCCCGGCAACTCCCGTACGACCGTGTCGAGGGTGAAGAACTCGTCGCGCGAAATGGCGCCGGCCGTTGATCGCGCGCGCACGCTTCGGTACACGTGGTGCGCAAACTTGTCCGTGAGGCTCACGCCCTGGGTCGAAGCTTCTTCTTCGCTCTTGATGTCCAGGAACGCATGGATTTCGGTGCTCGCGGGCATTAGGCTTCTCCTCTACTGACTATGACGGAGAAACCGACTTCAGTCAATGCGACCGGCGGACTATGTACACAGGGCAAAGGGACTATTTTTGTCGGTCGTCCGCCGGGCCGGGCCGGTTTTGCGCGGCGCGCAATTCCTCGGCCAAGATCCTGGTGAAGTTGCGCAGCATCCCTTCCCAGTCTTCGTCGAGGGGGGAGATGCTCACGACCCGACCGCCGAGCTGCCGCGCAATGACCCGCGCCGGCCGCTGATCGTATTCCGGCTGGGAGAAGACGGTGCGAATTCGCAGCCGGCGCGCCGTCTTGAGTACCTGTGCCAGGTGCGCCGGTCCGGGTTCGCGCCCCTCCTGCTCGATGGCCAGCAGATGCAGATTGTATGTTGATGCATAGTAATTCCAGGAGGGGTGCATTACCAAAAAAGTCCCTCCCCGATGCTCGGAAAGGGTGGCCGCCACGAACTCGTGCAGGCGATGGACTTCGCCGGTGAGGGTGCGCGCGTTCTCTTGAAAGCGCCGCGCGTCGTGCGCATACTCCGCCGACAGCTCGCGGGTGATCGTGGCAATCTGTCTTTCCACCAGCGGCGGGGAAAGCCAGGTGTGCGGATCGTCGCCGGTGACCGGGATGCCTTCGTTCGTGTCCACGAGGCGGAGCGTGCCGCGCGTTGCCCGAAAGCGCGGCAGCCACGAACGCTCCATGGGGACCCCGGCCAGAAAGTACAGGCGCGCGCGGCTGAGGGAGGCGACGGTGCGCGCGTCCGGTTCGTACACGCTGGGGTTGGCCCCGCGCGGAATGAGTTGCAGCACCTCGTAGCCATCTCCCACCAGGCGACGGAGCAGCGTCCGCTGCGGTGCGATGCTCACCGCCACGACAGGCAGGTCCCGACCGGACGGAGGCCGGGAGCACCCGCCGCCCGCCAGCGCGGCCGTGAGCCAGACGAGGGCCGGTAAAGCAAAGGCCGGCAAGGCGGCCGGGACGGCGACCGCAGGCCACGCCAGCAAGGGGCCCGATCGCCAAAGCGGGCGTCGTGTCCGGTGCGGCTCCCCAAGCATCCCGACCCCGAAGGCGCGCAGTCCCGACGCTGGCAAGAAAAGGTCTCTCCCCGGCGCGAAATTGTCGCACCCAGATCTTACCATGGAGCCCGGAGGTGGGGGACGGTCCCCTGCGGAGCATGGAACGAATCGAATACGTGGGCGCCAGGGCCACCTTTGTGAACGGTCACCGGGAGAGGCTTGCGGAGGTGGACATTCTCTGGTGGGTGACGGCGGACGCCGGGCTGTTCGAAGAAACGCTCGGTCGCCTGCTTCTGCAATTTGGACCGGGTGGCGGGGCGGGCAGGGATGCTTCGCTCGGAGATTGCCTGGTGGCGGCGGGCGCCGCAGGCCGAGCCCTTCCGCGGGAAAGCGGTTCGGCGGCCGTGAGTTTCCCGGCGCTCTTTCGCCTGTACCGCAGATACGCCACCCATTCGCGGCGGGACCTGGCTTTGTCCGAGGAGGAGTGGGACCTCGTCAATTGGCTCGAACAGCTCGGCTACATCCACCTGGAAAAAACCTGGCCCACGCTGCGCCGGAGCTTTGTGCTCATGGCCCTCAACGCGGGTGGAGCGGGCGGACACGGAGAAGAGGAGCTCTTGGCCATCGTACGCACGTCGCGGGCCCTCGTGGAGAAGGCCCTTGCGGAGACTCAATCCGGTTTGCGGCGCACGTAGAGGCCCTTGGTCATGCGCGCCACGAGCGCCCCGCTTTCGTCCTGAACCTCCGCCTCGAAGTTACGGTCGGTCTTCTTTTCCCGGGCCACGATTTCGCGGATGGCCTGAACTTCGTCGTCGGGGATGAAGAAGCGCGCGCTGACCCGCCCGGTTCCTGGGCGTATGAATTCGATGGAGGCCGTCCGGTCCCAGACGATGTAGTTCGGCCCCAGCTTCTCCATGAGGATGAACATGAAGAACGGATCGCACATGGAGTACAAAGAGCCGCCGAAGTGCGTGCCCACGTAGTTCGTGTTCAAAGGAGTCAGGTTCATGCTGGAAACGAATCCATCCCCCTCCCGCCGAACCGTGACGCCCGCGCCCAGATACGGAGCAAAGAGGTTGAGCGCCACCTCCATCGGAACCAGGCGGGTGATGAACTGCCATTGAGGCGCCACCTGAAACTCCAGTCGCTTGCGGGCCATGCCCTACACCCGAGGCGGTTGCCTGCGCACGCAAATGTTTTTCTCGAGCCGCGCCGGCGCCCGTGGTGCTTCCGGGCTTCCTGCATCAGGAGTCGGCCACCAGTGCTTCCAGCTTCCGCCGCAGGTCCTGACCCGGAGGGCACAGGATGGTTCGCCAGCCCGCGCGGTCCGCGGCCGCGGTGTTTTCGAGCAGGTCGTCGATGAAGAGGATGTTTCCTGCGGCGGTGTGCGCGGCTTCGGCTGCCGCCTGGTAGATGGCCGGGTCCGGTTTGCGGAGCCCGAGTTCGTAGGAGTAGAGTCGCAGCGCAAAGGGCGCCAGTGCCTCCGGGTAGCGCTCCTCGATGAAGGCGATGTGAGCCGGGTTCGTGTTCGAAAGAAGACCCGTGCGGCCCGGCAGGGCGCGCGCCACTTCGGTGGCCATGCGCAGGTTGTCGGGCAGCGGCGTGAAGATGTCGCAGAAAGCCCGGTGCACGGCTGCCGTGGGTCCTTCGTAAGCGAGGGCCTGGCGCGCGGTCTCGAAGAAGCTGTCGGTGTCCACAATCCCCAACTCGAAGTCCTGCCAGGGCACGCGGGCGCGAAAATGCCGGTCCACATCCTCGGGCGGCAAACGCGTATGTTCAGCTACGGCCTGCCGTGCACGCGCCCAGTCGAACGAAAGCAGGACATTTCCCAAATCGAAGAACACGAACCGAATCGATTCGGGCAAAGCCAGCATCGGCCCAGGCATCGGGGCGGCCCGCTTAGTTCAAACGGTTTTTGTCTTGTCAGATCGAGTGGAGACGCCCTTCTCCTGGAGGTCGAGAGGACGCATCGATGCAGGGACTCTTCTTGGATTCGTACCAGCAATGCCGGGATGCCTTTCGAGCTCAGTCGGAGTCTCTGGCAGGCCACGGGCTTCGCGTTTCGGACGGGAGTATTCCTGTGTGGGGGAAGCCGGGCTCGCCTGAGTCGCAGAGCATCGACTGGGCCGTCTTCGCGCGCGACCGGACACCGCGGCGGATGCTTCTGGTTTGCTGCGGCCTGCACGGAGCAGAGGGGCCCGCGGGCAGCGCGTTGCAGCGCGATCTACTGGGAAGCATCCGCCCCTTTCTCGAATACGGCCTGGGAGTGCTCGCCGTCCACGCCGTGAATCCCTATGGTTTTGCCAACTTTCGGCGAACGACGGCGGGCAACGTCGACCTCAATCGCAACTGCGACGCGACGGCCGGCGTCTACAGGACGCCCAACCCCGGCTACGACCGTGCGCATTCCGTGCTCTGTCCCGAAAGGTCCGTGACGGAGGCGGATTTGGATTCGGCCGCTTTCGGCCGTCGCCTGGGCGAAGCTCTTACCGGCTACGACGGCCGGGCGCGGGCGGAAGCCGTGGCGCGCGGTCAGTACCGCCATGAACGCGGGCTGTATTACGGAGGTGGCGCGCTCGAATCCTCGGTGGCCACGCTATCCGTCGTAGTCCGGGAACAATTGGCTGGAGCCGAGCGTGTGCTGGCCGTCGACCTGCACTCCGGTCACGGGAAACACGGCCAACTGCATCTTTTTCCGGACGCGCGCCTGCGCCCCGTGCAAGCGCGAATCGAGTCGTTGTTTGCGGGCCACCACGTGGATTGGGGGGACACGGACAACTTCTACTCCGTGACCGGAGAGTTCGTGTCCTACGTCGGTGACCTTCTGTCTCCCGAGTGCATCTTCACCCCGATGGTCTTCGAACTGGGGACTCTGGACAGCCACACCGCCGAAGGCGCGCTGTCCTCGGTGCACGCCCTCTCTCTCGAAAACCAGGCCTGCTTCTTCGGGTGTGCCTCGGCTTTGGCGCAGGAAGAGGTGGCGCGTCGCTTCCGGGCGCTCTTCCTTCCGGATTCCGGAGAGTGGCGGGAATCCGTGCGTCACCAGGCGGCCGAGTTGTTCGCGAAGGTGCTGCCCCGCTTCCTTTCCGACTGACGGCGACCCAAAATGTACTTGGCCGAGCCGGGCGGTCGGGTTCGACTGAACGCATGTTCGGCATTCGCTTTCTCAAGACCAGGCCCACGGAGTACGTACTCCTCTACCGTCGGGGTCGCATTCGCAAGCAGGGCGCGGGCATCTCGTTTTTTCACTACGCGCCGGCCAGCACCATCGTTATCGTTCCGGCCGACAGCCGGGACGCGCCGTTCATCTTCAAGGAAACCACGGTGGACTTCCAGGAAGTCGACATCCAGGGGCAGGTCACCTTTCGCGTCACGGAACCCGAGCGACTGGCCTCCATGCTGGACTTCGCCGTGGATGCTTCCGGTCGTTACACCGGAGACGGACTCGAAAAGCTTTCGGTGCGCCTCACCAACGTGGTTCAGGTGACCCTGCGCGAGCCCCTGCGCAACCTGGATCTGAAAGGGGCTCTCACTTCGGCTTCCACGATGGTGGAGCACGTGCGCTCGCGCTTGAAAGAGGTGGATGCCCTGCGCGCGCTCGGCCTCGAGGTGATCGACTTCTCCATCCTCAAGATTGCCCCCACGCCCGAAATTGCACGGGCGCTCGAAGCTTCCGCGCGCGAGAATCTGCTCAAAACGGCCGACGAAGCAGTCTACGAGCGACGCAACTTTGCTGTCGAACAAGAGCGTCGCATTCAGGAGAACGAACTCCAGACCAAGATCTCGATCGAAGAGAAGAACCGCCGGATTCGGGAAGAGCAGATGAACGCCGAAATTGCCGTGCAGGAGAAGCGCGGTCAGATCCAGGACATGAAGATGGACAAAGAGATCCAGCTCGAAGACCGCCGTCGCAAATTGACCGAACACGAAAGCGCAAATGTTACCGCCCGTGCCAAAGCGCGCGCCACCGCACTGGAAGTCGAACTGGGCGCCCTGGCCAAACTCGAACCGCAACTACTCGCGGTGCTGGCGGACAACCAGATGGACGCGCGTCGCCTCGTGGCCCGATCGCTCGGTCGCCTGGCCGAACAGGCCGAAAAAATCGGCACCCTGAACATCTCGCCCGAACTCCTGCATTCGCTTTTGGCAGCAGAGTCCGGCCTGGCGAACCTGGGCAACGTGGCGCAGGAGCAGCGCTGAGCCCTGCCGCGCTGCGCGTGCCGCGTGTGCCGCGTGCGTAGTGCAGGCGCAGGGATCAGGAGTAGGTTAGGACCGACGATGGGTGGCAGAGCAAAGAGCGCGCCAAAGCTGGTGCAGAAGCAATCGCCCGCCGTGGCGGAAAAGGCCCACAAGGGCGCTGCCTCTACGGCCGACGTTTCCGCGGCCGCAAAGGAAGCGAGTTCGGGTGTTCCCCTTCCGTACGAACGGGTCATCGTTGTAACACGCGAAACGCGGCTCCAGCAGACGGTGAAACGGTTCAACACGATGCGGCAGGCGAAGTTCTTCGTGGAGAGTCGCGGCCAGTCGTTTCAGGACTACGAAGCCGAGGACGAACACTACGCGGTGGCGCGCGAACTGGTCATGCGCTCGGTGCCGCGGGACGTTTCCTTTCAGATCATCGACCGGGAGTTTCTGCCCAACTACGTGTTCGGCCCGAGGGATCTGGTCGTCACGTTGGGCCAGGACGGGCTGGTGGTAAACGTGGCCAAGTACCTGAAAGGTCAGGTAGTCGTGGCGGTGAACCCCGATCCCGAGCGCTTCGACGGGGTCCTGCTTCCGTTTCGCGCGGAGCAACTGCCGTCCGCTCTGCGGGCCGTGGCGGAGGGTCGCTTTGCGCTCAGCCGCATCACCATGGCGCGCGTGGACCTTTCGGACGGACAGCACCTGTACGCGTTCAACGACTTCTACATCGGGATTCAGAATCAGTCCAGCGCGCGCTACACGATTCGCTTCGGCGACCGCGAGGAGCGGCAGATTTCGAGCGGCGTGCTGGTGGCCACGCCCGCGGGAAGTACGGGCTGGTTGTCTTCCTTCTATAACATGACCGCCGGCATCGCGGCATTCCTCGGGAGCCCCGTGGAACTCCCGGATCCGAAGATGCGCTGGGAGGAACGTCGCCTGGTCTTCTTCGTGCGTGAGCCCTTTGCCAGCCGCTGGAGCGAGGTGGAGCTGGTGGCGGGGGCGCTGGATGCGCAGCATTCTCTGGTGATGGAGAGCCACATGGCCGAAGGGGGCCTCATCTTCTCGGATGGCATGCTTTCGGACTATCTCGAGTTCAACAGCGGCGCTACGGCCACGGTGGGTTTGGCTGAGAAGACGACCGGCCTGGTGACGAGTATCACCTGACGTCGCGCTGGCGCAACGAGCCCGCGCGAGGCCACAGCCCGGCTTTGCGATTGTCAGGCGCGGTCGCGACGAAAACGTGCCGCATGGTCAAGAGCGGATCCTTGGGCTTTCGGTGGATTCTCGCGCGCGCCCGTGCCGGTGTCCCGGTCGCCTCTGTGTGCGTGGGTCTCCTGGTGCTTTCTGCCGGCTGCAAAGACGACCGGCCATCCCAGAAGGAGCCTTCCGGTCCGCTCGAAGCGTGCGCCGCCCGGAATTGCAGCTACGGATTGGCCATTCGCTTTGCTAACCTGCCACCCGGGTTGTACGCGGTAGAGGTGAGCGGCGACGGGGCGCATGTGGAAAAACAGTCCTGCAACGTGCGCTTCCCGGAGACCCAGGCCGGGCCCAAAGGCTCCCTTTCGCATGTGGGCGTGAGTTGCGCGTTGCTCGTTCCGCAGACGCCCAAGCAGGTTACCGTCCGCATCCAGGGTCCTCAGGGCAAACGCGAGCGCAGTTTCCAGCCGAACTACCAGGAGGCCGCGAAGGGCTGTCCCAGGGAATGTCGGCAGGCCGTGGTCGCCTGGGGCGAGGGGAAGTAGAGCCCAGTTGTGTGACCTCAGGTCGGGGCAGCTTCGGGGTCATGAAGGGAGCGAAGGAAGCGAATCAATGGTATGAACGCTTCGTGGTCAAAGTTCCAGACTCTTTTTTGCGCAGCACGCCCGACAAGGGGCTCCGCGAGTCCCAGCGCCGTTAGGTAGGCGGCTGTCCGTGCTTTGACACTCGGTTCGGGAACACCTGAACCGATGGCATTCATGCAATGGAAATAGGCATCGAGACACTTGCGGACGTCACCTTGCCTCGGAATGGACCGCAAGCAGAGATCCTCAAGCATGCCCGGTTCTCGGTTATCCGGGAATACGAAAAGGCCCACACGAAGTTCACCTGAGGAGATCGAACCAGCGGTTACGACGGACGGTAGGTCGGCCTGGTGCAACGCTTGCGCAACCGATTGTTGCACCGACGCGACAGACTGCTGCTCCGCGTCGCGAATGATCGCCAAGGTTCGTTGTCTCGTTGGATCCCTTCGTAGGCTGCCCGCAATGAGTTTCAGAAACGGCGGTAGCTGCTGGATACCATCGTACTTCGCGATGTCAAAATACGGGCTGATTCCCAAGTACTCGACCAATGTCTGAAGAAAGATCTGATCAGTCCGGCCCTCGACGATCAAGGTAATGTCGCGGTCAAGCCGCACATTGCTGATGGAGGGTGGTTCAACCATGACCAGCGAGACTATCGAACCTCAAAGTTGTTCAGAATCGCGGTTTCGAGCATTTCTCGGCTGTGCGTGATCGCCTCCAGTCGGCCACCGGAACGTTGCAGCCTATGGAGCGCAAGATCGTAAGCAGTTGCCTCTTTGGACCGCCGACTGAATACTTCATGAGCTGCCCGAATGCACTCGTAGCTGTGCGTCGTGGCGAATACCTGCACGTCATTTTCGACCGCAGTCGTGGCGAGGTCGTCCCAGAATTCTGTCAGTGCCGTTGTGTGAATCCCCATCTCGACCTCATCGATCAACAGCATTTGGGCCCCGGAACCTACGATTTCTACCAGAATAGAGAAGATTCGAAAGAATCCTTGGCCCAGTTGCGAGAGCGGCACAAGTTCGGAACAGCCGACGTCAACATGCACAATCGGCCCCGAGTTTCCCTGTATGGTCTCGATTGCAGATACCCGGCTGTCAATATGGCTCAGCTTGTCGATCAGCCAGCCCTTTCGTTTGCGCTTCACGAGATCACCGAATCGAGTCACGGTATGACCTGTGTTGGGCGGGCGTGCGGCAATGACAGCGATCCCGGGCCACGGGATTGGGTCGAAGGACGACTGTCCCCGGGAATGGAACGCAGTGCCAACGGTCCGATCCCCATTGAGGAAGGTCAGGTGTAGGCCCCGCTGTTCAGGTGGGACGTTCGACTGATCCGCACTCGGCTCGGCGCCGAATGTCGCAAACCGGCCCACGATCGCCCGGCTCGACTCCCCAGTAAGCTGAATCTTGAACGATTCGTTGTAGTTCTTGTCGAAGAAGAGCCACTGCCAGAAAGTCGCGTAGTCATCCGGATTGTCCTGGTGGGGCCGCAGCTTCCCCGCAAACTGCATGATTCGGTTCTGATCAGGAAAGAAGAGGTACAGTGCCTCGAGGAGCGCCGTCTTGCCTATGTTGTTCAGGCCTGTGATCAGATTGACCCGACGAAGGGGCTTCATTGAGAAGCCTTTGAAGCCCCGGAAGCGATCGATTTCGAGACCTGCGAACATCGCAGCCGATTGAACCGCCGCTCCGCCGGACAGGTCAATTGAATTCCTACTACTACGCGCGCTCCTCGACGGAGAGGCCGGACCGCTCGCCGGTGCTGGCAGGCTGACCGTTGCTCCGGGCTTATCGCGGAGTGCACCAATCCTTGGGCGGCCGAAGGGGCCCCAAGGTATCCTTCCGGCCCTGCAGAAGCATTTGCAGCCCGCCACCCGTTTTCGGATTGCCAAAACCCTTTCGGCCCCCGGGCATGGTCAATAAGAAGAAAAGAAGGCAATGATCGGGACCGCAGAAAAGAAGGTTATCATCACGGACTACAGCCGGCACGGGAAAGACACCGGCAGCACGGAAGTTCAGGTCGCGCTGATGACCGCACGCATCAAGGAACTAACCGAACACTTCAAGGTTCACAGCAAAGACCACCATTCTCGCCGTGGTTTGCTCAAACTGGTGGGTCGCAGACGTCGTCTGCTCGATTACCTCAAGACGAGGGATCTGGAAGCTTACAAGAAGCTGATCGACCGGCTCGGGATCCGCAAGTAAGTTTCGCCATCCGGCCGTGACCTGCCTTGCCCGGAGATAGGTATGTCCACACACACTGAAGAGATTTCGCTGTCGGGAGAGACAATTAGCATCGAGTCCGGCAAGTGGGCCAAGCAGGCGCACGGTTCGGTCGTGTATCGCGTTGGGAACCTGGTCCTGCTGGCCACCGTCTGCGCCGAGAAAGAGGCGCGCGAAGGTCAGGAGTTCTTTCCGCTGACCGTCGACTACCGCGAGAAACTCTATTCGGTCGGTCGCATTCCGGGCGGCTACATCAAACGGGAAGCCCGGCCCGCAGAACACGAAACACTCATCTCGCGCCTCATTGACCGCCCCATTCGCCCGCTCTTTCCGGAGGGCTACTTCTGCGAGGTGCAGCTCCTCATCACGGTCCTTTCCGCGGACAGCAACGTCGAAGTAGAAGGCCATGCCATCACGGCCGCGTCCGCCGCTCTGACCGTTTCGGACATCCCCTTCCACGGGCCGATTGCGGGCGTCGTCGTCGGTCGCATCGACGGCAAGTTCGTGCTCAACCCGACGGCCGAAATGGAGCGCAGCGACCTCGAACTCGTCGTGGCGGGCTCCAAGGACGCGGTCACCATGATCGAGGGTGGCGCCAACGAACTGACCAGCGACCAGATCCTCGAAGCCATCGAACTGGCGCACAATCGCATCAAAGAGATGCTGGCTTTTCAGGAAAAGCTGGCCGCGCGCGTCGGCGTGACGAAACGTGAAGTCAAACTGCGCAAAGCCGACGATGAACTGCGCAAAGAAGTACGCACCTTCTGTTTCGAAAAACTCCAGAAGGCTTCGCAGAATTCCGACAAGATCGCGCGCCAGAAGGACTTGGACGCGGTGTACTCCGAGACCAAAGAGCACTTCAAAACCAAACTCGCTTCCGATTCCTCGCGCGATGCTGACGCGGCCATGAAGGAGGTCAAGACCTGCCTCCACGATCTCGAAGCCGAGATCGTCCGCAGTCAAATCTTCGACAAGAAGGTGCGGGCCGACGGGCGTGCTCTGGACGAAATCCGGGACATCACTATCGAGCTCGACGTTCTGCCGGGCGTTCACGGTGCGGCTGTGTTCACGCGCGGCCAGACCCAGTCACTGGGCGTCGTGACGCTGGGCACGGCCATGGACAACCAGCGCTACGAAGACCTGGGTGGCAAGAAGACCAAAAACTTTATGCTTCACTACAATTTCCCGCCGTACTCGGTCGGGGAAGTGAAACGGATGCTCGCGCCAGGACGCCGCGAGATCGGCCACGGAAACCTGGCCGAACGAGCGCTTCGTCCTCTGGTGCCCGCACAGGATAAGTTCCCGTACGTGATTCGGGTCGTGTCGGAGATACTCGAGTCGAACGGTTCCTCGTCGATGGCTTCGGTTTGTTCCGGATCGCTGGCCATGATGGCCGGGGGTATTCCGCTGCCACGCGCCGTTTCGGGCATTGCCATGGGTCTCATCACCGGAGAAGGCGGTCGCTACGCGGTGCTCTCCGACATTGCGGGCCTCGAGGATCACTTCGGAGACATGGACTTCAAGGTGGCGGGCTCTGAAAACGGGATCACCGCCCTGCAACTCGACATCAAAGTGACCGGAATCTCTCTCGAGATCATGCGCGAAGCGCTAAAACAGGCAGAGGCCGGTCGCCTGCACATCCTCTCCAAGATGAACTCGGCCATATCGGAGGCGCGGGCAGACATCTCCAAGAACGCGCCGCGCATCACCACCATGCAGATCGATCCGGGTCGCATCGGCGAGCTCATTGGTCCGGGCGGCAAGATGATCCGTTCGATCATCGAGAAGTCGGGCGCGGAGATCAACGTCGAAGACACCGGCGTGGTGACCATTGCTTCCGTGAGCGGCGAATCGGCGGCCATTGCGCGTGACATGATCGAGGGGATCTTTGCCGAAGTTGTGGTCGGTGACAAGTACACCGGCACCGTGAAGAAGATTGCCGACTTCGGCGCCTTCATCGAAATCCTTCCGGGCAAAGAGGGTCTGTGTCACATTTCCAAGCTCGATGTCACGCGCGTCACCAGCGTCCGCGATGTCGTCAACGAGGGCGACAAAGTCGAGGTTATGGTCATCGGCATCGATCGCCAGGGCCGCATCGACCTTTCGCGCCGGGATCTGCTCACGGACAAGCCTGCACCCTTCCTGGGCGGGCGTGAGGGCGGTCGCGAAGGTGGTTCCGACGACGATCGTGGTGGTCGTGATCGGGATTCACGCGGCGGCGGTCGCGGGGGACCGCGTGGCGGTGGTCGTGGTGGCCATGGTGGCGGCGGTCGTGGCGGGCCCGGCGGCGGTGGCGGTCGGGATCGTGGCGGTCGCGATCGCTATTGACCGGGCGTCGGGTGTCCGGCCAGGCTCGCCGTAGGTGAGCATCCGGGCTTTCGTTTCCAACTGGCTTCATGGCGGCGTAACGGCGCGGACGTCCGCGCTGGAACGCAAGTACATCGTGCTGTCGAACACTCTGGCGCTTCTGTCGCTGGTGCTCACGCTGGCGCACGTCCCCGTTTTTCTGTGGCTGTGGCGGGCGGACGTGATGCTGCCCCTCGTGATTCTGGGAGCAGGCGCCCTGGGATACGTGGCGGTCATTGTGCTCATTCGCAACGGGCGCAGTTGGGAGGGCCGCGTCCTCCTGCACGTCGTCTCCCCTGTGCTGATCTGCTCCGAGGCCGTCCTTTTGGGCCCTGCTGTGGGAGTGCATTGGTACTTATTCTTGGTTTTCATTGCCGGGCTCTTCACCTTCTCGGCCCGCCAGAACCGGACGCGCTATTTTCTCGTGATCTTCGCTGCGGTGTGCTTTTTTGCGGTGGAGACCTTCCAGCGCTTCCAGCCGGGCCTCATCGCCTTTTCCGATTTCGAGGCCCACGTCCTGGCGGTAGCCGTGCGCGTCGGACTCATTCTCGGAACCTTATCGTTCCTGGGCTATGTGGCGGCCAGCTACGACTCTGCTGAAGAGAGCCTGGAGCACGAACGTCAACGTTCGGATCATCTGCTCAAGAATATTCTTCCCGTTCCCATTGCCGAAGCGCTCAAGGAGAATCAGGGTACGATTGCTGACGCCTATCACAGTACTTCGGTCCTCTTCGCCGACATAGTCGGTTTCACTCCTCTTGCCGATCGGATCGACCCGCATGAGTTGGTGCGCCGCCTCAACGTACTTTTTTCGCGTTTCGACGAGCTCGTAGTCGAGCACGGCCTCGAAAAAATCAAGACCATCGGCGACGCCTACATGGTGGCCGCGGGCGTGCCGGTCGAGACAGCCGACCATGCCGCCAGACTCACGCGTTTTGCCTGGGCCATGCGCGCGGAAGTCGCGCACAATCGCGAGTTCGGCACCGAGCTGGAGTTGCGCATCGGCATTCATTCCGGTCCCGTGGTGGCCGGCGTCATCGGTCGCACTCGTTTCCTCTACGATCTGTGGGGGGACACGGTCAACACCGCGGCACGCATGGAGTCGCACGGGCTGCCCGGCGAAGTTCAGATCAGTCGCGCCACGCGGGACCTTCTGGGGCCGGAGTTTGTCACGGACTTCCGCGGAATGGTGGACATCAAAGGCAAGGGGCCCATGGAGGTCTACCTGCTGCGCGACATTCAGGAGGTCGCATGAGTTCGGAACCGGGCGTCCCTGTCAAAGTGCATCTGTCCGCCGGAGCGCGGCTGCCCGCGCGCGCCACACCGGGTTCGGCCGCCTACGACGTGTGCGCGCTCCTCGAACCGGACACGTACCTGGAGATCCTGCCCGGGCAGCGCGTGCCGGTTCCCACCGGGCTTTTCTTCGAATTGCCTGTGGGTACGTTTCTTTCGTTGCGGCCGCGCTCGGGGCTCGCCCTCAAACACGGCATCACGCTGCTCAACGCGCCGGCCACAATCGACAGCGACTACCGCGGCGAATTGCGCGTCCTCCTCGCGAATCTCGGCCAAGAAGTCTTCCGCGTCGACAGCGGAGATCGCATCTGCCAGCTCCTCGTGGAGCGGGCCATCGACATCCACTGGGAAAAAGTACGCGGCCACCACGAACTCGAGGCGACCGAGCGGGGAAGCGGCGGATTCGGGAGCACCGGCAGGGGACTGGCCTGAGGCCGTCCCCCATTCGCGGCCGCGTTTTTTTGCTGGACCGACCGACCGGTCGGTCGTAGATTGACGGCATGGTCCCGGCCACCGCAGACCGCAACCACGAACGCGCCCAGGAGACCAAAAGGAGGATCAAGGAGGCTGTATTCTCCATCGCGCGCTCCGAGGGAATTCACGCGGCTACTGCGAACCGAATCGCCGAGGTTGCGGGGGTCAGCAAGGGGGGGCTGTTTCACCACTTCGCGCAGATCGAAGACCTCTACCTCGCCATACTCGAAGATTTCATCGCCACTCTCGACGCGAACATGGACCCGGGTTCCTACCGCACGTTTCGTTCCTTCATGAACGCTTCCACCGCGCAGGTCCTCTCCCTTTTCGAGAGTTCACCCGAGATCCTGGAGGTCGTCCTGTTCTTCGTCAGTCAGAGTTCCCACAACGATGAATACCAAAAGCGGCTGAAGCGAATGACAGAGGCCAGCTTTGAGTCGTGGGCCCGTAGGATCGGGCGCTTTTTCGAACCGCCGTTGAAACCGGGCGAAAGGGATTCCATCGTGCGCCTCCTCGACATCTACTTTGCCGGGGTCAGTATGCACCTGCTGATGCTGCGTGATGTCGGTCGCTATCGCCGTCTCTCGACGGAGTTTACCGAACTGCTGCTCCTGTTCATCGAGAAGCGCAGGCGCGGGGGAGGAGGCTAGTATGCGTATCGCGATCAACGGCAGCGGCGTGGCCGGGCCCGCCTTGGCGTGGTGGCTGATCCGATTCGGTCACGAACCGGTGATCTTCGAACGGGCTCCGGCGCTGCGAACCGGGGGCTACGTGATCGACTTTTGGGGAATCGGGTACGACATCCTGGAAAAGATGGGGCTGCTCGAGCGATTGCGTGGGCGAGCCTACGCCATGCAGCGATTGCTTCTGTTAGATGATTCCGGGAAGGTTCGCAGCAGCGTGGACGCACGGGCTCTGGCCGGCATGACAAACGGACGTTTCTTCACCGTGCCGCGGAGCGAGGTGTCGGCGATCCTGTACGAAGGTTGCGGGAAGGTGGAAACGAGGTTCGGCACCTGCATTCAGGACGTGAAGCAGAACGACCACGAGGCCATCGTCACCGCGTCGGATGGTTCGCAGGACTCGTTCGATCTGGTGGTTGGCGCAGACGGCCTGCACTCGCACGTGCGCAGGGCTGTCTTCGGGCCGGAGGAAAGCTTTGAGCGACCGATGGGCATTCACGTGGTCGCCTTCACTCTGGACGGCTACCCCCGGCGGGACGAGTTGACGTACGTCACGTACCAGAAACCGCTCAAGCAGGCCGCGCGCCTTTCGATTCGGGACGGCAGGACTCTGTTTCTTCTGACGTTTCGCTCGGAGTTGATCGATGGCCGTCCCGAAACTCGCGCGGAACAAATGGCCGCCGTTCGCACGGCCTATTCGGACGCGGGATGGGAACTGCCGGAGATTATCAGACGGATGCCGGAGACCGACGATTTTTATTTTGATCGCGTAAGCCAGATCGACCTGCCGACCTGGAGCTCCGGCCGCGTCGCCCTTTTGGGAGATGCTGCCGCCTGCATTTCGCTTTTGGGTGGCGAAGGCACCGGTCTGGCCATCACGGAAGCGTATGTACTGGCGGGTGAGTTAGCGCGGAGCGGAGGCAACCATCAGGCTGCTTTCCGCGAGTACGAGACTCGACTGCGGAAATTTCTTCGGGGCAAGCAAAAGTCGGCGCGGGGGGTTGCTTCGTTCTTTGCGCCCCGGAATTACCGCCAGATCTGGTTGAGTCGCCTGATGCTTCGCTCCATCTCCATTCCCGTTTTGGGAAGGCTCCTGTTGGGGCCGACATTTCGCGACCATGTGGAACTGCCGGACTACGAGCGAGGAATGGGGGGAAGGTGACTGCCGACGGAGGCGCCTCACCCAGCGTGATTGGTCCTCGGTGCAGAACGGAAGCGCGCAGTCGACTGAGGACCTGGGGCACGTCACGCGGGCGCGCGCATGCCCCAAAGTCCGAACAGACCGCCGAGCGCCAATGCTGCGGCGGGGACCGGGAAAAAGCAAACGGCCGCGATGACCGCCGATGCAAGTACGCCCGCGCTGTTGAGGAGCAGCAGAGCTTTGTCCGCCGAACCTGCCGTGCGGATGGCCAGGATCCAGAAGAACAATCCGGCCACGACGAGATAAACGCTGTCGCTGATGCTCAGGCCGTTCATGACGGTGGCGAACGAGCGCGGCGGCCCGACGGGCATCGGCATCAGCGTCGTCTCCATGGCCTTCAGCGTAGCTTTGACGGCCGCGTCATCGGGTGGAGGGGCGAAGGTTCCCAACGTGTGCCCGGCGGCGACGAACAAAACCAGACCGGCGGCTATTCTCAAGCGAACGCGACGACTCATGCCGCGAGGTTGCGTCCTTCGCGGCGGAAGTCAATCACTGTGCAACGTCGCCCTATTTTTCGATGACCTGCTCCAGGCGGCGATAGGAGGGTTCCAGTCCTGTTTCCATTCCTGACTTGAGGACCGCGTCGCGACCTTCCTTCGTCTCGAGGCGCATGACGACCGACAGGCGCGTTCGGCCCTGGCTCTCTTCGAAGCGGCTCGTCACCAGGGCCTCACCCGGGTACCACGGGTCGTCGAAGCGTTCGGTGTTCACCAGGCGCGAGTAGGGCACGATTTCGCGATACTCGCCCCGGATGGTCATCTGGCCCTTGTCCGGATGGCTCCACACGTAGCGGTACTTTCCGCCCACGCGCAGATCGACTTCGCAGATGGGCATTTGCCAGCCTTCGGGACCGAGCAGCCATTGCCGCAGCAACTCCGGCTTCGTATGCGCCTCAAAAACGGAGCGCGCCGGAGCATCGAAGTCGCGCGTCCAGGCGACTTCCCTGTCTGACGGTGTCGTGATTCGCAAACCCTGTTCGAGATTCATTTTCGTTTTCCTCTACTTCCCTTGGTTTTTCGTGCGTTCCGGCTTCCTTTGCGTTCGGCCAGAAGGTCGTCGAGCTTTGCGTACCTGCGTTCCCACAGCCGGCGAAAGGACTGCAACCAACCGTCCAGTTCGGCCAATGGTTCCGGTTTGAGGTGGTAGACGCGCGTCTGCGCCCTCACCTCGGCCACCACCAGGCCCGCTTCCGCCAGCACCCGCAGATGCTTGGAGACCTGCGGCTGCCTGAGACCCAGGCCCTTGGCCAGCGTTCCCACGGCCGTCGGTTCCTCACGCAGGGCTTCCACTATCCGCAGGCGATTGGGCTCGGCGAGCGCGCTGAGGGTTCCTATATGCACAAGAGAGAATATGCATGGTCAGGTATATACCTGACAAGGAATATATTGCCGGCCCGGGGCTTTTTTTCTGCGCCGCCCCGGTTCATAAGCGCATTGACCCGGGAGCGGCGCCCGGCAGGCTGCACCCATTCTCCCCGACCGCCATGGACAAAGAAACGCGTCAGCGCTTCGCGCTTCTGTTCGCGCGCTTCTTCGACCGCCACCTACGCGCGGAACTCCAGAAGCGACCGGAACTCGTGCAACTGCCTACCAGCCGCGGCGGCACTTTTGCGGAGGCCACAGCCGAGCTGACCGAAGAACTCCAGCGCGAGTTCCCTGAACTGGCCGCGGCGGGCCCGGCTCCGTGGAATCTGTTCGAACTGTGGGTCTCGACGCGCCACGACCTCGGCGTCCCCGACTACGCGAACACGACGTTCCGCCTCTACAACGAGTTCTTTTTCAAGCGGCTCTTGGATCTGAGAGACCAGTCGCAAACCAGTCAGGAGGCGATGCGCGACCAGGTGCGCAGCTTCCTCGGCCGCGGTCTCTTCTACGGCCGCGATTTCACCTTCAGCCTCTTCTTTCGCTCGGAGAACGACATGCGGGAGCGTCTGCGCGAAATCGTGCGTGCCGAGTGGCCCGGAGATCAGGAAGAGGCCCACGCGGTTCTTTCCCGCCAGAGCGCCGTCATTTCGCAGTGCGGCTACGATCACTTCGACGGCGTTCTCAAAGAGGCCCTGGCTCAGAGCGACGCGCTCCTCCTCAATGTGCTGCCCGGTGAGATTGCGCAGGAGCTCAAGCAGAAGGGAGCGGTGGAACCGGTGCACGCGGATTCGGTGACGGTGATGTTCACGGACTTCCAGGGGTTCACGACCATCGCCGCGGAGCTGCCCCCGCGCGTGCTCATCGAGGAGCTCGACTGCTGCTTTACCGCGTTCGACGAGATCACCGAAAAGCACGGTCTCGAAAAGATCAAGACCATCGGCGACTCGTACATGGCCGTTGGCGGGCTGCCGCGACCGAACCAGACGCACGCGCTGGACAGCGTACGCGCGGGACTGGAAATCCGCGATTGGATGGAAGAGTGGGCTACGGAGCGCAGAGCCGCCGGACGACCGTTCTGGCGCGTGCGCATCGGCATCCACACCGGACCGCTCGCCGCGGGAGTCATCGGCAAACGACGCTTCAGTTACGACATCTGGGGGGATACCGTGAACACGGCCAGTCGCCTGGAATCATCCGGCGAAGCGGGTCGCGTAAATGTCTCGGCTGAAACGGCGGAACTCGTGGGCGAACACTTCGCACTGCTGCCGCGCGGCGCGATTGCGGTGAAGAACAAAGGACCGCTGGAGATGTTCTTCGTGGAGAGGCGCACGACGGGGGCGTCGCCCCGTCCGGACTCGGGCGAAGGGCGCGCCACAGCGCGCTAAGGTGGGAGTGTTTGCCCGAGCCACTGAAAAATCTCTACAGTCGCTCGTTCGTGAGTACTTTGGCCGCGCAGATCGCCGAAGCCCATGGCCCCTTTGATGTGCGGGCCTTCGAGCGCGCCGTGCTGGATCGTCGATGGTCCGGGCGGGAACTCAAGGATCGAATGGACCACATTGCTCGGTGCCTCCGGGTGTTCTTGCCCGAAGACTACGGGGCGGCGCTGCGAGTTCTGCTGCGTGTTTGCCGCAAACACCGCTCGCGCGACATGGGATTCACAGACATGCTCTTCCCGCATTTCGTAGAGGCATTCGGTTTGGAACGACCGGACCTTTCGCTACCGGCGCTCGAGGAATTTACGAAAGGGTCGAGCGCCGAGTTTGCCATCCGCCGTTTCTACATCCGGGACCCGAAGCAGGTGCTTGCCCAGTTGTTGGTCTGGTCCGGCAACACGGATCCGGCGGTCCGCAGGCTGGCGAGCGAAGGGTGCAGGCCCCGTTTGCCCTGGGCGGTGGCGCTCAAGGACCTACAGAAGGATCCGCAACCGATCCTGCCAATCCTCGACCGTCTGAAGGCAGACGAATCCGAGTCCGTGCGCCGCAGTGTGGCCAATAACATCAACGATATCTCCAAGGACCATCCGGACATCGTCCTCGACCTGATCGAGCGCTGGGTCGGGCAGGATCCGAAAACGGACTGGATTCTGAGGCACGGCGCGCGGGGGCTATTGCGCCGCGGGCATCCGCGGGCACTTTCGCTGCTCGGATTCCAGACCGAGGGCGGACGCGTCTCGCGTCTGCGCGCGGACGTGCGTGTTCGGGTGGGTGGCGCCTTTAGCTTCGCATTCACTTACCATCCGCCCGGCCCCGGCCGTCATCGGCTCGCGTTTGCCATCGACTACGTGAAGGGCAGGGGGACTACCTCGCGAAAAACCTTTCATCTGCGGACTCTTTCGGTGGAGGGCGCTCGACCGATTGCGGTGGAGAAGTCGGTTTCTTTCAAGGACCTGAGCACCCGTCGCCATCACCCAGGCAAACACGCGCTGCACATTGTCGCCAACGGGAGGATCCTCGCTTCCAAGTTGTTTGCAGTCGTTCGGTGAGTGGGGGCGGGTCCTGCTTGACCGGTGAGCCGGGCGCCATGATGCGAACATGTCGCGCGATCAAAGCCCTCGGCATCGCCTATGACCGCCGCTGAAATCGAAGAAGAAATCCGCCGCATCGGCGCCCAGCTTGCGCGCATCGACAAAGACACGCCGAACATGACGGCCATGGACTTCGCCAATGGCCAGGGTTGGATCTCACAGGACGAGTGGGAGGAGGCCGAAAAGAAGATGCAGGAGTCCATGAAGGTCGCGGAGGCAGAGGTCGCGAAGGTCGAAGAGTTGCGACGGCAGCACCCGCAGGCCATGGACGTATTCCTGGGCGCTCACATAGCCCGGCTCGAGAAGGCTCGCGATGAATTGGATGGCCTTTACCGCGCGGCGGGAGAAGGGCTTCCCTTCGCAGCGCGATTCCGCATAACTCTGTTGCCCGACCTGATTTCATGTTTCCAGGCGTGGCGCGGTGGGACCGAGCCCCCGGAATGGCCCGGATGGATGTGGCGCCTGGCCTTCAGCGTGGTCGAGGAGTGCGAGAAGTTCATAGCGGAGTCGGGCAAGGGCACGGGATGAACCCGAGAACCGGAACCATACCAGCCTGCCTTCAAGGAAACCATGGACCATGGGGATCGGGGTCCCGAAGTTTTGACAAGCCTGAGTCCGGTGGCGCTGCAACTACGAAAAACGTCCGGCCCTCCAAGACCGGCGGATGCTACACAGTCGCCGGCGCGCGAGGGAGAGCTGCCATTTCGCTTGACCGAACCCCGCGCCCGCCGCCCCATCCATTTGTGGACCGCCTCGGTGAAGGCATGTTTCGCGTTGTCGTGTATGAGGGGGACGGCGGCACGACTACGAAGGACTTCTCCGATTTCCAAACGGCGCGCATTTACGCCGATGACTGCGCGAGCGAAACGGATCACGGCCCGGTCTTCGCCTCCGTTTATGACCAGACCGGGGATGAAATCTACCGGGGCCGGCACTACGGGTGGCGCGAGCCAGGTTGACGCGTAGTTCACGCTTATGTCCGAGGCGCGGGCCAAGCGCGCTTCAGTCCGCCCCGTCGTATTGCGTGAACCGGCCGCACTTCTGACAGTGCTGCTCGAGCACCACGTGACAATCGAACTGCGCCACGTCGTTGTCGAGATAGATGCAGAGCGTCTTCGGCGACCCACAGTGCCCGCAGCGGCGTGCCTCGCTGTACCACCAGACACCCTGGATGAGGTCGGCAATGAGGAAGCCGCTGCCGACGTACGTGTTCTGGCGCCAGTTGCCTTTGTCGTGGAGCAGTTTGCACGGCGGCAGTTGGGCAAAGTCGGCCGGGGCGAGCTTGGGTGTATCGCTGACCGTGAAGTCAAACGAGGGAACGGGCATCTACTTCTTCCTCTTGACGTCTTGTTTGCCGTTGCCCGAAGGGCGTTGCGTTCTTTCCGCCGCGTTGAGAAGCTCCAGCACTTCCTCTCGGCTGCCGTGCTCGGCTAGCGAACGGGCCGTGTCGCCGTATTTGGTTTTGAGGTCGGTGCGTGCGCCGTGAGCAAGCAGCACGCGCACCGATTCGACGCTGTTCTTTTCGCAGGCGCTCATGAGTGCCGTCTGTCCCCAGTCGGTGGTGGCATTCACATCAACACCGCGCTCGAGCAGCCTGCGGATCATGGCGTAGTCATCGTAGGAGGCGCAGAAGTGAAGAGCACTCACCTGGTGCTTGTTCATGCGCCCGGGATCCTTCGTCAGCGGCAGCAGAAACTCGCAAACGGCGGGCACCTGGGCGCTGATCGCCAACAGGAAGGGGTTGTCGCGGTACTGATAGGTCTCGTTGGGGTCGGCGCCAGCCTCAACGAGAAGGCGCACCGTGTCCACGTCCTTCATGCTGTGGATCGCGTACCACAGTGCGGTGTGCTTCTCTTTGGCCACGTGCCTGACGTTTGCATCGAGGCGCAGCAGTTCGGGAACAGCCGCGCGGTTGCCCAGGCGACATGCGTACACGAGCGGCGTTTCCAAAAGCGAATTGGTAGCTTCGATGTCGGCGCCGCGCTCTACGAGCAGGCGAATGAGTTCGGGGCTCGCCCTGCCGGCCGCGGCGTGCAGCGCCGTTCCTCCACAGGAGTCCCTTTCGTCGATGATTGCGCCAGCGTCCAGGAGTTCTTTGACTTTCGCAATTTCGTCGCGCCCGGCGGCGTACGTGAGATCCGTGTGGCCAAAGCGCCGATGGAGCGTGGCAAAATACTCGCGCGCCTCGGCGATGCGTTGCCGGGCGTACTCTTGGAGTTTGGTGTCTTCCTTGGGCGCATAGCGGGCCAGGGCCCTGGCAAAACGAAGGGCCTGCCCCTGTCGGTCCTGTTTGACCAACGTTTCGCAACCGATGTACCAGGCCTCAGGGTTGTGCCTGCCCAGCCGAAGCGCGTTGCGGGCGCTGGAAAGAGCCGCCACCAGGTTGCCTTCAGCCGCGTAGCTCTTTGCCGCCTCCGTCCAGAAAGTGGCGTCCTTCTTTTGCGACCCGGCCACGCCGCCAGAAGGGGGGAGCCCATCTCGTGAGAGCAACCAGTTCCCCGGCTCTATTGTTCGCCTACCAGTCGCAGGAATTCGTCCAGTTCCGTCCGCGTCGCCTCACGCGAAAAGAAGCCGCCCTCCTGTTGCGCCCCGAAGAAGTTCTGGCCCGCACCGAAATGGCCCAGAAGCTTGGAGTTCGCATAGCAATAGGCGTTGCGCTTGGGTACCGGAACGCCGTACCAGGGCACGGTCCAGCCATCGCGCCGCGCGTTCACGAAAGCAATCACTGCGGCAAGCTGTTCAGGTCGGTCGATGCGACGACGCAGCTCGTTCAGGTTGGTTCGCACCTCACAGTGTGTGACCTTCCGGAAGGCCGGGAGGGTGTACGTGGTGGCGCAAGCCGCGGGGAGTATGCCGAAGGCAACAAAAACAAGCACCCTGGCTCGTCCGGAAAACACACGCTCACCCACGCGACCGCTCCGCAACGATTGACGACCACCCATGCGGCGTTCTCTGACACCGTGACCCCAGGCCGTCCACACGAAAAGACGTGGGAATTCGACACCTTTCAGTACGTCACTGTCCGGCCGCGGCAGCGAACGATTTTCCTGTTCAGCTACGTTTCGATGGAGAACGGATTCCGGACGATCATCCGCTTCGGCCGATTCGGAACTTGGTGGACGAAGTCTTCGGCCGAATGTCACGGAAATTCGCGGATCTGTATTCGGACACCGGACGACCCTCCGTGGAAAGCGGCGCAAGAAACCAGGGACCCAGGGAACCAGTCCGTCAGCTTTCACGGAGAGAAGCGCCGCAACGATACTCATGAATCTACAACGGATCCCGAGGCGATGCTGTAGAGAAAGGGTGACAACCGTAAGGCGAATCGATTGCGGCGGACGAGAAAGGGCCGAATGTCGCCCGGCGCGGACAGCGCGTTGGTTGGATGTTCACCTTCTCTGCCGCTATCTACAATCTCATTCGGATACGCAGCCTACGTTACACATGACCCACTCCCGCTCGGCTCCGCTCAATCGCGGCGCGATACTCCGGTACAAACGGATGCGGCCTCATGAGGATACCCACCCAATCAGGTGGACATCCCCATGCGCCGCCGATTTTTCAGCACCCTGCTAACGACCCTCCAGCAGTTGCAGACGCTCTTCCCACGATGGCCGCCCCCGGTGCAGCCATTCGTTGTAGATGCTCACGCTCGATTGCTCCTCGGCTTCACCGAGCGCTTCGTGGATCTCCTTCCAGAGCGCTTCCAGGTCGGTGTGTGTCCCGTACGCGCGCATTTCGTACAGATCGTAGCGCGGACCTTCTTCGAGGGCCGTGCGCACAATGAGGCGCGCGTCGTGCAGGCGTCCCAGCGCCACAAGCAGCCGCGCGAACTGCACGGCCAGTTCGGGTTTGTCGAGTTCCTTGTCCTGCGACTTCAGCTTTCTCAGAAATTGCTTCTCGTCGTCCATGTTGCTCATGAGGCCGCCTCGGTCTTCTCGTAGCCCAGGTCGGACAGCTCCAGCGGATCGATGACGATATCGCCGAAGTACTCCTCGATGCCCGGCATGCGCTCTCCGGTCAGCTGAAAGCGCCACGTTTTGGCCAGGTAGTACGGTCCCGGTGACCGGTCCAGCGGCACCTCCGGGCCGTCGCTTTTGAGGGCAAAGGCGATGGCGATGTGATACTCGAACGGGAAATCCGTGATTTCAGCGACTCGCTCGGTCCTCCCACCCAAGTCTTGGCCTCCAATCTGCAGCTTGGTTCCGGGATGTCGGTCGCGAAACTGATCGTCGAACCATTCCCGAATCTTCGTCTCCACTTCGGCCACCGTGATGGGAGTCGGCTCCGAGAAGCGGTTGCCCACGTATCGGAAAGCCAACGTCACGTCGGCGCGCAACTTTTGGATGTCGAACGTGAAGTCCGGCTCGAAGTAAGCGTCGCCCGCCTTCCTGAGGTCCAGGTTCGCCTGCATCCACTGCCACAGCTCGCGGCACGCTTCGAGCCGGGCTTTTTCGCCCTTGTCGTTCCAGACGACGCGGCCGAAAAGAGTGCGGTGCATGTGTTCCACTTCACAGTCCAGGCGACGGAGCCCCGCTTCCCAGGAAAATAGACCCGTCGGGCGGCCGATCCGCCGATAGGACGGGTACAGGCCCAGGTCCCGAGGGCCTGCCATGCCTATGGCCCCCACGACCGAAACAACAGCGCCGCAAACCGAACTCGTCCGCAAGTCGTTCCTGACTGAGGTGGTTTCTACCGTCCTGATTCTGGTCGGACTACTCGCCTTCCTTGCGGTCTTCTCCTTTCAAGAGCAGGCCAAAGGGCAGGCGATTCAAAACATCGTGGGTGCCTTCGGTCATCACAGCGCGCGGACCCTGCTCTCGGCTTTCGGTAACGCAGCCTATGCGCTCGGGCCGTACCTGATGGTGATTGGCATCCTGTTTCTCAAGCGGGGGTGTATCGAAGAGCCGGTCCTGCGCGCAGTGGCGGCCCTCGTTTTGCTCATTGCGCTCTCCGTCGCCTTCTACCTCCTTCAGGGAGTGCGGGAAGAAAACTTTGCCAGCGGTGGTGGCGTCATCGGTCGGCGTTTCGGACACGCCCTCGAGACTTCCTTTGGTTTCTACGGCGCGCTCATCCTATCCCTGGGCGGTTTGGGTACCGGCGCTCTGCTGGCCACGCGACTTCCGGCGACGGAGTTCCTGCACCGTATCCGCGATCTCTTCGAACGCCAGACGCTCGTGGTCCGTCGCCCGAGGCCGCCGCAGGCCCCGACCGGGCAAAGTCCCGCGGCCGTGGAACGGCCCGCAACCGAACACCCGGCGGTGGTGGGCGCCGGAGCAGCCGCTCTGGCGGGCGGAGCAGCCGTTCTTGCCGGCGGGGTGGCCGTGTCTGCCGCTGCGCCTGCCGGTGCTGCCTCCGCTGCGCACGATGGTCTGCCACCGCTCGTCGAACGAGCGAGCGCCGAGACACGGCCCTGGTTTTCGCGCGTGGACCTGCCCGGTCCTCGTGACGCGCAATCCCTGACCCCGCCACCGGAGGCCGCGCCGCCGGTCGAAGCTGCCGCGAGTTCCCGGTCTTCCTTTGCCAAACCCCTCGAAGGCATGTCGCGCAGCGCTTCGCTTTTGTCCATGCTGCGCGAGTTGGGGCAGCGGGCACAGCCTCCTGCATCGGCCGATGAGACTGCGGGCGAAGAGCCCGGCGCGACGGTCCTCGGTGGCGCGTTTTCACCGGACGGCCGTCGCTATCTGCTGCGACGTTCGCACGCCGTACTCACACCGAGCGCCACGCGCTTTGCGGCACACGCGGCTTTGCCTGGAGGCAGCGGTTCCGTCCAAACGGAGCCAACACCCGCTCGCGCTTCGCTGCGCGACGGCGGACCCCTGCTGCGGCCCATCCAGATTCGAGTTCACTCAGAATCGGCTGGAGGGAAGGGCAGGCCGGGCGCACCCGCAAGCGCCGCCGGCCTTCGCAGGCCGACGTTGGGGCTGCCGGAAGCCGCCGCGCTGTCTGCGCCGGCCGAACCATTTCTGAGTGAAGAGGCTTTCGATGGCGACATGGAGCCGGAGGAATTGGAGATGGCCGCCGCCCTCGACACGAGCCGAGAATCCGTCGGCCTCCAAGGAGACCTCTCCACCGAAGGCCTTGCCGAAACCGAGATCGGTGAAGAGGAACTACCGGAAATCGAGGCGATGCCCCAGGCGGCGGAACAGGCGCGCGACACCGCCGCTTCCCTGAGTGAAAGTGTGGAGCGCGCGCGCCAGGTTTCGCTTCATCAGGCGGCCCCCTCCGAGGCACGGAGCGCGGTCGTTCCCGAGAGCGGCGTGCCGCCCCTTACGCTGCGACGTCGCCCGTACCGGATCCCCACCGAAATCCTGAACGCCTCCCATCCGAGCGTGCGCGCCGACCATCGCGCCGAAGTGGAACTGACGCGCCGTCGCCTCGAGCAGGTGCTGCATGACTACGGGATCCAGGGAAAGGTGGTCCGGGAGCAACGCGGACCGATCGTGACGCTCTTCGAGATCAAGCTCGAACCGGGCGTGAAAGTTTCGCGCATCCTGGGCATCAGCGACGAGATCAAGATGAACCTGGAGGCGGCTTCTGTGCGCATCCTCGCCCCGCTGCCGGGTCGTTCGACGATTGGCATAGAGATCCCCAACCAGAGTCGCGAGACGGTTGTGCTGGGTGATGTGATCCGGCGCGACGAAACGTTCTTCGGCGGACGGCGCGAGCTGACCATTGTCCTCGGCAAGGATATTGCGGGAAACAATCAGTACGTGGACCTGACGACCCTGCCGCACCTGCTCATGGCGGGCGCCACCGGTTCGGGCAAGAGCGTCTACATGAACACGGTGATCGCCTCCCTGCTGTACACGAGGTCCCCCGAAGACGTGCGCTTCATCATGATCGACCCGAAGATGGTCGAGCTCACGCTGTTCGAAGGCATCCCGCACTTGCTGATGCCCGTGATCACCGATGTCCAGACCGCCAGCCGCGCCCTGGCCTGGGCGGTGCAGGAGATGGAGCGCCGCTACGCCATGCTTTCGAGCCTTCGCTGTCGTGACATCCGTGGTTACAACGAACGCGCGGCAGAGCGCGGCCAGCGAGACAAACTGCCGTATCTGGTGGTGCTGATAGACGAGTTGTCGGACCTCATGATGGTGGCCGCCAAGGACGTGGAAGACTCGATCATTCGGCTCACCCAAAAGGCACGGGCCGTCGGGATTCACGTGATCATGGCCACGCAACGCCCCTCGGTCGACGTGATCACCGCGCTCATCAAGGCCAACTGCCCGGCACGAATCGCCTTCCAGGTGGCGCAGCGCACGGACAGCCGTACCATCCTCGATGCGAACGGGGCCGAGACGCTCGTCGGACGGGGGGACATGCTCTACAAGTCTCCGAGCGCGTCCGGGTTGCGGCGGGTCCAGGCCCTGCTCATCACCGAAGACGAGATCGAACGCATCGTGGCCGAAGCGCGTCGCTTTGGAGAACCAAACTATGTGGAACTTCCAGGCGAATCCGATGCGGCCCGGGAAGGGGACCTCTTCGACGGTGACGCTGACGAGGACCTGTTCAACGAAGCCTGGCAGGTCGTGCTCGAAACGGGCAAGACCAGCACGTCCTACATCCAGCGTCGCCTGCGCATCGGCTACAACCGCGCGGCCCGCCTGATCGAAATGATGGAGGAGCGCGGCTACCTGGGACCGGCCATCGGCACCCGACCGCGTGAGGTCCTAAAAAGGGCTTGACCATGCTCCTTTCCGCGGCGGTGCGGTACTGGATGGCCGCCGGTCCATACATAAGAATATTCGTGAGATTTGGGGCCCTCGCGCTCCTCCCGGCGGGTTTCGGCCTGCTGGCCGCCCCGGATCACAATTGGAACTCGCACGCGGAAGTGGCCAAGAAGGTCATGGACAAGTTCGAGGCGGCCAAGACCTACACCGCCCAGTTTTCCATTCGCACGGCCGAGGGTCGCAGCGTCCGGAATCTGACCGGGACGCTCTATTATCAGAAGCCGGGCAAGGTCCGGTTCGCCTTTACGCAACCGGCAGGAAACCTCATGGTTTCGGACGGGAAGATCCTTTGGGTCTACATCCGCTCCATCAACGCCGCGGGCAAGCAGGACCTCACCCTCAAGACCGTGGACGAAAGCAAAAGACCGGTGTTTGCCGTCGTACCGGGCCCGGGTCTTTCGCGGCTCTTTCGTAAGTATCACTATCGCTTCGATGGCACGCAGCAGCCCCGCACCGAAGATGGCCGTTCGGTCTTCGTCCTGGACCTGGAACAGCGCGAGAAGATCGGCGGGTTCGAGCGCATGAAGCTGCACGTCGATCCGAAGACCTTTCTCATCGTGCGCGCCGACGCTGACGACGGGCAGGGCAAGCAGTCCCAGATTCGGCTTTCAGACATTCGCATGGACGTGAGTCTGGACGGGAAACTCTTCCAGTTCGATCCGGGCAGCGCGCGTGTCGTGGACAATCCCCTCGTGAACGAATGAGATGCGTTCGCGCAACGGAACAACAGTGCAAACAGAAACCATGGTTCTTTCAAAGCGGCTGGGCACCATACTCAAAGAGGCGCGCGAAGGCCGCAAGCTGGCCGTGCGGGACGTGGCCCGGGAAACGAACATGATCCCGCGCTACATCCACGCCCTGGAGAACGAAGACTACTCCGTGTTCCCGGGAGAAACCTATGCCCTCGGCTTCCTGCGCAGCTACGCCGAATACCTCCAGTTGGACGTCGATCATCTGCTCAACCTCTACCGCGGCCTCCAGATCGACCAGAGCCAGACTCCTCTCCGAGAGCTCACCCGGCCCACGACGGCGCTGCCGACCATTGACCGCAACGTCCTGTTTGCCGCGGGCGCGGGGCTCGTGCTTCTGGGCATCATCCTCATGTTCGCTTTCGGAGTGATTCAGCTGCCCCGTTTCGGCGGCGGAAGCGCGGCCACGCAGCAGGGCGCCTGCTCGGACCGTACCTCTGCCGCCATCGTGCCCATCCGTCGCGGTCTTCCGCCGCAGGTGCAAACGCTGAGCATGCAAAACGCGTTGAGCTTCCGGATGGATGAGGCCGCTTTTCGCGTCTGCCTGAGCCGGGTGCGTCCGGCGCCGGAAGGCAAACGGGTGGCCGTGATCGCCCTGCGCATCAACGAAGTCGAGGATGTCACCGTGGAGGTGACCGAACAGGAAGCGGCGCGTTTCGGACCGGGTGGTCGGAGCGTCAAAGGACTCAACCAGATCATCTACGTCACCCCGCTCGTCCTGACGGACGACAGCGCCCGGGTTCAGATTGCGTACGACGAGGCGGCCACGCCGACTGAGAACCAGATCCGCGTGACGCTCCAGTTCACCGAGGAGTCCTACATCCAGTGGGTCGACGACGGCCGAACGCACGCCGACACGGTGCCCTCCGGAGAAACGCGGATCCTCGAAGCGCGCGAACGCCTCGAGATCAAGATCGGTAACGGCGGCGGAGTTCGGATTGGTCGCGGCGGCTCCTTCGAGACGGCCGGACCCACGGGCAAGATCGTGAAGTTCGTGTACCGGCGAATTCCCGATCCGCTGGACCCGGCCCGCTCCACGATTGACGTCACCCGCGAAGTCGCGCGCTGAGGCGCGCGCACGGGATGAAGCATGTCCCGGACCTTCTACATCACCACGCTCGGTTGTCCGAAGAACCAGGCGGACACGCGCGCCATGGAAGACAGCCTGCGCGCCCGGGGCTATTCTCAGGTCGCCTCTGCCGAGCAGGCTGACGTTCACCTCATCAACTCGTGCGCCTTCGTAGAGGAAGCGCGACTCGAAACGATCGAAACGGTCTTCGAAGCTGCGGCCGTGAAAGAAAGCCGGCCGGGTCAGAAGCTGGTGCTGGCGGGCTGCTTTGCCGAACGCTACCGCGCGGAGGTCGCGGCCGAAATGCCCGAGGTCGACTTTGCGTTCGGCACCGGCCGCTACGAGAAGGCCGGCGAACTCGTGGGCTCGGCCTTCGAGAAGGTCTGGGCTCGCTCCCTCTCCACGGCCCCCCGAGCCGCGCCCGCGCCATCAACGCGTGGTGTGTCGGCGCCCATCAAGATATCGGACGGGTGCGATCGCACCTGCGCGTTTTGCGCCATTCCTTCCTTTCGCGGGCCCTTTCGCGAGCGACCGGCCGCCGACATCATCGCCGAGGCGCGCGGGCTGGCCGCGCAGGGTGTGCGGGAAGTGTGTCTGGTCAGCCAGGACAGCAACGCTTTTGGTGGCGGTCGCCCGCACGCGCTGCTGGACCTGATCGAAGGCCTGCACGAAGTCGAAGACCTGGCCTGGATTCGACTGCTCTATCTGTACCCGGACGTGCGCACCGAAAAGCTGCTGCGCGGGATCGCTGTGCGCACGCTCCCCAGATTGGTCCCGTACTTCGAGTCACCCATCCAGCATACCAGCGCGCGCGTTCTCAAAGCGATGCGACGGGCCGGTTCGCGTGAGTTCTTCCGCGATCTCTTTGCGCTCGCCCGCGAGGTCTGGCCGCAGGCCGAGGTTCGCACCACACTGCTTCTGGGCTTCCCTGGCGAGGAAGAAGAGGACGTTGAGGACGTGCTCGACTTCTTGGACGAGGTGCGGCCCGAGAAACTGGCGCTCTTCCCCTATTCGCCGGAGGAGGGAACAGCGGGCAGCCTTCTGTCCGGAGCCGTCAGCCCTGCTGTGGCGACCGAGCGGGTGAATCGCGTACGGGAGCGCCATCTGGAGTTGCTCCGGGATATCCACCGCCGTCGTGTCGGTCGCGTGTTCGACTGCCTGATCGAGGAAGTGGGAGAACGAACGGTCGGTCGGCGCCCTCAGGACGCCCCCGAGGTGGACGAGGTCGTGTACATCGAGGACGCCCACGCCCGCGTCGGCGATATTCTGCGTGTCAGAATTTCCGGCTTCTTCGAGTATGACATGACCGCCGTTCCGACGGCCCTCCGGGAAAGCGTGTGACCCTCAACCTCCCCAACTTCCTGACGATTCTGAGGGTCGTTTCGGTTCCGTTCTTCATCTACTTCCTGCTCGAAGGTTCGCAACTGTTTCGGTTTCTGGCCTTTGTGCTCTTCGGCCTGGCCTCCATTACCGACCTGATCGACGGCTACCTCGCGCGCAAGTGGAAGCAGGAGACCGAGTTGGGCAAGTTCTTGGACCCGTTGGCCGACAAGATGCTCGTTCTGGGCGCGTTCATCACGTTTCTGTTCGTGACCCATCAGGTGCGTGTTTGGATGGTGTTGTGCATCATAGGCCGTGACATGCTGATCACCGTGCTGCGCTACCTGGCCATCCAGAAGGGCATGAGCATGCGCACTTCGCGCTTTGCGAAGATCAAGACTTCGTTTCAGATGTTTGCCATCATCTCGATTCTCCTGAGTCTCTTTTTCGTTTCCTACCGCGACATGCGTCGCATCAACGAAGAATACCGGGTGGCGAGCCTGGAAGAGGGTATCGGACCGAACGTCCTGGCTTCGCGCAATCTTCAGAAGTTCGTGCGCGGTGAGTACCGCACCGTCGCTTCGGGTCTTGCTTCGTTCGTTCCCTATTTCCTCATGCTCCTGACTACGATCGTGACCGTCATCTCCGGGCTGCGCTATTTGTTCACGAACATCTCCCTGTTGTGGCCGCCGGTGCTGCCGCTCGGCAGGGCCGGACCCACGCGGTCGCTGCGCGTCAAAAACGATTGACCGTCGCCTTCCGCGCTCCGGCGATGCGTCATGATCCAGCAGGCTCTCAAGAAGCTCATCTCGGGCGGAGACCTTTCGGCGGAAGAGGCGCGTCAGGCCATGACGGCCATCATGTTGGGAGAAGCCGGGGACATCGGTACCGCCGCACTTCTCGCAGCGCAGGCCGTGAAAGGGGAAACCGGCCAGGAGATCCAATCCTTCGCGCGCAGCATGCGCAAAGCAGCCCTGCCCTGGCCCGGAGCCGAGTATCCGGTGCTGGCCGACACTTGCGGGACGGGCGGGGATTCTCAGGGAACACTTAACATATCGACCATTGCCGCGCTGCTCCTCGCTTCCATGGGCGTGAAGGTGGCCAAACACGGGAATCGGGCCGTTTCGAGCAAGTCCGGTTCCGCCGATCTGCTCGAACAGTTGGGCGTGCGCCTGGACCTGGAGCCGGATCAGGTGGCGCGCTGCCTGGAGAGCGTGGGGGTTTGCTTCTTGTTTGCTCAGAAATGGCACCCGGCCATGAAGCACGCCGCACCCGTGCGCAAGGCCATGGGCGTACGCACCGTTTTCAATCTGCTCGGGCCGCTCACCAATCCCGCTCCGATCACACACCAGGTTCTCGGTGTCTTCGATCGCAAGTTTATCGAGCCGATTGCGCAGGCCCTGGCCGGGCTTGGTCGCGTGGGCGCCTACGTCGTGCACTCGGCGGACGGTTTGGACGAATGTTCGATCGCTGCCGAAACGTACTTTGCTCGCGTGGAAAACGGCGCAGTCGTTGGTACGGGGACGGTCCAGCCGGAAGACTTCGGCTTCCAACGCTCTTCGCTCTCAGGTCTCAAGGTTTCCGACGCGGACGCGGCCAGGGAGCGTTCCCTGGCCATCCTTGCCGGTCGTGGCAGCGAAACCGAGAACCAGGTCATCGCCATGAACGCGGGTCTGCTGTACTCGATGACGACCGGAAGGGGCCTCAAGGAAGCCGGCGAAGCCTGCCTGGAAGCCCTCCGGGGTGGTGGTGCGGCGGGACTCGTGTCTCGGTGGAAGAACTTCCTGTACGAAGGCAGCGGTTCGGACGTCGTTTCCGTCGGTCATTGACTCGCGAAACCAGCGTGGCCGCCGGTACGCCGTAAAAGGGTTGCTCGGAAAGCCCGAATCCAGGGAAGTGCCCGAATGGAACCCAACCTGCTGCAATACCTGGCTCAGCAGCAACCTGCGCCGGCCCCCGTGACGGTGCAGCCGGCACCGGGCGGAACGCCCACCGCGCCAGCGGGCAAGTCCGAAAGCCCCATGGGCAGCATGTGGACGACGGGACTCATGTTTGCAGCGGTGTTCGTGGGCATGTACTTCTTGGTCATTCGCCCGCAACGGAAAGAAGAGAAGCGCAAGAAAGAACTCCTCTCCAAGCTCGGCAAGGGCGACCGCGTGGTTACCTCGAGCGGCATGATCGGAACCGTGCAGACCGTGAAGGACGAAACGGTGATTGTCAACGTCGGGGACAATACCCGAATCGAGTTTCTTCGTTCGGCAATCGCCGACATTCGCGGGAACACCGAGGCGCGGCCCGCTCCCACTCCGGCCAAGAAATCCTGATCGATGGCCCGCGCGCGAACGTTCGTTTTATTCCGGCCTCTGGTGGCCGCCCTCGCGTTCGTGTTCGCGCTTGCCGCTTCCACTTCCGCGTGGCCCGAGCCAGAATCGCCTCCGGAGACTCCCAAAACCGAGGAGTCCAAGAAAGCGCCCGCTCCCAAGCGCGAGCCCGACCCGGAACCCGAACCCGAACCCAAGCGCGAGCCTGAACCCAAACGCGAGCCGCAGCCGGAGCCAGAACCCGAACCGGAGCCGGAAGTTCGCCCCAAGAAAGAGGCGGGGCGCAAGGGCAAACGGGAGAAGCCTGCCAAAGCAGAACGCAAGGGCCCGCCGCCCGCTGACGAGACGGGCGCCCCACTTCCCGAAGACGTGCGTCAGGGACTGGCGGACCGCTTCCCGCCCACGGACGATCGCCTGCTGCCCGGTTTTCCGCAGACCGAGTCGGTGCGTTACCTCCACCGAGGTGACGAAGCGCCCCGGCCGGTCGTGACACCACAGCCGGCCAAGGAAGAACCGGATGCCCCGGGACTCTGGTCGCGCATCGCCGATCGCCTGGGTTCTGATAGGACTCTCATAAACGTGATTGTACTTGCCGCCCTGGTCGTCATCTTCGGACTGTACCGTCTGAGGATGGGTCGCAGTCGCTATCCGTGACCGTCTGTTTCAGGGCGAATCCATCTCCATCGGAATCATTCATGACAAACCTGCTTTCGCGAACAGCACTGGTTGCCTTCATCGTTCTGGTTTGCGCGCTTTTGTTCGCGCCGAACTTCCTGACGCAGGAGTTGCAGGTCGTCTTCAAGCAGGAATTCACGCGCATCGAGGGCGGGCGTGTCATCAAGTCGCCGGTGGATGCGGCCGTGATTCGGGACTTTGCCATGGACCGGGAAAATGGTCTGCGGTTGTTCTTTCCGGGAACGGAATGTCGCTTCGAGGCCGCCGGTCGAATCCCGAAAGAGTACCGGTGCGTTCTCCAGGGGCGGTTCATCACGGCCGCGCGCATCAACGAAATGACGCAGGCCAATCCCGAACTCGTCGACGAACTGCGGACGTCCCTGTTGCCGCATTGGATTGAGAAGGCGCTGGGCTTTCGCACGAAGCAGGGTTTCAAGAACCTCAAGATCCGTTTGGGCCTGGACCTTCAGGGTGGCGTACGCGCCGTCTTTCGCGCCGACTACGAGTCGTACCTCCAGAGACTCAAGGAAAAGTACGAACCGCGCATTGCGGAATTGAAGAAGAAGCTCGAAAGCGCGCGCACGGACTCCGAGCGCAACGATATCAAGCGGGAGCTGGACAACATCCAGGAGACGCTGGCGCTCCGGGACACGCGCAAACTCGAGCTCCTCAACGAAGCTCAGAACGTCATCAACAAACGTCTCAACAACCTGAACCTGTCCGAGCCGGAAGTGCGGGTTCAGGAGGACAGCTACAGCATTGGCGTGGACATGCCCGGTGTGACCAATTCGTCCGACGTGCTCCAGAACCTGAGAAAAACGGTCACGGTCGAGTACCGGATCGTCAACGACGAAAAGACCGAGCTCTTGAACGGCAAGTATCGCGCGGAGATGGACCGGATCATGGAACTCCACCGGCAGGGGCGCGTGGACCCGCTGGAAATCCAGTACATCATCGAAGGGGTGCGGCGGGACTCCGGGCTGAAACCGGAAGACGGTCGTATTTTTCTCCATTGGCGGCGGGGTGCCAAGCGCACGAGCCGGACGCTGCCGCGGGATTGGCGAGTCCTCGGACCTCCGGTGCTCGACGGGGACGACATGACCAATGCGGAGCCCAGCATCAACCCGCAGAACGGCTTCTATCAGATCAACTTCGTGCTTTCGGGCACGGGCGCGGCCACGTTTGGAAAGGTGACGCGGGAGAATACCAAGAAGCGGTTGGCCATCCTTTGGGGAGACCGCGTGGTCTCCGACCCTCAGATCCAGACGCCCATCGAAGGCGGAAACGGCGTCATCACGGGTGAATTCGATCAGAAAGAAGCCGAAGAGATTTCGGCGGTCATCCGAGAAGGGGCGCTGCCACTCCCGCTCGAACTCCTTTCGGTTTCGTTCATCGGGCCGAGTTTGGGACAGGAGTCCATTGTGGCGGGCGTCATCAGCATCGTGGCCGGTTTCGTGCTGGTCATCATCTTCATGGCCGGCTACTACAAGGTGGCGGGGCTCGTGGCCAACCTGGCCCTGCTCCTCAACGTGCTCATCATTGCCGCCATCCTGAGTCTGCTGGAGTTCACACTCACCCTGCCTGGATTCGCGGGCGTGATCCTCACGGTGGGTATGGCCGTGGACGCCAACGTCATCATCTACGAGAAGATCAAAGAGGAGCTGAGCTCGGGCAAATTGGCCAGCACCGCGATCGAAGGCGGGTTTCGCTCCTCCTTCTGGACGATTCTCGACTCCAACGTGACCACGCTGATTGCCGCGGTCATCCTCTGGAAGGTTGGGGATGAGTTCGGGGATTCGGCCATCAAAGGTTTCTCCATCACATTGTTCTTCGGCCTGATCAGTTCGATGTTCACGGCCCTGTTCGTTTCACGCCTGGTCTTCGACTGGATGTTGCGATTGGTAAATATGCGCAGCCTTCCGATTGGCTATGGCATCAAGGAGCCGGATGCGGTATGAGGTTTTCTCAGTACAGGGGGCTGTTCATGGTGCTGAGCCTGGTTCTTGGAACCGCGCTCTTCGCTTACACGTACCTCAAGAACGGTGGCTTTGCCCATTCGATCACCTTTGACGGCGGGATCCGCATCAGCATCCTGATGCCGCCCGGTTCCGGGAAGACCGAGTTGGACGCCGCGCTCCGCAAGGCCGGCTTCGCCTCGGAAGAGGTCCAGGTGCGGCTCACCAACCTCAAGTCGAACAAGTACGACTTGGAGTTCGGGCCGGCGGTTGAAGCCCGCCTGAAGCGGGAACTCGGGGCTGCCGAGGGAGTCCGGGAGGGGCGGGACACCGGCAAGACGGCTCCTGGTACCAAGGATGCCAAGCTGGGGGGAGCCGACGCCAAGGCTCCTTCTGCAAAAACAGAGGGCGCGCGCAAGAAGACAGTCGTCGATCTCATCGAGGACAAGGTGCTTTCGCAAATGCCCGCCGTGAACCGCGAAAGCGTGGTCTCTCGGGAGGCCATCTCTGCTTCGTACGGCGGCAATCTCGCCAAGGTCGCTTTCTTCAGTCTGACCTGGGTCATTGTCATCATTGGGATTTATCTTTCGTTGCGTTTCGACTTCCCCTACGCCCTCGGCGCTTCGCTTGCGCTCCTTCACGACGTCATCCTCACGGTTGGTTTCATTGGCGCCATGCGTATCGAACCGAGCATTCCCGTGGTGGCCGCCGTGCTGACCATCATCGGCTACTCGATCAACGACACGATCGTGATCTTCGACCGGATCCGGGAGAACATGGACGAGCGCACGCCTGCGGTGATCCGGCCCACCATGGACCTGTCCATCACGCAAACGCTTTCGCGTACGGTCATCACGTCGCTTCTGACCATGATCGCGGTTCTGGCCCTGCTCTTCGGAGGAGCGGAGTCCCTGTACGACTTCGCGCTCGTGCTTACGTTCGGAATCGTCATCGGAACCTACTCGTCCATCTTCATCGCCTCGCACTTTGTCCAGTTTTACCAAGAGTGGCGCAAGCAGACGGTGTGATAGTGTGGTCTCGGATCCGGTGATCGGGCGATTGCGCGATTGAGCGACGGGGCGGAGCCGAGCATCGGTTCGGCTTTGCGTCTTGGAAGTGGGCGCCCGGCACCGGCCACCAGGGTCCAAGGGACGACAACTTCGGCTGACACGGGGCTATGTTGCCGTGATGCGCGAGGTTGTGAGTTTCAGGAGCGCGGGCCTCGCCGTTCCTGAGTGTCGGGGGCGCCGGCCGGGGGGCTGATTTGCATTTCTCCAGTTTGGAGCGAAACGTGTGTTCGGCCGTGCGTTCTGCCCTCGGTCGGGCCTGCGCTCTGGGGATGGGTCGGACGGCACCCAACCCTCCCGTCGCCTGCGTGGTCGTCGACAGGTCCGGGCGCGAACTTCGACTCTTTGTTGGTTTCACTGAACCGGCCGGGCAACGCCACGCAGAGATCGTGGCCCTCGATGCGGCAGTGGCGGGGCGCGCCGTGCAGGCCTGGGATTCGGAGCGGGACGCCCGGGGCCGTATCCTTTTCGTCACGCTGGAGCCGTGCAGTCGGCACGGTCGCACGCCTCCCTGCACGGACCGAATCCTCAGCGACGGTACCGTGAACACGGTGGTCATCGGCGTTGCCGATCCGACGCTGAACTTAGAGGGAACTGATGTTTTGCGGAAGCATGGGATCGCTGTTCGAGAGAGTCCGGCTGTGCGTGCTCTGGCGCGGGCTTTTCTGGACGGCTTCCTGCGGCGCAGCTCAGGCGACGGGCCGCGGCTCCACCTGAAAGCTGCCGTCGATTCTGCGGGGCGGATGGGCGGTCCACCCGGTGGCGGTCGTATGCGCATTTCTGGTCCGGAAGGGATTGCCTTCGGGATGCTGCTGCGCGCCAAACTCGATGCTGTCGTCGTAGGTCCGGGCACGGTCGCCGTGGATAGGCCCGCGCTCGACCTGCGCGTGCCGGAGGAGGCATACCTACAAGGGTGGAGTCACGAGTCCAGCTCGGATTTGCTGTGCGATCTGTGGTTTGCTCATCGCTTCGAGGCGCTGGAACTGGCGCGCACACAGCAGGCGTATCAACCTCTGCGGGTCTTTCTCCTGGACCGTCCTTTCGAAAGACAAACCGAATTCTTCGAGCGCCATGCTGAGCTGGAAACGAGGACCGGACAGAAGAGCGTGTTTGTTGCGCTCGAAGGAAGCGCCTTCGAGAGGCGCGGCGCCCCCGTGGGACAGCGTACCTGGCGTCTGCCGTCGCTGGCTGACCCGGCCTTCCCGGCGGAACTGCGCCGCCTGCTTTCGGACTTGGGCTGCAACGAGGTGCTCGTCGAAGGCGGCGCGCGCTTGCACGCCGCGCTCGGTTCGGACTTGCGCCCCGGCGACCGCGTCTGGACGCTGCGCGGACCGACCACCACGACCGAAGCGCGAAGCGAAGCCCCCTTCGTCAGAGTGCCTGATTTCTTCTCGAAGGGAGAGCCCGAGGCCTCCTACCGGCTCGGTAGGGATCGTCTGGAGGTCCGAGTGCGAACATGAGCGAACTGCGCCAGCGCATCGAAGCAGAACTCCTGGAGGGTCTCAATCCCACCCAGCAGGCGGCCGTGCTGCATGCGGACGGCCCGCTGCTCATCGTGGCGGGGGCCGGGTCCGGCAAGACGCGCGTGATCACGCACAGAATCGCGCACCTGTGCCGGGTGCGGGGCGTGCGTCCCTACAACATTGTCGCTGTCACCTTCACCAACAAAGCCGCCGAAGAGATGCGCCACAGACTGGAGCGTCTGATCGGACCAATGGCTCACGATGTCTTCGTGCGCACGTTCCACTCGCTCGGTCTGTACCTCCTGACGCGCAACGCCCAGGCTGCAGGTTTCAAGTCCAACTTCACAATCTACGACGCGGCCGGGCAGACGGCCCTGCTGAAAGCCATCCTCAAGGACCTCAAGATCGACGCGCAACAGGTGAGCCCTGCTTATGCGGCTGACGTCATCAACCGCGCGCGTGATTCCCTGATTTCGCCGGAGAAGTACGTATCGGAGGGGTTCTACGCCGAAGACATCAGCCGCATCTACCGCGAGTACATGCGGCGCCTGCGCGCCAACAACGCCGTGGATTTCGGCGATTTGCTCTACGAGTCCGTGCGGCTCCTCGAACGCAACCAAGAGGTTCTGGAAAAGTACCGGACTCTCTGGAAACATTTCCTCATCGATGAGTACCAGGACACGAACTTTGCTCAGTACCGCCTCGGTCGCCTGATTGCGCAAGATCACAGAAACGTCACGGTCGTCGGCGACGACGATCAATCCATCTACTCGTGGCGCGGCGCGGACGTGTCGAACATCCTGAATTTCGAGAAGGACTACCCCGGCTGCCGAGTGCTGAAGCTGGAGGAAAACTACCGCAGCACCAAGCCCATTCTCCTTGCTGCTTCCTCGGTGATCGCCCACAACGAGAAGCGCCTGGCCAAGACGATCTACACGAACCGCGAGGGCGGCCAGCTTCCGAAGCTGACGCTCTACGACAACGAGTACGAAGAGACGCGGGCCGTAGTCTCCAAGATCCGGTCGCTCCTTTCGCAGGGCCGGAGCGGCGCGGATTTCGCCATCTTCTACCGAACCAACGCACAATCTCGGGTGTTCGAGCAGTTGCTACTCGAAGAGGGGTTGCCCTTCATTCTCGTCGGCAGCTTCCGCTTCTTCGAGCGCAAAGAGATCAAAGACCTGCTGGCGTACCTCGCCGTGATCGTGAACCCCGAGGATTCCCTTTCACTGGAGCGGATCATCAATGTGCCCGCCCGGGGCGTGGGGGAGGGCGGCCTCGAGAAGATCCGTGCTCTGGCGCTGGCGCGAGGCCTGCCGCTCTTGGAGGCTCTGTCCGAAGCGGGCAGCATACCGCGGCTGCGTTCCGCGGGCGCGCTCGTCAAGTTGCGCAAGCTCTTCGGGGAATGGCGACGGATGCACGAAGCCGGAGAAAGTCCCGTACGCATCGTGGAGGATGTCCTGGAGCGATCCGAGTTGCTCGGTGCGCTCAAACGGGAACATACGGCAGAGGCCGAGGGGCGTTTGGACAACCTCAGTCAGTTCGTGGACGCCGTGGCCGAGTACGAAGAGCAGTTCGTGCCGGGCCCTGAGGGCGCAATCGCAACCGCGGATTTTGGCGCAGGCGCCAACGCAGATGGCGCGGCCGCCGGCAATGCGGGGGAGCCGGCCGTCGCGCGACCGAATCTGGAAGACTACCTCCAGAAGCTGGCGCTGTTCACGTCCGACACGGAGGCGGGCGCGGCGCGCGCGGAAGGGGAGAGCCTGCACCTCATGACCCTCCACAATGCCAAGGGCTTGGAATTCCCGGTCGTCTTTTTGACGGGGCTCGAAGAAGGCTACGTTCCGCATTCGTTCTCGATCGAAGAGGGCAACTTGGATGAGGAACGACGGTTGTTGTACGTGGGCATCACGCGCGCCAAAGAAGAGCTGTTCCTTTCGACCTGCCGGTCGCGCCGGATCTTTGGCACCTTCCAGCCGCGCAGGCCCTCGCGCTTTCTCGAAGAGATTGCGCCGGAAGCACTGTCCCGCGACAGCCATCGGCCCCAGGCTTCGTTTCCGGCGGCGGGCGCCTCAGCGCGCCTGTCCGCCCCACGGGCCCCGGTCACCGAAAACGCAGAACGTTACTCCCGGGGAGACCGCGTCGAGCACCGCAAGTACGGGACCGGAATCGTCACCTCCGTGGAGGAAACAATCTCGGGGCAGAAGCTCTTCGTGCACTTCCAGGAATTGGATGTATCCAAGACGTTCCTCGGTCGCTATACGCCCATGCGGCGGCTCTCCGGCTGAAAAAGGCTTTACGGGGCCCTTTTCGGGGCCTTCCTTGCGCTGGGTCGACGGGAAAAGCGCGCCGTGCCCTAATTCCCGGGCCGGGGCGCTCCGATGCTGAAAGTGGACTTCCTTTGGGGATGGGTCGGGAGAGACATATGAACAAGCGCCTTGGACTTCTGTGGGCTTTGGCTCTTTGCCTGGCCGCCACCGGCATCGGTGCCCAGGACGCTCCTCCCGCCGAAAAGACCGAGGCCAAGAAAGAGGAGAAGCAACCCAGCAGCACGGCCGACCGCGGTATCATGAAGGAATTCCGCCGGCTGGAAGAGGAACTCCTCAAGCGGCGGCGGTCGGCGGAATTCCGACAGAAAACGCTGACCGAGAACCTTCTGCGGGCCATGCGCAACTCGATCGCGCGTCGCTTCTATGCCGAACGGGCCGACCTGCTCAAGAACCTCACCCCCGAATCCCTCGAGGGGAACTACGACAACCCGACTTCCCCGCTCATCTACTACGTTCGGTTCCGAGCCGGCGAGCGGCTGATCATCGCGCGGTTCGATTACATCAAGGATCCCGAATTCTTCATTCAGGGACCCTCGTACGAGAAGCTGCTGGTAAAAGACCTGACCAAAGCGCATAAGTCGGACAAAGACGCGGGCAAAAAGCAACAGCCCTGACCCCCTCCGAGCTAGAGAAAATCCTGCCCTCTTTGGCCCAGGCCGTCGCGCGCGCTGCGGCGGCCGTGAAGGGCGTCTACGACGATCAGAGCTACACCGTCTCCGAGAAGCAGCCGAACGATCCGCTGACCTCGGCCGACCTGCTGGCCAACCAGATCTTGTTCGAGGAACTCGGTCGGTTGCTGCCCGAGGCCGCCTGGCTTTCGGAAGAAACACCCGACGACACGCGACGTCTTGCAAAATCAGCGGCCTGGATCGTCGATCCGATCGACGGCACCCGCGAGTTCGTTTCGCGGATCCCGGAGTTTGCCGTCTCCGTTGGTCTGGCCATAGACGGTGTGCCGCGCGCCGGCTGCGTGGCCATGCCCGCCGAGAAGCGCCTGGCTGTGGGCGCCGTGGACTGGGGAGTCTCCGTCCACAGCTTCGACGAACAGGGTCGGCTGTCGGGTGGGGAGAAGCCGGCCACGCCGCCCGCCGAGACCGAACCGGGGCGCGTGCGCCTGGTCTTCAGCCGTTCGGAGCAGCGGGACGGTCTGGATCGGCGGATTGCACCCTGGAAGCCCCGGATCTCGGGGAGCATCGCGCGCAAACTCGCGCTTTGCGCCCTTCACGAGGAAGACTTGTGCGTGAGCCTGAGGCCGAAAAACGAATGGGACATTTGCGGCGGGATAGCCCTCATCCTGGCGGGCGGCGGAAGCGCCCTGGAATTGAAGACCGGTAAGGAATTTCGTTTCAACCAGGCGAAGACGCGGAGCTACGGCCTGGTGGCCGGGGCCGCGCCCGCGGTGGAGGCGTTCTGGCAGTGGTCCGTGCGCGAGAATTTAACGGTGGAAAAAAAACATTCCTGAACGGGAATAGGCCGGGGCGTGTCATGGCCGGACGGTTGGATCGAAACCAGGACCAGGTGATCGAGAATGCAATGGAGGGAGATCGGCGTTTGACGGTCTTTCTCAAGAATGGCGTTCCCATGCGTGGAAAGATCCTCGCGCACGATTCCTACACCATCTTCATGGAAACCGAAAAGGCGCAGGCCCTGGTGTACAAGCACTCCGTCACCTCGCTCCGACCCGCGCGCCTCAAGGGACCTGGTCCGTCCGGAGGTGGCCACCAGCGCAGGCCTGGGTCCGGGCACAAGCCGTGGCGGGATCGCTCCGCCTCCGGGCAGACATCAGGCCAAGAAACCGCGTCCGAACAGACAGGAGCCGAGTCCGCCGCATCCGAAACAGGCGCGGAGCACTCCAGACCCCCCCGGGGTTCGGGATCCAAGCCCGGAGGCGGTCGTCCGCCCAAGGGTCAGCGCGACTGATCGGTGGTGGTGCGCGTCGCTGTCGATGCGCGGCCGCTTTCGGCGCCGCTTTCTGGAGTTGCGCGGGTCATCTCGCGGGTCATCCAGTTCTTCCCGGAGTCGCAGCGCTTCTCGTTTGTGCTGTATTCGCACGCCGCCCCCCACCATGATTTCGCGTACCTGCTCGAAATGCCGAACGTCGAGTGGCAGACCGGTCGCGGCTGGACCGCGCGCCTGGGCGGACTCTGGTTCAACTTTACGCTGCCGCTGCTCCTTCGGCGCAGCCCCCCCGATTTGTTCTGGGGGTCGCAGCAGGTCATACCGCCGCTGTTGCCGCGGGACCTGCCCGTCGTCCTGACCTACTACGACCTCGTGCTGTACAAGTTTCCGGAGGCCATGCGACCGCTGGCCCGCTGGCAGCAGCGCGCGGTCCAGGGCTACAGCGTTCGCCGCGCCGACCGGATCCTCTCCATCTCGAAGCAGACGCAGGACGACATGATCGCGCGTTTTGGTTTCCCACCCGAACGCGCCTCTGTGGCTCACCTGGGCTACGAAGCCGTTGCGCGTCGATCGGGGGAGTACTCCGATCTCCCCAAGCGGCCCTTCTTCCTTTCGGTATCCACGCTCGAACCGCGGAAGAACTACGGCCTCCTTCTCGCGGCCTTCGAGGCGTACCTTGCCGCAGAAGGGGACGGAGCTTACGACCTCGTGATCGCCGGAAGGCGCGGCTGGGAAAGCCCCGCCTTCTTTCGGAAGCTGAACGCGCTGGTGGCCACCGGTCGCCTGCACATTATCGAAGGCGCCACGGACTCCGACCTGTCTGCGCTCTACAGCGCCTGCCGCTTCTTCTGCATGCCCACCCTCTACGAAGGGTTCGGTCTGCCCCTGCTGGAAGCCCTCGCGCACGGTGCGCCCTCGCTCGCCTCAGACCTGGGCTGTTTGCGCGAGATCGGCGGAGTGCGGGCGCACTACCTGCCGCCCGGCGAAACGGACGCCTGGACGAAGGCCCTGCGCGAGTGGACGGAACTCGATCGAATGGGGAAGCTATCCCGTGTCGTTTTTCCGACGTCGGAGTGGACCTGGGAGCGAACCGCGCGGTGTCACTGGGCCGCTTTCGCCGGGCTTCTTTGAGGTTCGATCATCTCGCAGTTGCCATCGAAAACGACGCCGTCGGCAATCTGAAGTTTGGCCGTCTTGATGTTTCCGTACACCCGCCCGCTGGTGAGCATCTCCAACTTGCTGTAGGCGGTTATATTGCCGGTCACCTCGCCCCCGACAACCACGGTTCCGGCTTCGATGTTGGCTTTGACGACGGCGCCCTCGCCAATCAGAAGAATGCCAGGCGTTCGGATCTCACCTTCGAAGTGCCCATTGATCTGGAGCGGGCGCTTGAACTCCAGCACGCCCGAAAAGGAGGTTTCCGCGCCGAGCACCGTGGACACCGCGCCTTCTTCCGTGACGCGGGTGACCAGGTTTTCCTTCTTCTTTGCCATTCAGGACGATTTTTCTGCCGGGCCTGCCGGAGTCTACTTGGTCTTCATGACGAAGACGCCATCCCAATCGGCGCCGGGCGGGTGCTGGATATACTCTTCGCACCGCTCCACGTACAGCTTGGCCGGCCCGTCGTGTTCGTCCACCGCCAGTACTTTCCGGAACGCTTCCAGTGCGTCCTGCCAGCGCTTCTGTTTGTAGAGCGCAAGGGCGGCGTTGTAGAGTTCCAGTACTTTGAGCTTCTGTTCAGTGATCACGGGCGCCTCCGGCGGAAAGGGTCCCGTCCACGGCCATCCCGGCAAGTTCTTTTCAGACTGCGGCGCCTTCGCCCTTTTGCTCCGCAAACAGCCCCAGATTTTCGGCGAACCGCCTGGCGGCCGCAAAGCCCGGCCCCACTTCGTCGGCAAGCGGCGGGTCGGAAGCGTAGACATCCCGGAGCATCTGCACGTAAACCGGTCGTCTCATTCCGGCCACCACCGTGTCGACGCAGGCATCTCCGAGAAGGAGCTGCACGGCCTGAACGGCCAGCGGTCGTTCGGCGAGCCGGTCGCTGCGCCGGCCGAGTTCCTCCTCCAGGGCCTCCATGCGCTGGTGGTGGTGGAGGGCGGCGTACTTCCGCCAACAGGAGAACAAGGCGTTGGACCGGCGCGTGTACTGTTCGAGCGCGAATCGCGCGCGTGGATTCCTGCTGATGGCCGCCAGGCGATTCACCGTGCGCTGAGCGTGGGCTTTGGCATCGGGTAGAGCGCGGTCGAGGTGCGAAAGGCTGACGAAACGGTCGCGGTTCACGCGAAGGACGTCGGAAACCGCGGGGGCCCGCGTGTCGAAGGCGAAGTGTGAATCGCTGTAGGATTCGAGGATGAGCTGTTCGGTCTCCTCGACCGCGGCCTGCAACCGATTCAGTTCAGCGATGGTGCCCGCGCCGTCATCAGGGGGCGGTTCGGCAAGACGTGCCAGACGCAGGAGTCCGGCCGGCGTATTGGCATTCAGGGGCCTCGCGGCGATTCGCCACAATCCGCGTTCGGCGGCCGGGTCGCAGAGGAGCTGCCGCTTCCGCCGAAAGTCGTCTTCGAGCAGGTTCCCGCGAAATTGCACCGCTCGAAACCGCGGCCCGGCAAGGCGCAGATAGGGACGAAGAGGCATGGAGGCGAACGAGTCGGTGAAGAATTGCCCCGAGCTCACGCCGTAGGCCTGAATGAGGCCGTCGTCACAGCATCGTTCCAGATATTCGAACGCCCGCGACAGCCTGCGTTCCTGGGCGGCCAGGGCTGCGGGCCTGCTCTCGTGGCGGCGCTGTGCAGCCCGGAGTTGTTCCTCGGGGTTGTTCAGGAGAAAGACGTCCATGGTCTCCAGCCGCATGCGCCGCAGGGACTCTTCCATCTGTCTTTTCAAGAACTCCGGGTGCAGGCAGTGCGCGCGCTGTGCGTCCACGAGTTCCACCTCGGGAAACAGAAGGTCCCCGCGACGCAGCGTATCGAGTTCGGTCCCCTGGATGTAGCCAGCCTTGCCAATCACCACGAATTCGTCGCGCCGCAGGCGACCGGCTTCATGCATCTGCTCGAGGACGTTGCCTACCAACTGTTCGGCGGCGCCATCGCCGTACACGTGCGCTGTATCGATCACGTTTGTGCCCGTGAGCAGCGCCTCGCGCAGCGCGTCGAAATGTGCGTCGAAGCCGGCGGCCACGCGGTAGGTTCCGAAGGCCAATCGGGAGACGGCCCAGTGCGTGGAGTCCAGCCAGCGCAGCGCGAGCTCGGGAGAAAACTCCGGGTAGCGCGCGCCGATGCGTTTGGCGTAGCGCGCCGTGCCGTCCGGCGTGGCGTGTCCGGAGATTCGGTGAGCGCCTCTGAGGGAGGCGCTGTTCATGAACCGGCGTGGCTTTCCAGCTCTTGGATGCGGGCCTTGAGGCCGGCTGCCTGCTCGTACTGCTCGGCTTTCACTGCCTGGTACTTCTGCACGTACAGCCTGGCGATGGGCAGGGTGTCCGGGCTTCGGAAGGCGGCTTCGAAGCGTTCGACGTCGTACTCCGGCCGAGTGTGCAGCACGCGCAGGGCCGAGGTCAGCTCCTGTTCGAGGATATCTTCTCCCCGCTCGGCACGGATCAGGTTGGCTTCCAGCACGCGCAGCGCGTCTGCCTCATCCGGTTCAGGAAGCTCCACCTCGACGACCTCCCCCTCTTCCGAAGCGGACTTTTCCAGCAGGGTTTCGACGTGACGCCGGCAGAGTTCGACGTACTCCAGGACGCACTGGTTGAGATGCTCGAGGCGCTGCTTGACATAGTCGTCTTCGGTGGTTCCGTCGGGGATCTCGAAATCCGGAATTCGGATTACGTCGTAGGTCTTGTTGAGCGAGAGCAGGCGCTGAAACTCGTCCCGACTGAAAACAGGGCCCGGCGGAAAGATCACGACCGGGAAACTGTTGTTGGGCGCGGAGACGAAACTGACCACCACGTTGGAAAGGATCATGCTCGCGTCCGGGTGGAAGGGATTCGGCCCCTTCACCCGACAGTAAACCAGCAGGTTCCCGCTGGGTAGATCCTCGCTGCCTCGTTGAAAACGCAGCATCGTCCCCAAGAAAAGCAGGCGGAAAAGGGGCCGTCAAGCAAATAGGCGCGCGCGGAGCGCATGCCCCGTGTTTACCGCCCGTTTTCTTGCCGGATCTCCTCCAGCCGATAGCGACTGACGGGCAGCGCGCGGGGCCGCACCTTCCGGCCACGGATCTTGACGATGCGACCGGGTGTCCCGACAACCGTGCAATCCGCCGGAACGTCGCGGTTGATGATCACCGTCTCCGCGCCGATGCGGGCGTTGTCTCCGACCGTGATGGGGCCGAGCAGCGTGGCGTGCGTACCGATGAAGACGTTGCTGCCGATCGTGGGATGTCGCTTGTCCTGGTGTTTTCCCGTGCCTCCCAGGGTGACCCCGTGAAAGAGCACACAGTCGCGGCCGATTACGGCGGTCTCCCCGATCACGACCGCCATTCCATGGTCGCAAAAAAACCCAGGTGCGATGCGCGCTCCGGGGTGGATTTCCATTCCCGTCAACCAGCGGGTCACCTGAGAAAAAAAGCGCGCGAGGAACCGCAGGCCGATACGATAGAGCGGGTGGCAGATCAGCCGGTGGCTGACCATGGCGTGGAAGCTGGGGTAGAGCAGAAATTCCAGACCACGGGCGGCAGGATCGTTGCGCTGGATGGCGCGAATGTCCGAAGCTAAGTCCATCGGCCCGTCCAGGAGGCGAATCGAGGGGTCGAGCGGCAACGGAATTTTTAGGGGCGGGCATGAGGGGGAGCATTCACGAACAGCTGCGGATTTCCAGGCGCAATCGGGCTCTCGCGCGGGAGGCCGCCCGGAGGCTGCTGGTGGTGCTGCGCCGGACCCTGGCGCGCCTGCAGGGTCGCGTTCGGGGGAAGCTGGCGCGCACGCGCGCCTGGTCCATGCACCGTCGCCGCATGCGCCTGCGCCGCGAGGCTGCCGTGCGTCGCTCGCTCCGTCTACGTCGGGAGCGCCAGCGGATGCGGGAGCACGCTTTCCGT